>RHKY01000005.1 GCA_008363385.1 Acidobacteriota bacterium | reverse complement strand
TGACTGCGCACCATGAAGGGGCCGTGGAGAGGGGGTCCGTTGGAGGGAAGGACGGGAATTACTCGGCCGAGAGCACGCGCTCGATGGTCGTCAGAAGGTCGACCAGGTCGTACGGCTTGCTGACGAAGTCCTCGGCGCCGAGCTTCTTGGACTCGATGGCGTTCTTGAGGTCCGCGAAACCGGTCAGCATGATCACTTTGGTGTTGGCGTGGCGTTCCTTGATGAAGCGCAGCACCTCGAACCCGTCCACCCGGGGCATCTTGATGTCCAGTAACACCAGATCGAACGACTTCTGCTGCAGGATCGAAATCGCCTCATCCCCGTCCGCCGCGGAGACGACGGAATACCCCTCGCTCTGCAACTCACTGCTCAGGACGTTGCGTAGCGCGTCTTCGTCGTCGACCAGAGCGTCGACCTCTGAGGGGACCGTGCATCCCGCCGAACGACGCCGCCCGGCTCCCGCCCTCGCGAGGCTCCTCGTGTCCGTGCTGCTCCTGGCCGGGGCGCTCGCGCCGTCGGAGGCCCCGGCGCAGGACAAGACGTCCCCGGTCGTCGTGAGGGTCTTCACGCTGAAGTTCCGGAGGGCCGAGGACGCCGCGGCGCTCGTCCGCCCGCTCCTCTCCGAGAATGGCTCGGTCCTCCTCCACGCGCGGCCGAACACGCTGACGGTCAGGGACGTGGCGCCCGCCGTGCAGCGGACCGCGCAGGCGCTCTCCAGCTTCGACGTCCCGCCCCGCCCCCTCTCGATCACGGTCACGCTCCTGAAGGCGAGCGCGGCACAGGCCCCGGGCGCCGCCCGGCGTCCGCTGCCGCCGGAGCTCAAGCGCGTGGGCGAGCGCCTCGGGAAGCTCTTCAACTTCCACGCCCTCTCGGCGGTCGACACCGTCCTCGTGCAGGGGACCGAGGGGGACTCCGTCGGGCACGACCTGGGGGAGGAGCACCGCCTGGAGTTCCTCCTCCAGCCCTCCGACGACCCGGACGTGGCCCGCCTGCAGAACCTCGTCCTCTCTCGCGTCCGCCGCGAGGGGGCGAGCGAGCGCTCCCGCGAGGTCGTGCGCGCCTCGATCAACGTCCCGCTCGGCCCGCCGTACGTCCTGGGCGTGGGGCGCGACGAGTCGGCCGCGACGGCCCTCTTCCTGGTCTTCGTCGCCCACGGCGCGCCCGAGGGTCCCGGGCCGGGGATCGCGGGGGTCCGCTGATGCCGGCCTGGGTCGCGCGCGTGGGGACCCCGGACGGGGCCGTGACCACCCGGACGTACGAGGCGGCCGACGAGCGGGCGGTGCGCGCCGAGGTCTCCAAGCACGGCGGCCGCGTCTTCTCGATCCGCCTCGCCGGCGAGTCCGGCGGGCTCCTGCGCCCCGCCGCCGTCCTGGGCGCGGGCCTGCCGTCGCGGCGGCGGCGCTCCGTCAAGCTCGAGGAGTTCCTCGTCTTCAACCAGGAGCTCGTGGCGCTCCTGAAGGCGGGCCTGCCGATCGTCTCGGGCCTGGAGATCCTCCTCGAGCGGCAGCAGAACCCGGCGTTCAAGCGGATCCTCTCGGACGTGAAGGAGCAGCTCGTCTCCGGCGTCGCGCTCTCGGACGCGTTCCTCTCGCACGGGGAGACGTTCCCCCGCCTCTACGCGACGTCCCTGAAGGCGGGCGAGCGCTCGGGCGAGGTCGAGAAGGTCCTGCGGCGGTACCTCGCCTACCAGAAGATGATCGGCGCCGTGCGGCGGAAGGTCGTCAGCGCGCTCGTCTACCCGACCGTCCTCACCGCCCTCTCCGTCGGGCTCATCGTCATCCTGATGACCTACGTCATCCCCCGCTTCACCGAGTTCTACTCCGGCTTCGGCGGCGACATGCCGCTCCTGACCCGGGTCGTCGTCGGGACCGCCACGTTCCTGAAGGGGAACCTGGCCGTCGTCGCGGTGACGACGGCGGCGCTCGTGGCGCTCTTCCTCCGCTGGAAGGCGACGCCCGCCGGCCGCCGGAGCCTGGACGGCCTCCTCCTGAGGATCCCCCTCGTCGGCAAGACGCTCCACCAGTTCGCGCTGTCGCAGTTCGCCCGGGCGCTTGCGACCCTCGTGGGTGCCGGCACGCCCCTCGTCTCGGCGCTGGAGATCTCCTCGGGCTCCGTCTCGAACCGGCGGGTGGCCGAGGCGGTCGAGGCGGTCGTCCCCAAGGTGCGCGAGGGGGCCGAGCTCTGGAGGAGCCTGGAGGCGACCGGCCAGTTCACGTCGCTGGCCGTCGAGATGGTGAAGGTCGGCGAGGCGACGGGCGCCCTCGAGGAGATGCTGACCAACGTGGCCGAGTTCTACGACGAGTCGATCGAGGCGATGCTGCAGCGGCTCATCAACCTGATCGAGCCCGTGATCCTCGTCGTGATGGGGGGCGTCATCGCGACGATCCTCCTCTCCGTCTACCTGCCGATGTTCACGATCATCCAGAACATCAAGTGAGGCCATGAGCAAGGGACCCGCCGCCCCGTCGACCGCCGAGGACGCCCCCGCGCTGCCGCGCGTCCTGGACGCCGCCTCCGAGGAGGCCCGCGCCCGGGCGCTGGCGCAGCGTCTCGGGCTCCCGTACGTCGACCTCTGGACCTTCCGGGTCGACCCGGAGCTGTTCCGCAGGACGCCGCTCGAGTGGATGCTGAGGTTCGAGTTCGTCCCCGAGCGGGAGGAGAACGGGACTCTCCACGTCGTGATGACGGACCCGGCCGACGTCGTCAAGCGCGACGAGCTGGAGGGGCTCCTCCGGAAGAAGCTGCGGCTGAAGGTCGGGTCGCGGGCGGCCCTGCAGGAGATCCTCCAGAAGTCCGAGTCGACGCAGCGGGTCCTCGAGGAGGCGACCGAGGACTTCCGGATGCAGGTCGTGCGGGAGGACGAGGAGGGGCACGAGGTCCTCTCGATCGACCGGATCGCCGCCGACGCCAGCCCGATCATCAAGCTCGTCGACTCGGTCCTGTTCAACGCCATCCAGCGCCGCGCCTCCGACATCCACATCGAGACGCAGGAGAACGTCGTCATCGTCAAGTACCGGATCGACGGCGTCCTCTACCCGGCGATGGAGCCGATCGACAAGAAGCACCACCAGACGATCGTCAGCCGCATCAAGGTGATGTCGGAGCTGGACATCGCCGAGAAGCGGATCCCCCAGGACGGCCGGTTCAAGGTGCGCGTCAAGGGGCGGACGATCGACTTCCGCGTCTCGATCATGCCGACGGTCCACGGCGAGGACTCCGTCATCCGGATCCTGGACAAGGAGTCGGCCAACGCGGCGTTCAAGAACCTGCGCCTGGACGTCCTCGGGATGGACGCCGAGACGATGCGGCGCCTGAGGAAGTTCATCCGCGAGCCGTACGGGATGGTCCTCGTCACGGGGCCGACCGGGTCGGGCAAGACGACGACGCTCTACGCCTGCCTCTCCGAGATCCAGTCCGTCGAGGACAAGATCATCACGATCGAGGACCCGGTCGAGTACCAGCTCAGGGGCGTCACGCAGATCCCCGTCAACGAGAAGAAGGGGCTCACGTTCGCGCGGGGCCTCCGCTCGATCCTCAGGCACGACCCGGACAAGGTCATGGTCGGCGAGATCCGCGACGAGGAGACGGCGCAGATCGCCGTCCAGGCGGCGCTGACGGGGCACCTCGTCTTCACCACGGTCCACGCGAACAACGTCGTGGACGTCCTGGGCCGGTTCCTGAACATGAAGGTCGACCTCTACAACTTCGTGTCGGCCCTCAACTGCGTCCTGGCCCAGCGGCTCGTCCGGCGGATCTGCCCCCACTGCCGCGACGTGATGGTCCCCTCGCCGCAGCTCCTCGAGGAGTCGGGGCTCTCGCCGGAGAAGGTCGAGGGGGTGACCTTCCACGAAGGGCGCGGCTGCATCGAGTGCAACGGGACCGGCTTCTACGGCCGCGCCGCCATCACCGAGCTCCTGGACCTCTCCGACCGGATCCGGACGCTGATCCTGGACCGGCGGCCCGCGGCCGAGATCAAGCGCGCGGCCAAGGAGGAGGGGATGTCCTTCCTGCGCGAGTCGGCGCTCGAGAAGGTCTTCCACGGCGAGACGACGCTTCGCGAGGTCAACAAGGTGACGTTCGTTGAGTGACGTCCGCTCCCTCCGCAGGCTCTTCCGGCGGACGCCGACGTTCCGCGCGCGGCGCCCGCCGCACGCGTTCGTCCTGACGCGCAACCGGCTCCTCTACGTCGGGCGCGACCCCGCGGCGCGGCGCGCCTCGGGGGGCGCGGCCCCCCTGCCGGTGAGGGTCGCCTCCCGGCCGCTGCCGCCGGAGGCTCTCCGGCCCGGCCCCGGAGGCGTCCCGCTCGTCGCGCCCGACCCGTTCCGCCGCACCGTCGCCGCCCTCGTGGCCGACCTCGGAGGGCGTGTCCCCGCCGCCTCGCTCGCCGTCCCCGACGACTTCGTCCGGGTCGTCGTCTTCGACGGCGAGGACCCCGAGGGGAGCCCGAAGGAGACCGCCGAGGTCCTCGGCTGGAAGCTCGCCAAGGTCTTCGGCGAGCCTTCGCCCGTGCTGAGGACGGCCTGGCAGACGGCCGGGGCGGGCGAGGAGGGGACCCGGGTCCTGGCGGTGGCCACGCTCGAGGAGACGGCGGCCGCCCTGGAGGCCGGGTTCCACGCCGCGGGCGTGCGGCTCGGGGCGCTGGAGTCGGCGGCCGTCGCGGTCTCGACGCTGGCGCGGCGCCTCGTCCTGGGGGAGGGGTTCGTCGTCTGGGCGGACGGCGACGCCGCGACGACGATCTTCTTCGAGCGAGGGAGCCTGCGGTTCCTCCGGACGAAGGCCACGTCGGACCCCGAGGAGGCGCTCCAGGAGATCCGGCTGGCGGCCACCTTCGTCGGCGGAGGCGGGGAGGAGGACGGCCAGGGGGTGGACGTGCGGCTGGCCTGCGCGGCGGGCCCGGTCGGCTCGCCGATCGTCTCGGCGTTCCGGGCGTTCCGGGCCGAGCGGGGCGGGTCGGACCCCGTCGCGATCACCCGCGCGGCGCTGGCCCCGAACGTGGTCGTCCTCTCGGAACGGCCCGGCGCCGCCGCGACGCTCTCGGGCGTCGAGGACCCGGCGGTCCTGGTGGCGCTCGGCGCGATGGCCGGGGAGGACGCGTGAGGAGGAGCCTGCGATGCCGCGCGGCCTGAACCTCGCCAGCCGGCCCTTCGTCAACACGCGGCCCGCGAACCTGGCCGTCGCCGTCTTCGCCCTGGCGGCCGTGGTCCTGTCGGTCGTCAGCCTGCGGACGGTGCGCGACTACCTCGACGGCTCGGGGCGGACCCGGGCGTCGATCGCCGCGCTGAAGGACGAGACGGGACGGCTCTCCCGCGAACGGGCCTCGGCCGAGGCCGCCGTCGCCAGGCTCGACCTCTCGGTCCTGGCGCAGGGCGCCGCGGACGCGGCCTGGATCGCCCGGCGGCGGGCCTTTTCCTGGACCCGGTTCCTCAGCCGCCTCGAGGCGACGCTGCCGAACGAGGTCCGGGTGACGCGGATCCAGCTCCAGCGCCCGGACAGCCAGGCCGAGGCCCGGCGCCCCGTCGGGACCGACGCGGCCATTCCGCTCGAGCTGGAGCTGGTCTGCCGCGACCCCGACGGCTTCCCGAAGGTCATCCGGACCTTCTACGCGTCCGAGTGGTTCGACCACCCCGAGCCCCGCTCCGAGGAGGGGCCGGAGGTCGGGACTCCGGAGGGGACCCGGCTCCTCCTCGACGTCCAGTATCTCGACGGCGGGAAGGGCGAGCCGTGAGGGGCTCCCCCTGGAGGTCCCGCCTCTGGGCCCTGGTCGCCCTCGGCGCGGTCGTCGCCGCCAACGTCGCGGTCCTCGTGTCGTACCGCGTCCTGTACGAGGACCGCCTCGAGGCGCTCCAGGCCGAGGAGCGCGGCGCCCGGGCGCAGCGCGACGAGGCGCGCGAGGCCCTCGCGCGGGCCCGGGCCACGGCCGAGCGGCTGGAGGGGCTCCAGCGCGGCCTCGAGGAGTTCTACGGGACGACCCTCGGGACGCGGAGCGAGCGGCTCGCGCCGCTCCTCGAGGAGATCTACGGCATGACCCGGAAGCTGGGGCTCAGGCCCGCGCGGATCTCGTACGACGAGGCCGAGATCCCCGGCGCCGACCAGATCCTGATGCGCTTCGACGTCGACGGGACCTACGCCGACGTCAAGAAGCTCCTCCACGAGTTCGAGACGACCCCCCGGTTCCTCGTCGTCGAGAACGTCGGCGTGACGCTCGACCCGCTCCAGCCCGACCTCCTGTCGGTCCAGCTGTCGGTGGCCCACTACTTCCGCACGGCCGGGACCCGGATCCCCCGGCGCCTTGGCGGTCCGTCCGCCACGCCGCCCGGGGCGCGGGGCCGCGCCGCGAGGTCGAGATGACCCCCCGGCGGCGCAGGGAGCTCCTCCTCGTCCTCCTCTGCGTGGTCTTGGTGCTCGCGGCCTGGTGGGGCATGCGCGAGCCCGCGGCCTCCGCCCCCGAGAGCCCGCCGGCCGCGCGCCGCCCGGGCGACGGGCCTCCCGGGCGGGTGGTGAGGGCCGAGGAGATCCCGGCGCTCGACCTGGTGGCCGGACGGGGGGACATCCCGGGGGCCGTGACGCGGAACCCGTTCCGCTTCCACGAGGTCCCGACGCCCACCCCGCCGCCGCCGACGCCGACCCCGACGCCCTTCCCGGCGCAGGGGAGCGCGGAGTTCATCGGGCCGCGCCTCCCGACCCCCGTCCCGACCGCCACGCCGATCGTCCCGCCCCCGATCCCGTACAAGCTCGTCGGGGTGTTCGGGCCGAAGGAGCGCCCGATCCTGGCCCTGGAGGACGGCGGCCGTCTCATCGTCGCCCGCGAGGGGGACCTCCTCGACGGCCGCTTCATCCTGAAGAAGATCAACCGCGAGTCCGCCGACTTCGAGTTCCTCGGGCTGCCGCCCGGGATCTCGCGGCGCCTCCCGTTCTCCTCGTGACGCCCCCGGAGGGACCCGGATGACGAAGACGCCCCCTTACCGCCCTCTCCCCGGCCGACGCCGCGCGGTCCCCGCCGTGCTCCTGCTCGCCCTCCTCCTCGGGAGCTGCACGGCGAACCGGTACTACCGGGACGGGATGGCCGAGGAGGACCGCGGTCACCTCGACCTGGCCGTCCTCGCCTACCAGAAGGCCGTCGAGCTCGACCCGCGGAACAGCCGGAACCGGATCGCGCTGGCCCGCGGCAAGCAGAAGGCGGCCCAGTCGCACTACGAGCGCGGCAAGGTCTACCGGGCCTCGGGGCAGCTGGAGCTGGCCGCCGTCGAGCTGGAGCAGGCGGTCTCGCTCGACGGCAGCCTCGAGGCGGCGCGGCAGGAGCTGGCCGCCACCAAGGAGGACCTCCTGCGCCGCCGGGCCGAGGCGACCGGGGGGAGCCCCGTCGAGAAGGCCAAGGAACGGACCCGGGGCGCCAAGGCCCGCCCGCCGATGCTCGTCCCCTCCTCGGACAAGCCGATCGACCTCGTCTTCCCGCAGGAGACGAACATCAAGAAGATCTACGGCGCGCTGGCGGCGGCGGCCGGGATCAACATCATCTACGACCCGCAGCTGAAGGACGACAAGTTCACGGTGGACCTCCGCTCCGTCAGCTTCCAGAAGGGCCTCGAGGTCGTGATGCGGCAGGCGGGGCACTTCTACAAGGTCCTCGACGAGAAGACGATCCTGATCGCCCAGGACACGAGCCAGAACCGCAAGGAGTACGAGGACCTGGTCATCCGGACCTTCTTCCTCTCCAACGGGGACGTCAAGGACGTCTCGGCGATGGTCCGCTCGATCCTCGACCTGAGGCGCCTCGGGACGATCCCGCAGCTGAACGCCATCGTCATCCGCGACACGGCCGACAAGATCGCCGTGGCCGAGAAGATCATCGACGTCAACGACAAGGCCCGGGCCGAGGTGATCGTCAACGTGGAGCTCCTCCAGGTGACGATGTCGAAGGTGATCGAGCTGGGGACGAAGCTCTCCGCCTACAGCATCACGGCCGGCGTCGTCGGGGACGACGGCAAGCCGGTCACCTCGCTCGGGTGGGACGCCCTGATGAGCCTCGGCAAGTCGGACCTCTCCTTCTCGATCCCGACGGTGACGTTCAACTTCATCAAGGACAACACGGACGCCGACATCCTGGCCAAGCCGCAGCTGAGGATCGCCGAGGGGGAGAAGGCCCAGCTGACGATCGGGCAGCGGATCCCGATCCCGGTCACGACGATCTCCACGCAGGTGGCCGTCGGCGGCAGCGGCGTCATCCCGGTCACGTCGTTCCAGTACCAGGACGTCGGGATCAAGATCGACATCGAGCCGCGGGTCCACCACAACAAGGAGGTGACCCTGAAGCTCATGGTCGAGATCTCGCAGCAGGACGGCGAGGTCCAGACGCCCGGCGGCCTGGCGCAGCCGATCATCGGGACCCGGACGATCACCTCCACCATCCGGCTGAAGGACGGCGAGACGAGCGTTCTGGCGGGCCTGTACCGCAACGACCGCGTGAAGTCGAAGAAGGGGATCCCCTTCCTGATGGACCTCCCGCTCGTCGGGCCGCTCTTCACGAACACCAAGGACGACCAGAAGTCGACGGACCTCCTCCTGACGATGACGCCCCAGATCGTCCGGGCCCCGCAGATCACGGACGACGACCTGGTCCCGATCTGGGTCGGCACGGAGAACAACGTCAGCTTCTCGGGCCTGAACGTGAGGCTGGAGTCGCCGCGGGCCACCTCCTCCCCGTTCGACGCCGCGCCCGACCGCTCGGCGCCGGCCGCGGGGCAGAAGCCGGCAGCCCCGCTCCCGTTCCAGCAAGGCCTCCCGCCGACGGACCCGTTCCGCAGGACCACGCCGGCCGCCCCCGCGCCCGAGGTCCCGAAGCAGGGGTCGCTCCGCCCCGAGGGGGACGAGGCGTCCCCCGTGGCGGCGGCCGCCCCCGCGCTGCGGCTCGTCGCCGGGGCGCCGACGCTCTCCGCCGGGCGGGAGGGGACGCTCGACCTCTCGGGGGCCGCGGGCCTCTCCGACCTGAACGCGCTCGAGCTGACTCTCGAGTGGGACCCCGCGGTGGCCGAGGTGACCGGGATCGCCCCGGGGCCGTGGCAGGAGCAGGCCGCGCCCGGCTCGATCCGCTTCGACGCCGAGCCCGGAACGGGACGGGCCCGGATCGCCGTCTCGCGGGTGGGGACCTCCTTCGGCCTCCCCGAGGGGGTCCTGGCGCGTCTCTTCGTGCGCGGGCTCTCCCCGGGAGCCACGGTCTTCCGCGCCACGGCCGGGGCGGCCCTCTCCCGGGAGGGCGGGGTCCGCCCCGACTTGGAGCCGGCCACCCTCGAGGTGGCCGCGGCGGCGGCGCCCTGATGGCGGAGGACGCCCGGTGAGGAGCGCGGCGAGGCGCTGGGAGCGCGGCTACTCGCTCGTCGAGCTGGCCGTCGTCACGGCCCTGATCCTGATCCTGACGGCCATGATCGTCCCGGCCGCCCGGTTCTCGATCAAGCGGCAGAAGGAGCTGGAGCTCAAGGAGGCGCTCCGGACGATCCGGAACGCCATCGACGAGCACAAGCGGCTCTCCGACCAGGGCCTCATCCCGGTCGCGCTCGACTCCGAGGGGTACCCCAAGGAGCTCGAGGTCCTCGTCGAAGGGGTGGACCTGGTCGGCCAGATCAAGAAGAAGCGGAAGTTCCTCCGCCGGATCCCGATCGACCCGATGACGGGGGAGGCGGAGTGGGGCTTGAGGAGCGTCCAGGACGAGCCCGACTCGACCTCCTGGGGGCGGCAGAACGTCTACGACGTCTACTCCCTCTCGGACGGGACGGCCCTGGACAAGACGAAGTACAGGGACTGGTGAGATGAGACTCCCTCCGCGACGCCGCGCCCGCGGCTACACGCTCCTCGAGCTCCTCGTCGTCATGGCGGTCCTCGGGATCCTGGCGGCCGTGGCCGTCCCGCAGCTCCTGAAGACCCCGATCCGCGCCCGCGAGGCCGCGCTGAAGGAGAACCTCTTCACCTTCCGCTCGATGATCGACCAGTACTACGCCGACAAGGGGAACTACCCCGACTCGCTCGAGACGCTCGTCACCGACGGCTACATCCGGAAGGTCCCGGTCGACCCTTTCACGAAGTCCTCCGAGACCTGGCAGCTGACGTACGCCGAGGCCGACGACGAGGAGGGGGCCGAGGAGGCCGCGCCCGGGATCGTCGACGTCCACTCCGGCTCCACGGAGACGGCGCTGGACGGGACCGCCTACAGCTCGTGGTGACCCGCCCGCCGCGCCCCGCGTCCGCCCGCACCCGCGCGGCCCGCGGGTACACCCTGGTGGCCCTGCTCGTCGGGCTGACGGTGATGGCCATCCTGCACGCCTCGGTCCTCCCGCTCGCCTCGGCGCAGGCGCAGCGCGACCGGGAGGCCGAGCTGATCTTCCGGGGGCTGCAGTACGCCGAGGGGATCCGCGTCTTCCGCCGCCGGTTCGGCCGCTACCCGGTCTCGCTGAAGGAGATGATCGAGACCAAGCCGCGTGCGCTGAGGAAGCTCTGGAAGGACCCGATGACCGGCAGCGCCGACTGGGGGCTCGTCACGCTCGCCTCGCCGGGCCAGAACCTGCCGGGCGGCGGCGGCATGCCGGGCGGAGGCGACCGGGACCCCCGCCCCACCCCCACGCCGAGCCCGACCCCGGGGGGCTTCGGCGGCTTCGCGAAGCCGGGAGACGTGGCGATGGGCCCGATCCTGGGCGTCCACTCCAAGTCGACGAAGCGGGGCTTCCGGCTCTGGGAGGGGCGCGACGTCTACAGCGAGTGGCGCTTCACGGAACAGTCCCTCCTGACCAAGTCCGGGGAGATCGAGACCCCGGGCGGCCTGCCCGGCCCCGGGTTCGGCGGCGGCGGGGACAAGCCGCCCAAGAGGTGAGGCGGCTCCCCCCCCGCCCCCGTCCGACTAAGATCCGGCGGATGCAAGTCGAACGGCTCGAGGACGGGGCCGAGGTCTGGCTCGACCCGATGCGCGACGTGAGGAGCGTGGCGGTCTCCGTGACGGCCGCGGCGGGCTCGGCCGACGAGCCGCCGGGGGAGCTGGGCTCCACGCACTTCCTCGAGCACCTCCTGTTCAAGCGGACCCGGAGGCGATCGGGCCCCGCGATCGCCCGGATGACCGACCGGCTCGGCGGCGACTGCGACGCCTTCACGTCGAAGGAGTCCGTCACGTTCCACGCCCGGACGACCTCGGACCACGTCGGGGAGGGCCTCGAGCTCCTCTGCGACCTGACGGAGGCACCCGCCTTCACGGCGGAGGACGTGGAGCTCGAGCGGGCCGTCATCCTCGAGGAGATGGCGGAGGCGAGCGACGTCCCGGAGGACCGCCTCCACGACGACTTCGTCCGGGAGTTCTGGCCGGACCACCCGCTCGGAGCGCCGATCCTCGGGACGCGGGAGAGCGTCGGGGGGCTGACGCGGCGCTCGCTGGCCGCCTGGTTCCGCGAGGCGTTCCGCCCGCAAAGGACGGTCTGGGTGGCCGTGGGCGCGTTCGAGCCGCGCCGCCTCCTCGACCTCCTCGCCCGGCTGCGCTCGCGTCGGGGACCGCGCCCTCTCTCTGCGCGCCCGTCGCGCCCCGCGCCGCGAAGGCGGCGCAGGCCCCGTCCGGTCCGCTGCGCGCTCCACGTCCCGCGCCCCGACCTGAGCCAGACGCACCTGCTCCTCGGGGCTCCGGCCCCGCCCCAGGCCGACCCCCTCGTCCCGGCCGCGTGGATCGTCTCGACCGTCCTCGGCGGAGGCGTCTCCTCGCGGCTCTGGTCCGAGGTGCGGGAGCGGAGGGGGCTGGCCTACCACGTCGGCACCTCGCTCTCGCTCCACCGCGAGGCGGGGCTGGCGCTCCTGGAGGCGGCCACGGCGCCGGCGAAGCTGCCGAGCCTCGTCCGGACCGTGGGCCGGACCCTCGCGCGGCTCTCCGCCGCCGGCGTCGGCCGGGCGGAGCTCTCGCGCGCCAAGGACCAGATCCGGTCCGAGATCGCGCTCTCGCTCGAGTCGACGGTGGCGCGGCGCGAGGCGGCGATGCGCGACTGGCTCTACCGGGGCGAGCCCTACGGAGCCGACGGCCTCCTCCGGGACGTCCTAGCCGTGACGGCGAGCGACGTCGAGGAGGCCGTCGGGACCGTCTGGGGAGCCGTCGGCCGCTACGGCATCGGCGTCACGGGGCCCGACCTGGCGGGCGCCTCGCTCGCGGACCTGTCCGGGGAGCTGGCGGCGTGAGCGGGCCCGTCGTCCGCTTCCGGGTCCGCGAGCCGTTCGCCGACCTCGCCCCACCCGCGTACGCCTCGGACGGCGCCGCCGGGGCGGACCTGCGCGCCGCGCTGGAGGAGCCGCTGACGCTCCTGCCCGGCGGGCGCGCGCTCGTCCCGACCGGCCTGACGCTCGAGATCCCGCCGGGGTTCGAGGGGCAGGTCCGGGCCCGCTCGGGCCTCGCGCTGAAGAAGGGGCTGGCGCTGGCCAACGGGGTCGGGACGATCGACGCCGACTACCGGGGCGAGGTGGGCGTCGTCGTCGTCAACCTCGGCCAGGAGCCGGTGACCCTGGCGCGGGGCGAGCGGATCGCCCAGCTCGTCGTGGCCCGCGTGGAGCGGGCCGCCTTCGCCCCGGCCGAGTCGCTCGCGCCGTCGACGCGCGGGGCCGGCGGCTTCGGGAGCACCGGCTCGTCGTGATCGAGGTCTCTTTCCTCGGCTCGGGGTCGACGGGGAACTGCGCCGTCGTCCGCTCGGGGCGCACCGCCGTCCTCCTCGACGCGGGCCTCTCGGTCCGCGACACGTCGCGGCGGCTCGCCTCGGTCGGGATGACGCTCGGGGAGGTCTCGGGGCTCCTCCTGACGCACGAGCACTCCGACCACGTCCGCGCGGCGGCCGACCTGGCGCGGAAGGCCGAGCTCCCCGTGTGGGGCACGGCGGGGACGCTCGCTTCGGCCCGGCTGCCGGGCCCCCTCTTCGCGGACCTGAGGCCGCTCGCCGGGGGGGACGAGCTCCGGCTCGGGGACGACCTCTTCGTGAGGGCCGTGACGACGCCGCACGACGGGTGCGAGCCGGTCTGCTACGTCTTCAACGACGGCAGGGGCCGCCGGGTCGGGATCGCCACCGACCTCGGGCACCTCTCGGTCGAGGTCGTCGAGGCGCTCTCCGGCTGCGAGGTCCTGGGGCTGGAGGCCAACCACGACGTCGACCTCCTGCGCGAGGGGCCGTACCCGGTGTTCCTGAAGCGGAGGATCCTCTCGGGCGTGGGGCACCTCTCCAACGAGGCCGCCGCCGACGGGATGGCCGCGCTCGTGGGGGAGCGGACGCGCGCGGTCGTCCTCCTCCACGTCTCCCTCCAGAACAACACGCCGGCGCTGGCCCTCTCCGCCGTCACCGGGCGGCTCTCGGCCCTTGGCGCCGGCCTCGTCCCCGACGTCGCCCCGCACGACCGGCCCACCGGCTGGGTGAGCGCGTCAGACCCGGCCCCCGTCGCGACGGAGGCCAAGGAGATCCGATGAAGGTCGAGGTCACGGTCATGCCGAAGGCGGGGGTCCTCGACCCCCAGGGCAAGGCGATCCAGGGGGCGCTGGAGCGGCTGGGCGAGACGGCCGTCCACGACGTGAGGGCCGGGCGCGTCTTCCGCCTGGAGGTGGACGCGGCAGACGCCGCCGAGGCGAGGGAGAAGGCCGCGCGGATGGCCGAGAAGCTCCTCTGCAACCCCGTCATCGAGGAGTTCGAGGTGGAGGTGGCCGGGTGACCTCCGCTCCGGCGAAGGCGCTCCGCGTCAGCGTCGTCCTCTTCCCGGGGTCGAACTGCGACCGGGACGCCGCGCACGCGGCGGCCCAGGTCCTGAAGGCCGAGGCCCGCCTCGTCTGGCACGGCGAGCGGGACCTCGGCGACCCGGACCTGGTGATCCTCCCCGGCGGCTTCTCGTACGGCGACTACCTCCGGTGCGGGGCGATGGCGCGGTTCTCGCCGGTGATGGAGTCCGTCGTCGCGTTCGCGGAGAAGGGGGGGCCGGTCCTCGGGATCTGCAACGGCTTCCAGGTCCTCTGCGAGGCGGGCCTCCTCCCCGGCGCCCTCCTCCGGAACGCCGGCCTGCGCTTCGTCTGCAGGGAGGTCCGGGTCCGTGTGGAGACGACGCGCACGCCCTTCACCCGCGGCCTCTCCGCCGGGGACGTCCTGACGATGCCCGTGGCCCACGGGGACGGGAACTTCTTCGCCGCGCCCGAGGTGGTCCGCGACCTCCACGCGCGCGACGAGGTCGTCTTCCGGTACGTCGACGCCGCCGGAGAGGCGACGCCGGAGGCGAACCCGAACGGCTCGCTCGAGAACGTGGCCGGGATCTGCAACGCCCGCGGGAACGTCGTCGGCCTGATGCCCCACCCGGAGCGGGCCGCGGACCTCCTCCTCGGGAGCGCCGACGGGGCGCGGCTCTTCGCGAGCGTGGGCGCGGCGCTGGCGGCCTGCTAGACTCGCCCGCGAGAGCTGGCTTCTGACACGCACGGACCTTGCCGGACGGTGAGGGCCGGGGCGCCCGGACAGCGGCGACGCCAACGTCGTCGTCGTAGCCCGGCCGCTCCCCCTCGCGATCGCAGCGGGCCCACCGCCCGCCGCTGAGCCTCCGTTCGCCTTCCCGCACCCCCGAGGAGGTCCCCCCGTGCGTCTTTCCGACCTGGGCTTCGGCCCGTTCCAGGAACCGTCCTTCGCCCCGTACGCGTCTCGCGGCCTCGTCCCGGGCCGCGTCGCCTTCGAGAGCCGCGAGACCTACCGCGTCCTGACCGGGGACGGCGAGCGGCTCGCCGACCTCTCCGGCCGCCTCCGGCACTCCGCCGGCGAACCCGCCGACCTCCCCGCGGTCGGGGACTGGGTCGCCCTCAGGGACGTCCCCTCCGACGGCTTCGGGCTCGTCGAGGCGGTCCTCCCGCGCGCCTCGCGCCTCCTGCGGAAGGCGGCGGGCGAGGGGTGCGCGGCCCAGCTCCTGGCCGCCAACGTCGACGTCCTCCTCGTGGCCGCTTCCCTGGAAAGAGAGCCGAACGAGAGGAGCCTGGAGCGCTACCTGGCGATGGCCCGCGAGGGGGGCGTGCGCCCCGTCGTCCTCCTGACGAAGGGCGACCTCGACGCGCGCGGGGCGGAGCGGGCCCTCCCGCTCTCGGCCCTCCTCGGCGGGGTCGAGGTGATCGCCGTCAGCGCCGCTTCCGGCGCGGGGCTCGACCGGCTCGGCCGGCTCCTCGCCCCGGGTTCCACCGCCGCCCTGGCCGGCCCCTCGGGAGCGGGGAAGTCGACGCTCGTCAACCGGCTCCTGGGGGAGGAGCGCCAGGCGACGCGGACGGTCCGCGAGGAGGACCTCCGGGGGCGGCACGCCACGACGGCGCGGCAGCTCTTCGTCCTCCCCTCCGGAGCCCTCCTCGTCGACACGCCGGGCCTGCGCGAGCTGGGCCTCCTGGACGGGGCTTCGGTGGCCGCCGGCTTCCCCGAGATCGAGGGGCTCGCCCGCGGTTGCCGTTTCCGTGACTGCTCCCACGACGGCGAGCCCGGGTGCGCCGTCGCCCGGGCGGCGGCGTCCGGGGAGATCGACCCGGCCCGGGTCGAGGCGCGGGCCAAGCTCGTCCGGGAGGCGGAGAGCCTGGCCCTCCGTCAGAGCGTCGGGGCGGCCCGGGCCGAGCGCCTCCGGTGGAAGGCGTTCACGGGCCGGCCGGCCAGGGAGCGGGCCCGGGCCCTGCGGGACGGCGGGGGCGAAAGGTAGACTCGCGCGCCATGGGGACCGCACCCGCGAAGATCACGCCTGAGCTGATCGCCGAGCACAACCTCACCCCCTCCGAGTACGAACGGATCCTCTCGGAGCTGGGGCGCGAGCCGAACATCGTGGAGCTGGGCATCTTCTCGGCCCTCTGGAGCGAGCACTGCTCGTACAAGTCGTCGAAGGTGTTCCTGAAGGGCTTCCCGACCAAGGGGCCGCGCGTCCTCCAGGGCCCGGGGGAGAACGCGGGGGCCGTCGACGTCGGCGACGGGCTGGCGGTCGTCTTCAAGATGGAGTCGCACAACCACCCCTCGTTCATCGAGCCGTACCAGGGGGCGGCCACGGGCGTCGGGGGGATCCTTCGGGACGTCTTCACGATGGGGGCGCGGCCCATCGCGCTCCTCGACCCCCTCTTCTTCGGCGACCCGAAGGCCCCGCGGATGCACTCCCTCGTCGACGGGGTCGTCCGCGGGATCGGGGGCTATGGCAACTGCATCGGGATCCCGACCGTGGGCGGGATGACGTTCTTCCACCCGGCGTACGACAAGAACATCCTCGTCAACGTCCTGGCGGTCGGGATCGCGCGCCACGACCGGATCTTCCGGGCGAAGGCCTCGGGCGTCGGGAACCCGGTCCTGTACGCCGGGTCGAAGACGGGCCGGGACGGGATCCACGGGGCCTCGATGGCCTCCGACGTCTTCGACGACCAGAAGTCGCAGCGGCGCCCGACGGTCCAGGTGGGCGACCCGTTCGTCGAGAAGCTCCTGATGGAGGCGGTCCTCGAGGTCCTCCAGGGGGACGCAGTCGTGGCGATCCAGGACATGGGCGCCGCGGGCCTCACGTCGTCGAGCTTCGAGATGTGCGCGCGCGGGGAGGTCGGGATGCGCCTCGACCTCTCGAAGGTCCCGATGCGCGAGGCGGGGATGACGCCCTACGAGCTGATGCTCTCCGAGTCGCAGGAGCGGATGCTCCTCGTCGCCCACGCGGGGCGGGAGGCGGAGGTCGTCGAGGTCTTCCGGCGCTGGGGGGTCGACGCCGAGGTGATCGGCGCCGTCACGGACACCGGCCGGATGGAGCTCCTGTTCGGCGGCGAGGTGGTCGCCGACCTCCCCGTGGCCCCGCTGGTGGACGCCGCGCCGGTCTACGAGCGCCCCTTCGTCCTCCCGGTCCCGGCGCGGGCCGGAGAGGGGGGCGTGGACGTCTCGGGGGCGCCCGACGACGCGGCGGCGCTCCGGCTCCTCCTCGGCTCCCCCTCGCTCTGCTCCAAGCGCTGGATCACCGAGCAGTACGACTGGAGCGTCCAGACCGACACGGTCTTCGGCCCGGGAGCCGACGCGGCCGTCCTGAGGGTGAAGGGGACGAACAAGGGGATCGCGGTCACGGCCGACGTGAACCCCCGGTTCTGCCAGGCGGACCCGGAGCGGGGGGCCGCGCACGCCGTCGCCGAGGCTGCTCTGAACCTGGCCTCGACGGGGGCCCGGCCGCTGGCCGTGACCGACTGCCTGAACTTCGGCAACCCGGAGCGGCCCGAGGTCCTGGGGCAGCTCGCGGCGGCCGTGAAGGGGATCTCGCTCGCCTGCCGGGCGCTCGAGACCCCCGTCGTCTCCGGGAACGTCTCGCTCTACAACGAGACCGACGGCCGGTCGATCCTCCCGACGCCGACGATCGGGATGGTCGGCCTCCTCGAGGACGTCTCGCGGGCCGTCCCGTACGCCTTCCACCGCGCCGGCGACCTGGTCGCCCTCTTCGGCGAGACGCGGGACGAGCTGGGGGCGAGCGCCTACCTCTCGACGGTCCTCGGCAAGGAAGGGGGGGCCTGCCCGGTCCTCGACCTCCTCGCCGTCAAGGCCCTGGTCGACCTCCTCGTCGAGCTGGCCTCGGAGGGGAGGCTCGCCTCGGCGCACGACCTCTCCGAGGGGGGGCTCGCCGTCGCGCTCGCCGAGGCCACGCAGGGCCCCGAGCCCCTCGGGGCCGACGTCGACTTCCAGACCGCTCTCCTGCCGACTCTCGCCCTCTTCTCCGAGTCGGCCGGGCGGGTCCTCGTCTCGATCCCGCCGGGCGAGGAGCGGCCGGTCCTTTCGGCCGCCCGGCGGCACGGGGTCCCGACCGCCCTCCTCGGGCGGGTGACGAACGGGCTCCTGAGGGTCCGGATCGACCACCGGCCCGCCCTGGAGATCCCGGTCGAGGAGATCCGACGTATCTCCGGCAGCGCCTTCGCGGCGCTCATGGAGGAACCGGAATGAAGATCCCGAAGTCGACCGCCGCCCTCGCCCTCCTCGCCGTCCTGGCCTTCTCGGCGCCCGCCGGGCTCGCGGACCCTCCGGGGGTCGGCGCGACGGCCCCGGACTTCACCCTCCCCTCGGCCGCCGACGGGAAGCCGGTCGCCCTGAAGACGCTCCTTGCGGGCGGCAAGGCCGTCGTCGTCCTCTTCGTCGCGACGAAGTGCCCCGTCTCGAACGACTACAACGAACGGATGGCCGCGATGGGCAAGGAGTACGCCGGCAGGGGCGTCGCGTTCGTCGGGGTCAACAGCAACAAGACGGAGCCGGCGGCCGAGGTGGCCGAGCACGCCCGGAAGAACGGCTTCGGCTTCCCGGTCGTCAAGGACGACCAGAACAGGGTCGCCGACCTCTACGGCGCCACGCGGACGCCCGAGGTCTTCGTCCTCGACCCGAAGGGGACGCTCCTCTACCACGGCCGCATCGACGAGTCCCAGGACGACCCGAAGGCGGTCCGCTCCCCGGACCTGAGGAACGCCCTCGACGCGATCCTGTCCGGCAAGGCCGTCCCGAAGGCCGAGACGAAGGCCTTCGGCTGCACGATCAAGAGGGTCTGACATGTTCCCGGGGAACCCGGGACCGTGCGGTTTCCCCGGACCCCTCCGCCACGGGGAGGCGCGCCCGCTGCCGCGGGCCGGCCTCCTCGGGCCCGTGCCCGCGGGCGCGCGCTAGACTGGCCGCCGTGGAGACGCCGAGGGGGTTCTCGCGCCGGGAGGTCCTGGCTGTCCTGGGGGCCGCGGCCCTCGGCGTCCCCGCGGGGGAGTCGGCCGCCGAGCCGGTGAAGCTGATCAAGCCGGAGCAGTACCGGTCGCGGATCGTCGCGACACGGAAGGGTCGGGTCCTCCTCGTGAACTTCTGGGCCACCTGGTGCGAGCCGTGCCGGGCCGAGATGCCCGAGCTGGTCTCCGCGGCGAAGGGCTTCCGGTCGAGCGAGCTGGCGGTCGTCCTGGTCTCCGTCGACACCAAGAAGACGGCGACGACCGACGTCCCGAAGTTCCTGAAGTCCCTGAACGTGCCGTTCGTCTGCTACCTGGCCAAGACCCACGACCCGCAGCTCTTCATCGACGCGGTCGACACCGCCTGGGACGGGAGCCTCCCCTACACCCTCGTCTACGGTCGCGACGGGAAGCCCGCCGTCAAGCTCCAGGGGGCCCAGACGGGGTCGGCCCTCGCCGCGGCCGTCCGGAAGGCGCTCGGCGCGCCCGGCAAGTGAGGCGCCTCGACGCCCTCTTCCTGGACCGCGACGGGACGCTGATCGTCGAGCGGGGCTTCCTCTCCGACCCCCGCGGCGTCCGCCTGACCCGGGGCGCCGCCGGGGCGCTCCGGCGCTTCACCGCGCGGGGAACGCTCCTCTTCGTCGTGACGAACCAGTCGGGCATCGCCCGGGGGAAGCTGACGCGGCGGCAGGCCGACGCCGTCAACGCCGAGGTGGCCCGGCGGCTTGCAAGTCGCGGGGTGCCCGTCGCCGGCTTCCTCGTCTGCCCCCACCACCCCGAGGGGAGCGTGCGGGAGTACGCGGTCGCCTGCCGGTGCCGCAAGCCCGGGACGCTCCTCCACCGCCGGGCGATCCGGAAGCACGGCCTCGACCCGCGCCGGTGCGCCGTCGTGGGGGACAAGTGGGACGACGTCGGCGCGGGCCTTTCCCTCGGGGCGCACCGCGTCCACGTCCTGACGGGGCACGGGCGGGCGCACCGCCGGCGGGTCCGGGCCGAGGCCCCGGGGACGATCCTCGCCCCCTCGCTCCCGGCCGGCCTCGCGCGCCTCGAGGAGCGGCTGTCGCGGTGAGCGGGGGACGCCCTTCCCGAAACCGGCGAGCGGGGGCATCCTCCGCTCGCATGCCCCGACCCTCCCGCCCCCGGGGGAAGAGCGCCCGCGGGCGCGTGACGACGTACCCGATCGCCACGCGAAGGTTCAAGGTCGCCGTCGAGGACTTCGCCGAGCCGCCGTCGCCCGAGGACTCCTTCAAGCGGTTCTGGGACGGCCTCCCCGAGATCCTCGCCGCGGGGTCGATCCGGCGCGTGGTCGCGGCGATCCACCGGGCGAAGCGGCTCGGCAAGCCGGTCGTCTTCGCCTTCGGGGCCCACGTCCTGAAGACGGGCCTCTCCCCGATCCTGATCGACCTCGTGAGGCGCGGTTTCGTCACGGCGCTCGCCACGAACGGGGCGAGCGGCATCCACGACTTCGAGATCGCCTTCCACGGCCGGACCTCCGAGGACGTCGGGTCGGTCCTCCTCGACGGCGAGTTCGGGATGAGCCGCGAGACAGGCGTCGGCGTCTTCCGGGCGCTCCGGGCCGGGCGGCCGAAGGGGTGGGGGTACGGGCGGTCCCTCGGCGAGCACGTCCGGAGGAGCCGGTACCCCTTCCGCGACCTCTCCCTCTTCGCCGCGGCGGCCGAGGCCGGCATCCCGCTGACGGTCCACGTGGCGGTCGGGACCGACACGCTCGCCCAGCACCCGGGGATGGACGGCGCCCTCGTGGGCGAGCTGTCGTACCGGGACTTCCTCCTGGCGCGGGACGTCGTGGCGCGGCTCGGGGGCGGGGGCGTCTGGGTGAACGCCGGGTCGACCGTGATCCTGCCGGAGGTCTTCCTGAAGGCCCTTTCCATGGCCCGCAACCTCGGACACGACGTGCGCGACTTCACGACCGTGGACCTCGACATGATCCGGCACTACCGCCCGCACGAGAACGTCCTGAAGCGCCCCGTGATGGCCGGCGGGCAGTCGTTCGCCATCACCGGCCACCACGAGCTGACGCTCCCGCTCATCGCCCAGGCGCTCGTCCTGGGGCTGGAGTCGGACGCGCCCGACCCGTCCGCGCCCGCGAAGGGGAAGGAGCGGACGTGACGCCGCGCGAGATCACCGAGCTGGCCGCCGCCGCGCCGAACGTGACCGTGGCCGTCGTCGGCGACCTGATGCTCGACGAGACCTGGACGGGCGAGGTCCTCCGGGTCGCCCCCGAGGCGCCGGTGCCGCTCCTGTCCCTCTCGGCGATGAGCCGGCGGGCGGGCGGGGCGGGGAACGTCGTCGAGAACCTCTCGGCTCTCGGCGCCCGGACGCTCGCGCTCGGGGCCGTCGGCCCCGAGGAGGAGGGGGCGTGGCTCGCGCGGCGGCTGACGACGCTGCCGCACGGGGGCGGGAGCGTCGTCGTCGACCCGCTCCGGACGACCCCCGTGAAGCGGCGGATGGTCTCGGAGGGGCGCCAGCTCCTGCGCGTCGACCAGGAGATCGCCGCGGGCCTCTCGGCGGCCGCGGAGACGGCCCTCCTCGAGGCCGCGCTCGCCACGCTCGGGGAGGCGGACGTCCTCCTGGTCTCCGACTACGCCAAGGGGACCCTCACGCCGCGGCTCCTCGGGACGCTCCTCTCCGAGGCGCGCCGCCGGGGCGTCCCGGCCCTCGTCGACCCCAAGGGGCGCGACTACGACCGGTACCGCGGCGCCACGGTCGTCACGCCGAACCGCAAGGAGCTCGAGACCGTCTCGGGCCGCGAGGCGCGGGACCTCGGCACCGTCGCCGAGATCGGCTCGGCTCTGAGGGACCGGCTCGGCCTCGACGCCCTCCTCGTGAAGCTCTCCGAGGAGGGGATGCTCCTCCTGCCGAGGGAAGGCGCCCCGGTGAGGATCGCGGCGCAGGCCCGCGAGGTCTTCGACGTGACCGGCGCCGGGGACACCGTCCTGGCGACTCTCGGCCTGGCGCTCGGGAGCGGGACCGACCTCGCCACGGCGGCCACGGTCGCCAACCGCGCGGCGGGGTGCGCGGTCGGGCGCGTCGGGACGACGCCCGTCCGGTGGGCCGACCTCCTCGAGGGGCTCGCCGCCACCCCCGGCTCCAAGCGGATCGAGCGGGAGCACCTCTCCGCGCTCTCGGCCACGCTCCGGCGCGCCCACCGGCGGGTCGTCTTCACGAACGGCTGCTTCGACCTCCTCCACCCCGGGCACGTGTCGCTCCTGGCCGAGGCGCGGAAGCTCGGGGACGTCCTCGTCGTCGGCCTCAACAGCGACGAGTCGGTGAGGCGGCTGAAGGGGCCGTCGAGGCCGATCCTCTCCGAGGGGGACCGGGCGCAGGTGCTGGGGGGGCTCGACGCGGTCGACTTCGTCGTCGTCTTCGGGGAGGACACGCCCGAGGAGGTCATCCGGACGCTCCGCCCGCAGGTCCTCGTCAAGGGGGGCGACTACACCGAGGCGACCGTCGTCGGCGCCCCGTTCGTCCGGTCGTACGGCGGCGAGGTGGCCCTGATCCCGCTCGTTGCGGGCCGCTCCACGACGAACGTCGTCGAGCGGATCCGGGGGGAGTGAGGATGCTCTGGAAGGCGCACCTGTCGGAGATGGCGGCCTCCGCCGCGGCCGCGGCGGAACAGGCGGGGGAGTCCGTCGAGGCGGCCGCGCGCCTGGTGGCCGACGCGGTCCTCTCGGGGAGGAAGGTCCTCGCGTTCGGCAACGGCGGGAGCGCCGCGCAGGCGCAGCACCTCGCGGCCGAGCTCGTCGTGAGGTACCGGGACGACCGGCGGGCGCTGCCGGCGGTCTCGCTGACGACCGACACCTCGATCCTGACCGCCTGCGCCAACGACTACGACTTCTCGCGCGTCTTCGCCCGGCAGGTCGAGGCGCTCGGCGCCCCGGGGGACGTCGCCTTCGGCCTCTCCACCTCCGGCACCAGCCCGAACGTCGTCGCGGCGCTCGAGGCGGCGCGGGCGCGGGGCCTGGCGACCGTCCTCGTCACGGGCGAGAAAGGGCGGGACGCCGCGGCGCGCTGGGACGTCGGCGTCGTCCTCCCCTCGACGGAGACGGCCCACGTCCAGGAGCTGACCCTCGCCGTCCTCCACGTCGTCTGCCGGCACGTCGACGAGGAGCTGGCGCGAAGGGACGGCGCTCAGAGGAGGTAGGCCAGGACGAAGAGGCCGACCATCGCGAAGGCGAGCGCGACCTTCGCGGCGGTCCCGAGGGCGAGGCCGACCCAGGTCGCGAGGCCCGCCTTGCCCGCCTGCTTCCAGTCCTTCTTCACGAGGAGCTCGCCCAGGAGGGCGCCGGCGAACGGGCCGACGAGGAGGCCGGGGAGGCCGAAGAAGAGCCCGACGACCGCCCCGATCGCCGACCCGGCGACGGCCCCCTTGCTCGCCCCCGCCTTCTTCGCGCCGAAGGACGAGGCGACGAGGTCGACCCCGACCGCCGCGGCCGTCAGGAGGCCGAGGAGGACGAGCGTCGGGACGCCCACCTTCGAGAAGCCGTCGATCGCCGCGGCGAGGAGGAGGCCGACGAAGACGAGCGGCACGCCCGGCAGGGCCGGCAGGACCGTGCCGAAAAGCCCCGCCAGGACGAGGGCGATCGCGGCGACCCAGAGGGCGGCGTCCACCGCGCGGATCGTAGCCGTCCCGGGCGCCTGACGTACGATCCCGCGCGGAGAAACCGTGCCGCCCCCGACACCGAGGTCTCCCTTCCTCCTCCCGCTCCTCCTCCTCGCGCTCGTCCCGGGCGTGGCGCTCCTGGTCCTCTCGGCCGTCGCCTCCCGCGCCCTGACGGCCCGCGACGCGGCGGTGCGGGAGGGTGTCCTCCTCTCCCTCGGGCACGAGCTGGAAGGCGCGCTCCGGGAGGCGGGGCCCGCGGGCGCCCGCGAGGTCCTCGCGGCGGCCTGCGCGGAGCGAGGATCCGAGGTCTCGGGGGTCGAGCTCTCGGGGCCGTCGGGCGTCCTCTTCTCGTGCGGCTCGACCGGGGAGGGGGCGGTCGTCCTGCCGGTCGCCCTCGGCCGCGAGTGGCGGGGGCTGGGGGGCGGCATGGGGGGCGGTCCGGGTCAGGGGCCGTTCGGCCCCGGGCCGGGAGGGCCGCGGATGCGCCTCTCGCTGACGCCGGCCGAGGCGCTCGGGCGGACGCGCGTCCTGCCGCGTCTCCTCGTCCTGGGCGCGGGGGCGTCGGCCGCGGGGCTCCTCGTCCTGGCCTTTCTCGCCGCGCGCGGCCTGTCCGAGCGCCAGAGGAGGCTCGCGCTCGAGGCCGAGAGGCAACGGCTCGACGCCGTGGCGCTGGCGGGGGCGGGCCTGGCCCACCGGATCCGGAACCCGCTCGGCGCCATCAAGGGGACGGCACAGCTCCTCGCATCCGCCACGACGGGGCCGGAGCGGGAGCGGGCCTCCCGGATCGTCGAGGCGAGCGAGAGGATCGAGCGGCTCGTCTCGCGCCTCCTCGCCTTCGCCCGGCCCCCGGAGGCGCAGCCGGAGCGGCTGGACCTCTCGGCGCTCGCCTCCGGGATCGTCCCGGCGTACGCGCCCGTCCGCCTCGTCTCGCCCGCCCCCGTCGAGGCGGAGGCCGACCGCGAGCACGTGACGTCGGTCCTCGAGGAGCTCCTCGCCAACGCCCGGGCCTTCGACCCGGAGGGAGAGCTCCTGGTCGATCTCCGCCGCGAGGGGGACCTCGCGGTCGTGGAGGTGTGCGACCGCGGTCCGGGCCTCTCGGTCGACGCCGAGAAGGCCTTCGACCCGTACGTCACGACGCGCGCCGACGGGACGGGGCTGGGCCTGCCGATCGTCCGGTCGCTCGCCCGCGCCGGGAACGGCGACGTCCTGCTCCGCCCCCGCGAAGGGGGCGGGTGCGTGGCCGCGCTCTTCCTCCCCTCCGCCGGGAAGGGCTGACGTGGCGCGGATCCTCGTCGCCGACGACGACCCCTCCTTCCGTGACTTCCTCCGGGACGTCCTCGCCTCGGCGGGGCACGACGCGGTCCCGGCGCGGGACGGTCAGGAGGCGCTCCTCCTGGCCCAGCGCGAGCCGTTCGACCTCGTCCTCTCCGACCAGAGGATGCCGCGCGTCGACGGCCTGACGCTGGTGACGCGCCTGCGCGCCTCGGGCGTCTCCGCTCCCGTCGTCGTCCTGACGGCGTTCGGGACGATCCCCGACGCCGTCGAGGCGGTGCGGCTCGGAGCCGCCGACTACCTGACGAAGCCGCTCCCCTCGCCCGAGGCGCTCCTCGGCGTCGTGAGGCGCCTCCTGTCGCGCGGCGCCGGGGACGACGAGCTGGTGACCGGCTACCGGCCGCTCCTCGACCTCCTCGAGCTCGTCGACCGGGTCGCCCCGCGGGACGTCCCGGTCCTCGTCACCGGCGAGTCGGGGACGGGGAAGGAGCTGATCGCGCGGAGGCTCCACCACCGCTCCCCGCGCGCCTCCGGGCCGTTCGTCGCGGTGAACGCCGCGGCCCTCCCCGAGTCGCTCGCCGAGAGCGAGCTCTTCGGCCACGAGCGGGGCGCCTTCACGGGGGCCGACCGGGCGCGGGCGGGGCGCTTCGAGGAGGCGGGGAAGGGGACCCTCTTCCTCGACGAGGTGGGGGAGCTCCCGCCGTCCCTCCAGTCCAAGCTCCTGCGGACGCTCGAGGAGAGGACGGTGAGGCGCCTCGGCGGCTCGCGCGACGTCGCGGTGGACGTCCGCCTCGTGGCCGCCACGAACCGCGACCTGCCGGCCGAGGTGGACCGAGGCGCCTTCCGGCGCGACCTCTACTTCCGGCTGGCCGTCGTCCCGGTCGCCCTGCCGCCGCTCCGGGAGCGGACGGGCGACGTCCGGCTCCTCTCTGCCCACCTCCTCGCCGCGCTCTCGGGCCGGCACGCCGTCGGAAGGAGCCCGCTGACCCCCGAGGCGCTCGAGGCGCTGGAACGGCACCCGTGGCCGGGGAACGTCCGCGAGCTCCGGAACGTCCTGGAGCGGGCGCTCCTCCTCCGGGCCGGGCTACCGATCCGGCCGGAGGACCTCGGGATCCTGGAGGCCCGCCCCGCCGCGGCCACCTCCTCGCCCCGCGAGCCGGCCTCCCTCCCGCTCGACCAGGAGTCGCGCGACCGCGAGGCGATGGTCGAGGCGCTCCGGCAGGCCGACGGGAACCGCGAGGCCGCGGCGAAGCTGCTCGGCGTCTCGGTGAGGACGCTCTACTACCGCCTGCGCCGCTTCGGGCTCTCGTAGCGCCTGCAGCGCGCTGCAGGCCGGGCGGAGTGCAGGAGTTGCAGGCGGACCCGCGGCCGGCCCCGCGCGCGCAACACAAGTCGTTTCGCCTGAGGGACTTGGGTCCGTCCGGGGGCCTGGCACGCGGCTCTCTTGCCCGAGGGTGGCCCCGGCGATCGCCGGGGACCTCACAGGAGGAACCGAACATGTTCCGCAAGCTCTCGACCGCCGCCCTCCTCGCCGCCCTCGTCTCCCTTCCGGCCCTCGCGCAGCAGGGCTCCGGCAAGGGCGGGCCGGGAGGCGGGAACCCCGGCGGCACTCCCTCCGTCGACCCTTCCCAGAAGACCGTCGTCACCGGTGACGTCGTCTCCCTGGCGGCCGCCCCGGGCGCCGGTATGCCGACGCTGACCGTGAGGAAGTCCGACGGCGCCGAGGGCGCCTACGTCCTCGGCCCCTACCGGTACATCGTCGAGAAGGGCTTCTCGGCCGTCGCCGGCGACCGCGTGGAGCTGACCCTCTTCGCCTGCACGGCCTGCGACCAGGGTGTCGCCGTCGCCGAGGTGAAGAACCTCACCCGCGGCCTGACGCTCCCCCTGAGGGCCGAGGACGGGACGCCGCTCTTCGCCGGCGGGCGCGGCCGCGGAGGCCGGGGCCAGGGCCACGGCCAGGGACGCGGGCGCGGTCCCGAAGCCGGCCAGTGCGACGGCACCGGGCCCGACCTCTCCCGCAAGGCGACGCTCGACGGGACGGTGAAGTCCTTCACCGGCGGCTTCCGGCAGGGCCGGCCCACCCTCGTCCTCCTCACGTCCGGGGGCGAGAAGAGCGTCCTCGTCTCCCCGTTCCGGGCGCTCCGCGCCTCGGGCCTCGTGATCGCCGAGGGGATGAGGCTCGAGGTCGTCGTGGCGCCGGTGACGGTCGACCAGCAGGAGGCCTGGGTGGCCCTGTCGGTCAAGGACCTCGCCACGGGCGCGACCGTCGAGCTGCGTGAGGCCTCGACGGGACGCCCGGCCGGCTGCACCCGGTCCTGACCCGAGGGTCCGGGAGCTTCCCGGTCCTCCGCCCCGCGGGAGACGGAGCCTCCTCCCCGTCCTCCCGCGGGGGTTTTTCGTCTCCGTGGTCCAGAATCGGAGAACGGGACCCCAGGAGGCAGAGCGATGGCGGGACGGGGAGCGAGCGAGCGGCCGGGCGGAGGCGACCTCGTCGCCGAGGTCCTCCACCGGCAGGGGGTGCGGTTCCTCTTCACCCTCTGCGGCGGGCACATCTCGCCGATCCTCGTGGCGGCGAAGCGGCGCGGGATCCGGGTCGTCGACACGCGGCACGAGGCGACCGCCGTCTTCGCCGCCGACGCCGTCGCCCGGCTGACCGGCGTCCCGGGGGTCGCGGCGGTCACTGCGGGCCCCGGCGTGACGAACACGCTCACCGCCCTCGAGAACGCCTCGCTCGCGCAGTCTCCCGTCGTCCTCCTGGGCGGGGCCACCGCGACGGTCCTGAAGGGCCGCGGGGCGCTCCAGGACATCGACCAGCTGGCCATCCTGAAGGCGGTCGTCAAGTGGCAGACGAGCGCCGAGAAGGTCGCCGACCTCGTCCCGGCTCTCGAGGAGGCCTTCCGGGTGGCGCCGGACGGCGTCCCCGGCCCGGTCTTCGTCGAGTGCCCCGTCGACCTCCTCTACGACGAGGGCCTCGTCCGGGGGTGGTACGGGCGCAAGTCGGAGAAGGCGGGGACCCTCGTCGAGACGGCGGTCCGCTGGTACCTGGGCCGGCACCTCGACAAGATGTTCGACGGCCTGGACGAGGTCCGTTTCTCGGAGCGGATCGCCGCAGAGCCGCAGGAGCCCGAGCGCGGGTCGGTCGGGACGGCGACGCTCCTCCTCTCCCACGCCGAGAGGCCCGTCCTCCTCGTCGGGAGCCAGGCCCTCCTCGACCCGTCGCGGGCGGAGGGGCTGGCCCGCGCGGTGAGCGCGCTCGGCCTCCCCGTCTACCTCTCGGGGATGGCCCGCGGGCTCCTCGGGCCCGCCCACCCGCTCCAGCGGCGGCACGCGCGCAAGGAGTCCCTGCGCGAGGCGGACCTCGTCCTCCTGGCCGGGACGCCGGTCGACTTCCGGCTCGACTACGGCCGGCAGGTCGGGAGGAACGCCGTCGTCGTCTCTGTCAACCGGGACAAGGGCGCGCTGACGAAGAACCGGCGGCCCGCGCTGGCCGTCCAGGCCGCCCCGGACCTCTTCCTCGGCGCGCTGGCCGAGGCCCACCCCGAGGGCTTCCGGAGGGAGGAGTGGCTGGCCAAGCTGGCCGCGCGCGACAAGAAGCGCGAGGCGGAGATCGCCGAGCGCGCGCGACAGGCCCGGACGTCGCTGGCGCCCAGCGTCGACCCGGTCCTGGCCTGCCAGGCGGTCGAGGAGTCGCTCCCGGACGGGGGGCTCGTCGTGGCCGACGGGGGCGACTTCGTGGCGACGGCCTCGTACGTCCTCCGTCCGCGCGGGCCCCTGTCGTGGCTGGACCCCGGCGTCTACGGCACGCTCGGCGTGGGGGCGGGGTTCGCGCTCGGGGCCAGGCTCTGCCGCCCCGAGTCCGACGTCGTCCTCCTCTGGGGGGACGGCTCCGCCGGTTACGGCCTGGCCGAGATCGACACCTTCGTCCGGCACCGCCTCGGGGTCGTCCTGGTCGTCGGGAACGACGCCTGCTGGACGCAGATCGCCCGCGAGCAGGTGGAGGTCCTCGGGGACGACGTGGGGACCGCCCTCAGAGCCACCGACTACCACCGCGTCGCCGAGGGGTTCGGGGGGGAGGGCCTCGTGGTCTCGCGCCCGGCGGACCTGGCGCCCGCCCTGGAGCGCGCCTTCCGCCGCGCGCGGTCGGGCGTGCCGGTCCTCGTCAACGTCCTCCTCGGCAAGACCGACTTCCGCAAGGGCTCCATCTCGATGTGACGGTGGACGCGATGCGCCGATTTCCCCACGGGCTCCTTTCCGCCCTCCTCGCCCTCCTCCCCGTGCCGGCATCGGCCGGCGGGAAGGATGTCGACGTCCGCAAAGGGGGATCGCTCTGGGCGGCGATCGAGGCCGACGGGAGCCTCCGCGTCGGGGGCCACCTGGAGGGCCGGGTCGAGGCGGACGGAGCCGTGAGGAAGGGGGGGACCCTCGTCGGGAGCGTCGAGCGCAACGGTGACGTCCGGGTCGGCGGGACGCTCGCCGGTGCCCTCGAGAAGGACGGGAAGGTCCGCTGGGACGGGACCCTCGTGGGCGAGATCGAGGACGGCGGCACGATCCGGCGGCAGGGGAGCGTCTGGGGAACGGCCGAGCCCTGCTGCGCCGACCTCGAAGCGAAGAGGCGGGTCCTCGCCCTCCTCGTCTTCTTCGACTCGGGCTTCCTGCCGGAGGGGAAGTCCCCCCGCTGACGCGTCTTCCCTATCATCCGCCGGATGCGGCGGACCCTCCTCGCTCTGGCCCTCTTCGCCGGCCTCGCCCTCCCCGCCACCGCCCACGAGACGTGGCTGACGGCGGTCGTGCCCGCACCCACCGCCCCGGCGCCCCCTCCGGCCAGGGCGCGGGCGGGAAAGGCGGCGCCGCGCCCCACGCCTTCGCGCCCCGCCCTCGTCTCTGGCGACTCGGGGAGCGTGGAGCTGGCGACGGGCTCGCGGTTCCCGGTCTCCGAGGCCCCTGTCGAGCCCGCGACCATCGACCGGACCTTCGTCCGGTTCGGCCCAGGCCGGCCGATGCCGATGACCGGCGCTCGGGCGGACGGAGCGGTGACGAAGCTGGAAGCGACGTACGCGGGGGCGGGGGTGGCGGCCCTCGCCGTCCAGCTGAAGCCCGTCTTCGCCGAGGTCCCCGCGGCCGAGTTCGACGCCTGGCTGGAGGAGGTCGGGGCCGCCGACGTTGCGGCCGAGAGGAGGAAGCGGAAGGAGACGAAGAAGCCGGGGCGACAGGTCACGACGGCCTGCGCCAAGACCTTCGCGCACGTCGCCGACCCGAGGAAGGTTGCCGTCGCGGCACCGGCCCTCGAGTCGGCCGCCGAGCCGCTCGGGCTCCCGCTGGAGCTGGTCCTCTCGGCCGACCCCTCGGGCCTGAGGGCCGGCCAGACGGTCGGGGCCACGCTCCTCTCGGACGGGAAGGCCAGCGGGGGCCACGTCGTCCGCCTCCTCGACGCCGAGGGGACCGCGACGGCCTTCACGACGGCCCCCGACGGGAGCCTGACGGTGCCGCTCGCGCGCCCGGGGCGGCTCCTGCTGGCGGCCACGGTCCTCCGCCGGACGACGAAGGCGGACCGGAAGCGCGCCGAGGCCTACCGGAAGGCCGACTGGGAGAGCCTCGGGACCTCCCTCCTCCTGGAGGTCCTCCCTCCCCCGCAGCCCCCGGCTGCGACGCCGAAGCCGACGGGCAAGCCCGGGAAGAAGCCCAGGCGCCCCTGACGCCCCCGGCCCGTCAGCGGTAGCGCACCTCGGCGGGCGAGGTCGGCCGCTCCTCCCCGGTGATCGCGAGGGTCGTCCGGTCGCGGCCGGCCTTCTTCGACTCGTAGAGGGCCGTGTCGGCCGCGGCGACGAGGCCCGTGAGCGAGGCGCGCTCGAACCGGCCGTGGTGGACGATGACGCCGGCCGAGCAGGTGATCCGCTCGGGGACGCGGGGCGGGGCGATCGCCGAGATGGCCGCCCGGACGCGCTCGACCGCGGCCACCGCGCTCTTCTCGTCGGCGTCCACGAGGAGGAGGACGAACTCCTCCCCCCCGTACCGGCCGACGAGGTCGCTGCCGCGGATCGACTTCTGGATCGACTGGGCGACGGCGGAGAGGACCCGGTCGCCCGTCTGGTGGCCGAAGCGGTCGTTGAACGACTTGAACCGGTCCACGTCGAGCATCGCGACCGCCAGCGTCTCGCCGGTCCTCGAGGCGCGCTCCAGCTCCCGGCGGGCCCGCTCGACGAAGGCCGCGCGGTTCGGGACGTTCGTCAGCGGGTCGGTCGTGGCCCTCACGAGGAGGCGGCGCCCCTCGTCGGCCAGCGCCACGAGGAGGAGGGCGCTGAAGAGGAGGAAGCCGGGGCCGACGAGCGGCACGTCGGCCGAGGGGAGGAGGAGGACCCCCTCGGAGAGCGCCGCCTCGACGAGCGCCAGGAGGAGGAGCGACCCGGTCGCCACGAAGAGGAGGCCCGTGTCGGGCCGCCTCCGCCGCGACGGGTGGGAGAGGGCCACGAAGACGTCCGCGCCGAGGAGCGCGAGGAGGGCCCCGGAGAGCGGCGGGAGGAGCCGGGCGAGCGCCGGGGGCGAGAGGGCCGAGGCGACGACACCCGCGAACGGCAGGACGAGGAGGGCGAGCCGCGCCCTGCCGAGCGGTACCTGCCGGAGGCGGAGGAGGAAGAGCCACCCGGTCGCCGGGAGGAGGAAGGAGAGGGCGTTCCTCAGGCGCGCCGGGAGCTCGCCGCCGAACCCCGCCGCCGAGAGGACCGGCGGCCGGAGGAGGAGGTGGGCCGCGATCCCCGCGGCCAGGATCCCGTAGAGGAGGAGGTCGCGGCGGGAGCGGTCGCGCGCGAAGAGGAGGAGGGCGACGAAGGCGAGCGAGGCGATCGCGGAGGCGGAGACGACGGCCGGGAGGAGGCGCCAGAGCGCGGCGAGCGCTTCGGGGGAGAGGGGCGCGGCCCCGTTCACGGCGCGCCCTCCAGGAGACGGCGCGCCAGGCGCGCGACCCCCTCGGCGAGCTCGCCCGTCTCCGGGAGGAGGCTCAGGACGAGGAACGCCTCGTGCGGGAACTCGAAGAAGTAGCCGGGGTGGACGAGGAGGTCCTCCTCCGAGAGGAGGGAGAGGACCAGCTCCTCCTCGGGGACGAGCGCCGGGACGCGGAGGACCGCGGCCCAGCCCGCCGGGACGGGGAGGACGCTGACCGCGCCGGAGGGCCGGAACGCCTCGCGGAGGAGGGCCTCGTTCCGAAGGACGCGGTCCGTCACCGCCGCGGCGGCGCGGGGAGCCCGGGCGAGGAGCCCCTGGAGGGCGAGCTGGACCGGGGTCGAGACCGAGAGGAAGGCGTCGGCGATCCACTCCAGCCGGTGGAGCGCCTCTGAGAGGAGCGGCTCCGGCCCCCCCGCGAGGACCCAGCCGAGCTTCAGCTGCGGGAGCGCGGACGTCTTCGAGAGGCCGCCGAGGGAGAAGACGAGCGCCCCGCCCGGCTCCGAGGCGCCCACGCGGACGTCGGAGGCGGCGGGCGCGAACCGGTAGTCGAGGAAGACCTCGTCGGAGACGAGGGCGAAGCCGCGCTCGGCGGCGAGCGCGGTGAGCCGGCCCCACTCCTCCAGGGAGACCGAGCTGCCGGTCGGGTTGTTCGGGTTGACGCAGACGGCGGCCGCGACGCGGTGCCCCGCCCGCGCGGCCTCCTCGGCCGCGGCAGCGACCGAGCCGGCGTGGAGCCGCCACCCGTCGGCCTCGTCGAGCGGGTACCGGCGGAGGACCACCCCTTCCAGCCCGGCCAGCGCGTCGAGGAGGGGGTAGCTCGGCGCCGGCACGAGGACCGCCTCGCCCGGCGAGGCGAGGAGCTTGAAGAGCCACGAGTAGGCCTCGCTCGTGGAGGCCGAGAGGAGGACCCGCGACGGGTCCGCCGTCACGCCGTGGCCGGCGTAGTAGCCCGCCACCGCCTCGCGCGCCCGGAGGAGGCCCTTGGGGTCCGGCTCGTACGACGCCCCGCGCGCGTCGGCGAGGAGGGCCAGCTCCTGGGAGCGGTCGAGCCCCAGCTCGACGCAGGTCGGGTTCGTCCGCGTCAGGTCCAGGAACGGCCTGGCCCGCGCGGCGAGCGCGCGGGCCAGACGGTTCGTCAGCTCCCCCGACGGAGTCCTCTCGGAGAACACGCGCCCCGAGGTTACCCCGGTCCGCCCGCTACTTCTTCGCCGTCTCCGGGGCGGCCTCGTCCTTCTTCTCGAACGCCGTCCCCCTGACGAGGGCCTCGGGGTCGAGCGTCGAGGGGCCGCCGCCGAGGTACTTGTGGAACCAGTCGAGGTGGGCGGCGTAGTAGAGCGCCATCTCGTACCAGCTGGGCCAGTGGCCCGCGTTCTCGTAGACGACGAGGCGCGAGGGGACCTTCTTCAGCTGCAGGTCGGTGAAGAAGGCGAGCGACTGCGTGTACGGGACGCGGTAGTCCCGCTGGCCCGTGATGACGAGGCAGGGGGTCTTGAAGCCGGTCACGAAGCTCGACGGGGACTGCTTCTGGTACCCGCCCGGGTTGTCCCACGGCGTCCCCTTCAGGTCCCACTGCGGGAACCAGAGCTCCTCGGTGGCCGAGTGCATCGTCCGCAGGTCGTAGACGCCCATCATCGCGGCCAGCGCCTTGTACCGGTCGGTGTGCCCCTCCAGCCACATCATGGCGTACCCGCCCCAGGACCAGCCCATGGCGCCCATCCGGCCGGCGTCGACGTACGGCAGGGCGGCCAGGGCGTCGGTCACCTTCCGGATGTCGGTCATCACGTTGCCGTCCCAGTCGCCCGAGATGGCGGCCGTGTACTCCGACCCGAAGCCGGTGGAGCCGTGGGGGTTCGGGAAGGCGACGACGTACCCCGCCCCCGGGTAGACCTGCCAGTCCCCGCGGAAGGCGTCGGCCCACTGCTGCTGCGGGCCGCCGTGGACGTTCAGGATGAGCGGGTACTTCTTCGCCGGGTCGAAGCCGTGCGGTTTCACGATCCAGACCTGCACCTTCTTCCCGGCGGCGCCGTCGACGAAGACCTCCTCGGCGGTCCGGATGTCGACCTCCTTCTCGACCGGCTCGTTGAACCGCGTCAGGCGGACCTCCGGCTCCTTCGCCTTCCCGGTCAGGTCGACCCGCCAGAGCTCGGACGGGCTCCCGATCCTCCGGCGCGCCACGACGGCGAACGTCCCGTCGCGCGAGACGTGCCACGCGTCGAGCGTCCCGTCGGACGTCAGGACGCGGAGCTTGCCCGTGGCCAGGTCGATCTCGTGGAGCGGCGTCCGCCCCCTCATCTCGGCGGTGAAGTAGAGCTTCTTGCCGTCGGCCGAGAAGGCCAGGTCGCGGATCGTGTCGTCGAACCCGGAGGTCAGGGTGTGCGTCGTCCCCGCCGTCCGGTCCAGGAGAGAGATCCGGAAGAGGTCCGCCTCGAAGCCGGGCGTCTTCTGGGAGCGGTAGGCCAGGAACCTCCCGTCGGGCGAGAAGGCGGGGGAGCCGTCCCACGCGCGGTTCGCCCCCGTCAGCCGCCGGGGGCTCGCGAGCGAGGCGTCCGGGGCGTCCACCGGCACCTCGAAGAGGTCGGAGTTCGTCGAGGCGGCGAGCGCCTCGTCCCGGTTCGAGCTGAAGACGAGGGCCTTCCCGTCGGGCGAGAAGGCCACCTCGGCCTCCCCGCCGAGGGCGAAGGCGGGCACGTCGGCGTCGCCCGGCGTCAGGTCCCGGAGGCTTCCCCCCTCCTTGGCCAGGTCGAGGAGGAGGAGGTGCGAGCGCTTGTCGTCCCTCCAGGCGTTCCAGTGCCGGACGGGGAGGCGGTCGGAGAGGTGCGCCTTCATCTTCCCCTTCTCGCGCGCCTCGTCGGCCTTCCTGTTGCAGTCCGCGTCGGCGCCGCAGGAGGGGTGGACCTCGGCCACGAGCGCGACCCGCTTGCCGTCGGGCGAGAAGAAGAAGCTCCCGACCCCTCCGGGGAAGTCGGTCTTCCGCTCGGCCTCGCCCCCGCCGAGGGGGAGGAGGTGGAGCTGTGGGTCCCCGGAGCGCGTCGAGAGGAACCCGATCGTCTTCCCGTCCGGCGAGAAGCGCGGGTGCGTGTCGGCCCCCTGGGTGAAGGTGAGGCGGGAGAGGTTCGTCCCGTCGGCGTCGACCCGCCAGAGGTTCGTCGTCTTCTTGGCCGCCGGGAGGTCCGTCGTCGAGACGGTGAAGACGATCGTCCGCCCGTCGGGCGAGAGGGCCGGCTCGCCCACCCCCTTCAGCCGGTAGAGGTCCTGGATCGTGAAGGGCTTCTTCGCGGTCTCGGCGGCCCGGGCGGCGGGCGCGGCGATCAGGGCGAGGGTGGCCAGGGCCGCGGGGGCGAGCCACGGACGGAGGGGGTGGCGCATCGAGGCTCCTTTCGGCGGGGGGGCCGGCAGGGCGGCCCGGGAGGCCGATTATGGCTCCGCGGCCCGGCAGCCCCCCCGGACGGCCCGGCTCCCCGGCCCGGCGCCGGATCGATTACCCTTCGATCATGATCGAGCCCTACACGCGAAGGTTCCTGGTCCGCTGGGGGGACGTCGACTTCAACGGGCACATGCGGAACACCGCCTACCTCGACGTCTCGAGCGACGTGAGGATGCTCTGCTTCGCGGACGGGGGGTTCCCGATGCGGGAGTTCGAGCGCCTGCGCGTCGGCCCCGTCGTCTTCAAGGACGAGGTGGAGTACCTCCGCGAGCTGCGCCTCTTGGAGCCCTTCACGGTGACGCTCGCCCTGGCCGGCCTGAGCCAGGACGGGGCCCGCTTCCGCCTGAGGAACGCGTTCGCCGACGAGTCCGGCCGGCCCGTGGCCCGCGTCACGAGCACGGGGGGCTGGCTGAACCTCGACGCCCGCCGCCTCCTCCCGCCGCCGGAGCCCGTCGCGAGGGTCCTGGCGGGCCTGAGGAGGACGGAGGACTACGCGGTGCTCGAGGGGGGCGGCCGTTCCTAGTCCTCAGCCGCCCGTCTTCCGGAGCGTCTCGGCGAGGGCCTTCGCCAGGCCGGTCGGGACGGAGCCGGGCTCCTCGCGGGCCACGAGCGCGGCGAGGTGGGCGAGCGCGTTGAGCTGGGCGCGGACCCTCGGGTAGGCCGCCGGGTCGAGCGGCCCCTTCCAGAGCGCCTCGCTCTCGGCGGCGAGCGCGGTGAACCACTCGGTGAAGGGCTCGGCGGCGACGTCCTTCCGCCGGAGGACCGAGAGGAGCGCCTGCGCCAGGCGGGCGTCCTCGCCCCAGGTGAAGACGAGGCCCGCCGAGCGCAGCCGGTTCGCGATCCCCTTCACGATGCGCCGCTGCCCGGCGGGGGTCAGACGGGGGCTGCGGGAGAGGAACTTCAGGAGGTCGGCCGTGTGGGCCGTGGCGTGGACCCACCCCTTCCCCGGCTCGAACCCGCGGAGGTCCTTCTCCGCGGCGAGGTAGGAGAGGGCGGCGTCGAGCGTCGCGGCGAAGGCCTCGTCGGTCATCCACGGCGCCTTCAGGTCGTGCGCCGCCAGGACCGAGAGGTCGAGAGCCGAGAAGGAGCGGCGGAGGGTCGCATCGGTGCCGGTCTCCCCGATCCCCGCCGTCAGGCCGGCGAGGAGCTTCTTCCTGACGGCCTCCAGCTCGTCCGGCGAGAGCCGCCCGTCGCGGTAGACCCAGACGGCGAGGACCTCGTACCCGAAGGCGTCCCTCAGCTCGGGGTCGGGCGAGCCCAGGAGGTCGACGAGGTCGAGCGCGAGCGCGCCGGCCGTCTCCCCCTCGGGGACGGCGTATCCCCTCTCGACGATCCCCTTCCAGAAGGTGCGGTCCCGCTCCCCCGCCCGGGCGGAGGGGGCGAGGGCGAGGGCGGCGAGGACGAGGAGGACGGCGCGGCTCATGCCGCGATCATCACCGACGCACGTCTCCGACGGGGGCCGCTTTCCGCGCGGGGGCCTCGCGTGAGGCCTCGCCGGCTCCGGGCCGGGGAGCGCTGGGCGGCGCGAACCGCCTCGCGAGCGAGTACGCCGCCCAGGCGAACGCGGGCGCGGCGAGGACGTCGACGGTGTAGTGGACCTTCTGGAGGAGGACGGCGGCGGCGATCAGGGGGACCGTCGCGGCGATCCCCGCCCGGGCCCAGCGGCGCGGCGCCAGGAGGGCGAGGAGGACCGCCGTGCCGGTGTGGCCGGAGAAGAAGAGGTCGCGCGTCGGCGTGAAGCCGGACGGGACGAAGAACTCCACGAACGGGTCTCGCAGGAGGATCATCCCCGACGGCGGGTCGAGCGGCGTGGCCCACATCGTCGTCAGGCGGAAGAGGGCCATCAGGCCATAGGCGCGGCAGCCGAAGAAGAGGGAGCGCGGCTCGAGGAGGAGCAGGAGGAAGGCCACCGCCAGCCCGGCGTAGATCAGGACGAAGACGGGCCACGTCAGATCGACCGCGTCGAAGAGGGCGAGGACAGGGTCCGCGAGGACCGCGCCGGAGCGCGCTTCCACGACCGGCACGACGTTCGACAGGGCCCAGAGGGAGAACGCGAGGAAGGCCACGCTCGTGGCCCCCTCCAGGGCGAGGCGGCGGTCGGCGAGGACGTCGCGCCAGGCAGCGGCGAAGGTGGGGGGGCGTTCGGGGACGGGATCGCTCATGGCGGGGCGGGGATTGTAGGGGAGCCGGTGCCGGACCCTCGCCGCCCCTCAGCCGGGCGCCGCCTCGACCCGGTCGCGGCCGCCCGCCTTGGCCGCGTAGAGGGCGACGTCGGCCCGGCGCAGCAGCCCGTCGGCGTCGAGCTCGCCCATCCGCCGCGACGTCAGCCCGGCGCTCACCGTCACCGCCGCCACGGGGTCGGCCCCGGGGAGCCGGATCGCCCTGGTCCCCTCGCGCAGGCGCTCGAGGACTCCCCGCGCCTCCGGCTCGGCCGTCTGCCTGAGGAGGACGAGGAACTCCTCGCCCCCCCAGCGCGCGGCGAGGTCCTCCCTCCGGAGGACGGTGCGGCAGAGGCCGGCGAAGGCGACCAGGACCGCGTCGCCCACCGCGTGCCCGAGCCCGTCGTTGACCTCCTTGAAGCGGTCGAGGTCCAGGATCGCCAGCGACAGGGGGCCTCCGTACCGGTCGGCCGCGTGGATCTCGCGCTCGAGGGCCTCCAGGGCGGCCCGGCGGTTCGGCAGCCCCGTCAGCTCGTCGGTCCGGGCCAGCTCGGCCAGGAGGTGGCGCTGGCGCCGGTCCCGGAGGAGCCCCGCCGTCAGGAGGGAGGCGAGGAGGAGGCCGGCGCCGGCGGCCAGGGCGAAGAGGGTGCGCCGCGCTCTCTCCTCGGCCAGCCGGAGCTTCCCGACCTCGTTCTCGCGCACGAGGAGCTCGTTCTCGCGCCGCTGCAGCTGCGTCGCGAACCGCACGCCCAGCTCCGTCGCCTGGCGGCGCCGCTCGGACTCCGCGGCGAGGTCCCGGTGCCGCTCGGCCCCGAGGAAGCTCCGGTAGGCCTCCTCCCATCGCTTCGCCGAGGCGTACGTCAGCGCCAGCTCCCGCTGGGCCAGGGCGATCTCGTCCTCGGTCCCGAGGCGCGAGGCGGCCGAGAGCGCCTGCTCGAGGCTCAGCAGGGCGGGCAGAGGGCGCCCCCGCTCGCGCTCCAGGCGGCCGATCTCCACGAGGGCGGTGAACCGCATCCGGACGTCGCCGAGCCGCTCGAACGTCGCCAGGCACTTCCTGAGCCTGCCGAGGGCCTCCCCGCCGGGCCTTCCCCGCCGCCGCTCCACCGAGGCGAGCCCGAGCTCCGCGTAGGCGATCCCGCTCTCGTCGCCCGCCTTCTGGCTCAGGAGGAGGGACCGGCGGTAGGAGGCGGCCGCCTCGTCGAGCTTGCCGCGGCCGAGGTGGATCCGCGCCACGTCGTGCGCGACGGCGGCCTGGCTCTTCCCCGCGCCGATCCTCTCGAAGACCGGGAGGGCGCGCTCGAAGCAGGCCAGGGCCGCCTCCCCCTCGCCGACGTCGTCGTAGAGGCTCCCCAGGTCGGCGAGGACCTCCGCCGCGAGCGCCTCGTCCCCCGAGCGGGCCGCGGCCTCGTCGGCCTCGATGCCGTCGCGGATCGCCTCGGCGGCGTCCCCGAGCCGGGACCGGAGGCGGGCGCGGGAGCGGAGCGCGCGGGCGAGGAGGTCCGGCGCCGCGAGGGCGCGGCTCCCGGCCGTCGCCTCGTCGATCTCCTCGCGGGCCTCGACGAACCGGCCCAGGTCGGCCAGGCCGGCCCCGCGCGAAAGGCGCAGCTCCACGGCCAGGCGCGGGTCGTCCCCGGGACCGAGGAGGGCGAGCCCCTCGTCGGAGCGCGCCAGGGCCTCGCTCCACTTCCCGAGCGCCACGTCGGAGGTGGCCAGGACCGAGAGGGCCTGGGCCTCGGCGGAGCGGTCCCGGAGCCGCCGGGCCTCCTCGCGCGCCGCGCCGGCCAGGGCGGCGGCCCGGGACGGGTCGACGCTCAGGAGCGCGGCCGCCTCCGCGACCCGCTCTCGCGGCGTCAGGTCGGGCGCGGCCGCGACGGCGCCGGCAGAGAGGAGCGCGGCGAGCAGGGGAGGCAGGAGGGCGAGCCGCTGCCGGGGCGAGCCGAGGGACGCACAGGACGCCGCCGGGGCGGCGACCTGCCGACGGCCGGAAGACGAGGACGCTGGGCGCATCCGACGGGCCGGCGCATGATCGCGCCTTTCGCCGGTGTCGTCGACCGGTCAACCGGGCGTGCGCGGCCCGCCCCGAGCGCACGCCCCGAGCGCACCTCTCGCCCGGCCGTCCCCCTCCTGGTACGCTCCGCCCCCGCCATGCCTCCGCAGTACGTCTACACGATGGTCGACCTGAGGAAGGTCGTCCCGCCGCAGCGCGAGATCCTGAAGGGGATCTACCTCGCCTTCTTCCCCGGCGCCAAGATCGGCGTCCTGGGGCTGAACGGGGCGGGGAAGTCGTCGCTCCTGAAGATCATGGCGGGCCTGGACAAGGACTTCAACGGCGAGGCGTTCCCGGCCGAGGGGACGCGCGTGGGGTTCCTCGCCCAGGACCCGTGGCTGGACCCGGCGAAGACGGTCCTCGAGAACGTCGAGGCGGCCGTGGCGCCGGTGAAGAATCTCCTCGCCCGGTTCGACGAGCTCTCCGAGAAGATGGGCGAGAGCCTCCCCGACGACGAGATGGACAAGGTCATGGCCGAGTACGGCAAGGTCCAGGACGCCATCGAGGCCGCGGGCGGCTGGGACCTGGACCGGACGCTGGAGACCGCCATGGACGCCCTGCGCTGCCCGCCCGCCGACGCCGACGTGACGAAGATCTCGGGCGGCGAACGGCGGCGCGTGGCCCTCTGCCGCGTCCTCCTCGAGCGTCCCGACCTCCTCCTCCTCGACGAGCCGACGAACCACCTCGACGCCGAGTCGGTCGCCTGGCTGGAGCACCACCTGGCCGAGTACCCGGGGACCGTCGTCGCGGTGACGCACGACCGGTACTTCCTCGACAACGTCGCGCAGTGGATCCTGGAGCTGGACCGCGGCGCCGGGATCCCCTGGAAGGGGAACTACTCCTCGTGGCTCGAGCAGAAGAAGAACCGCCTCGCCCAGGAGGAGAAGGCCGAGAGCGCCAAGCAGAAGACGCTCGAGCGCGAGCTGGAGTGGGTCCGGATGGCCCCGCGCGCCCGGCACGCCAAGGGGAAGGCGCGCCTGCAGGCCTACGAGCAGCTCCTCGCCGACTCGGGCCCCGAGGGCCGGGGCGAGACCCAGGAGATCTACATCCCGGCCGGGCCGCGGCTGGGCGACGTCGTCGTGAGGGCCGAGGGCCTCCGGAAGGCCTACGGCGACAAGCTGCTCTTCGACGACCTCTCGTTCGACCTGCCGAAGGGGGGGATCGTCGGGGTGATCGGCGCGAACGGGGCCGGGAAGACGACGCTCTTCAAGATGATCATGGGGCTCGAGACGCCCGACGGCGGCGCCCTCACGGTGGGCGAGACGGTCGTCCCGTCGTACGTCGACCAGAACCGGGACCGCCCCGACCCGAAGAAGACCGTCTGGGAGGAGGTCTCCGGCGGCGACGAGAGGATCCTCGTCGGCAAGCGCGAGATCTCCAGCCGGGCCTGGTGCTCGATGTTCAACTTCAAGGGGGCCGACCAGCAGAAGCGGATCGGCGACCTGTCGGGGGGCGAGATGAACCGCCTCCACCTCGCGCGGACCGTGAAGAGGGGGGGGAACCTCCTCCTCCTCGACGAGCCGACGAACGACCTGGACGTCGACACGCTCCGGGCGCTCGAGGAAGCGCTCCTCTCCTTCGCCGGCTGCGCGGTCGTCATCTCGCACGACCGCTGGTTCCTCGACCGCGTCGCGACCCACATGCTCGCGTTCGAGGGGGACTCCAAGACGTTCTGGTACGAGGGGAACTACCAGGAGTACGAGGCGGACCGGCACAAGCGGCTCGGCGCCGCCGCGGACATGCCGCACCGGATCAAGTACCGGAAGCTGACGACGGGGTAGGTCAGCCCTTCTCCAGCGTCTCGAGGGCCCTTCGACAGACGAAGAGCCGGTTCCGCTCGCGGCCCGGCAGCGCTTCGAGGATCCCCGCGTCGACCAGCTTGCGGACGTTCAGCGTCGCGGCCCGGTGCGTGACGCCGAGGCGCCGAGCCGCCCGCGGCACCGTCAGCACGGGCGACTCGAAGAGCCCGTCGACGAGGGTGAGCAGGAGGGCCGAGGCGCGGGCCCTCTCGAGGGAACGACGGAAGTCCTGGCGGAGGTCGAGAAGCGCCGACGCTCGCTGACTCGCGTCCCGCGCTTTCTCCTCGACCGCACTGAGGAAGAAGACGACCCACTCCTCCCACTCCCCGCGCTGGCTGACGGCGAGGAGCCGGCGGTAGTACTCGTCCCGGTTCTCGTCGAAGAAGGCGCTGACGTAGAGGAGCGGCTGCTCGAGCAGCCCCTCCGTCCGGAGGAGGAGCGCGATCAGGAGGCGCCCGATCCGGCCGTTCCCGTCCAGGAACGGGTGGATCGCCTCCAGCTGGTAGTGGGCCATCGCGATTCGCACGAGCGGCGGGAGCGAGGACGGGGCGTGGAGGAACCCCTCGAGCTCGCCGAGCGCCCCGTGCATCTCGTCGACCGGCGGAGGGACGAACACCGCCTCGTCCAGCGTGCAGCCCGGCGGCCCGATCCAGTTCTGCGACCGGCGGAGCTCGCCGGGCGTCAGGGTCGCGCCCCTCACCCCCTCCATCAGGACGCCGTGCATCTCCCGGATCAGGCGAAGGCTCACGGGAAGCTCCGCCAGCCGCGCCTGCCCGTGCTCGAGGGCGGCGACGTCCTTCGAGCTGTCGACGAGGGCCTTTCTGGTGCCGTTCCCCGGGCCGGGCCGGCCGTTCAGCCGCTGGGCCGCGGGTAGCCGCGCTCCTCCAGGTCCCGCCGGTCCTCCTCCAGCGCGGTCCGGGTGTCCTGCCGGAGGCCCAGCTTCAGGAGCGGGGCCAGGAGCGCCTTCCAGCCTCGCGCCGGGAGCTCGACCCGCAGCCTCACCCGCGTTACCTCGGGGCCCTCGGCCTCGAACCGCTGGCGGATGACGAGCCCCGCGTTGGCGCCCGCGACGCTCCGGAGCTCGCTGTCCCCGCTGGCGAACCGCTCCACCTCGATCTCGTCGACCTGCGTCATCCCGAGGACGCGTCGCCGGGCGGTCAGCCGGCAGACGGGGCCCTCGGTCCTGACGTCCGAGAAGGCGAGCGCGGCGTGGACGCCGGTCCGGGCGTGGTGGGCCATGTCGACGAACTGCGCGCGGACGACCTCGACCGGCCGCGCGACGAGCTTCTCCTCCTCGACGACGACGAGCATCTTCCCTCCATGTGCCGCGGCGCGAGGAGCCTCGCCGGCTCCCCGCGCCGGCGTGCGGCGCCCTACTTCTTCGCGGCGGGCCTGGCCGCGGGCTTCGGCGTCCAGAACGCGGGGTCCTGCTCCACCCACGCCTTCGGGGCGACGCTGTGGGCCGCGTCGAAGGCGTAGAGGGCGCTCGCGCCCTCCGGCTTCGTCTCGCGCCCCATCTCCTCCCAGCGCTTGCGCGACTCGGGGTCGAGCCCCTCGCGGAGCTTCTTCGCCTCGTCCGCCCACCCGTCCACCTCGGCGAGCGAGGTCACCGCCTCCAGACGCAGGAACGTCCGCAGGTCGGTCCCCGACGCGACGGACCAGACCGACCAGCGGCGCCCCGTCCCCGACTTCTCCCAGACGCCGTTGGTCCACTTCACGTCCTCGCGCCACTGCGCCACGCGTCCCGGCTCCACGCGGAGCCACGTGACGAAGAGGTAGCGCGTCTTCGCGGCGGCCGCCCCGCGCGGGCGGAAGCTGAGGTCGGGCTGGTGGACGGCGATCATCGCCTTCTGCCGGGCGTGGGTCTCGCCGCCCTCCTTCTCGATCGCCTCGAAGTCGGCGGCGTGGGCCGCGGAGGCGGCCTGCCACTTCCCGAGCCACTCCTCCAGGGCCCCCCAGGAGGCGAACGGGAAGAGGAAGAGGCCGGAGTTCTCGTCGCCCGTGACCGGCATCAGCGTCAGGACGTTCGTGCCGATCCGGGCCTTCTCGTCGACCCGCATCAGCCTCTCGATCAGCCTGCCGTGGGCGCCCATCTTGCCCGGCTTGATCTCCTCCCGCTCGATGAAGAGCACCCTCGGCGTCCCTTCGTCGGCCGCGGGGGCGGGGCGGGCCGCGAGGAGGAGGGGAACCGCGAGGAGGATCGACGTGCGTCTCATGGACGTTTCCTTTCTTGGCCCGTTTTCCGGGCCCGCCGGACGACCTGTTCGCTCCCGAGATGGTTTTCTGAGACGCTATCTCGTCTTGGGCCGCCGCGTCAACGGCCGGCCGGACGAGGGGGCGCCTATGATGTCGGCATGCGGGTCCGCGGCCGGCGCGCGGGGACGCTGGCGCTCCTCCTGAGCGCGTGGGGGTGCCGGGGGCGCCCGGCTCCTCCCCCGCCCGACGTCCTCCGCGTGGCCGCGCCGTTCGAGCTGACGACGCTCGACCCGCACGCCAAGGACCTCCTCTCGCACCACTCGCTCCTGGCCAACGTCTACGAGAGCCTCGTCTTCCGCGACGCGGAGATGGCGCTCGGCCCGGCCCTGGCCGCGCGCTGGACGAGCCCGGACCCGCTCACGTGGGTCTTCGAGCTGAGGCCCGGGGTCACGTTCCACGACGGCGGCCCGCTGGAGGCGGCCGACGTCGCGGCGACGCTCGAGCGGATCCTCCGCGACGGGTCGCTCGAGACGGGGTTCTACGGCCGCGCCGTCTCGCGCGTCCGCGCGCTCGACGCGCGGACCGTGGAGGTGAAGACGGCCGAGCCGAGCGCCGTCCTCCTGAACAAGCTCGCCTTCATCCCGATCGTCCCGCGGGACGCCGCGACGCGGCCTCTCGCCTCCCACGCCGACGGGACCGGCCCGTACCGGGTGGCCGAGTGGGCCCCGGGCTCCCGCCTGAGGCTCGTCCGCAACGAGGCCTACTGGGGGCCGAAGCCCCCGTTCCGCGAGGTCCTCTTCCGGCTGACACGCTCGCCCGGCGAGACCGTCGGCGAGTTCGCGGCCGGGCGGGTGGACCTCGCCCGCGTCACGGGGGCCGACCTCCCGGACCTCTCCGCGGCGCCCCGGCACGGGGTCGTGCGGCGCCCCAGCATCTTCGTCCGCTTCCTCGGGTTCGACGTCCAGCGGCTCACCTCGCCGTACGTCTCGGTGACGCCGAACCCGTTCCGCTCGCGCGAGGTGAGGACCGCGGTGAGCCTGGCGCTCGACCGCAGGCGCCTCTTGCCCCGGGGAGCCTCCCGCCCGCTCCCGGCCACCCAGCTCGTCCCGGCGTTCATCTTCGGCTTCGACCCGTCGCTTCGCGAGACCGTGGCCGACCTGGAAGGGGCGCGCGCGCGGATGGCCGCGGCCGGCCTCGCCTCCGGGTTCGAGGTGACGCTCCACGTGCGCGAGGTGGTGGCCGACACCGCCGGGCAGGTGCGCGAGCTCCTCGCGCCGCTGGGGATCCGCGTGAACGTCGCCGCCCTGCCCGACGCGGAGTACTTCGCCCTGGCGCGCGGAGAGCGTCCCAGCTTCTTCCTCTCCCGGTTCGGCTGCTCGACGGGGGACGCGAGCGACCTCTTCGACTCGGCCCTCCACACCCCGGATGCCACCCGGCACCTCGGCTCGGCAAACGCGGGCGGCGTCTCGGACCCGGAGGTGGACCGCCTCATCGCCGAGAGCGCCTCGGTCGCCGACGTGGCGACCCGCCGGTCGGTCCTCCAGCGTCTGATGCGCCACGTCCTCGACCGGGCGTACTGGCTCCCCCTCGTCCTGGACGAGGACGTCTACCTCGTCCGGGACGGGCTCGCCTTCTCGCCCCGCGCCGACGGCTACCTCGTCGCCGCCGAGGTGGGCTGGGGCGCCCCGCCGGGCCCGCGCCGGTGAAGCGGGCCCCGGAGGCTCCTCCGGACCCCCCGACCGCCGGTCCTCGCTCCCTTTCGTATCATCGGCGGTCCGGGATGGGCGATCCTTGCTGAGCGGCCTCGGGGACCTCTGGCGGCACCGCACGCTGGTGGCCGTGCTGACCGCGCGCGAGCTGAAGGCGCGCTACCGCGGAAGCGTCCTCGGCTTCCTCTGGTCGCTCCTGAACCCGCTCCTGATGCTCGCCGTCTACGCGACGGTCTTCGGCCTCCTGCTGCCGAACCGGTCGCCCGCGACCAGCCCGTACGCCCTCTTCCTCTTCTGCGGCCTCCTGGCGTGGAGCTGGCTCTCCTCTTCCCTGACCGACGCCGCGGCCTCGCTCCTGACGAACGGCGCGCTCCTGAAGAAGATCCTCTTCCCGGCCGAGGTCCTCCCGGTCGTCTCGGTCCTGGCCCAGGGGGTCCACTTCCTCCTGGCCCTGCCGGTCCTCCTCGCGGGCCTCCTCCTGGGCGCCGCGGGCGTCTTCGGGGGGAAGGTGGCGCTCGGCCTGCCGCTCGTCCAGGTGCCGCTCCTCCTCGCCGTGCAGGGGGTCTTCGCGCTCGGCCTCGGCCTCTTCCTGGCGGCGCTGACGGTCCACTTCCGCGACGTGCGGGACCTCCTCGGGACGCTCCTGTCGCTCTGGTTCTTCGCCTCGCCGGTCCTCTACGACCTCCGGGACCTCTCCGGGAGCCGCGTCGGACGGCTCCTCGCCTACAACCCCGCCGCCCCGCTCTTCTCCGCCTGGCACGACGCCCTCTTCTACGGGCGCTGGGTGGCGCCCGGGACGTGGGCGACCCTCCTCGCGCTGTCGGCCGCCGTCTTCGCCGCCGGCTGGCTCTTCTTCGACCGCCTGCGGGACACCTTCGCGGAGGCCGTCTGAGCGCCGGGAGGGGAGACGCGGTCGTCGCGGAGGGCCTGGCCAAGAGCTACCGGAAGCTGGGCCGGACGCGGGCCTTCGGGACGCTCAAGTCGGCCCTCCTGGGGCGGGGCCTGACGGACGTCCTCCACCCCTCGGAGACCGTCGAGGCCCTCCACGGCGTGTCGTTCCGCGTCAGGCACGGCGAGACGTTCGGCGTCGTCGGGCCGAACGGCTGCGGGAAGTCGACGCTCCTGAAGCTCGTCGCCGGGATCCTGAAGCCCTCGTCGGGGTCGATCCGGGTGGACGGGAAGGTCTCGGCCCTGATCGAGCTGGGCGCGGGCTTCCACCCCGAGATCAGCGGGAGGGAGAACGTCGTCATCAACGGCGTCCTCCTCGGCCTCACCCGCAAGGAGATCGAGAGGAAGCTCCCCTCGATCGTCGACTACTCGGGCCTGGGCGACTTCATCGACCAGCCGGTGAAGACGTACTCCTCGGGGATGTACGTGCGGCTCGGCTTCGCCGTGGCCATCCACGTCGACCCGACGATCCTCGTCGTCGACGAGGTGCTCGCCGTCGGGGACGAGGCCTTCGCCCACCGCTGCCTCGACACGATCCGCGAGCGGGCGGCCCGCGGGACGACGATCTTCTTCGTCACCCACTCGCTCGCCCTCGTCGAGGAGCTCTGCGAGCGGGTCCTCTACCTCGACGCGGGGCGGGTCCGGGCCGTCGGCGAGCCGCGCGAGGTCCTCTCGCTCTACCGGCTGGACGTGGCGGCCCGGGAGGGGGAGCGGCTCCTGGCCGAGCACGCCGCCGACCAGGAGGGCCTCCGGGCCTCGGCGCCCTCCGAGGCCCCTCCTCCTCCGCCGGGGGAGGCCCGAGGGGCCCCGCCCCCGCGCCAGGAGGTCCCGGCGCCGGTCGAGGCGCCCGCCGACTCCGCCGCGCCGGCCCCCGCCGCCGAGCGGCCCCGGCGCTGGGGCGACGGCTCGGCCGCGCTGAAGTCGGTCCGCCTCCTCGACGCCACCGGCGCCGAGCGGTACGCCTTCCGGTCCGGCGAGCCCGTCGTCGTCGAGATCGAGGCCGAGCCGAGGCGCCCGCTGACCGACTTCGTCTTCGGGATCGGCCTCTTCACGCCCGAGGAGACGTGCGTCCACGGGACCAACACCGACGTCGAGGGGCTCCTCCCCGAGCGGTTCGACGGGAGGGCGACGGTGAGGCTGACGCTGCCGCGGTGCGAGCTGGGCGCGGGGACGTACCTCCTCGACGTGGCCGTCCACTCCCGGCGAGGGACGCCGTACGACTACTGGCGCGGGGCCTGCCGGTTCCGCGTGGACGCCCCGACGGCCGACGCCGGGGTCTGGCGGCCCGAGAGGGCGTGGAGCTTCTCCGGGGGGGTGGCGTGGCGAGAGCCGTGAGCGGCGAGCGCCCGGAGCCCGCCCCGCGCGGGCACGCGCTCCTCTTCCTCCTCGCCCTCCTGGTCCTCGTCCTGGAGCCGGGGCGGATCCCGCTCTTCGAGCCCGACGAGGGGCGGTACGCGGAGATCCCCCGGGAGATGATCGCCTCGGGCGACTGGGTCGTCCCGCGGCTGAACGGCCTCCTCTACTTCGAGAAGCCCCCGCTCCACTACTGGAGCGTCGCGGTCGCGATGAAGCTCCTCGGGGGGGCGGAGTGGGTGACGCGCCTGCCGGTCAAGCTCGCCTCGGCGGGCCTCGCGCTCGCGGCCTTCCTCTTCGCGCGGCGGCGCTTCGGCGGGCGCGTGGGCGTCCTGGCGGGCCTGATCACCGCGACCTCGCTCCAGGTCGTCGGGCTGGCCCGGGCCAACACCATCGACCCCTCTCTCTCGCTCGCCCTGACGGCGGCCGTCTTCAGCTTCGTCGCCTTCGCCGAGGCCGAGGCCGAGGGGGACGCGCGGCGCGCCCGCCGGGCCCTGTACGGGCTCCACCTCTCCTGCGCGGCGGCGGTGATGCTGAAGGGGCTGATCGGGATCGTCCTGCCGGGCGGGGCGATCCTCCTCTGGGCCCTCCTGGCGGGGCGCCTGCGGCTCGTCGGGCGCCTCTTCTCGCCCGGGCCGCTCCTCGTCTTCCTCCTGCTCACCGTGCCGTGGCACGTGGCGGTCTCGCTCAGAGAGCCCTCGTTCCCCGGCTTCTACTTCGTCAACGAGCACTTCAACCGCTTCTTCCGGTCCGAGCACAAGAGAGGGGCTCCCGCGTACTTCTTCGGCGCGGTCCTCCTCTCGGGGCTCCTCCCCTGGACCGTGTTCGCCGGCCGGCTCCGGGCCGCCTGGCCCGGCCTCTCCCGCGCGGCCTTCCGCGAGCGGGCCGCCGAGGCGTTCCTCTGGAGCTGGTCCGTCCTCGTCGTCGTCTTCTTCTCGCTCTCGAGGTCGAAGCTGATCCCGTACGTCCTGCCGGTCTGGCCGGCGCTCGCGGTCCTCCTCGCCCTCGGGGTCGAGCGGGCGAGGCGGCGCGGCGCCACCTTCAACGGCGAGCGGCAGGTCCTGGCTGTCCTCTTCTCCGCCGTCGCGCTCGGCGGCCTCGTCCTCGGGTGGGGCGGCGGCTTCGTCGCGCGGTTCGGCGTCCCCGCCCTCGCCGCCGCCCTCGTGGTCGCCGGGGCGGCGGCGGGCGCCTCCGCCTGCCTCGCCACGGCGATGGCGCGAGAACGGCGGACGCTCCGGACCGCCGACCCGGTCCCCGCCCTGGCGCTCCCGTGGCTGGCGACCCTCCTCGGGGCCGTCCTGGCCCTCCCCGCCGTGGCGCGGACGGTCACCCCGTGGCCGCTCGTCGAGCGGCTCCTGGCCGAGCTGGGGCCCGGGGACGTGCTGGTCCAGCGCGGGCACTTCCTGGAGGTCCCGGTCTACTACACCGGCCGGACGACCCCGATCGGGGACGCCGGCTCTAGCGAGCTCGACTTCGGGCGGGAGCAGGCGGGGCCGCAGAGCCCCATGTTCCCGGACGACGACGCCTTCTGGGCCCTCTGGAACGGGCCTCGGAAGGTCCTGGTGATCGTCCACCGGAGCCGGATCCCCCACTTCGGGCCGCCGCCGGCCTCCGAGACCCCGCTGCACGTCCTGGCGGTCACCCGCAACGGGAAGAACGCCCTCCTCTCGAACCGGCCCCCGCCCGGCGGGGAACCGGCCCCCGCCCGATAGAATCCTCTCTTGGTGAACGGGACGTTCGTCCCCCGGAAGGTCTCCGTCGTCGTGCCCGTGTACAACGAGGAGGCCAACCTGCCGCGGCTCCTGCCGCGGCTCCTCCCGGCGCTCGCCGGGATGGGGCGCCCCTTCGAGGTGGTGTTCGTCGACGACGGCTCGCGCGACCGGTCGCTCGAGATCCTCCGCGAGGCCGCCGCGGAGAACCCGGGGACCGTCAAGGCCGTCGAGCTGGTCCGCAACGCCGGCCAGCACATGGCCATCATGGCGGCCTTCACGGCCACCGACGGCGAGTACGTGGTCACGCTCGACGCCGACCTCCAGAACCCGCCGGAGGAGATCCCGAAGGTCGTGGCCCGGATGGACGAGGGGCACGACGTGGTGGCGACCGTGAGGACGAACCGGAAGGACACCCTCTTCCGCCGCCTCGCCTCGCGCCTCGTGAACCGGACGACGGCCCTCATCTCCGGGATCCGGATGAACGACTACGGCTGCATGCTGCGCGGCTACCACCGCGACGTCGTCGACGTGATGACCGCCTCCGAGGAGTCCTCCACGTTCATCCCGGCGCTGGCGATGCAGTACGCCCGGCGCCCGGTCGAGATCCCGGTGGCGCACGAGGAGCGCGCGGCCGGCGAGTCGAAGTACTCGCTCTACCGCCTCGTGAGGCTCAACTTCGACCTGATGACCGGCTTCTCCCTCGTCCCGCTCCAGCTCTTCGCGCTCCTGGGGTTCCTGACGTCGGCCTTCGGGGTCCTCTTCGGCGTCTTCCTCCTCGTGAGGCGGGTCTTCGTCGGCTCGGAGGTCGAAGGGGTCTTCACGCTCTTCGCGCTCGCGTTCGTCGTCCTCGGCGTCCTGATGGCCGGCATCGGGATCGTGGGGGAGTACGTCGGGCGGATCTACCAGCAGGTCCGGGGACGTCCCCGGTACCTGATCCGCAAGGTGCACGGGGCGGCGGGAGCCCCGGGGGGGAGGCCATGAGCGGGATCGTCATCGCGGCCTACGGCGACGTCGGGTACAGGTGCACGCAGTGGCTCCTGGACGCGGGGGAGGCGGTCCGGCTCGTCTACACCCACCCCGACGACCCGAAGGAGACCCGCTGGTTCGGCTCCGTGGCGGAGCTCGCCCAGCAGCGCGGGATCCCGGTCCTCCTCGTCGAGTCGCTCGACGAGCCGGCCGAGGCGGAGCGGGTCCGCGTCCTTTCCCCCGAGTTCCTCTTCTCCTTCTACTTCCGGAGGATGATCCCGGCCACGGTCGTCTCGATCCCCACGAGGGGCGCGCTGAACGTGCACGGGTCGCTCCTGCCGGCCTTCCGGGGCCGCTCGCCCGTCAACTGGGCGATCCTGAAGGGGGCCACGGAGACCGGGGCGTCGCTGCACTACATGACCGACAAGCCGGACGCGGGCGACCTCGTCGACCAGGAGCGCGTCCCGATCGGCCCCGACGACGACGCGCTGACCGTCGCCCGCCGCGTCGGCGACGCGGCCGTGACGGTCCTCTCCCGGTCCTGGCCGAAGCTGAAGGCGGGGACGGCGCCGAGGACCCCGCTCGACCTGTCGAAGGGGAGCTACTTCGGCGGGAGGAAGCCGGAGGACGGCGCCATCGACTGGTTCCGGCCCGCCAAGGAGGTCCACGACCTCGTCCGGGCCGTCGCGCCCCCCTGGCCCGGCGCCTTCACGGACGTCTTCGGGCCGAAGGTCACCGTCCTCAAGACGCGGCTCGCGGGGTACGGCGGGCACGACACGTTCCCGGGGAAGGTCGAGCCGACCGAGGGCTCGGTCATCGTCTACGCGGGCGACGACCGCCCCGTCGAGATCCTCTCCGCGCAGCCGGAGGGGCAGCCTCCGATGGACGCCGTGCAGTTCCGGATCTGGCTCCTCCGGCGAGGGTAGCGAAGCGCGAGACGCCCGCGTGGCGGCTCAGGCCGGGGCGGAGGGCTCCCGGCCGGGGCGGGGACGGTCGGTCCCCTTCAGGCCGAGCCTCTCGAGCTTGCGGTAGAGGGTCGCCGCCGAGATCCCGAGCGCCTCGGCCGCCCTCTCGCGGCTGCCGTCGCAGAGCCTCAGGACGAGCGACAGGTGGCTCCGCTCGAAGCGGGCGACCGCCTCCTCCAGCCCCAGCCCCGGCCCGGCCGAGCCGCGGATGTCGAGGGGGAGGTGCTCGACGTCGATCCGCCCGTCCTCGGCCAGGATGAGGGCCCGCTCCAGGACGTTGGCCAGCTCGCGGACGTTGCCGCGCCAGGGGTGCTGGCAGAGGGTCACGAGAGCCTCGCGGCTCACCGAGGCGGCGGGGGCGCCCTTTCGCGCCAGGAGCTGGTGGACGAGCGCGGGGACGTCCTCGGGCCTCTCCCGAAGCGGCGGGATCTGGATCGCGACGACGTTCAGGCGGTAGTAGAGGTCCTCGCGGAAGCGCCCGGAGGCGACCAGGGCGGCCAGGTCGCGGTGCGTCGCGGTCAGGAGACGGGCCTCGAACGGGACGGGGCGGTCGCTTCCGAGCGGCTGGACCTCCCGAGCTTCCAGCGCGCGCAGCAGCTTGGCCTGGACGGAGGGGGGGAGCTCGGCCACCTCGTCGAGGAAGACGGTCCCGCGCGCCGCCGCCCGGAGGATCCCCTCCCGCCGCCTCTCGGCGCCCGTGAAGGCCCCCCGCTCGTGGCCGAACAGCTCGCTCTCGACGAGCCCTTCGGGGACCGCGGCGAGGCTGACCGCCAGGAACGGCTCGTCCGGAGCGGGCCCCTGCCGGTGGATCGCCCGCGCCAGGACCTCCTTGCCGGTCCCGGACTCGCCGGTGATCAGGACGGTCGCGCGCGAGGCGGCGGCGCGCTTGACCCAGGCCACCACCTCCCTCATCGCCGCCGAGACCGCGACGACCTCGTCGCCCCCTTCCCGGGCCTGGAGCAGCCTCCGGAGGCGGGCGTTCTCCCGCGCCAGCTCGCGCTGGGAGAGGAGGTTCTCCGCCTTCGTGACCAGCTCCTCGAGGATGAGGGGCTTCAAGAGGTAGTCGTGGGCTCCCAGGCGCAGAGCCTCGACGGCCGACTCGACCGAGGCGTAGGCCGTCGTCAGGAGGAGGCCGATCTCGTCGTCCAGCTCGTGGGCCTTCCGGATCAGCGCCAGCCCGTCGATGCCGGGGAGCCTCAGGTCGGTGACGAGGAGGGCGTAGGTCCCGCGCGAGAGGAGGTCGAGCGCCTCCTCGCCGGAGGAGGCCGCGTCCACCAGGTGCCCCCTCCTCGAGAGCGCCCGGGCGATCACCTCGCGCTGCGCCCGCTCGTCCTCCACCACGATCAGCCGGGACGGCGCGGGGGACCTCACGCCACCGCCTCGCCCGGCCGGGGAGCCGCGGCCTCCTCGGCCGCCGGGAGCGTGACGACCGCGGTCGTGCCGCGCCCCGGGGCGCTGTGCAGCTCGATCCCTCCGCCCGCCGCGCGCAGGATGTCCCGGGCGATCGAGAGCCCGAGGCCCGTCCCCTTCCCCGGCTCCTTCGTCGTGAACAGGGGCTCGAAGCAGCGCGCCAGGACGCTCCGCTCCATCCCGCTGCCCGTGTCCTCGACCCGGAGGACCACCCTCCCGCGGACCGCGACCACGGCCACGCGCAGGCGCCCGCCGCGCGGGAGGGCGTCGAGGGAGTTCAGGAGGAGGTTCAGGACGACCTGGACGAGGTGGTCCTCGACGACCGTCACCGGCGGCGCCTCGGGGTCGAACTCCGTCTCGAGCGCGACGCCGCGCATCCGCGGGTCGTGGCGGACGACGCGTAGGGCGTCCTCGACGACGGAGCGGACGTCGACGAGGGCGACCTCGGTCCTCCTCCTCCTCGCGAAGTCGACCAGCTCGCGCAGGAGGCGGCGGAGGCGGGCCAGCTCCCCGCGCACCCCGGCTACGACCCCGGCCGCCTCGGGCGGGAGCGAGGCGTCGTCCAGGAGCTGAAGCTGCGCCTCGACGGAGGCGAGCGGGTTGCCGAGGTCGTGGGCGATCCCCGCCGAGAGGAGGCCGAAGGCGGCCATCTTCTCCTGGTGGAGGAGGCGGGCCTGGAGCTTCTGCTGCTCGGTCACGACGCGCTCCACGAGGAGGGCCCAGCGGCGGCCGTCGGGGAGCGTGAGCGGGTGGCTCTCGACCTCCAGGACCTCCCCGGTCCGCGGGTCGGTGTGCTGGTGGGCGGCGCAGGGCGCCCCGGCCTCGGCGAACGTCCCGGTGGCCGGGCAGGAGGGACACGGCACCGAGGTGCCGGCGAGCGCCTCGAAGCAGGTCCGGCCCGCCACCTCGGTCCCGTGGACGAGGGCCGCGCGCCGGTTGGCCGTCACGACCCGGTAGTCGCGGTCCAGGACGAGGAGCGAGGCGGGCGTCGAGTCGACGACCACCTGCAGGAGGGTCCGCGCCTCGGCCAGCTCCGCCGTCCGGCGGCCGACCTCCTCCTCCAGGAAACGAGCCCGCCTCCGGCGCTGGCGGATCGCCAGCGCCGCCGCCACCGTGGCCGTCACGAGGCTCGTCGTGACGCCCCGGGCGTAGTGGAGCCGGTGCCGCGTCTCGTCGGGCGGGTCGAGGGCCGTCTCGACCCCCTCGAAGAGGAGGAACAGGACGAGGACGCTCGCCGCCACCGAGGCGACGAGCGTCGCGACCTCGCGCCCGGGACGGAGGGGGCCGGGGGACACGAGGAGATCATTCCCCCACGCCCAGCTTTCCCGTATGACCGGCGTCATCGGACCCTCGTTCGGGGGTCCGGAGGCCCGCACGGTCCCCGGCGCCTTCCGCCCACCCGGCCCGGTCAGCTGCCCGAGAGCTCCAGGGTCCCCCGTGCGGGCGGGCGATCGGCCTCCTCGCGCGGCGTCAGGCCGCGGAGGAAGAGGGCGCCTGTCGCGAGGAGGAGGAGCGCCGCGGCGGCCAGGGCCAGCGCCGGGAAGGCGGGGGCGGGGCCGGCCGACGGGACGACGAGGAGGTAGGCGTCCAGGAACCGCCCGGCCACGACGACGAGGCAGACCGGGACGAGGACGGCGCGGCTCCTTTTCGCCGCGACCGGCAGGAGGGCGGCGAACGGGACGGCGAAGGAGAGGACCGGGTTCAGCCAGAAGAGGGCCGTCCACCCGCGCGTCAGGCGGGCCACGTAGTGCGTCGTCTCCTCCGGGATGTTGCTGTACCAGATCAGGAGGTACTGGCAGAACCAGATGTAGGCCCAGAACGTCGCGAAGCCGAAGAGGAGCTTCCCGAGGTCGTGCCGCTCCTTTGCGCCGAGGCCGCGCGGGAGGAGGCCGCGCGCGTCGAGGGCCGAGGCCAGGAGCGCCACGGCCGCGATCCCGCCGAGGAAGCTCCCGGCGAAGACGTAGACCGCGTACATCGTGCTGAACCACTCGGGCTCGAGCGACATGGCGAGGTCCCACGAGGCGACCGACAGGGTCGGGGCCAGGACGACGAGGAAGAGGGCCGAGGCCGGCCCCGGCCGGGCCGACGACGCCCGGTCCCTCAAGAACGCGGTCAGGGCGAGCCAGACGATCAGGACGACGAGGACGCGCGCCAGGAAGAGGGGCGGGTTCAGCCACGCCGTCTTGCCGTGCAGGAGGTGGCTCGCCGCGACGGCGTCGGGCCGCGCCCAGGGGTAGAGGGACCGCAGGCCGAAGAAGACGGTGGCCGCGACCGCCGCGGCCGGGACGAGGAGCGTCCCGGCCAGGGCGGAGGCGACCGGCCGGACCGGCCCCCACCAGCGCGCCCCCGAGATCCCCTGGATGGCCGTGAACACGGCCCCGCCCAGGGAGAGCGTCAGGACGAAGAGCGAGGCCGACAGGAGCGCGTGGAAGCCGGTGGCCGGCTCCAGGGCCGCCACGGCGAGGAGGCCGGCGAAGCCGGCCGACGGGACGAGGACCCCGGCCAGGAGGCGCGCGGGGGAAGAGCCCGCGGGGAACGGCGTCATGGCGTCGTCTCCTCGGCGGCGGGGGCCGGAGCCCCCGCGACGGCGACGGGGGCGCTCCCCTGGAGCGCGCGCAGGTGGAGGACGAGGCGCCAGCGGTCCTGGGGGACGACCTGCAGCGCGTGGGGGGGCATGATCCCCTGCCCGCGCGTGATGACGTGGAAGACCCTCCCGTCCGGCAGCTCCTTGGCCCTCCGGGCCAGGAGGCTCGGCGGGTTCGGGAAGCGGCCGACGATCGGGCCGTCGCCCGCCCCGCCGGGGCCGTGGCAGACGGCGCAGACCGTCTCGAAGACCTTCTTTCCCCGGGCCAGGTCCGCCTCCGTCGGGGTGATGAGGGGGTTCGTCAGCTCGCGCCCGGCGCGCGCCGCCTCCTCGGGTCCGGGGCCGTAGGGGAACGGCGAGGAGCCGATCGGCACCGTCCCCTCGGGCGGCGCCTGGAGCGTCTGCCCGGTCCGGAACGCCGCGTTCGGGTCGTACGCGTCGAACGGGACGGAGGCGACCATCCCGGGGAGGACGACCCAGCCGGGGCGGTTCTCGCCGCCGCGGCAGCCGAGGAGGCCCAGGCCGGCCGGGAGGAGGAGCGCGAGCGGCAAGGTCCGCCTCACAGGACCCTCCACCCCTCGGTCACCTCGACCGGGTGCAGCCGGGAGAGGACGGCGTCGAACCGGGCGGAGGAGAAGCCGGCGTCGCGCTCGACGACCACGACGACGAACCGGTCGTCGGTGACCCCCGGCCCCGGCTGCGTCGGCGGCCGGTGGCCGACCCGAGGGAAGAGGCGCCGCCGGGCCAGCAGGCCGACGACGGTCGCCACGGCGGCGAAGAGGACCGTCAGCTCGAAGCTGACCGGCACCTGCGACGGGAGCGCGAGCGGCGACTTGCCGCCGATGACGAGCGGCCAGTCGTAGGCGTGCGTCCAGACCTGCAGGCCGAACGCCACGACGGCCCCGGCGAGCCCGCCGAGGAAGGCCGTCCGGCCGAGGCGCGACGGGGGGAGGCCGAGCGCCTCCTCGATCCCGTGGATCGGGAACGGGGCGTGGACGTCGTGCACCTCGAAGCCGGCGGCGCGCAGCGCCCGGACCGCCTCGAGCGTCCGGTGGGGGTCGTCGAAGGCCACGGCGTGGAGGCGGCGGCGCGTCCCCTCGCGCGTCGCCTCGCGCTCGTCCCTCACGGCGACGGGGAACGGGGCGGCCGGGAGGTCGGCCTCAGTGCGGCGCATGGGCGCCCTCCGTCTGCTCGGAGAGGGTGAGCTTCACCTCGTGGAACGAGACGACCGGGGCGAAGCGGACGAAGAGGAGGAAGAGCGTGAAGAAGAGGCCGAAGCTCCCGAGGAGGATGCCGACCTCCACGAGCGTGGGCGTGTAGTGGCTCCAGGAGGAGGGGAGGAAGTCGCGGTGGAGCGACGTGACGACGATGTTGAACCGCTCGAACCACATCCCGACGTTGACGAGGAGCGAGGCGACGAGGAGGACCGGGACCGACCGGCGCGCGCGGGCCGACCAGAAGACCTGCGGCACGACGACGTTGCAGCTCACCATCAGCCAGTAGGCCCAGGCGTACGGCCCGAAGGCGCGGTTGAGGAAGGTGAACCGCTCGTACGGGTTGCCGCTGTACCAGGCGACGAAGAGCTCGGTGCCGTAGGCCGCGCCGACGATCATCCCGGTCGTCAGGAGGACCTTGGCCATCTTCTCCAGGTGGCTGGCGGTGATGAGGCGCTCGAGCGAGAGCGCCTTCCTGGTGACGAGGAGGAGGGTGATGACCATCGCGAAGCCGCTGAAGACGGCCCCCGCGACGAAGTAGGGCGGGAAGATCGTCGTGTGCCAGCCCGGGATGACGCTCGTGGCGAAGTCGAACGAGACGATCGTGTGGACCGAGACGACGAGCGGCGTCGCCAGGCCCGCCAGGAGGAGGCACGCCTTCTCGTACCGCTGCCAGGTCCGCGTCGAGGCGTCCCAGCCGAAGCTGAGGAACGCGTAGACGCGCTGCTTGACGCCCCTGCTCCGGTCGCGGAGCGTGGCGAAGTCCGGGATCAGGCCGACGTACCAGAAGAGGAGCGAGACGGTGAAGTACGTCGAGATCGCGAAGACGTCCCAGAGGAGCGGCGAGCGGAAGTTGACCATCAGCGGGCCGCGCGTGTTCGGGTACGGGAAGACCCAGAAGGCCAGCCACGGCCTCCCCATGTGGATGAACGGGAAGAGGGCCGCGCAGACGACGGCGAAGATCGTCATCCCCTCGGCCGCCCGCGCGATCGAGGTGCGCCAGCGCTGCCGGAAGAGGAGGAGGATCGCCGAGATCAGCGTCCCGGCGTGTCCGATCCCGACCCAGAAGACGAAGTTCGTGATGTCGTAGCCCCAGCCCACCGTCCGGTTCAGCCCCCAGACGCCGATGCCGGTGGCGATCGTGTAGAGGACGAGCCCCGCCCCGAGGCCCAGGAGCGAGGCGGCCGCCAGGAAGAGGGCCCACCAGGCCTTGCCGGGCCGAGCCTCGAGCGGGGCCGCGATCTCGTTCGTGATCCGCCCGTAGCCGGGGCCGCCCAGGATCAGCGGCTCGACGTGCGGGGCCGCCTCCCGCGGGACGGCGCTCATGCGTGTCCTCCCTTCTCCCCGTGCCCGCCGGCCGCGCCTTCGCCCTCCCGGCTCCGGACGTGGGCCAGGTACGTCACGGCGGGCGCCACGCCCAGCTCGGCGAGGACCTGGAAGGCCCTCGGGCTCTTCTTCAGCCGAGCCACCTCGCCGTCCGGGTCGGTGGCGTCGCCGAACGTGATCGCCCGGGCCGGGCAGCTCTCCTGGCAGGCGGTCGCGACGCCGCCGCCGCGCCACCCCTCGTCGCCCCCGCGGCGCGCGGCGATCCGGCCCGCCTGGATCCGCTGGACGCAGAAGGTGCACTTCTCCATGACGCCGCGGTCCCGCACGACGACCGACGGGTTCAGGACGAGGCGCTCCAGCGGGTCCTTCACGTCGTGCTGGAACCAGTTGAAGCGCCGGACCTTGTACGGGCAGTTGTTGGCGCAGTAGCGGGTCCCGACGCAGCGGTTGTAGACCTGCTGGTTGAGGCCGTCCTCGCTGTGGACGGTGGCGGCCACCGGGCAGACGGTCTCGCACGGAGCGTTGCCGCACTGCGCGCAGAGCGTCGTCGTGAAGAGGACGTCCGGCGCCTCCCCGTCGCCGAGGAAGTACCGGTCGACCCTCAGCCAGAACATGTCCCGGCTCCGCCGGATCTCGTCGGGCCCGACGACGGGGAGGTTGTTCTCCGCCTGGCACGAGACGACGCAGGCCGAGCAGCCGGTGCAGGCGTCCAGGTCGACGACCATCTCCCACTTCGGGGAGGTGGGACGCCGCTCGGGCCAGAGGGTCTTCCCCGCGATCGGCTCGGGGGGCGGGACCTTGTCGTCGCGCTCGGGCACCTGGAAGACGACGGGTCGCCCCTCGGTCGTCCCGTGCGGCTGCATCAGCGGCAGGGGCTCGTGGCGTCCGGTGCGCGCCGCGACCGCGGGGAGGCCCTCGGACTGCAGCCGCCCGCCCGCGAGCCGGGCGAGGCGGTAGGCGTTGCGCCCGCTCGCGGCCGCGTCGCCGTCCGTGCGGCCGTACCCGACCGGGACGCCGATCACGTCGGGGTGCTGCCCCGGGACGATCCGGGCAGGGAGGGCGAGCTTCGCGCCGGAGGCCGTGACCTCCACGACGTCCCCGTCCGCCACGCCGAGCGTCCGGGCCCGCGCGGGCGCGAGCCGCAGGGCCGGCGTCCAGGAGACGCGCGTGAGCGGGTCGGGGAGCTCGCGCAGCCACGGGACGTGGGCGTTCCTCCCGTCGCGCAGGGCCACCTCCTCGACCAGCTCGACCTCGAGGCCCGGCCGTGCGGAGGGGCGCGCCGCCTCGGCGGCGAGGAAGGCGACCGCCTCGGGGCGCGGCGAGGCGTCGCGCGGGGCCGGGGCGGGAAGAGGCGCCTCCGGCAGCGCGCCCGCGGCGACGGACTCCGTCCAGAACGCCGCGAACTCGGCGTCGCCCATCCCCGGTGCGTGGCGCCTCCTCACGGAGCCCATCAGGTGAAGGCGCGCGTCGACGACGCTCGCGCCGGACCACCGGAGGAGCGACTCCACCGGGGGACGGGTGTCGAAGATGGGGCGGACGCCCGGCTGCGCGAGCGTCACCAGGCCGGGCCGCGGCTCCCGGTCCCCCCAGCGCTCCAGCGAGTGGTGCGCGGCGGCGACCGCGGCGCATGCGGCGGCCGTTCCGGTCGGGCGGTCCGTGATCGCGACCGTGAGGGGGACCTTCTTCAGGGCTTCGGCCAGCGCCTCGCCTGCGGGGAGCTGGTCGACGGGATCGGTGTCGAGGAAGACGACGGCCGCCGCCTCGCCCGCGTTCACCGCGGCGAGGAACGCCTCGAGGTCCTCCTCGCGCCCGCGCCGGGTCAGGGAGGGGCGGTCGGGGTGGACCGTCCTCCCCTCGTTGCCGAGGAGGCGGTTCAGGACCGCGGCCGCAAGCTGCTGCGCGGCGTCGGTCGAGCCGGTGGCGACGAGCGAGCGCCCGCGCGCCTCCCAGAGGTCCGAGGCCAGGCGCGAGAGCCTCTCCGCCGGCAGGCCGGCGGGCTTCGGGACCGGCGCGAGGGCAGAGGCGACGCTCGCCCCGGCCGGGCCGGCGTGGCCGGCCACGAGGGCCAGGAGGCGGAGGAGGGCGAGCCTCTCGTCGGAGGACGTGGCGGGCCACCGCTCGTCGGCCGCGGCGCCCGTCAGCGAGAGCGACCCCTCGACCGCGACGTGGCGCGGGGCGAAGCGCTCCTCCCGCTTGCGGGCCGACCATGCCGCCGTGTGGGCGACCGGCTCGGGCCCCGTCCCGAGGAGGTCGGCCGAGAACGTGACGAGGAGGTCGCAGGCGTCGAGCGAGAGGGAGGGGACGAGGGGCGTCCCGTCGAGGGCCTCCCAGGCTGCGAGGACGGCCGACGCCGAGCGGACGCCGGGGTCCCGCTCGACGAGCGTCCCGCCGAAGCGGGCGAGGAACGCCGAGACGGCCTCGCGCTCGGCCGGGGAGACAAGCGTCGGCGTGACGAGGAAGAGCCGGCCCTTTCCGGCGGCGACGTCCGCGAGGCCCGCCTCGACCCGAGCGTCGAGCGCCTCCCAGGTCGCAGGCTTGCCGTCCAGGAGCGGGCCGCGCAGGCGCGAGGCGTCGTAGAGCGCGCGCAGGTCGGCCTGACCGACCGCGCAGATGCCCCCGCCCGAGAGCGGGTGGCCCGCTCGGCCCTCCAGCTTCACCGGGCGTCCGTCCAGGACGCGCATCGTCAGGCCGCAGGAGGCCGTGCAGGCGGTGCAGGTGGAGGCGTAGAGCGAAGGGACCCCCGGGACGACCTCCTCCGGGGCGACGGGGAAGGGGAGGGCGTGCTCCACCGGGAGCCTCTTGCAGGCGGCCAGCGCCGCGGCCGCGCCGGCGCCCAGGCCGAGCAGGAAGCCCCTGCGGGTGGTGTCTGTCGTCGGGCTCGTCGTCGTCATCTCGCTCTCGCGTTCCTCGCGGTTCCGGTCTCCCCTGGTCTCCCCTGGTCTCCCCGGGGCTCCTCCCCGGTCGTTCCATCCCCGGGGCGTGGAGGGGGTTACCGGGGGAACCCGGCCCCGGGTTCCCCCGGTCCCCATCAGTGGTGGCACACGGCGCAGTCCGTCAGCCGGTTGGCGCGGGTCTCCGGGGCCTCCCCGGGCGGGTACGGCTGGCCGTCGGGCCCCTTCGGCGGGGCGTTCAGGAGGGCGACGGCCTCGCGCTCCCTGGCGGCGGGCCAGCTCCTGCGGTGGCAGTCGAGGCACCAGCCCATCGTCAGCGGGGCGAACTGCTCCACGCGCCCCATCGTCTCGACGGGGCCGTGGCACGTCTGGCAGGCGACGCCCCTGGCCACGTGCGCCGAGTGGTCGAACGTCACGAAGTCCGGCAGGCGGTGGACCCGCACCCACCGGATCGGCGTCCCCGTCTCGACGGCCCTCTTCACCTTCAGGACCTCCGGGTGGTCCTTCTGCACCTGCGAGTGGCAGTTCAGGCAGACCTGCGCAGGCGGGATCCCGGCGAAGCGGCTCCTCTCGGCGGCGACGTGGCAGTACTGGCACGGGATCTTCATCGAGCCCGCGTGCACGGCGTGCGAGTAGACGACCGGCTGGTCGGGCGCGTAGCCCTGGTTCGTCGGCTCGCAGGCGGCGAGGGCCACCGCCGGGGCGAGCGCAAGGGCGAGCCGGAGCGGGAGGCGCCTCCGGTGCGCGCCGCCGCGGGTGGGGTCGAGCATCTTCGCCTCCTCCGTCCTCTCCCCGCCCGTCACGACGGCCTCTCGCAGCCCTTCCGGGCGTAGAACCACCAGTTGATCGCGACCGCGACCGCGCAGTACGCGATCAGGCCGGCGAAGAAGGCCACGGGCGACCCCGTCGCCGAGACGGAGGCCCCGATGAGAGCGGAGAAGAGGAACGGCCCGTAGGCGGCCACGGCGGCCGTGAAGCCGAGCACCTGCGCCCCCTGGCGGGGCGAGTGCGAGAAGACGATCGGGAACTGACGGAACGTCGACGCGTTCCCGATCCCCGTCAGGAGGAAGAGGAGGAGGAAGAGCCCGACGAATCCCGGGAACGACGCGAGCGACGCGGGGGCGAGGAAGCCGCCCAGGACGAGCGCGGCGGCCGTTCCCATCATCCCCAGGCCCGCGAGCTGCGTCAGGACGGCGCCTCCGACCCGGTCGGCGACGAATCCGGAGAGGACCCGGGCCGCGGACCCGACGAGCGGGCCGAGGAACGCGTACCGGAGAGGGTCGGGCGCGTCGGCGAAGCCTCCGTAGAGCGTCTTCATCAGGAGCGGGAAAGCGGCCGAGAGGCCCGAGAAGCTGCCGAAGGTCATGACGTACGTGACCGTGCAGAACCAGGTGTGCTTGTCCCGGAAGAGGTCGAGCTGCTCCGAGAAGGAGGCCTTCACCGGGACGCTCCGCAGGAACGCCCAGGCCAGGACCCCGACGAGGAGGAGGAACGGCACGTAGACGAGCGTCCCGTTCTGGAGCCAGATCGAGCCTGTCGCCGCCCCCTTCCGGAAGGCCTGCGGCGCGCCGCCGACCGGGCCGAAGACCGAGAAGCCGACGATCCAGGGGGTCAGGAGCTGCGCGAGGCTGACGCCGAAGTTCCCGAGGCCGGCCTGGATCCCGAGCGCGGTCCCCTGGAGGCGCTTCGGGAAGAAGAGGCTCGTGGACGGCATGTACGAGGAGAAGTCGCCGCCGCCGAAGCCCGCCAGGAACGCCAGGAAGAGGAAGACGCCGAAGGTCGTCCCGGGGGTCGCGACGGCCCAGGCGAGGCCGAGGCAGGGGACGAGCTTGAGGAACGTCGTGAAGGTGATCACGTTCCGGGTGCCGAGGATCGGGACGAGGAACGTGTGGACGAGCCGGAAGGTCCCCCCGGCCAGCCCCGGCATCGCCGCGAGCCAGAAGAGCTGCATCGTCGTGAAGGGGAACCCGGCGCCGGGGAGCCGCACGACGAGCGCGCTGACCACGAACCAGGTGGCGAAGGAGAGGACGAGGCCGGCGGTGGTCACGGCGAGCGTCCGCCAGGCGATGGCGGCCCCTCGCTCGCGCCAGAAGACGGCGTCCTCCGGCTCCCACCGGTCGAGCCAGCCGGCCCGCGCGCTCACCGCCCCTCCTCCGGCCGGAGGGCCGCCGGGACCCCGGCGGGAGCGGGGGCCGCGACGGAGCGGTGCGGCTCGGCGTGGGGCCGGTCGATCTGCTGGTGGAGGTGCGGCGCCCGCTCGGCCAGGAGACGGCGGACGACGGCGTGCATCCAGGCGAGCGACCCGGCCGAGAGGAGGGCCAGGATCATCCAGCAGGTCGTCCAGATCCCCGTCGCCTGCAGGACGTAGCCGAAGAGGATCGGGCAGAGGAACCCGCCGAGCCCCCCGAGGACGCCGACGATCCCGCCGACGACCCCGACCTCGCGCGGGAAGTACTCGGGGATGTGCTTGTAGACCGCCGCCTTTCCGATCCCCATCAGGATCCCGACGACGAAGACGAGGACGGTGAAGATCCAGACGTTCGCCTGGAAGTAGACGTGCGTCACGCCCCGGGCCAGGAGCTGCTTCTTGACGACGCGGTCGCCCGTCTTCACGGCCGGCTCCTGCCAGAACCTCGACGCGGGCCAGACCAGGACGTCGGCGTCGACCGGGGCGTCCTGCGGCTTCGGCCGGAGAGCGTGCGTGCGCCCTCCGACGACGACGGCGTCCGGCGTCACGCGGTCGACGATCCCCGGGGCGGCGGCCATCACCCCCTCGCCCGGCGCGAAGACGTCCATCCGGGGGACGACGAGGAGGAGGCAGCCGACGGCGCAGCCGCCGAGGACCCAGTACATGACGCTGCGGGCCCCGTACCGGTCCGAGAGCCAGCCGCCGAGGGCGCGGATGACGCCCGACGGCAGGGAGAAGACCGAGGCGAGGAGCCCCGCCGTGGCCACCGACATCCCGTAGGCGTTCACGTAGTACGGGATCAGCCAGCTCGCCAGCGCGACGAAGCCGCCGAAGACGAGGAAGTAGTAGAGGCCGAACCGCCAGACGCGCACCACCTCCAGCGGCCGGAGCCGCTCGCGGATCGTCAGCTCGTGCCCGTGCTCGACCTTCCTCGGGTGCGTCGAGAGCCAGAAGGCGACGGTCGTCACGAGCAGCGCGATCGCGTAGATCCGGGGCATCTGGCGCCACCCGTCGAGGTTCGCCCCGTCCCCGGTGAGGAAGCGGAGGAGGTGGGGAGCCCCCACGCTCGTCAGGGCGGCCCCCGCGTTGCCGGTCCCGAAGATCCCGAGCGCGGTCCCCTGCTGGTGCCGAGGGAACCAGAGGGAGGTGTAGGCGATCCCGACGGCGAAGCCCGTCCCGGCGAAGCCGAAGCCGAGGCCGGCGAGCGCGAAGGCCCAGAAGCCGTCGGCCCAGCTCGTCAGCCAGCAGGCGGCCGCGGAGAAGAGCATGACGGCGGCGAAGACGGGCCGCCCGCCGTACTTGTCGGTGAGGATCCCGACCGGGAGGCGGAAGACCGAGCCCGTCAGGATCGGGATCCCGATCAGCCACCCCATCTCCGACTTCGAGAAGGCGTAGACACGGCCGTCGACGAGGAACGTGACGAGGACGCCGTACATCACCCAGACGGCGAAGCAGGCGGTGAACGCCACGGTGTTCGCCGCCAGGACCGCGTAGGCCTTCCCGCGCTCGCTCATCGTCGCGCCCCCCTCCGCACGCCCCCTACCCGAGGCGCGCCTGACCCCGCGGGCGGTTCCAGATGACGAGCTGGTGCGACCGCCAGAGGTAGGGGACCGGCGCCACGAGGACGTGGACGAGCCGGGTGAAGCTGAAGGCGCCGAAGAGGACGAAGGCGCCGACGACGTGGAGCTTGGCGGCGAGCTTCAGCTCGGCCACCCGCTGGACGTCGGGCTGGAACGTCACGAGCGACCAGAGGTACGGGACGACCGTCTGGGTGTACCAGGCGCTCCCCCAGCGCAGGCCCAGCGCCACCCAGAGCCCCGTTCCGATCTGGAAGAGGAGGAGGACGTAGACGAGGACGTCGGCGGCGGTCGTGGCGACGTGGAGGCGCGGCGTCGTGGCGCGCCTCCAGACGAGGCCGGCGAGGCCGAAGAGCGTCACGAGGGCCGCGGCCAGCGCCGTCGCCTCGAGGACGAAGAGCCGCACGGGGACCTGGTTCCAGAGGGTCATCGACCGCGGGAAGAGGAAGCCGACGAGGTGCCCGAAGAGGAGCGTCAGGATCCCGACGTGGAACGGCACCGACCCCCAGAAGAGCCCCTTCGTCTCCAGGAACTGAGAGGAGAGGCTCGAGAAGGTGAACGGGTCGCGCCGGTACCGCTGGATCGAGACGAGGAGGAAGAGGACGGCGGCGACGTACGGCAGCGCGCCGAACAGGAGCGTGTCAAGCACGGGATCTGACCTCCTCGACGGAAGCGCAGGGGGGCGGGGCGTAGGCGGCGACGGCGGCTTCGAGCGCCGACGACCTCCCCGTGCCGAGCGGGGCGACCGCGCCGGCGAGCGATCGGACGACCCTCGCCCAGGCGGCGGGGGACTCGGCGAGCGCCGCCGACATCCTGCCGAGGGCGGGCCGGAGGACGTCGTCGACGAGCGTCTCCCGCATCTCCCCCTCGCCGAGGGCGCCCAGCAGCCTCAGGAGCGTGGGGAGGTAGTCGGGAAGCTCGACGCCCGGGTCGACCCGGGCCGCGCGGAGCTCCCCGGCGAGGCCGGCCAGGAGGGCCCCCCGCTCGTACGACTCGCCGAGGAGGTGCCAGCCGGCGTGGAGCGTGCAGACCGGGCTCAGGTCGAAGAGGCTCGTGTACCGCTCCTCGGCCTCGCCGGGCGCCGCCGCTTCCAGGTACGCCGCGAGGTCCTCCAGGGCGCCGGAGAGGGCCGGGGCAGTCGAGGAGAGCCGCGCCGCCCGTCGAGCCTCCTCGGCCGAGCCCGGGCCGGGGTAGTCGAGCGCGCGGGCGACCGCGTCCCACGCCTCGCGGGAGAGGGGCGCGCTCACAGGCCGCGCTCCGGGCGCTTGCGGAAGCCGACGCCGGCGAAGCCCTTGGTGGCCAGCGGCTCCTCCAGCATCTCGATGGCCTGCTCGCGGTGCATCGGCGGGATGACGAACCGCTCGTCGAACGGGGCGAGCGAGGTGAGGCGGTAGATCGCCTCGGCCTGCTCGGGCGTGCAGTCGGCCTCGGCCAGGAGCCGCTCGGCCGCGGCGGCGTCCTGGTCGCCGGCGGTCACCGCGCGCCGCCAGGTGCGGACGGCGAGCTGCTTGCGCAGGGCGTACCGGACGACCCCCTCGTTGCCCGCGCCGAAGAGGCTCGCCATGTACGAAAGCGGCAGCCGGTACCGGTCGATCGTCCCGAGGAAGCCCCCCTCGATCGTCGTGTCGTACCCGGACTCCCCGGTCGCGGCCATCACGGGGAGGAGCGGCGGGACGTAGAAGAGCATCGGGAGCGTCCGGTGCTCGGCGTGGAGGGGAAGGGCGAGCTTCCACTCCATCACCCACTTCCAGACCGGGGAGCGCTGCGCCGAGGCGACGACGTCGTCTGGGATCCCGTTCTTCCTCGCTCCCGCGATCACCTCGGGGTCGTTCGGGTCGAGGAGGATCCCGCGCTGCGCCTCGACGAGGCCGGCGTCCTCGGCGGCGAGGGCCTGCGGGACCCGCTCCGCGTCGTACAGGACCATCCCGAGGTAGCGGATCCGCCCGACGCAGGAGTGGAAGCAGGCCGGCGCCTGCCCGGTCTCCAGGCGCGGGTAGCAGAGGATGCACTTCTCGCTCTTGCCCGACCCCCAGTTGAAGTAGGTCTTCTTGTACGGGCAGGCGGTGACGCAGAAGCGCCAGGCCCGGCACCGCTCCTGGTTCAGGAGGACGATCCCGTCCTCCCCCCGCTTGTAGAGGGCGCCCGAGGGGCAGGCGGCGACGCAGGCCGGGTTGACGCAGTGGTTGCAGATCCGGGGCAGGTAGAAGAAGACGAGCTTCTCGACCTCGAAGAGGGCGCGGCGCTCCTCCTCGGAGACGTTCGCCAGGTTCGGGTCGTTGGCGGCGTAGATCGGCGAGCCGCCGAGGTCGTCGTCCCAGTTCGGCCCGGCCTCGACGTCTATCGGGCGGCCGGTGATCATCGAGACCGGCCGGGCGACCGGCTGGTCCGCCCCCTCCGGCGCGTCGAAGAGGTCCTGGTAGGTGTACGTGAACGGCTCGTAGTAGTCGTCGATCGTCGGGAGGTTCGGGTTGTGGAAGACGGTCATCGCCCCCCGGACCTTCCCGACGGCCCTCAGGTCGACGCCGTCCCCGGTCTTCTCCCAGCCCCCCTTGTACTTCCCCTGGTCCTCCCACGCGGTCGGGTAGCCCGTCCCGGGCTTCGTCTCCACGTTGTTCCACCACATGTACTCGGCGCCGCGCCGGTCGGTCCAGATGTTCTTGCAGGCGATGGAGCAGGTGTGGCAACCGATGCACTTGTCGAGGTGGAAGACCATCGAGACCTGGGCGCGGACGTCCATCGGGCTCTCCTCAGTACTGCGGCTTGCCGGCCAGCTTGCGGACGCGGATGGAGGTGTCGCGGTTGACGCCCGTCGGCCCCCAGTAGTTGAAGTGGAAGGTGAACTGGCCGTACCCGCCCACCATCAGGACCGGCTTCAGGCGGATCCTCGTCAGGCTGTTGTGCCCGCCGGCCCGCCGCCCGCCGCGCAGCGGCGACTTGGGGACCCCGATCGTCCGCTCCGGCGAGTGGTAGAGGATGCAGGCCCCGCGCGGGATCCGCGCCGAGACGGCCGCGCGGGTGCAGACGACGCCGTGGTCGTTGTGCGCCTCGACCCAGTCGTTGTCGGCCACCCCGATCTCCTCGGCGTCCCGGTCGTTGATCCAGAGCGGCTCCATGCCGCGGGAGAGCGTCAGCATCCGGTGGTTGTCGTAGTAGGTGGAGTGGATGTGCCACTTCCCGTGGGGCGTCAGGTAGTTCAGGAGGATCCCCGACTCGGGGCTGACCTTGAGGTCGCCGTACTGCGCGGGAGTCGGCACCGGCTTGTACGTCGGGAGGTGCTCGCCGAAGTCGAGGTAGCCGGGGTGGTCGAGGTAGAGGTGCTGGCGGCCCGTGAGGGTCCGCCACGGGACGAGGCGGTCCACCTGCGTCGTGAAGGCCGAGTAGGACCGCCCGTCCGTGACGAGGCCCGACCAGCACGGGCTGTTGAGGATCCGGCGGGGCTGGGACTGGAGGTCCTTGTACGTGACCCGGTGCGAGCGCGCCCCCTCGGCCAGGTCGGCGAGCGGAAGGCCGGTCCGCCTCTCCAGGTACCGGTAGCCGTCCCAGGCGACCTCGCCGTTCGTCTCCGGGGCGAGGTGGAGGACGACGTCGGCGGCCTGCTCGGCCTCGCGGATCGAGGGGAGCCGCTCGCCGTCGACGACGGTCGTCGGGCGCGTGGCGACGAGCTCGTCGAGCTGGGCCTTCACGTCCAGCTTCACGCCGTGGGCGCCGATCCCCTCGCGCACCCCGGGGCCGAGCGCGGTGAATCGCTGCAGGAGCTTCCGGTAGTCGCGGGTGACGACCTTCAGCGAGGGCATCGTCTTGCCGGGGACCGGCGCGCACTCGCCCTTCCCCCAGTCGCGGACGTCGACCTGGGCGATCTCGGCGGCGCTGTCGTGGGCGAGGGCGGTCATGACGACGTCCTCGACCGGCTCCGGGAAGTGCCGCATCGACAGCTCGGCCGTCTTGGCGGCGACGGCGCGGAAGAGGTCCCAGTCCGAGCGGGACTCCCAGGAGGGGGGGACTGCCGCCGAGAGGGGGTGGAGGAAGGAGTGGAGGTCCGTCGAGTTGAGGTCGGCCTTCTCGTACCAGGTGGCAGCCGGCAGGACGACGTCGGAGTAGAGCGCCGAGGTGTCCATCCGGAAGTTCAGGTCGACGACGAGGTCGAGCTTCCCCTCGGGGGCCTCCCGCTCGACGACCTCGTTCACGAGCCCCTTCGCGCGCTCCTTGGCGATCAGGTTCGTGTGCGTCCCGAGGTAGTGCTTGAGGAAGTACTCGTGCCCCTTGGCGCTCGACATCAGGGCGTTGCCGCGCCAGATGAACCAGACTCGCGGCCAGTTCTCGGGGGCGTCGGGGTCGGCGACCGCGAGCTTCAGGTCGCCGCTCTTCATCCGGTCGACGACGTTCTCGACGACCTCGGCCTCGGTCTTGGCGCCCGCGGCCCGGGCCTTCCTCGCCACCTCGAGCGAGCTCTCGTTCCACTGGGGGAAGAAGGGGAGCCAGCCGTTCCGCACCGCCTTGACCTGCAGGTCGGCGGTGTGCCCCCTGGCCAGCGAGGCGTCCCCCGGGACCGGGTGGTACTCGGTGAACTCGGCCTCGTACCGCCACTGGTCGCAGTGCATGTAGTGCCACGACGGGGCGTTCTGGAGGCGCGGCGGGCCGCCCCAGTCGCGCGCGAACGCCAGCGCCGACCAGGGGGCGACGGGGGCCAGCTTCTCCTGCCCGACGTAGTGGTTCAGGCCGCCGCCGTTCTTCCCGACGCAGCCGGTCAGGATCAGCGCGACGATCCCGGACCGGTACATCAGGTTGTTGTGGTACCAGTGGTTGATCCCGGCGCCGATGATGATCGAGCACTTCCCGCCCGTCCTCTCGGCGGTCGCGGCCCACTCGCGGGCGAAGGCGACGACGGTCTTCCGGTCGATGCCGGTGTACCGCTCCTGCCAGGCCGGGGTGTAGGTCAGGTCGGGGTCGTCGTAGGAGGCGGGGGACTCGCCGGGGAGGCCGCGGGAGACGCCGTAGCGGGCCATCAGGAGGTCGAAGACCGTCGTGACGCGGACCTTGCGCCCGGCGGTCGTCTCGACGGTCATCGCCGGGACGCCGCGGAGGACGACGTTCCCGGCCTCGTACTGCTCCATCTCGACCTGGAGCGTCTCGTCGGAGCGGCCGAGGAGGGTCAGGACCGGGTCGATCGGCTCACCGGTGAACGCGTCCTCGAGCTTCAGGTTCCACTTGCCGTCCTCCTTCCCCCAGCGGTGGCCGACGGTCCCGCCCGGGAGCCTCAGGGCGCCCGTCTTCCCGTCGAGGACGAGGAACTTCCAGTCCGGGTTCTCCTCCTTCTCGTAGGCGGCGACCTGGGAGGCGTGCAGAAGCCGCCCGGCCCGGTACCCGCGCGCCGTCGGCTCCAGGGCGACGAGGAACGGCGCGTCGCTGTACTGCTTCAGGTACGCCTCGAACGACGGCGTCGTCCTCTCGGCGTACCACTCCTTCAGGATGACGTGCGAGACGGCCATCCAGAACGCGCCGTCCTGCCCCTGGTGGAGGGGGATCCACTGGTCGGCGTACTTCGACACCTGCGAGAAGTCGGGGGAGAGGACGACGAGCTTCGTCCCGTTGTGGCGCGCCTCGGGGAGGAAGTGGCAGTCGGGGGTCCGGGTCATGTTGGGGTTGGACCCCATGACCGCGATCATCTTGGAGTGGTACCAGTCGGCGCTCTCGGCCACGTCCGTCTGCTCGCCCCAGATCTCGGGCGAGGCGGGCGGCAGGTCGCAGTACCAGTCGTAGAAGGAGAGGTTGACGCCGCCGAAGAGCTGGAGGAAGCGGGAGCCGGCCGCGTAGGAGAGCTGCGACATCGCCGGGATCGGGGAGAAGCCGACGACCCGGTCGGGGCCCCAGGCCTTGGCCGTGTGGACGTTGGCCGCCGCGATCAGCTCCAGCGCCTCGTCGAGGGCGACGCGGCGGAAGCCCCCCTTGCCGCGCGCCCGCTGGTACCGGGAGCGGGCCTCGGGGTCCTTCTGCAGGCTCGCCCAGGCCTCCACCGGGTCGGCGTGGCGCTCCTTCGCCTCCCGCCAGAGGTCGAGGAGGGCGCCCCGCACGTACGGGTACTTCACCCGGATCGGCGAGTAGATGTACCAGGAGTAGGAGATCCCGCGCTGGCAGCCGCGCGGCTCGTACGGCGGGAGGGAGCGGTCGAGGAGCGGGTAGTCGAGCGCCTGCATCTCCCAGGTGACGATCCCTTCCTTGACGTAGATGCTCCAGGAGCACCCGCCCGTGCAGTTGACGCCGTGCGTGGAGCGGACGACCTTGTCGTGCTGCCAGCGGTTCCGGTAGAACTCCTCCCACGACCTCGTCTTCGGGCTGACCAGGTCCTTGATCCACTTCACCGGGCTCACCCCTTCCTTTCCGTCAGCGGCTTGCGCACGCCCGTCAGGCGCCGCGCCCAGGCGGCGTTCAGGCCGAGGAGGACGCCGGCCGCGCCGAGCCCGGCGAACAGGCCGAGCGAGAGGGCGTCCTCGGCTGCCGGCTCGGAGCCGAGGTTGGCCCGGTAGAGGAAGGCGCGGAGGGCGAAGACCTCGGCCGGGTCGAGCGGGTGGTCCTTGAAGACCCGGTTCATCAGCGGGTAGGCCGGGTTGGCGAGCGCCGCGTCGAGCCCCTCGTCCCCGATCCGGGCGAAGACGTGCGTCAGGTCCTTGCCGAGGAGGCCGCCGGGGACCGCCCCGGTCTGGCCGCGGACGACGTGGCAGGAGAGGCAGGGGGCTCCGCCGGACTTGAGCGGCTGCGTCCCGGTGAAGAGCGCCCGCCCGCGCGCGACGTCCTGCGGCGTGGCGGCGGTTGCGGGCGTGAACCTCCCGGCGAGGTTGCACGGCTCCGTCGAGCAGCGGACGAGGAGGTCCACGAGCCCCTTCGTCTCCTCCGGCGTCAGCCCGAGGTCCGGCATCCTCACGCCGCCGAACTCGGTCAGGAGGTTCCGGGCGTCCGGGTCGGAGTCGAGCATCCCGCTCGGCGTCCTCACGAACCCTTCGAGCCACGCGCGGCTCCTCCTCTTGTGGACGTCCTTCAGGTCCGGGCCGACCCGCTTCCCCTTGCCGACCGTGTGGCAGGAGCCGCACTTCCTGGCGAAGAGGTCCTCGGTCGGGCTCTGGGGGGCCTCGGCGGACCTGGCGGCGGGGGCCGCTCCCGGCGCCGGGGCCGGAGCGGCCTCGGCGGCGCCGGGCGACTGGCCCCAGGCGGCGCGGCCGAGGCCGAGGAGGAGGAGAGAGAGTGTCGCGGTCCGTCGTCCTTGCACGAGCGTTCCCCCGTCGAGCCTTCCGGGAGGGCAAGTGCCGTACCAGGAGCGTGGCCGCCGGAGCCGGGAGGAAGCGGGGACGGGGCAGCCACTTGGGGGCGCGCCCCGTCCGGGCGCCTCTCATTCCTGAGAGTGGGGAGAGGAGTCGCCTCTCGGTTTCGCGAGGTCCGCGGGGCCTCCGGCCCGACCGGGCCTCAGCGGGAGGAGAGCGTCCTCCCGAGGTCGGCGTACGCCTCGCCCACCTGCACGGCCCCCTTCCCGAGGAAGGCCCAGTGCCCGGAGAGGGCGCCGCGGGACGGGAGCGCCTTCTCGGCCTTCCTCACGTCCCCCTCTCCGGGGGCGGGATGGGCCTGCGGCCCCAGGGCGTCGAACGCGGCGCCGAAGAGCCGGGCGGCCTCGGCGGCGTCCCCCTTCCGGTGGGCGAGGTACCCGAGGAGGTAGAGGGCCTGGAAGGAGCGCGGGTTGGCGACGAGGACCTTCCGGAAGACCTTCTCGGCCCCCGCGAGGTCGCCCGATGCGAGCGCGACCTCGCCCACGCGGACGACCCAGCCGGTCTCCTCGGTGTAGATCCCTCCCGCCGCCTCGTAGTTCCTCCGGGCCTCCGCGAGGTCTCGCATCGCGCCCGACGCGGGGTCGGCGAGGAGGTCGCCCATCGCCCCGTGGCCGCGCTGGCTCCGCGGGTTCAGCGCGAGGAGGGCTTGGAGCTCCGCGTGGGCTCCCGCGACGTCCCCCTTCCCGACGAGGAGGTTGCCGAGGGCGTAGTGGCAGTCCTCGTGCCGCGGGTCGATCTCGAGCGCCTCGCGGTAGGCCGCGATCGAGGCGTCCGTCCGCCCCGCGGCGAACTCCGCCCGCGCCCGGTGGTACGCCTCCCAGAACGCCAGGACCTGGGCCCTTCGGTCGGGGAGCGCGCGGGGGGCGGCCTCGCCCTCGACGAGGAGGTAGGCGCGGTTGGCCCCGAGGTCCGAGAAGGTCGCGGTCTTCCCCGAGGGCCACCTCACGGTCAGCCGGTCCGCCTTCGCAGCCGTCCCGAGGCCGAAGACCGCCTCCGGGGCGTTCTGCGAGAGGTACGACGAGCCCGCGCCGATCTCCTCGACCTGCTTCTTCCCTCCCGCCTCCAGGACGAGGCGCGTCCCGAGCCCCGAGCGGTTCGAGCGCCCCGTCCCCTGCACCCGGAAGGAGATCCGGCTCGCCACCGGGCCGCCCTGCGGCCGGAGGAGGACGAGGCCACCGCCGTGGGCCACGACGGCGATCTCCTCGCGGAGGTCGCCGTCCACGTCGGCGATCGCCAGCCCGCGGTGGACCCGCGGCGTCGTCAGGTCCTCCCCGGAGGAAGGGGCCACGTCCACGAACCCCTTCTCCCCCAGGTTCCGGAAGAGGCGCATCGGCATCGGGAGGAGCTTCCGCGTCTCCTCCGGGTCCTCGAAGGTCGAGCCGTTGGCCACGACGAGGTCCTCCCTCCCGTCGGCGTCCACGTCCAGGAAGGCGGTCCCCCAGGCGACGTCGTCGGTGGAGACCTGGCCGAGGCCGAACCGCTCGGCCACGTCCTCGAAGTCGAGCACCTTCGACCCGGGGCGCGACAGGAGCTTGCTGCGGTAGAGGGCGTTGGCCTCGGCGATCCAGTGCGTCACGAACATGTCGAGGGCAGAGTCCCCGTCGGCGTCGCCCACGGCGATCCCCATGGCGCCGCGGTAGTCGGCCACGTGCGCCTCGTGCCCCCGGTCGGCGAAGAGGAAGTCCCCCTGGTTGACGAAGAGGGCCCCCTCGGAGACGTCGTTGGCCACGTAGACGTCGGGCTTCCCGTCGTCGTCGAGGTCGGCGAAGGTGGCCGAGAGGCTCCGGCCCTCCGGGTTCGACACGCCCGATTCGGCAGCTACCTCGGAGAAGCGGCCGTTCCCCCCGTTGCGGAACAGGAGGTTCGCCACGGGCGGGTACGACGTCGGGTTGATCGTGAACGGGCTCGGCGCGTCGCGGAACTTCGAGGCCCGCCCGACGTCCCTCGGGTCGAACCGGTAGTCGACGTAGCCGCAGACGTAGAGGTCGAGGCGGGAGTCGCCGTCGACGTCGCCCCAGGTGAGGCCGGTCCAGAAGCCCGTCCGCCCGCCGACCCCCGAGCTCTTCGAGACGTCGCGGAACGTCCCGTCCCCTTCGTTGTGCAGGAGCGTCGGCTCGCCGTAGGCCGAGACCGCGAGGTCCGGGAAGCCGTCGCCGTCGTAGTCCCCCCACGCGGCGCCCATCTGCCACCCCTTCAGCCCCGCGAGCCCCGCCTCGGCGGTGACGTCCGTGAACGTCCCGCCGTCGTTCCGGTAGAGGCGGGAGCCGCCGGGCGCCGCCTTCACCTCGGCGGGGGACATCGTCAGCGGGCCGGCGGTGTCGGCGACGAAGAGGTCCCAGTCGCCGTCGGCGTCGTAGTCGCCGAACGCGCAGCCGGAGCCCATCTCCTCGGGGAGCTGCGTCGAGCGCTTCCCGCCGGAGAAGTGGACGAAGTCGAGGCCGACCTCGCTTGCGACGTCGCGGAACCGGATTCCCCAGCCGGCTCCGGAGGCGTCCTTCCTGTTCACGTCGACGATCCCGTCGACGGCCTCGCCCGGGGTGTACGGCGCCTCCTCCTCCCCGCGCGTGGCGTAGAGGAAGGCCGAGGCCAGGAGGGCCGTCAGGCCGACGGCCGTCAAGGCCCGGCGGTGCGTCCAGCGCGAGAGGAGCCGCCGGGACATCTCAGTTCACCACGGCGACCCGGGCGGTGGCCCTCGCCAGCGTCGTCACGGGCGAGGAGAGGCCCTTGCCGGGGAACATGAAGTTGATCAGGAACTGGTCGAGCTTGCGGTAGTTCAGGCTCGCCTCGATGGTGAGCGGCCCGGCGCCCGCCGGGGCGGGCAGGGTCATCTCCCGGACCGGCGCCGGGGTGGAGGGGGCCCCCGGGCAGGCGAAGGAGTACTCCGCCGTGTCGGAGTAGCCGGGGAAGAGGCTCCGGCGGTACCGCACCCCGACCATCTCCCAGAGGTTGTGACGGTCGATCAGGTTGCCGTACCGGTCGACCGGCTCGGCCTTGAAGAGGAAGCTCCCGGGCGGGATCATGTTCGCCTCGTCCGGCTTCCCCGAGGAGAAGACGACGTTGCCGGCGGCGTCCTTGACCTCCAGCTGGATCCACGACTGGATGATGTCGAGCGGCCCGGTCGGGAAGTCGTGCCCCACCTTGCTCGACGTGATGACGGCGCGGAGCTTCACCTCCTCCCCGCGGCGGACCGTCTCCGGAGCGTCGAGGGCGAGCTTCACGATCGGCCCCTCGGCCCACTTGTCGGCGATCTCGGGGACCTCGACCTTCCCGCCGAGCCAGTCGTGGACGAGCCGCACCTGCTCCTCCCCGCCCTCGAGCTTCAGGAGGGTGGGCATGTACTGGTTGGCGCCGAGGAAGCGGTGGCTCCGGTGCTTGCCGTCCCGCTCGCTCCGGTTGTAGTCGGCCACGTCTCCCGCCCCCGGCTCGGAGCCCTCGAGGAGCGGCATGTGGCACTCGCGGCACTCGACGGTCTTCCTGGCGTCCTTGGGGTGGTTCCACTTGCTCTTCCGCCAGTTGTCGTACTGGTTCTGGAGCTGGACCCATCCGAAGCTGTTGACCGACTGGTCGACGAACTGCTTGTGGCAGGCGCCGCAGTACTCGGGCGTCTTGAAGAGCCTCTTGCCGAGCGAGTCGACGTGGTGCTGCGGGTAGCTCCGGATCAGGAAGTACGAGACCGCCTTCAGCGCCGGGCTCCTCGACGTCTCGAAGAGGTACCGCTTCGGCGGCCTCACGACGTAGTCGGCGTTCCCCTGGACGTCGGTCTGGACGATGGCGTGGCAGGAGAGGCACGAGACCCCCTCGTCGAGGCCCGAGGGGTGCGTCAGCTCGTCCTTGAAGACCGTCTTGTTCCCCGAGAAGAGGGAGATCGGGTCGTGGCAGCCGCCGCAGTAGCGGGTCGACTCCGGGCCGTTCTGCTTGGCCATCTCCTCCTGGATCCGCTGGAACGCCGGGTCGAGGGCGGCCCAGCGGTGGGCCGAGACCGCCCACTCGTCGTAGATCGCCTGGTGGCAGCCGGAGGTCCCGCAGGAGGCCGAGCCGTCGAGCGCCTCGGGCGCGAGCGCCCTGCTCGAGACCGTCCGCGCGAGGCTGGGGGCGAAGGGGCGCCCCGGCCCGTACGGCATCCGGTAGTCCTCCGGGAACCGGCCCGCCGTCCGGGGCCCCTCGTGGAGGAGGGCGAGCGGGAAGGCGAGGAGGAGGAGGACCGCGGGGACCGCCCCCGCCGCGAGGAGGTAGCCCTTCCGGGCCGAGAGGAACGCCGCGGCGTCTCCGACGGTCGGGGCCGCGCGCTTCACGAGCGGCCAGATGTGGGCGGCGACGAGGACGAGGAGGGCGATCGAGGGGACGAGGTGGAGCGTCCTCACGAGCGGCGGCACCCGGTCCGAGAAGAACGCCAGCGCCGTCGCCCAGACCCCGGTCCCCACCGCCAGGACCGTGGCACCGAGCGACAGCCAGCCGAGGACCTTGTTCGGCGTCAGGGCGTCGGCCCAGTACTCCGCGGCGTGGCGGAAGAGGTAGAGGGCGATCGGGACGAGGGCGAGGACGCCGGCGACGGTGTGGAGGATCACGGTCCACTCCATCGCCGGGGAGAACGGGAGGAGCCTCACCGGGAGGCCGGTCAGGAGGAGGTAGACGAGCGCCCCTCCGGCCAGGCGGGAGAGGGGGGCCCACCAGCGGGCGGCGGCGGTCGCGGGGTCGGCGGCGCGGACTTGTCTCATGAGGGGCTCCTAACCTGACACGTCGCTCCGGTAATGAGCCGCTTTTACCCGGCGGGCCGGCCGCCGTCAATGACCCGGGTCAGCGGGGGCCGCCCCCCCCCCGGGCCGGGGCGCCTCCGCGGGCTGCCCCTCCCGGGGGTGTATCTTTCCCGGCCGGGCCTCCCACGGGCGAGGGGGGCGCGGAGGGAGGCCGCCCGAATGCGCGTCCTGATCCTGGGCGTCAACGGCTTCATCGGGAACGCCCTGACCCGCCGGATCCTCACGACGACCGGCTGGGAGGTCTACGGCCTCGACGTCGCGAGCGACCGGATCGAGGAGTTCCTCCCCGAGAGGCGGTTCCGGTTCCTGGAAGGGGACATCGCCATCAACAGGGAGTGGATCGAGTACCACGTCAAGAAGGCGGACGTGGTCCTGCCGCTCGTGGCGATCGCCACCCCGGCGGCGTACGTGAAGAACCCCCTCGCCGTCTTCGAGCTCGACTTCGAGGAGAACCTCCGGGTCGTGAAGACGGCCGCCAAGTACGGCAAGCGGGTCGTCTTCCCCTCCACGTCCGAGGTCTACGGGATGTGCCCGGACCCGGCGTTCGACGAGGACACGTCGCCGCTCGTCTACGGGCCGATCAACAAGCCGCGCTGGATCTACTCGGCCTCCAAGCAGCTCCTCGACCGGGTCATCTGGGCCCTCGGGTCGGCGCAGGGGCTCCGCTTCACCCTCTTCCGGCCGTTCAACTGGTACGGCCCGCACCTGGACGACGTGGACGCCCCGAAGGAGGGGTCGAGCCGCGTCCTGACCCAGTTCCTCCACAACATCCTCTACGGCGTCCCGATCAAGCTCGTGGACGGGGGGAGGCAGCGGCGCTGCTTCACCTACATCGAGGACGGGATCGACGGGCTGATGAGGATCCTCGTCAACGAGAACGGCTGCGCCGACGGCGGGATCTTCAACCTCGGCAACCCGGCGGCGGACCTGTCGATCCGCGACCTGGCCGCGAGGCTGGTCGAGGCGGTCGGGCGGTACCCGAGGTTCGAGAAGCTGGCCCGCGAGGCGGTCGTCGTCGAGGTGACCGCCGGCGAGTACTACGGCGAGGGGTACCAGGACATCACGACGCGCGTGCCGTCGATCGCCAAGGCCGAGCGGTGCCTCGGCTGGAGGCCGACGACGGACTTCGACACCGGCCTCCGAAAGACGCTCGACTTCTACCTCTCGGGGCGCCGGGCGCCCGACGTGTGACCCCGCCCCGGCTCGTCCTGAAGGTCGACGTCGACACGTTGTCGGGGACGGTCGACGGGGTGCCGCGCCTCCTCGACCTCTTCGCCCGGGAGGGGGTCCGCGCGACGTTCCTCTTCTCGCTCGGCCCCGACACGACCGGGCGGGCCGTGAAGAGGGTCTTCCGGAAGGGGTTCGTGAAGAAGGTCCTGCGCGCCAGCCCGGCGGCCTCGTACGGGCTCCGGACGATGCTCTACGGCACGCTCCTCCCCGCCCCGGACATCGGGAAGAGGCCCGCCGCCGCGAGCCGGATGCGGGAGGCGCTCGCGGCCGGGCACGAGTGCGGCCTCCACGCCTGGGACCACGTCGACTGGCACGACCGGCTCCCCCGGATGCCGCGCGGGGAGGTCCTCGCCACGGTGGCGCGGGCCGCCGCGCGGTTCGAGGAGCTCCTCGGCGCGCGGCCCCTCGTCGCGGGGGCCCCCGGCTGGACGGCGAACGCCCTGTCGGTCGAGGCCTACGAGGCCGCCGGGATCCGCGTCTCCTCCGACACCCGGGGCGGGAGGCCCTTCCACCCGGCCCGTCCCGACGGGAGCCCGTCGCCGATCGTGGAGGTCCCCTCGACGCTCCCGACGCTCGACGAGCTCCTCGCGGAAGACCGGTTCGGCCGCGACGCGGACGCCCGCGAGGCGACGACCGGGCACCTCCTCTCGCTCGTCGCGGCCTCGGCGGGGTCGGCGGTCCACTCCATCCACACGGAGATCGAGGGGGGCCGGGCCCTCCACGCCCTCTTCGCCCGCCAGCTGGCCGCGTGGAAGGAAGCCGGGATCCGCTTCCCCACGCTCCGAGAGGCTGCCGAGGAGGCCCTCGCCGCGGGATCCCTCCCGTGCCGCCGCCTCGCCCTCGTGACGATCCCGAACCGGGCCACGCCGGTCGCCCGGCAGGAGGGATAGGCCACGCGCGGCGGAGCCGGCCGCCGGCTCGTCCGGCGGATCGCCGTCGCCGGGGCCGCCGGGCTCCTCGCCCTCCTCGTCTGCGAGGCGGGGCTCCGGCTCTTCCGGACGCGATACGACCCGGCCGGGCAAGTCGTCTTCCGGCAGCTCGTTCAGGGCCTCCCCCCGCTCGGCCCGCCGGGGGCGCGCCTGAGGCAGTGGAAGAACACGGGGGACTTCGACGTCGAGGTCCGGTTCAACCATCGCGGGCTCCGGGACTCGCGGGACGTGGCCTCGGCGCGCGAGGCCGACGTGGTCGTCGTGGGGGACTCCTTCGCGTTCGGGTGGGGCGTGGAGGAGGCGGAGCGCTTCGGGAACCGCCTCGAGGCCCTCACGGGGCGCCGGGTCTTCAACCTCGCCGTGCCGACCGACCTCGGTGGCGCCGCCCGGTTGCTCGACTGGGCCCGCGGGCTCGGCGCGCGGCCCGGCCGGGTCGTCCTGGCCGTCTGCATGGAGAACGACGTCCGCCTCTACCGCGAGAGGAGCCCCGACGAAGAGGCCCCCACGCGGCGCTCGAGGCTCCGGGCCGCGGTCATCCGGCTCTGGCAGAGGATGGCGCTCAGGAGCCTCGTCACGACGGCCGTCCACTCGTCCCCCCGGCTGGAGAAGCTGGCTGCACGCGCGGGGCTCGTCCGCGAGAACGTCGAGGGGATCGGTCGCGACTCCTGCGAGCCGGAGCTCCTCGAATCGTCGGCCGCCCGGGTCCGCTTGATCGCGCGGGCGTTCCCCACGATCGTCCTCCTGGTCCCCTCGCGCGGGCTCTGGGCCGGCCCCACCCGGGAGGAAGCACGCTGCGTCCACGACAGGTTCCTGGCCGCACTCCGGCAGGAGGGGTTGGACGTCGTCGACCCGAGGCTCGCCTTCGAGGCGACCGGGAACCCGCTTGGCCTTCACTTCGTCAAGGACCCGCACTGGACTCCCCGCGGGCACGATCTGGCGGCTCGGCTCCTGGCGGAGCGACCCCGGTTGCGACCGGTCGTCCCATGATGGGAAGCGTCGCTCCAGATCGGATCCGGATGAGCTGACCTGTCCTTCATTGTCCTATCATCGGGACGAAAGGGCTCTCGATGAAGCTCACCGTGAAGGACGCGGCCGAAATGCTCGGGGTCTCGGAGAAGACGGTCTACCGGTGGATCCGGTCGGGGTCGCTGCCGGCCTACCAGATCAGCGAGCAGTACCGGTTCAACCGCGCCGAGCTCCTGGAGTGGGCGACCGCCAAGCGGATCAACGTGTCGCCGCGGATCTTCGAGGAGACCGAGGGGGGCGAGACGCCGCTCCCGTCGGTCGCCGAGTCGCTCGCGCGCGGGGGGATCCACTACCGGGTCTCCGGGAGGAGCAAGGAGGAGTCGCTCGCCGCGGTCGTGGAGATCCTCCCCCTCCCCCGGGAGGTGGACCGGGGCTTCCTCCTGAGCGTCCTCCTCGCCCGCGAGAACCTCGGCTCGACGGGGATCGGGGACGGCATCGCCATCCCGCACGTGAGGAACCCCATCGTCCTCCACGTCGAGCAGCCGATGGTGGCCCTCTGCTACCTCGAGGAGGCGATCGAGTTCGGGGCGCTCGACGGCCGGCCGGTCCGGATCCTCTTCACGCTGATCACGCCGACGGTGAGGACGCACCTCCACCTCCTCTCGCGCCTCGCCTTCCTCCTCCGGGACCCGCGCTTCCGGGAGCTGGTCCTCCTCGAGTCGAGCCGCGAGGCGCTCTTCACCGCCGCCCGCGAGGTGGAGGCCGCGATCCCGGCCCGGGAGCCGGGCGCCGCCCAAGAGGCCGGATGAGCGCGGCCCCGTCCCAGGAGGCCGTCCTCGTCCTCGGGTCCGCCGCGCTGGCGATCGCGAGCGGCCTCCCCACGCTCGTCCGGCGGAAGGGCGAGGGGGCGGCTCGTCTCGGGACGGCCCTGGCGGCCGCCTCGGGCGCGCTCGCGCTCGCCGCGGGGATCTCGGGCCTCTTCGGGGGAGTGACGGTCCTCGCCGACGTCCGCTGGTCGCTCCCCCTGGGGCGGGTCCTCCTCGCCCTCGACCCGCTCTCGGCGGCGTTCCTCCTCCCCGTGGCCGTCGTCTTCCCGCTCGCCTCGGTCTACGGCCTCGGGTACGAGCACGGGCCCTCGGCGCACCGGCCCGCGGTGCGCCTCTTCTCGGGGCTCCTCGCGGCGTCGATCGTCCTCGTCACCGTGGCGCGGGACGGGGTCCTCTTCCTCGTCGCCTGGGAGGTGATGGCCCTCTCGGCCTTCTTCCTGGCCTCCGTCGACCACGGCGAGCCCGAGGTGCGGAGGGCAGGCCTGACGTACCTCGTGGCGACGCACGCCGGGACGCTCTCGCTGACGGCGATGGTCCTCGTGATGCGGGCCACGACGGGGACAACGTCTTTCGTGGCTCTCCCTTCCGGAGCCGCGGGCTCCGCCGTCGTCCTCCTGGCCCTCGCCGGCTTCGGGGGGAAGGCGGGGCTCTTCCCGCTCCACTTCTGGCTCCCCGGCGCGCACGCCGGCGCCCCGAGCCACGCCTCGGCCCTCCTGTCGGCCGTGATGCTGAAGACGGGGCTCTACGGGATCCTCCGGGTGACGGGCCTCCTGCCGCAGGTCCCCGCGTGGCTGGCCGGCCTCGTCCTCCTCGCGGGGGCGGCCACGGCAGCCTCTGGGGTCGTCCTGGCGGTCGGGCAGGGGGACCTGAAGCGCTCGCTGGCCTACTCCAGCGTCGAGAACGTCGGCATCGTGGCGACCGGGATCGGCCTCGCAATGGCGGGGCGCGCGTTCGACCGCCCGGTCTGGGTCCTCCTCGGGATCGCGGCGGCGGTCTTCCACACGTGGGTCCACGCCCTCTTCAAGACGGCTCTCTTCCTCGGGGCGGGGGCCGTCCTCCACGCCACCGGGACGCGCGCGGTGGACCGGCTCGGCGGGCTCCTGCGGCGGATGCCGCGCACCGGCGCCGCCTTCGTCCTGGCCGCCGGCGCGGCGGCCGTCCTCCCGCCCTTCGGAGCCTTCGCGAGCGAGTGGCTCCTGTACGGCGGCCTCCTCCGGAGCTTCCTCGACGAGACGCGCCCGCTCGTCCTCGCCCCCGTGGCGATCGTGGCCCTCGTCCTCTCCGGGGGGGTGGCGGTCACGGCCTTCGTCCGGCTGGTCGGGACGGTCTTCCTCGGCGAGCCGCGGACCGAGGCGGCCCGCGAGGCCACGGAGCCTCCCGCGACGATGCGGGTGCCGGTCCTCCTGGCCGCCGCCGGCTCCGCCGCCATCGGGCTCCTCCTGCCGTTCCTCTCCCCGGCCCTGGAGCGCGTGGCCGCCGCCTGGAGCGGGGCCTCCGGGCCCGCCGCCGAGCCGCTCCGCGAGGCGGCGGCGCTCGTCCCGCTCTCGGGCGCGCTCTGGGGGACGCTCCTCTGCCTCGCCGCGGCGGGGGCCCTCGTCGCGCGCGACCTCCGGGGCGCCCGCGAGGCGGACCGTCCGACGTGGGACTGCGGCTACGCCGCGCCCCGGCCGACCATGCAGTACACGGGACGCTCCTTCGCCGAGTGGATCTCGGAGCGCCTCTCGCCGCCTCTCTTCGCGGCGAGGACCGGGGTCGACCGCCCCGAGGGGCTGTTCCCTTCGCCGGGGCGGTTCTCGTCGGAGACTCCCGAGCCGGTCGGCGAGCGCCTCCTCGGGCCGTTCCTCCTCCGGGCGGCCGACCGCCTCTCGGCTCTTCGAGCCCTCCAGCACGGGAGGCTCAGCTCGTACCTCGCCGTCCCCGTGGCGACGCTCCTCCTCCTGATGGCCTGGAACGCCGTCCGGCCGCTGCTGGGGTGGCCGTGAGCCTCGCCCTCGTCCTCCTCTCCGCCGGGCTCTCGCTCCTGGCCGGCCTCCTGGGCGCCGTCCTCGAGGTCAAGCGCGGCGCCCGCGCCTTCACGCTCCTCTCCTCGGCGGCGGGGCTCGCGGGGCTCGCCGGTGCGTGCCTCGTCCTCTGGGGTGGGCCCGGCCGGGTGGCCACCGCGGACGGGACGCTGGAGCTGGACCCCCTCGGGGGGCTCTTCCTCGTCCCCATCTCGGTCGTCTCGGCCCTGGCGTCGGTCTTCGGCCTGGCCTACTGGCAGGACCACGGAGGGACCGGCCCGGGCCGGCGGCTCCGGCTCTTCTACGGCTTCACCGTCGCCGGGCTCGTGGGCGTCGTCCTGGCCCGGCACGCCTTCGTCTTCCTGATCGCCTGGGAGGTGATGGCCCTCTCGGCCTTCTTCCTCGTCGCCACGGAGGAGGACCGCGCCGAGGCGCGGCGAGCTGCCTGGATCTACCTCGCCTGCACGCACACCGCGACCCTCGCCCTCTCGGGGCTCTTCGCGACCCTGCGGGCCTCGACGGGCTCCTTCCGGCTCTCCGAGCTGCCGGCCGGGATCGCGACGACCACCGCGGGGACGGTCCTCTTCTGGCTGGCGCTCGCCGGCTTCGGCCTGAAGGCGGGGCTCTGGCCGCTCCACGTCTGGCTCCCGCCGGCCCACGCGGCCGCGCCGAGCCACGTCTCGGCCCTCCTCTCGGGGGTCGTCATCAAGATCGGGATCTACGGCCTCGTCCGGTTCCTCTCGTGGGTCCCGGACCCGCCCGCCTGGTGGGGAGGCGCGCTCCTCGTCCTCGGCACGGCGTCGGCCCTCCTGGGGGTCCTGGCGGCCCTCGGGCAGCACGACCTGAAGCGGCTCCTCGCCTACCACAGCGTCGAGAACGTCGGGATCATCGTCCTCGGGCTCGGCCTGGGGACGCTGGGCCGCTCGCGCGGGGAGGCGGGCTGGGTCCTCCTGGGCCTGTCGGGCGGGCTCCTGCACGTCGTCAACCACGGCCTCTTCAAGCCGCTCCTCTTCCTCGCCGCGGGGAACGTCGTCCGGGCCACCGGGACGCGCGAGATCGACCGGCTCGGGGGGCTCGGCGCGCGGATGCCGAGGACGGCCGTGGCGTTCGCCGCGGGCGCCGCGGCGATCTGCGGGCTGCCGCCCCTGAACGGGTTCGTGAGCGAGTGGCTCGTCTACCTCGGCCTCGCCTCGGCCGCCGTGGGGGAGCGCGTCTCCGACGCCGCCCTCTCGGCGCTCGCGGCCGCCGCGCTGGCCCTCGTCGGGGGGCTCGCGGTCGCCTGCTTCGTGAAAGCCTTCGGGGCGGTCTTCCTCGGGTCGGCGCGGGGGCGCGACGGCGAGGGGTCCTCCGACGGGTCGCGGCTCCTGACGCTGCCGATGGGAGGGCTCGCCCTCCTCTGCGCCCTGATCGGCCTTTCGCCCCGCTTCCTCGCGGCGCCGCTCGGGCGCGTCGTGAGGAGCGCGGCGCCGGGGACCGTTCCGGAGATCGGGAGCGCGGCCCCGCTCGGAACGCTGACCCTCGTGGCCTGGGCGGTGGCGGCCTGCCTCCTCGCCGGGGCGGGGGCGGCCCTCGCCCTCCGCCGCAGGGGCGCCTCGCGCCCCGGCCCCACGTGGGACTGCGGCTACGCCGAGCCGACGGCGAGGATGCAGTACACATCCTCGTCCTTCGCGGGGACGCTGGTCGGCATCTTCCAGGTCGTCCTCCGCCCGCGCCGGCACGCCCGCCGTCCCGCCGCGGACGAGCCGGTCACGGGGCGCTGGCTCTTCCCGGAAGCGGCCCGGTTCGAGAGCCACGTCCCCGACACCGTCTTCGAGGCGCTCGTCTCGCCGGTCGTCGGCCTGGCCGACCGCGTGGCCGAGAGGGCCCGGCTCGTGAGGACCGGGCGCGCGCAGACCTACGTCCTCTACGTCTTCGTCACGCTCGTCCTCCTCCTCCTCTTCGCCGTCTGAGGCCCGCCGATGCTCGACACCTTCCTCCACGCCCTCGTCCTCGTCCTCCTCCCCCCGCTCCTGCCGGGGATCGTGAACAAGACGAAGGCCGTCTTCGCGGGGCGCACCGGCCCGCCCGTCCTCCAGCTCTACTACGACCTGGCCAAGCTCTACCGCAAGGGGACGGTCCTCTCGCGGACGACGACGTGGGTCTTCTGGGCCGGGCCGGTCGCCGGGGTCGTCACCGCGCTCCTGGCGGGCCTCCTCGTCCCGCTCGGCGAGGCGCGCGCGCCGGTCGCCTTCCGGGGCGACTTCGTCCTCTTCGCCTACCTCCTCGCCCTGGGGCGCTTCTTCACGGCGGCCGCCGCGCTCGACACGGGCTCGGCCTTCGAGGGGATGGGCGCCGCGCGCGAGGTGAGCTTCTCGCCGCTGGCCGAGCCCGCGCTCTTCTTCGGGTTCCTGGCGGCCGCGCGGGTCTCGGGGTCGCTCTCGCTCTCGGGCCTCCTGACCGGCGCGTGGATCACCGGCTGGTTCACGTCGGGCGGGGCGCTCCTCCTCGTCCTCGTCGCCTGGTTCGTCGTCCTCCTGGCCGAGACGAGCCGGATCCCGTTCGACGACCCGAACACCCACCTGGAGCTGACGATGATCCACGAGGCGATGGTCCTCGACCACTCGGGGCCCCTCCTGGGCCTGGTCCTCTACGGGGCCTCCGTGAAGCTCCTCGTCCTCGGGACGCTCCTCGTGAGGCTGGCGCTCCCGGTCCCCTCCGCGGGGCCGCTCCTGGGCTGGGCGCTCCTCCTCGCCGGCCTCGTGGCGCTCTCGGTGGCGGTCGGGGTCGTGGAGTCCGTGATGGCCCGGCTGCGGCTCGTGCGCGTGCCGCAGCTCCTCGTGACGGCCTGCCTCCTCTCGGCGCTCGGGACCGTCCTCGTGATGAGGTGAGAAGGACGTGAGACCCTCCTACGACTTCCTCCTCGTCGGCGTGATGCTCCTGAACTTCCTGGCGCTCGGGACGAGCCGGATGCGCGTCTGCATCCAGGCCGCGGCCGTCCAGGGGGTCCTCCTCGGCGTCCTCCCCCTCCTCGTCCCGCAGCACGTCGAGTGGCGGACGGCGCTCGTTGCGGCCGGCACGCTCCTCGTCAAGGGGATCGTGATCCCGTCCCTCCTCTTCAAGGCGATGCGCGACGTGAAGATCCGCCGCGAGGTGGAGCCGTACCTGGGCTTCGTCCCGTCCCTCTTCCTGGCGGGCGTGGGGACGGGGCTCGCGCTCCTGTTCGGCGGGAGCCTCCCGCTCGCCCCGGCGCACGCCGGGGGCCTCGCCGTCCCGGCCTCGCTGGCGACGCTCCTGGCCGGCTTCCTCCTCCTGACGACGCGGCGGAAGGCGATCAGCCAGGTGGTCGGCTACCTGGTCCTCGAGAACGGGATCTTCGTCTTCGCCCTCCTCCTCCTCGAGGCGATGCCGTTCCTCGTCGAGGTGGGGGTCCTCCTCGACCTCTTCGTGGCGGTCTTCGTCATGGGGATCGTCCTCGACCACATCCGGTCCGAGTTCTCGTCGCTCGACACCGAGCGCCTGGCCGAGCTGAAGGAGTAGCCGTGCCCCCGATCCTCCTCGTGGCCCTGCCGCTCGCCGCGGCCCTCCTCGCGCTCCTCGTCCCCTCGGAGCGCGCGCGGGCGCTCCTCGTCCCGGCGACGGGCGCGGTCCACCTGGCGCTGACGGCCGCGGCGCTCCTGGGGCGGACGGAGCTCTCTGCCGACGAGTGGCTCGCGCTCGACGGCCTGGGCGCCCTCTTCCTCGGGCTCGTCTCCGGGCTCTTCTTCCTGGCGGCCCTCTACGTCCCGGGCTACCTCGCGCTGAGGCCCGACCGGCCCAACCGCGTCTTCTGCGTCGGCCTCTTCGGCTTCCTCGGGGGGGCGACGCTCCTCGTCCTGTCGCAGCACGTCGGCCTGATGTGGGTCGCCATCGAGGCGACGACGCTGGCCACCGGGCCGCTCATCTACTTCAACAGGAACGCCCGGTCGATCGAGGCGACCTGGAAGTACCTGATGATCGGGTCGGTCGGGATCGCGCTCGCGCTCCTCGGGTCGCTCTTCCTCGCCTACGCGGCCTACCTGGGGAAGCACGACGCCTCGCTCCTGTTCCAGTCGCTCCTCTCCGACGCCCCGAGCCTCTCGCGGCCGTGGGTGCGCGCCGCCTTCGTCTTCCTCCTCGTCGGGTACGGGACGAAGATGGGGGTCGCCCCCCTCCACAACTGGAAGCCCGACGCCTACGGCGAGGCGCCGGGCGTCGTCGGGATGCTCCTGTCGGGCGGGATGACGAGCGCCTCGTACCTGGCCCTCCTGCGCGTCTACCGCGTGGTCGCCGCCGCCGGCGAGGGGGCCTTCGCCCGCGAGCTGATGGTCGTCCTGGGCGTCCTGTCGCTCGTGACGGCGGCCGTCTTCCTCGTCCGCCAGCGGGACCTGAAGAGGCTGCTCGCCTACTCCAGCGTGGAGCACATGGGGCTCCTCCTCCTCGGGACGGGGATCGGGGGGGCCGGCTTCTTCGGCGCCCTCCTCCACGCCGTCAACAACGCCTTCACGAAGGGGGTCCTGTTCCTCTCCGCCGGGAACCTCCACCGCGCCTTCGGCGGCAAGACGCTCGACGAGGTGAAGGGGGCGCTCCGCGTCCTGCCGGTCTCCGGCGGGCTCTTCCTCGCGGGCTTCTTCGCGGTGACCGGCTCCCCGCCGTTCGGCCCCTTCCTCTCGGAGCTGACGATCCTCTCGGCGGCGTTCTCGGCGAAGCGGTTCCTCCTGGGCGCCTCGGTCCTCCTCCTCCTGGCCACGATCTTCCTCGGCATGGGCGCGACGGTCCTGGCGGCCCTGCAGGGGCCGCCGCCCGAGCGGCTCGAGGCCCGGGCGTACCGGGACGGCTGGCCGCACACGCTCCCGATCGTCCTCTGCCTCCTCGTCGTCCTCCTCCTCGGCGTCCACGTCCCGGCGCCGCTGAGGGCGCTCCTGACCTCCGCGGCGGCGGACCTGGCGATCGGGGGCCCGCGGTGAGCCGCGCCGCCTTCCACCCGCTCCGCAACGGCGGCTCCGTCCCGATCGCCGAGGTGCCGGACCTGCCGGTGGACGACCTGCGCGACGCCGTCGTCCACGAGACCGTCCGGGGGAACCGGCTCGCCTCCTTCTTCGCCTCGCCGGTGCCCGGCACGCCGGGCCTGTCGCTCGTGGCGGTCGTCGCCGACGACGAGGAGTCGCTCCTCCTCGTGGCGCGCGCACGCCTCTTGGGCGAGGGCTACGAGGCGTTGACGCCGGCCTGCCCGCAGGCGCACTGGTTCGAGCGCGAGATCGCCGAGCAGTACGGCGTCGTCCCGAAGGGGCACCCGTGGCTGAAGCCGATCCGGTTCCACCCCTCGTGGCGGGCGGGGCACGACGCGTGGGGCCGCCCCGAGGGGGAGCGCCCGCTCCCGGGCGTGACGTCCTACTTCCGCGTGGAGGGGGAGGAGGTCCACGAGGTGGCCGTCGGACCCGTCCACGCGGGCGTCATCGAGCCGGGGCACTTCCGCTTCCAGTGCCACGGCGAGGAGGTCTTCCACCTGGAGATCTCGCTGGGGTACCAGCACCGGGACGTGGAGCGCGCGCTCGTGGGCGGGCCCCGGCGGGGCACGCTCGCGAAGGTCGAGACGCTCGCGGGGGACACGACGGTCGCCCACGCGACCGCGTACGCCGAGCTCGTGGAGGCGCTCGGCGGGGCCGCGGCCCCCCCGCGCGGGAGCGCGCTCCGCGGCCTGGCCCTGGAGCTCGAGCGCCTGGCCAACCACACCGGCGACCTCGGAGCCCTGGCCAACGACGTCGGCTTCCTCCCCACCTCGTCCTTCTGCGGCCGGCTCCGCGGCGACTTCCTCAACCTCACCGCGCTCCTGTGCGGCAGCCGCTTCGGGCGGGGGATGGTCCGGCCCGGCGGGGTCGGGTTCGACCTGGAGACGGAGCGCGCCGCGACGCTCCTGGCGCGGCTTTCGCCGGCCCGCAGGGACGTGGCCGAGGCGATCGAGCTCCTCCGCGAGACCGCCTCCGTCGGGTCCCGGTTCGAGGGGACGGGGGTCGTCTCCCCGCGGGACGCCGAGGAGGTCGGGCTCGTGGGGCCCGCGGCCCGCGCCTGCGGGATCGACCGGGACGTGAGGCACGACCACCCGAGCGGCATCTACCGGTACGTCCACGTCCCCGTCGTCACGGCGACCACGGGGGACGTGGCGGCGCGGGCGGCCGTCCGGGCCCTGGAGATCGAGCGGTCCGCCGACTTCGTCGCGGAGCAGGCGGCCGCCCTGCCGGCGACGCCGGCCCTCGGGGAGGTCCCCGCCCCGCGGCCGGAGAGGCTCGGCGTCTCCCTCGTCGAGGGGTGGCGCGGCGAGGTCTGCCACGTCGCGTTCACGGACGGTGAGGGACGGTTCGCCAGGTACAAGGTGACCGACCCCTCCTTCCACAACTGGTTCGGCCTGGCGCTGGCCCTCCGGGGCGAGCAGATCTCGGACTTCCCGCTCTGCAACAAGTCCTTCAACCTCTCCTACTGCGGGCACGACCTGTGAGGGGACGCCGATGATCCGAGCCCTGCTCGCCCGCGCCCACCAGGGGCACCGGACGATCCGGTACCCCGACGGCCCCGCCCCGGAGCTCCCGGACCGCTTCCGCGGCCTGCCCGCGATCGACCGCGCCCGCTGCCGCGAGGGCTGCCGTGACTGCGCCGACGTCTGCCCCACCGGCGCGATCTCGGTCGCGTCCGGCAAGGCGGCCATCGACCTCGGCCGGTGCCTCTTCTGCCCCGAGTGCGAGAGGGCCTGCCCCGAGAAGGCGGTCGCCTTCACGGGCGACCACCGCCTCTCGGCCCGCAGGCGCGAGGACCTCGTCCTGTCGGGCGACGCGCTGCCGCTGGCGGCGAAGCTCGAGGCCGAGCTCCTCCGCCTCTTCGGCCGGTCGCTGAAGCTCCGCCAGGTGAGCGCCGGCGGGTGCAACGCCTGCGAGGCCGACGTGAACGTCCTGTCGACGCTGGCCTGGGACGTGGGCCGGTTCGGGATCCAGGTCGTGGCCTCCCCGCGCCACGCCGACGGCCTCCTGGTCACCGGCCCGGTGACGCGGAACATGGAGCTGGCGCTGAGGAAGACCTGGGACGCCGTCCCCGAGCCGAGGATCGTCGTCGCCGTCGGGGCCTGCGCCATCTCGGGGGGGCCCTACTTCGACAGCCCCGAGCAGCTGGGGGGCGCCGCCTCCGTCGTCCCGGTCGACCTCTTCGTCCCCGGCTGCCCGCCGCACCCGCTGACGATCCTGGACGGACTCCTGCGGCTCCTCGGACGGCTGGAGGAGGAGGGGCGGGCCGGGGCCCGGCCGGCCTGACGGGAAGAGGCTCGCCTCAGGCCGCGGGCGGCCGGGCGCCCGCAGCCGAGAGGACCGACACCGTGGTCGCGTGGATCCGCGCCACGGTCTCGACGTCCCTGCCGTAGCCGCCCCCCATCGCGACGACGACCGGGACTCGCCCCGCGAACTCCGCGGCGACGCGCTCGTCGCGGCGGCGCAGGCCGTCGAGCGTCAGGCCGAGCCTCCCGAAGCGGTCCTCCTCGTGCGGGTCGGCCCCGGCCAGGTAGAGGACGACGTGAGGCGTGCCGAAGCGGCGGCGCGCCTCCCCGAGGGCCAGGTCGAGCGCGTCGAGGTAGGCGTCGTCGCCGGTCCCGCTCGGGAGCGCGACGTCCAGGTCCGAGGCGGCCTTGCGGTACGGGAAGTTGTCTCGCCCGTGGAGGGAGACGGTGAAGGCCCGTGCCTCTCCCGCGAGGAGGCGCGCCGTGCCGTCGCCCTGGTGGACGTCCAGGTCGAGGACGAGGACCCTCCCGGCGAGGCCGCAGGCGAGGAGGTCGGCCGCGGCCACGGCGAAGTCGTTGTAGACGCAGTAGCCCGAGCCGTGGTCGGCCCCGGCGTGGTGCGTCCCGCCCGCGAGGTTGACGCCGAGCCCCTCGGCGAGCGCCGCCCGGGAGGCGGCGAGGGTGGCCCCGACGGAGGCGCGCGCCCGCGCGGGGAGCGCGGGCGTCCAGGGGAAGCCGAGGCGCCGGAGCTCCCGGTCCGACAGCTCGCCCCGGTCGACCCGGGCGACGTAACCGGCGTCGTGGACGCGGAGGAGCTCCTCGGTCGTGGCCAGCGGCGCGTCGCGGAGGTCCTCCGGCGCGACGATCTCCTCGGCGAGGAGGAGCTGGCGCAGGCGTTCGTACTTCCGCATCGGGAAGGGGTGCCCCTCGGGGAGGTCGAGCGGGAAGAGGTCGGAGGAGAAGGCCTTCAGGGGGCCAGCTCCACGCGGACGCGGCTCTTCCCCGCGGGGACGGCGACGCCGACGAGGTTCACGTCGGCCGCGTACACCTTCGCCGGGCGGCCGTCGGCGGTGGCGGCGACGCGCGGCGTGAACGTCCGGTCGAGGAGGAGGACCGCCGCCGAGGCCCCCTCCGTCGCGACCTCGAGGACGTCGGGCGACTCCGAGAGGACCACGGCCCTCGCCGCGGCGTCCCGGTCGGTCCCCGAGGTCCCCTCGGGAGGCCGGCCGGCCACGACGACGTCGGTCGCGGGGTCGAAGTCCTCTCGCTCGAAGGCCGTAACGGCCTCGGTCACCGACGAGGCCCCGAGGACGCGGGAGAGGCGGCGGACGCCGGGGAGCGGGTCCGTGAGGCGGTAGAGGGTCGCCGGGACCCCGTCCCGCGCCTCGGTGAGGACGGGTGCGAGGCCGGGAAGGCCGGGCGGGACGTCGTGGGCGATCACCGAGCCGACCCCGGCGGCGCGGAGCCACTTCAGCCGGCGCGGCCAGTCGCGCGACACGACGACGTCGCGGGCCATCCGGTCCAGGAGGCTGTAGCTCCCGTCCGGGTCGGGGTCGAAGGCGTACCTCAGGCCGAACGGCGCCCCCGTGAGCGCCCACCCTTGCGAGAGCTGCGCGCGGACGAGCCCCGGGAGGTCGTCCGAGGCCAGCCGGCCCGAGAGCCCCCGCCTCACCGCGTCGAGGTCCTTGCCCGTCCGCTCGAAGACGCGGCCGGGGATCGCCGCCGCCCGCGCCACGAGGGGCGACGGCGCCTCGAGCCAGGCCGCCGGGACGCGGGGGAGGAGCGTCCGGTGCGCGGCCAGGAGCTCCGCGGCGACGAGCGCCGGGAGGAGGAGGCGGCGCGGGCCGGGCGCGACGCCGTCCGGCAGGAAGCGCGCGAGGAGGAGGAGGAGCGCCGCGGCGGCGGCGGCCTGGAGCGGGAGGCGGCCCGCGACCGGGCCGAGGACCAGGTCGGGCGGCGCGGCCCACGAAGGGTCCCAGCCCGCGCCCAGGAGCGAGAGCGTCCAGGCTGGGCGCAGCCGGAGGACGACCGCGAAGGCCGCGAGGAGGCCGGCGAGGACCAGGAGGACCCAGGAGGCGCGGCGCCGGAAGCGGGGGAGGGCCTCGCCGAAGAGGAGCCGGTCCGCCCCGACCGCCGCCAGCGCCGCCAGCGCGAGCCCGAACGCCAGGATCGCCTTCCCCGGATAGCGCAGGACGTGGAGCGCCGGCAGAGCCTCGTACACCGCCCGCGCCCCGGGGAGCCAGGGCGAGAAGGCGAGGAGGAGGGCGGCGCCCCCGGCCGCCGTGAAGACGCGCGCCTCGGCTCGGCGGGCCGAGGAGAGGAGGAGGAGGGCGAGCGCCGCCGGCAGGACGCCGAAGGCCGCCGAGGCCAGGTACGGCGGGTTCCCCTGCGTCGCGGCGAACCCCCAGAAACCGCCGGCGAGCACCCTCGAGGGGTCCCCCCAGAGGAGCGGGAAGGGGGTCTCGAGGAACCGGAGCGGGTGGAAGCCGACCGCGGCGAACTCGGTCCAGGAGAAGCCGCGCAGCCTCCGCGAGGAGAACGCCGAGGCCCGGAGGACCTCCAGGAGCCACGGCGAGAGGACGAGGGCCGAGAGGAGCCCGCCGCCCACGAGGACGAGGAGCGAGCGAGCGCGGCCCCCCCTCGGGGCGGTGGCGGCCAGCGCGAGGGCGACGCCGATCCCGATCAGGCCGAGCGCCGGCTCGCCCCCCGTGACGAGGAGCGCCGAGGAGAGCGCCGCGCCCAGGAACGGCAGGAGGAGCCTTCGCCCCCCGGCGTCCCGTGCGGCGTGGACACAGAGGAGGAGCCACGGAACCCAGGCCACCGTCGTCGACGCGTTGAGGAACGCGGCCGAGGAGACGACGGTCCCCGACAGGCCGAACGCGAGCCCTCCGAGGAGCGCGGCCTCCGGCGCCCGGACGAGGCGGGCGAAGAGGAGCGACGCCCCGGCCGCGGCCAGCGCGAGGTGGAGGAGGAGGTGGAGGCCGAGGAAGCGGGGCGAGGCGGGGAAGGGGTAGGCCAGGACGAGGTTGGGGTTCCCCCGGTACGGTTGCCCGAAGGAGGCGTGCGGGTTGACCGAGGCGTCGCCGAGCCGCGCGTGGAGGGCCCGCGCGGGGCGCTGCGTCGAGCCGAGGTCGCGGTAGGCGGGCGTCGCCGAGCCCGTGAGGAGGTCGAGGTTGAAGGCGGCGACGAGGGAGAGGAGGACGAGCGAGAGGAGGAGAGTCCGCCCCCGCGCCGCGCGCTCGGGCGAGGGCGGCGCCTCCGGGCTCATCGGAACAGGGGGTCGTTCCGGTAGCCCCACTTGTGGAGCTTGAACCGGAGCATCGTCCAGAGGATCTCGAGCCCGTAGACGCACGAGCGCCGGAAGTCGATCTGCGAGGCCTCGTCGAAGTAGCGCGTGACGATCGGGATCTCGCGGATCGTCATCTTCTTCCAGATGCCCGCCGCGATGATCTGGGTGTCGAAGACGAAGTCGTCGGAGAAGGCGTCGAGGGCGACCGTCTCCAGGTACCGGCGCGAGTAGGCCCTCAGGCCCGAGTGGTACTCGGTCAGGTAGAGGTAGAAGGTCGCGTTCTCGACGGCCGTCAGGCCGATGTTGGCCAGGTACTTCCACTTCGGCATCCCCCCCTCGATGGGGCGCCCGCCGAGCATCCGGCTGCCGAACATCGCGTCGGCCTTCCCGAGCGCGATCGGCTCGATCAGGTCCGGGAGGACCGAGGCGTCGTACTGGTGGTCGGGGTGGATCATCACGCAGATGTCCGCCCCGCGCGCGAGCGCCGTCCGGTAGCAGGTCTTCTGGTTCCCGCCGTAGCCCTTGTTCCGCTCGTGGACGACGACGTGGACGTTCGGCAGCGAGCGGGCGAGCTCGACCGTCCGGTCCTTCGACCCGTCGTCGACGAGGACGATGTCGTCGACGAACTCGTGCGGGATCTCCTCGTACGAGCGGACGAGCGTCTCCTCCGCGTTGTAGGCGGGCATGACGACGGCGACCTTCTTCCCGTGGCGCATGTGGGGCCGATTATCGCTAGACTGCCCCGGTGTCGTCCCGGACGGGGGCCGTCGTGGCCGTCTACGCGCTCCTGTCGCTCCTGTGGGTCGGCGTCTTCCCCCACTTCGCCTCGCCGAACGAGCTGACCCGCTGGGCGCTCGCGGCCTCCGTCGTCGAGGAGGGCTCGCTCGCCCTCTCGCCCCGCCTTCTCGCCCTCCTCCCCCCGGGCTTCGAGGACCTCTCCGAGCGGGAGGGGCGCGTCTACTCGAACAAGGCGCCCGGGGCGGCGCTCGCCGCGCTGCCGGGTTACCTGATCGCGCGGCCGTTCGTCGGGCCTCCCTCGGCCTCCTCGATCCGTCCGTCTCTCGTGGCGATGCGCCTCTTCGGCGCGAGCCTGCCCGCGCTCCTCCTGGCTCTGGCCCTCGCCCGGGCGGCGCGGAGGCTCGGGGCGCCGCCCGACCGCCAGCGCGTCGTCCTCCTCGCCCTCCTGTTCGGGACGCCGCTCCTGGCCTACGGGCTCCTCCTCTTCGCGCACGCCCTGGCGGCCGCGGCCCTCTTCGGCGCCTTCCTCCTCCTCTTCCTCCCCCCCTCGACGGTCGTCCGGGCGCGGCGGGACCTGGCGGGAGGAGCCCTCCTGGGCCTGGCCGTCCTCTCGGAGTACCCCGTGGCGGTCCCGGCGGCGCTCCTCGTGGCGGTCCTCCTCTTCGTCGACCGGCGGCGCGCGGCCAGGGCCGTCCTCGGGGGCCTCCCCTTCGCGCTCCTCCTCGGCCTGTACGACGCGGCCTGCTTCGGAAGCCCGTTCGCGCTCTCCTCCGGCCACGAGAGGGCCGGGAGCTTCCAGGCGCTGGCCGGATCGGGGCTCTTCGGCGTCTCCTTCCCTTCGCCGGTCACCCTCCTGCGCCTCCTCCTCGACCCGGCGCGGGGGCTCCTCCTCTTCTCGCCCGTCCTCCTCGCGGCGCTGCCGGCGCTTCCCGCGGTGCGGCGCGCCACGACGCGGTCCGCCTTCGCCGCCCTCGCCGGCGTCCCGGCGTCGCTCCTCCTCGTCTACGCCGGGTACCCGAACTGGCACGGCGGGTGGACCACCGGGCCGCGCTACCTCGTGGCTGCCCTCCCGTTCCTCGTCCTGCCGCTCTCGCTCCGCCGGGGCGGGCTCGTCGAGCGGCTCCTGCTCGGCTCCTCGGCCGCGGCCGTCGGGCTGGTGGCCCTCACGTTCCCCTTCGCGCCGGAGGGAGTCCCGCTCCCCTGGGCGGGACTCGGCCTGCGGCTCCTGTCCGAGGGGCTCGTGGCCCCCAACCTCCTCCACCTCCTCTGGCGCCCGCTGGCCCTCGCCGTCCCGTTCGGGCTGGTCCTCGCGGCCGCGGTCCTCGCTCTGGGGCGGCGGGGCGCTTCGGCCTTCGCGGCCGGGGCCGCCCTCCTCGTCTCGGGCTCGCTCCTCGTCCCTTCCGTCCGGAGGCCGCCGCCCGCGGTGAGGCTGCAGGTGGGGTACGTCGCCGACGTCTACTTCGACCGCCCCGGGGCGCTCGAGAAGGCCTGGGGCTCGTCCGCCCCGATCCCGCCCCGGCTCCTGGCGCGGCGGGAGCGCGAGCGGGCGCTGCCGCCGGGCCCCTGGCCGTACTGACACGTCCGGGGAGGGCCGGGCCGCCGTTTCCAGCGCACGAACAGCTCGTTCCCGCGGAATGCGGCCGAAAGGTGAGGGGCGCGGGGAGAGGACCGGGCGGCGTGCCTCTCCCCGAATCCAGCAGCGCTACGCCTCGTCGGGGTGGCCGGAGATCCGGTTGCGGCCCTTCTCCTTGGAGCGGTAGAGGCGCTCGTCGGCCGCCTGGATCAGGGCCTCCTCGTCGCCGGCGTCCTCGGGGAGGGTCGCGACGCCCCCGCTGATCGTGACCCGTCCGAGGGGCTGGGTCTCGCCTCCGGGGAAGTCCTCGGAGAAGACGCGCTGGCGGGCCGACTCGGCCAGGAGCCAGGCGTCCATCCGGGTCGCGCCGTAGAGGAGGATCGCGAACTCCTCGCCGCCGTACCGCGCGACGATGTCGCCGCGGCGCCCCGCCCCCTTGAGGATCTCGGCGACGCGGACGAGGACCTTGTTCCCCTCCGGGTGCCCGTGCGTGTCGTTGAACTTCTTGAAGTGGTCGATGTCGAAGATGACGAGCGAGATCGGGTCCCCTGTCATCCGGGCGCGCTGCGTCTCCATCCCGAGCCGCTGCTGGAAGAAGCCGAAGTTGTAGAGCCCGGTCAGCGTGTCGGTGATGGCCCGGTGGTGGGTCTTCGTGACGTGCCGCGTCAGGCTCCTGACGCGGGCCACCTGCTCCCAGAAGAGCTCGGCGAAGATCTCGTGGCGGCCCCGGACGATCTCGCGGAAGCGGTCCGCCGGGATCCGGGCCACTTGGCACGCCGACGTCGCCCGGACCGAGGCCGAGCGGGCGAGGCCGTCGAGGCAGGCCAGCTCGCCGACGAGCGTCCCCGGCTCGACCTTGCGGAGGTGGACCGGCTCGTCCTGCCCTTCCACCTCGTGCAGGACCTCCAGCTCCCCCTCGAGGAGGAGCGCCGCGGCGTCGCCGGCGTCCCCCTCGTGCCAGAGGTACGCCCCCTCCGGGTAGGCGATGACCTCGGCGACGGCCAGGAGAGCCTGGAGAGAGTCCCCGTTCAGCTTCACGGCGAGAGTCCGGGCGGAGTATCGCCGATCCCGGGTCGGAGGGGGGGCCCTCCCGGCCCGAGGAAAGGGGGACGCGGGAGGGGGCGGGACGCCTACAATCCGCCCGTGACGACGTCCCGAAGACCCACGCGGCGCCTCGCGCGCCTTCTCTTGCCGCTGGCCCTCCTGGCGCTCTCGTTCCCGGCAGGCGCGGCCGGAAAGGGGCACCGCCCCTGCTCGCTCCTCACCGCCGACGAGCTGAAGGCCGCCCTGGGGAGCGCGGTCGGGGAGCCGAAGGAGGCGGACGCGGAGTACACGAAGGGTCCCGCGCACGACCACGACGGGGTCCTCTCCAGCTGCTCCTGGACGGGCGAGAGCCGCTCCGTCTTCCTGGCGGTCTCCACCGCCGCCGTCACCCCCGAGGGGCGCGAGCGCGGCCTGAAGGCGAAGGCCGAAGCCGAGGCCGCGCTGACGAAGCAGGGGCTGAAGGTCCAGAAGAAGAGCTGGGGCCCGGTCGCCTGCACGCTCCTGACGCCGCCCAAGGGCAAGTCGATCCCGCACGGCACGACCTGCGGCGGGGAGAAGGGGACGTACGTCTACTACCTCTCCGTCTCGACCAAGGCCGACCTCCCGCCGGTCCCGATGGAGAGGCTCCGGGGGCTGGCCGAGAAGGTGGCGGGCCGCCTGAAGTGAGCGCCGCTTCCCCGGCGCGGAGGGACTCCTGAGGGCCCCGCCTTTCCGCCGCCGTCTGGCGCTGATCCTCGCCGGGGCCGCGGTCGTCGCGGCGGCCGTCGTCCTGAGCCCGGCCGCCTTCGTGGCGACGGTGGCCGGGCGCAAGGCCTCGGACGCGGCGCTCGTCTCGGGCGCCGAGAGCGCCGCGGCCCGGGTCGCCCTCCTCCTCGAGGAGAAGAAGCGCGTCCTCCTGGCCGTCGCCGGCGCGCCGGAGGTGGTGGAAGCGGCCGACCGGCTCGAGCGCCAGCCGCGCGGGGGTGCCGCCGAGGCCTTCGCCCGCGACGTCGCGGCGGGGGTCCGCGGCGTCGTGGCGCGGGCGCAGCTGCCGGACCTCCTCCTGTTCCACCACGAGGGCGAGTCGGGAGTCTCGGTCAAGCTGGCGGCGATCGTGACGCCCACGGGGCCCTCCGGGCGGGCGCCCTCGGCCGGCCTCGCCCGGGCGCTCGACCAGGCCCGCCGACTGGAGGAGGGGGCCGCCCTCTCTTCCCCCGACGCCGACGGGAGCGCGTGGCTCGTGGCTCCGGTGAGGCGGCGGGGCGAGGTCCTCGGGATGGCGGTGCTTCCCCTCACGAAGGAAGAGCTCGGGAGCGCGCTCGCCCAGGGCCTGGCGAAAGGGCTCACGCCGAGCCTGGCGGCCCTCGGCGAGGGGCGCTGGACCGGGCCGGGCGGGGGGCCGGTCGCCTCGGACGCCGCGCGGGCCCTGGAGTCGGGCGGCTCGGCGGGCTCGACGCCGGCCGTCGTCCGGGCCGCCGGGACGACCTACGGGGCCCGCCCCGTCCCGGGGACCTTCTGGGCTGTCCTGGTCGCCGGAACCGCCGGTGGCGGCCTCTCGTCCCTTCCGGTCCTCTGGATCGGCGCGGGACTCCTCCTGGTCCTCGTCGGGGGGGTCGGCGGCCTCGTGGCCGTCCGGGTGGCCTCCCGCGTCTCGGCCCCGCTGGAGAAGCTCGCCGACTCGGCGCGCCGCCTCTCGGCCGGGGACATCCGGCACCGCCCGACGCCCGACGGCCCCCCCGAGGTGGTCGACGCCGCGCACGCCCTCGCCAAGCTCGCCGGCGAGCTGAAGCTCTCGGGCGAGACGATGGAGGAGACGGTCCGGTCCCGGACGGTGGAGCTGAACAAGACCGCCGACGAGCTGCGCGCCGCGCGCGACGCCGCCGAGGCCGCCAACCGGGCCAAGAGCGCCTTCCTGGCGAGCATGAGCCACGAGCTGAGGACGCCGCTGAACGCCATCATCGGCTACAGCGAGCTCCTGATGGAGGACGCCGAGGCCGCCGGCGCCTCGGACCTCGTCCCCGACATGCGGAAGGTCCACACGGCCGGCAAGCACCTCCTCGGCCTCATCAACGACGTCCTCGACCTCTCCAAGATCGAGGCCGACAAGATGGAGCTCTACCTGGAGGTCTTCGAGGTGGCCCAGGTCGTCAAGGACGTCGCCTCGACCGTCCAGCCCCTCGTGGAGAAGAACGGGAACGTCCTCCGGACGAACTGCCCGGCCGACGCGGCCAAGATGCGCGCCGACCTGACCCGCGTCCGCCAGATCCTCTTCAACCTCGTCAGCAACTCCTGCAAGTTCACAGAGAAGGGGACCATCACCGTCGACGTCACGCGCAAGCGCGACCCCGGCGGCGACATGGTCCTCTTCCGCGTCTCGGACACCGGCATCGGGATGACGGCCGAGCAGGTCGCCAAGCTCTTCCAGCCCTTCACGCAGGCCGACGCCTCGACGACCCGCAAGTACGGGGGGACGGGCCTGGGCCTGGCGATCACTCGGCGCCTCTGCCGGATGATGGGCGGGGACGTCACCGTCGAGAGCGAGCCGAACAAGGGGACCGCGTTCACGGTCTCCGTCCCCGCCGAGGTCTCGGTGGGCCGGACGGCCCGCCCCGGCGAGGAGGGCGAGGAGGGCGTCGGGCCGCTCGTCCTCGTCGTGGACGACGACCCGAACGCCCACGGTGCCCTCCGGCCGTTCCTCCTCCAGGAGGGCTACCGGCCGATCTTCGCCACGACGGGGCGCGACGGCCTCTCGCTCGCGCGGTCGCGGCACCCCGCCGCCGTCCTCGTCGACCTCCTGATGCCCGAGCTGGACGGCTGGCACCTCGTCATCCAGCTCGGGTCGGACCCGGAGCTCTCGACGATCCCCGTCATCCCGGTGACGTTCTCCAAGGACCGGAGCCGCGGCTTCACCCTCGGCCCCACCGAGTGGGCCGTCAAGCCGAGCGAGGAGACGCTCCGGAAGCTGATCGACCAGTTCCCGTGCGACAAGCCGATCTGCCCGGCCCTCGTCATCGACGACGACGCCCCGACGCGCGAGACCCACCGGCGGATCCTGGAGCGGGCCGGCTGGGTCGTCCGCGAGGCCGAGAACGGCCTGATCGGCCTGACGAAGCTCTCCGAGGCCGTGCCCGACCTGATCCTCCTCGACCCGTTCATGCCCGCGATGGACGGTGTCGAGTTCCTGCAGGAGCTGCGTGGCCAGCCCGAGTGGCGGACGATCCCCGTCGTCCTCGTCGTCCAGGAGCCCCCGTCGGCCGACGTGCGGAGGAGGCTCGCCAGCTCCGCCCAGCGGATCCTCCAGACCTCCTCCGTCCGCCGCCGCGAGCTCCTGGCCGACCTGAAGTCGCTCCTCTCCCAGCGCCTCGCCAACGACGGGAAGTAGCGGCCGCCGAGGGCCCCTCCGCGAGCGGCCCTCAGGGGACGATCCAGGTGCCCGTCTCTCCCGCCAGCGCGCGCCCGAGGTTCTCGGGGTTCGTGACGAGGGCCGCCTTCCCGCCGGCCTCGAGGTAGCGGGCCACGGCCTCGATCTTCGGGAGCATCGAGCCCTTCGCGAAGTGCCCCGCGGCGGAGTACGCCCGCGCCTCGGCGAGCGTCATCCTCTCGATCGCCCTCTGCGTCGGCTTCCCGAAGTCGAGCGCCACCTTCTCCACGGCGGTGGAGATGACGAAGAGGTCGGCGCCGATCATCGAGGCCAGGAGCGACGACCCGAAGTCCTTGTCGATCACCGCCTCGACCCCCCGGAGGTCCCCCTCTGCCGTCCGCACGACGGGGATCCCGCCGCCCCCCACCGCGATGACGACGAAGCCCGCCGCGACGAGGCTCCGGATCGCGTCGGCCTCCACGATCTCCTTCGGCTCGGGCGAGGCGACCACGCGCCGGAAGCCGCGGCCCGAGTCCTCGACGACCGCCCAGCCGTCCCGCTCGGCCCGCTCCCGCGCCTGCCGCTCGTCCATGAAGGAGCCGATCGGCTTCGTCGGGCTCTTCCAGGCCGGGTCGTGGGCGTCGACGACCGTCTGCGTCACGACGGAGACGGCCTGCCGGTCGATCCCGCGCCGCCGGAACTCGTTGGCGAGGGCCTGCTGGAACATGTAGCCGATCGCCCCCTGGCTGTCGGCGCCGCAGAAGTCGAGCGGCACCTCGTGGAGCTCGTGGCGGGAGAGCTCGGAGCGGCGCAGGATGAAGCCGACCTGCGGGCCGTTTCCGTGCGTGACGACGACGTCCCAGCCGGCCTCGATCATGTCGGCGACGTGGGTCATCGACTCCTCGCCGGCCCGGTACTGGTCGGGGACGGTCCGGTGCCTCTCGTCCTTGATCAGCGAGTTGCCGCCGACGGCGACGACCGCGACACCTTTCCTCGTCATGGGAGCCCCCGGCGCGCGGCGCCCTCGGCCGGGGCGCCGCGCACAGGGCACCAGTCTAGCCCGGCCGACCCGGGCCCTCAGCGGACGGGGTAGGGGGGCCGCGGCGGGAAGGTGAAGGGCCTCTCGGCGATCTCCTTCTTCAGGACCTCGATCGCCTTGTCCAGCTGCAGGTCCTTCCCGGCCGAGGCCGAGGCCGGGTCGTTGTCGAGGAGGATGTCCGGGTCGGCCCCGTGGTTCTCGACGAGCCACTTGCCGTCGGCGCCGTAGAAGGAGTTGTTGGACTGGAAGACGGTCCCGCCGTCGAGCGTCGGTTGCGCGTTGACGATCCCGACGAGGCCGCCCCAGGAGGGGACGCCGATGACCGTCCCGAGCTTCCTCGCCTTGAAGTGCTCGACGAACGCCTCGCCGTCCGAGCCGTTGTACTCGTTGGAGAGGACGACGAGGTGGGCCGAGGTGGCCCCGCCCGGGTAGCGGAACGGCTCCATCCCCTTCAGGACGTTGAAGGCCACGAGCTTCCGCTCCAGCTTGTCGATCAGGAAGTACTCGGTCCAGCCGCCGCCGTTCCCCCTCACGTCGATGACGAGCCCCTTGCGGTGCCGGAAGGCGCGGTAGAAGCGGCTGAACTGCCCGACGTTGTCGACGCCCATCGCGGTGACGTGGAGGTAGCCGATCTCCCCCTTGCCGGCCTCCTCGACCTTGGCGAGGTTCCGTGCCACCCACCGGTCGTAGCGGAGGTCGTACTCGGAGCGGGCCGGCTCCACCTCGTACGTCCGGGCGTCCTTGCCGTCCGGCGTCGGGGCGACGGTGATCTTCACCTTCTGCCCCTTGACGACCTCGAGGTGCCGGTAGGGGTTGTCGGGCGCCTTCACGTCGGTCCCGTCCACCGCGATCAGGAAGTCCCCCTCCTTCACGTCCACGTCGGGCCGCGCGAGGGGGGCCGTCAGGTCGCCGGTCAGGCCCGAGGGGCGCATCACCGAGACGAAGCGGTACCGCCCGCTCGGGTCGGCGGCGAGGTCGGCCCCGAGGCGCCCGGTGTAGGCCTTCTCCTCGGGGGCCCTCTTCGGCCCCGTGTCGCCGCCGAAGACGTACGTGTGCGAGACGCAGAGCTCGCCCACCATCTGCGACAGGAGCCAGTTCAGCTCCGAGCGCGAGGAGAGCTCCGGGACCATCGCGCGGTACGCCGCTCCGATCGCCTTCCAGTCCCGCCCGTGCATCCCGGGGTCGTAGAAGAAGTCGCGGTACCAGCGCCAGGTGTCCTCGAAGACCTGGGCCCACTCGTCGAGCGGCTTCACGACGAGGCTCATCCGGTCCAGGACGAGCTTGTCGCCGGGGGCCTTGGCTCCCGCGAGCTTCTCGAGCGGCTGCACGTGGTAGTCGCCCCCCTTCTTCACGATCGCCTGCTTCCCGTCGGGCGAGAGCCGCCAGTCGGCGACCTTCCCGTCGAGCGAGGTCTCCTTCTTCTTCGCCACGTCGAAGACGGTCAGCGTCCAGTCGTCCGTCCCCTTCGGGACGAAGAGCTGCTCCAGCTCGTCCTCGGAGACGCCCTCGGCCGCGCCCCACGTCACGAAGCCCTTGCCGGCCCTCAGGTGGTAGTAGTTCCCGGGCTTGACGGGGAGCGGGAAGGCGCGCGCGGCCAGCCCCTCGAGGTCGACGACGACCGGCTTCCTGCCGGCCGGGGCGGCCTCCTTGCCCGCCTCCTTCGCGGCCGCCTTCGGGCCCCCCTTCGGCGGCTTCGTGTCGGCGCCGTCGCCGCCGGCCGCGGCCTCCTCCTTCGGTGCCTTCTCGAACGGGGGCTTCTGGCCCGCCCGCAGCTGGACGGCCATCGGGACGACCGGGTTCGGGACGACGAAGTCGTCCTCGAAGACGTCCACCCGGCCGGTGAAGTTCCGGTACGAGAGGAAGTAGAGGAGCTCCCCGTCCGCGTCGAAGGACGGGTTGACCGAGTGGTAGAAGCCGTCGGTGACCGGGACGGTCTTCCCCGTGTCGAGGGACCAGAGCCAGATCCGCCCGTTCCGGTTCGGGTCGATCAGCGTGTAGGCGAGCCACTTCCCGTCCGGGGACCACGTGTAGTCGGCGATCTCCCAGGTGAACTCGTCGTTGGCGAGCTGGCTGGACGAGGCGACCTTCGTCCGCTTCTTCGTCGCCACGTCCAGGACCCAGACGTTCAGGTCCTTGTCGCCGAAGACGAGGCGGGAGCCGTCCGGCGACCACTCGGCCCGGTACGGCGTCCGGTCGAGGTCGGTCGTCAGCGCCTCCCAGGGCTTATCGCCGGAGACCTCGGCGAGGTAGAGCTGGTACTCGCCCGTCCTGTCCGAGAAGAACGCCACGCGCTTGCCGTCCGGCGAGATCCGCGGGAAACGCTCCCGCGAGCGGGAGGCCCGCGTCAGGTTCCGCGTCGGGAGAGCCTCGTCGGCGGGGACGAGGAAGACGTCGCCGCGGGCCTCGAAGGCGGCCCACTTGCCGTCGTTCCCGACGGACATCGACTGGATCCACTCCTTGGCGTTGACGGTCCGCTCGGCCAGCGCCCAGCGGTCGCTCGGGACGTCGACGGAGAGCTCCTCGACCTTCCCGCTCGCCACGTCCATCCGGTACGTCCGCCCGGCCCGGACGAAGACGGCCGTCTTCCCGTCCGAGGAGGGCATCTGGACGTCGAAGTCCTCGTACGCCGTGACCGGCGTGACGGCCTTCGTCCCCGGGTCGAGGCGGTAGAGGTTGGCGATCCCCTTCGGAGAGCGGTCGGAGACGAAGAGGATCGAGCCGCCCGACCACATCGGGTAGGAGTTCTTGCCGACGTAGTCCGTCAGGGGAGTGAAGGCCTTCGTGGCGAAGTCGTAGAGCCAGACGTCCTGGTACTGGCCCCCCTTGTAGCGCTTCCAGTAGTACTCCTCGTTCCCGCGCCGGTTGTAGGCCATCTTCGTCCCGTCGGGCGAGAAGGAGCAGAGGACGCCCCGGTCGGGCGGGAGCCGCTCCGGCAGCTCGCCCTCGGTGGAGACCGAGTAGAGCCGCTGGACCCCCCGGAACGTCGACTCGAACCCGGACCGGAAGACGACGCGCTTGCCGTCCGGCGTCCAGGCGACCGGCTGCCCGTCCCCGGTGTACGTCAGCCGCTTCGGCATCCCCCCGCCGGCCGGCATCAGGTAGACCTCCTGCGGCCCGTCGTACGCGGCCCGGAAGGCGATCCACCTCCCGTCGGGGGAGAGCTTCGGGAAGTCCTCGTGTCCCGGGAAGGTGGTCAGCCGCGCGGCGGTGCCGCCGGAGAGGGCGACCCGGAAGAGGTCCCCCTCCCAGCTGAAGACCACGGTGTCGCCGCGGACCTCGGGGGATCGGACGAACCGGGCGGGGAGGGCGGCCGCCGGGAGGGCGGCGAGGAGGAGCAGGAGGGCGGGGAGCGGGCGCAGCTTCATCGATCGTCTCCGGGAGGACGATACGACGGAGCGCCCCGTCCTGTTTCGCCGCCCTTGGGCGAGAATCCACCGGGCGGTAGCGCGGGCGCCGCGGGAGACGACATGGCCACGATCGAGTTCACCGGGAACTACGAGGACCTCTCGACCGACAAGGGGTACCAGTTCAAGTTCTACTGCGAGAAGTGCGGCAACGGCTACATGTCGAGCTTCAAGCCGTCCAAGCTCGGGATGGCCGCCTCGGCCCTCCAGGCCGCCGGGAGCATCTTCGGAGGGGTGCTCGGGCGGGCGTCGTACGGCGCCTACGAGGTCCAGCGGGCCGTCGGCGGGACGGCGCACGACTCGGCCCTGAAGGAAGCCGTGGCCGAGATCAAGCCCCTGTTCAAGCAGTGCACCCGTTGCGGCCAGTGGATCTGCGAGCCGGTCTGCTTCAACAAGAAGGCGGGGCTCTGCGAGACGTGCGCGCCCGACCTCGACGAGGAGATGGCCGCCGCCCAGGCCGAGGCGGCCCGCGAGCAGGTCCACCAGAAAGTCCGGGAAGTCGACTGGCTGAAGGACCGGAACGTGGCGCAGGTCTCGGGCGCCGCCTGCCCCTCCTGCGGGGCCAAGACGGCGGGCGGGAAGTTCTGCCCCGACTGCGGCGCCTCGCTCCAGGCGAAGAGGAAGTGCGGCAAGTGCGGCGCCGAGACGGAAGGGAACCCGAAGTTCTGCCCGGAGTGCGGCGGGAAGATGTGAGCGCCCGCACAGACCCGACCCCCCCGGCCCGGTAGAGTCCCGTCCCACACGGCTCGGAACGTGGAGGTGCCCGATGGGGGGACGTTGCTGGATTCGCTCGCGTGGGGGACGGGGCCTGGCGGCGGCTTGGATCCTCTGCCTCGGGGCCGGGCTCCCCGCGCCGGCGGCGGAGAAGGCGAAGCCCGCGGCGAAGGCGCCCGCGGCGACGTCCTCCGCCAGCGGCGTGGCCCGGGTGGACGGCAAGCCGCTGACGCTCACGGCCGGCTACCTCTTCCGCGCGCCAGACGCCTTCGACGCCAAGCAGCGGAACGCGGTCGTCCTCCTCGTCCCGCAGCCGCTCGACGCGGCGAAGCTGGGAGCCGCCGGGACCCTCTTCGAGGCGTTCGCGCTGGCCCCGCACCGGGTGGTCCTCGAGATCAGGCCGGACAGGTCGATCGCGCTCGCGATCTGCCACGACGGGTTCGGCGAGGGGAAGTGCTACCACACGACGCTCGCGCCGTTCGACTGGAAGCCGGGGACGGTCGAGGCGAGCCGGGTCTCGGGGAGCGTCACGAGCTTCGCCGGCAAGGAAGAGACCGTCTTCGAGACGATCCGGCTCTACTACGAGGCGCGGTTCGACGTGACCGGGGACCGGGTCTTCGCCGCCAGGCGGTGAGCCCCGGGGCGCGGCGAGCCGCCGCGTCTGCGATCATGGCCCCGGGGAGGGCGCCGTGAGCGAAAGCGCCGAGGAGATCCGCCGGGCACGGGGCTCGTTCCGGGCCGAGGGGCTCCCGGAGGGCTCGGCCTCGGGCGAGACCGAGGCCGTCGTGGACGACGAGGGGCTCTCGGCCGGCGGGGCGCGCGTGGAGTGGCTGGACGCCGACGGGCTCCTCGACGCCGACCGCGTCCTGACGCTCTCCCTCTGGCCCTCGGGGACGCTCCGGCTCTCGATGCTGGGCCGGCGGCACGAGACGTTCGCCCGCGCCCTCGGGGAGGCGCGGGACGCGGCTCGGGTGCGCGGCCTCCTCGCCCACGGCCTCGGGACGCCTCAGGCCTTCGACGGCTCGTGCCTCCTCGGCGGCGCGGCCGTCCCGGCGAGGCTCCTCGTCTTCGCCACGCACCTCACCGCCGTCCCCGAGGGGCGCGACCCGCTCCAGGTCCCGCTCGGGGCGCTGCGCGAGGTCCGCTTCGAGCGGGAGGAGTACCGCGTGGTCCTGGAGACGGGGGAGGGAGCGCACGCCTTCGGCCACCTCGCGCGGCGGACGGAGGCCTTCGTCCGCGAGGTCGAGAGGGCCCGCGACGAGCAGGGGCGGCGCCTGGCCCAGGCGGCAGGGAGCCCGGCCTTCGCCGACGGCCTCGGCGTCCCGGCCGCGTCGCTCCCGGACTTCGACCGGCTCCTGTCGGCCTTCACCGCGCCCGAGCGGAGCGACTTCGCGGGGGAGGTCCTCTCGCGCGCCGGGCGGGCCGGGGCACGGCTCGGCCTCGTGGAGCTCCTCGACCCGGACGAGGAGTCGCTCGCCGCCCGGGTCCCGCTCCCGAAGGACGTCGCGGCGTTCCTCCTCGCGGCCGTCGGGGACCGGGTCGTCCTGGAGGTGCTGTCGGGGCCCTCGGCCGCGACGTACGTCTTCCGCGGCGACGCCGCGGCGGTCAACCGCGACCTGCAGTCGATCCACTTCCGGAGGCGGGCGCTCGCCCTCACGGAGACCGAGGCCTCGGGCGAGGCTGGGCGCCCGTACCGCCTCGCCCTCCGGCGGCTGGAGCCGCTCCGGCGGCTGCGCTCGGCCCTCGTGGCGCGGGTCGTCCACGCCGCGGGGTGGAAGGAAGGCCTCGCCCGCGCCCTGGCGTGACGGGCCGCACGGGGTTCGACGCGCCGTCTGGCGCCGCCGGCGGGCCCCGCCGTATCCTCCGTTGCACTTCAACCCGGCGATCCCGGCCCCGCCGAGAAGGGGAGACCATGCCCAACCTGAACCCGAACCTCGCCTCCACGAAGCTCGAGTACACCCGGGCCGCCGCCGGGATCCGGAATCCCGCCGTGACCGTCCTGGTCCCCGGAGAGGACGTCTACCGCTTCGCCTCCAGCGTCCAGCCGGGGACCGGGCACGCGGTCTCCCCGGCGCGCCAGGCCACGGGCCCCTGGTGGTTCCGGAGCCGCGACTGGCAGAAGATCCTGAAGAGCTACCTGAAGGGCTCCTTCAGCCTCGGGACGACGGCGCGGATCGCGGGCGCCGTCCAGTGGTCCTGGAGCCAGATGGACGTCCTCCTGAAGGCGCGCGTCGTCTCGGCGATCGAGGTCTGGGAGGGGCAGGGGCTCCCGCAGTACCGCGACGTCCTCCCGAACGGGATGACGGTCACGCTCCGGGGGTTCCCGAACGTCGTCCAGCTCTACGTCCCGGGGATGCCCGGCAACGCCGCCGCGTTCCAGCTGATCGACCGGCTGGAGGTCGCCTCGACCGACCAGCGCGGCGACGAGGTCGGCGGCGCCTGGGGCGCCGCGCGGCCCTGAGAGGCCGGGCGTGCCCTTTCCCGCCGGGGCCCGGCTGGGCCCGTTCGAGGTGGAGGAGCTCCTCGGGACCGGGGGGATGGGAGACGTCTACCGCGCGCGGGACGTCCGCCTCGGTCGGAAGGTGGCGCTGAAGGTCCTCCGGGGGGACGAACGGGCCGCGGGCGCCTCGCTCCTGGCCGAGGCGCGGGCGGCCTCGGCGCTCAATCACCCCGGGATCGCGACCGTGTACGAGGTGGGGGAGCCGGACGCCTCCGCGGGGCGGCCGGGGTACATCGCGATGGAGTACGTCGCCGGGCCGACGCTCGACGCCTTCGCGAGCGCCGGGACGGCCGGGATCGCGGAGAAGCTGGACCTGGCCGTCCAGGTGGCCGAGGCGCTCGCCGAGGCGCACGCGCGCGGGGTCGTCCACCGGGACGTCAAGCCCGGGAACGTCGTCGTCACCGACGGGCGCCGGGCCAAGGTGCTCGACTTCGGGCTGGCCACGCGCTGCTGCGAGGAGGACCCGGACGGCGTCACGACGCTGGACCTCCCCGCCGGAAGCGCGGCGGCGGGCGGCCTCGTCGGGACCGCGGCTTACATGGCGCCCGAGCAGGCGCTCGGGCTCGACGTGGACGCCCGGGCGGACGTCTTCGCGCTGGGGGCCGTCCTCTACGAGCTCCTCTCCGGCCAGCGCGCCTTCCCGGGGACGACGCTCGGCGCGGTCCTCCACGCCGTCCTGAACGCCGACCCGGCCCCGCTCTCCTCGATCGTCCCCGAGGCGACGCCGGAGCTCGGCCGGATCGTCGGGAAGATGCTGGAGAAGGACCGGGCGCGCCGCTACCGGACGATGCGCGACGTGGCCCTCGACCTGGCCGCGGCATGGCGGGAGCTCCTCCTCCCGCAGGCGCCCGCCGGGCGTCCCTCCGGGGGAGCCGTGGCCGTCGTCCCCTTCGCCAACATCACCGGGCGCGCCGAGGACGACTGGCTCGGGACGGGCCTCGCCGAGACGCTCGCCGCCGACATGAAGTCGCTCCCGGGGGTCTCGGTCGTGGCCACCGCGCGGGTCGACGAGGCGCTCCGGAGGCCGGGCGTCTCCGCGCCGGGGGACGAGGCGCTCGCCGTCGCGGCGGCCCGGACCGTCGGAGCCCGCTGGGTGGTCGCCGGCGCCTTCCAGCGGTCGGGGGGGCAGCTCCGGATCACCGCGCGCGTCGTGGACGCCGGCTCGGGCGTGGTCCTCTTCGCCCTGAAGGAGGACGGCGGGGACGGGGCCGTCTTCGACCTGCAGGACCGCGTCGTGGCGGGCCTGAGGGACGGGCTCGGGGGCGTCCTCGGACTCTCGGGGCCGTCACCGGCGCCGCAGGAGGAGACGCGTGTCGTGGCGGCGTACGAGGCGTACGCGCGGGGGCTGATGAACCTCCGTTCGGCCTCGCTGGACGGCCTGGAGCGGGCCGTCGTCCTCTTCGAGCGCGCCGTGGCGCTCGACCCCGCCTACGGCGCCGCGCACGTCGGCCTCGGCTGGGCGCTCCAGGACAAGGCCGAGTACGTCGGCCTCCCCGAGCTCGCCGAGCGCGCGCTCGCCGTCTTCCGCCGGGCGCTGGAGCGGGGAGCCGCCTCGACCGAGGCCTTTCGCGGGCTCGCCTACTCCCTCCTCTTCCTCCGGCGGGACGCGGAGGCCGTCGCCGCGGCGAGGAAGGCCCTCGAGGGCTCTCCCGGCGACGCCGCGGCCCTGACCGCGCTCGGGCGGGTCCTCTTCGTCGGCTTCGCCGACTTCGCGGCGGCCGCCGACGCCTTCGACCGGGCGCTCGCCGCCAACCCCCGGGGCGGCTGGGTGGCCCTGCAGCTGGCCCACTGCCGGACGCTGACCGGCGAGCTGGTCTGCGCCGAGGAGGCCGCCCGCAAGGCGATCGAGCTGCAGGAGCAGGTCCTCTCGGGCAAGGAGGGGCTCCGGATCCTGGGCGCCCACGTGCGGCTGGCGCACGTGAGGGCGCTCGAGGGGCGTCCCGCGGAGGCCCTCGAGGAGCTGGCCACGGAGCGCGCCCAGCTGGGCGCCGCCGACCACGCGCTGCGCGGCCGGGCCCTCGTGGAGGTCGAGGTCCGCAGCGGGAGCGCCCTCCGGAAGCTGGGGAGGGAGGACGAAGGCGCCTCCGAGCTCCGGGCCGCCGTCGCCGGCTTCGACCGGCGGCTGGCCGCCGGCGCCGACGACCCGTTCACGCGGTACTACGCCGCGATCGCGCTCGCTCTCCTCGGCGAGGAGGAACGGGCGCTCGACGTCCTCTCCGAGGCGGCCCGGGTCCGCCCCCTCTTCACGCTGAAGCGGGCCCTCCTCGAGCCGGACCTCGCCCCGCTCCGAACGAGCTCCCGCTTCGCGGCGCTCCTGTCGGACGCGGGGCTCGGCGCGCCCTGAGGGGTCTACCCGGCGTCCCGCTCGAGCCTCTCGGCGTCGAGCAGGTCCTGGGCGCGCCCCGTTGCCCGCTTGTTCCGGATCAGGTCTTCGCGCCCGATCACGCCCACAGCAACGCCCGCGAGGGTCACCGTCGTCCGCCGCGGCCAGGCCTCCTCGAACCTCACCCCGCTCACGCTGGTGAGGAGGTCGATCCGCGCCGGGGGGACACCGATCTGGAAGACCGTCCCCTCGCGGGCGAGGTCGGCCTCCGACAGGTCGAAGAGCGGCGAGCCGAAGCGCCCGAGGGCCTGGAGGACCCGGCGGGCGTTGGCAGCGTCCGCTCGGACCCAGAGATCCAGGTCCCCCGTTGCGCGCGGGTGGCCGTGGGCGGCCAGGGCGTGCGCGCCGACGAGGAGGAACTCAGCCCCGGCTTCTGAGAGTGCGGACAACATCTCGACGAAGTCGCGGTTCATCGAGGCGTCCCTCCTTGAAGGCCCAGGCCGTCACCGTGAGGGGCCAGACGAGCGCCACGCGCTCCGCGGGCGTCATCGCCCGGACGGCGGGATCGACCTCGGGCTCCTGGCCGAGCCGATACCTCCGTACGGGCCACTTCGCCCGCTCCTCGCGAGTCGCCACGAAGGCAGTCTACCCTCGCCGGAGCTCCCCGAAGAACCGCCTCACGAGGGCCGAGGCGACGTGACGCCGGTAGGCCGCGGTCGAGCGGACGTCGTCGATCGGGGCGACGTCGGCCCGAACGGCAGCCTCGAGGTCGGCGTCCGCGATCTCGGCGAGCGGGCGCGAGAGGCCGAGCGCCCGGACGGCCGGGAGGAGGACGACGGTCGGGGCGACGGAGGCCATCCCCAGGCCGAGGCGGGTGAGCCGTCCTCCCGCGGCCTCCGCCACGCCCGCGAGCGCCACCTTCGAGATCGCCTGCGCCCTCCGCGTCCCCACCTTCCTCCAGACCCACCGGGCCGAGGGGGCCGGGACGGCGATCTCGAACCGGACGACCGCCTCGTCCCCGGCGCGGACCGACCGCTTGTAGCCGGTGTAGTAGGAGCCGATCGGGACCTTCCGCTCGCCCCGGACGCTCGCCAGGACGACCGTGGCGTCGAGGGCCGCCAGGGCGCAGACCCCGTCGGCGGCCGGGGAGCCGGTCGCGAGGTTGCCCCCGAGCGTCCCGCGCGCCTGCACCTGCCAGGCGCCGACGTCGCGGCACATGGCGGGGAGGAGCGGGGCGGCCTCGGCCACGAGCGGGCTCCTCTCGATCTCGAGGTACGTCGCCGCCGCGCCGATCCAGAGCCGCGACCCTTCCAGGCAGATCGCCCGCATCTCGGGGACGCGCGTCACGTCGGCCACCAGGGGCAGGGGACCCTCGGGGGCGAGCCCCGTGAGGTGCCGCTCGACGTACCAGTCGGTCCCGCCCGAGAGGAGCTGCGTCTCCTGCCCCTGCTCGACGCGGGCCGCGAGGAGGTCGAGGAGCTCCGAGAGCGACGTGGGGACGCTCATCTCGTACCGGGCGAGGTCGGCGAGGCTCACGGCCGCCTCCCCGCCGCCGCCTTCACCGACTCGACGATCCGGAGGTAGCCGGTGCAGCGGCAGACGTTCCCCGCGATCGCCTGGCGGACGTCGGCGTCCGACGGGGCGCGGTCGCGGGCGAGGAGGGCGTGGGCCGAGAGGAGCATCCCGGGGGTGCAGATGCCGCACTGAGCGCCGCCGTCGGTGACGAAGGCCTCCTGCAGCGGCGAGAGCGCCTCCGGCGTCCCGAGCCCCTCGACGGTCGTCACCTCGCGCCCCTCGCACTGCCCGGCGGCCACGAGGCAGGAATTCACCGGCTCGCCGTCGAGCAGGACGGTGCAGGCGCCGCACTCCCCCTCGCCGCAGCCCTCCTTGGTGCCGGTCAGCCCGAGCGGCCCGCGCAGGACGTCGAGCAGGCGCGCCAGCGGCGGGACCTCCACCTCGCGGGGGGCGCCGTTGACCTTCAGCCGCAGCCTCATCGCTCGCCTCGCTTTCCGAGGGACGCCTCGTAGAGCCGCTCGGGGAGGACCGGGATCGCGTCGAGGGCGATCCCGGTGGCGTCCTCGACCGCCGCCACGACGGCCGGCGCCCCGCCGTCCATCGGCAGCTCGCCGAGCCCCTTGGCGCCGCCGCCGGGGCCGCGCGAGTAGGGGCTCTCGACGAGGATCGTCGTGAAGGGGGGGGCGTCGAGGCTCGTCGGGACGATGTACGTCGTCATCCGGGGGTTCAGGATCCTCCCGTCCTTCCAGAGGACCTCCTCCGAGAGCGCCCAGCCGATCGCCTGGAGCGTCCCCCCCTCGACCTGCCCCTTGCACATCAGCGGGTGGACCGCCTTGCCGACGTCGATCGCCGCGGTGAAGCCGGTCACCCGCGTCTCGAACGTGTCGAGGTCCACCTCCACCTCCGCCACGTCGCAGCCCCAGCCGTAGCACGGGTAGGCGTCGCCACGGTAGGCCGCGTCGTCCCAGAAGAGGCCGTCGGGCGGCTCGTACTGGACGAGCGCCGTCACCTCCTTCTCGCGGGCGAGGAGGCGGTCGGCCGCCTCGGCGAGGCTCCCGCCGGACCCGGCGGCCTCGGCCTCGACGCGCTCGCGGACCTCGCGCGCCGCCTTCTCGACGATCGACCCGACGACCATGACCGTCCGGGAGGCCACGGTGGGGCCCGAGTCGGGGACGGCGGCCGTCGACGGGACCGCGAAGTCGACGTCCTCGAGCTTCACCCCGAGGGCGTCGCCCGCGATCTGCCGGAAGACGGTCTCGGTCCCCTGCCCGATGTCGGTGGAGGCGATCCGCACGCGCGCCCGGTAGCCCGGGAGGAGGTCGACGGCGGCCTTCCCCTTCAGGTACCGCTCGCCCGAGCCGGTGAAGCCGGCCCCGTGGAAGAAGGCCGACACGCCGATCCCGCGGGCCACGGGGCCTGTCCCGCGCGCCCGCCGCCGCTTCTCGTCCCAGCCGCTCTCCTTCCGCGCCCGCGAGAGGCACTCGGCGATCCCGACCGACTCGGAGAGAGTCTGCCCGGTCGCCGTCGTGTCGCCGGGGCGGTAGACGTTCCTCTCGCGCAGGTCGAACGGGTCGACGCCGAGCGTCCGGGCGATCGCGTCGACGTGCCGCTCCATGGCGAACTGCGTCTGCGGCGCCCCGAACCCGCGGAAGGCCCCGTTCGGGGGCGTGTTCGTCGCGACGGCCAGCGCCTCCACCCGGACGTGCTCCCAGCGGTAGGGGCCGGAGGCGTGGAGCGCCCCGCGCGAGAGGACGACGGGCGTCAGCGTGACGTACGCCCCTCCGTCCATCACGACCCTCACCGAGACGGCCCGGAAGGTCCCGTCCCTCTCGCAGCCGGAGGTGATCTCCACCTCGGCCGGGTGGCGCTTCGTCGTGGCCTCGACGTCCTCCTTGCGGCCGTAGACGAGCTTCACGGGCCGCCCGCTCGCCCGGGAGAGGAGGAGCGCGTGGAGGGCCACGAGCGTCGGGTACTCCTCCTTGCCGCCGAAGCCGCCGCCCGTGACCGCCTGCGTCACGTCGATCGCCCCGCGCGGAAGGCCGAAGGCCTTCTCGATCCCCTTCTGAACGTAGTACGGGCACTGGAGCGAGCCGAGGACGCGCGGGGCGTCCCCCTCCCACCAGGCCAGCATCCCCTGCGGCTCGATGTAGACGTGCTCCTGGTGCCCGACGCGGTACCGCCCCGTGACGACGACCTCGCAGCGCGCGAGCGCCGCGGCGGCGTCCCCCTTGACGATCTCGTACCGCTTCTGGACGTTGTCGCTCCCGCGGAGGGGGACCCTCGCGGCGAGGGCGTCGGGAATCGAGAGGACGGCGGGGAGCGGCTCGACATCTGCCACGAGGTGCGAGAGCGCCGCCTCGGCCCGCCCCGGGTCCTCGGCCGCGACGAGGGCGAGCGGCTCGTAGGCGTGCCGGACCTCGCCCCCCTCGGGGACGAGGACCGGCTGGTCCTCCTCGATGACGGCGACGACGTTGTGCGGGACGTCCCGGGCGGTGACGACGGTGACCCCGCTCCAGTCGAACGACGGGTCGCGGCGGACCGCCACGAGCCGCCCGCGCGGGACCGCGCTCCTCAGCGTGGCGCCGAAGAGCATCCCGGGCCGGGTCACGTCGTCGACGTAGAGGGAGCGCCCGGTCACCTTCGCGGGGCCGTCGGAGCGGGGGACCGAGCGGCCGACGAGAGGCTCAGGCATCCCGGAAGCTTACCGCCGGGGGGGCCTGCCGGACGGGGCGCCCGTGTCCCCGCCCGGCTCGTCGCGATCGGAGGATTCCGACGGATCGTCCGGGCTACTTTTCCGGGCCGCTGGGCATCCGCCACGTCCCGGTGGCCGCGTCCAGCTTGTGGCAGAGCGTGCACTCTCCCTGGAAGACGGTCAGGAAGTGGTTCGCCTCGCCCCCGGTCAGGTGGATCGCGTGGACGAGCGCCGCGAACGGGGGGGCGCTCTTCGACCCGGGCGAGTGGCAGCGGAGGCACGAGGCCGGGACGTCCTTCGCCGCGGAGAGCGGCGGGTGCTTCCCCTTCAGCTTCATTCCGGGGGGAGAGGCCGCCTGCGACTTCGCCAGGAGCTCCGGGCCCACCTTCGTCCTCCAGCCCGCCATCAGGACGCTCAGGCGCTCGTCCGCCTTCCGCTCGGGGTAGCGGACGTGGCAGTCGACGCAGCCGCCCGGGTGCGTGTCGGGGGCCGTGATCCCCGGGACCTTCCGCGCCGGCGGCAGCGGCGGGGCCCCTTCGGAGGGAGCCGCGGGCGCCGCGGCGGCCAGGAGCGAGGCGAGGACGGGGACGGCGATCGGGGTGAGCAGTCGCATCGGGACCTCCTTCGGGGGCGTCCGGGGGTCGTGTCCCCGATTATCTCGAAAACGCGCTCAGGAACAACGCCGGTCGCCGGACGGTCAGACCGATCCGGAGAGCGCGCCGTCGAGGTCCGGGTACCGGAGATCGAACCCAGAGGCGAGCGTCCTCACCGGGAGGACCTTCTGCCCCTCGAGGAGGATCGAGGCCATCTCGCCGAACGCGGCCCTCAGGGCGAAGGCCGGGACCGGGAGGAGCGCCGGGCGGCGGAGCGCGCGGCCGAGGGCGCGCGCGAAGTCGCGGTTGCGCGCGGGCGTCGCGGAGGTGGCGTTCAGAGCGCCGGAGAGGCCGTCCTTCTCCAGCGCGAAGACGAGGAGGGCGGCCAGGTCGTCGCGGTGGATCCAGGACATCCACTGCTCCCCGCTCCCGACCGGCCCCCCGGCGCCGAGCCGGAAGGCGGGGAGCATCTTCGAGAGCGCCCCGCCGTCCTCGCCCAGGACGACGCCGATCCGCGCCGTGACGACGCGGGTGCCGAGCGGCCCGAGGGAGAGGGCGGCCTCCTCCCAGCGGACGCACGTCTCGGCGAGGAAGCCGGTCCCCGGCGCGCTCTCCTCGGTCAGCTCCTCCTCGCCGCGCGCGCCGTAGTAGCCGACCGCCGAGGCCGAGACGAGGACCCGCGGCGCGCGGGCCCCCTTCTCGACGGCCGCGCGCAGCGCGTCGAGCACACCGACGCGGCTGGCCGCGATCCGCTCCCGGGCCGCGGCCGTCCAGCGCTGGGCCACCGGCTCTCCGGCGAGGTGGACGACGGCGTCGGCCCCGCCCAGGAGCCTCCCGAGCGCTCCGGGGTCCCACGCCTCCAGGCGGGCGGAAGCGGGGAGCCCGTCGGGGCGCCTCGAAGGGACACGCGAGAGGACGACCGCCTCGTGCCCGCGCGCGTGGAGGAGGGTGCAGAAGCGGCGGCCGACGAAGCCGGTTCCGCCCGTGACGAGGAGCTTCATCTCCTTCCCTCCGCGACGTCAGGCGCCGCGCCGGACCTTCTCGACGGCCCGGTCCCGGTCCGCCTCGATCCGCTGCCGGTCGACCCGGTACTCCTCCTCCAGCCTCTCGCGCGAGACGGGGTCGAGCTCCTTCTTCAGGGCGTCGCGGAAGAGGATCTCCCTCTCGGCCAGGCGCGAGGAGGCCACGCGCCTCACCTCGGCGATCTCGGCCTTCTGGCCTTCCGTGAGGGGGGTCTCCTCGACCCCCTCCGCCCGGTCGGCGGCCTTCAGGCGCTCCATGGCGAGCTCGAACGCGGACTTCGGCGCTTGGCTCATGTCGTCCCGATCCTACGCCGCCCGCTCCACGCCGGACGTCCCCAACCGGATCCTCCCCGCGGCCGTAGAGTGGGGACGGCCGTGCCCCGATCCCCTCTCCTCCCCGCGGGCCTCGCGCTCCTCTGGCTCGCCCTCCCGGCGGCCGGCCAGGGCCCCTCCGCGCGGGCCGCGGACGGGCCCGCGGGGGAGATGGACGTGACGGAGCTGATCCGGCAGGTGGTCCGGGCGCAGCGGCGGTCCGAGGAGGTCCTCGCCTCGTACACGTTCGACCAGCGCGAGGTGAAGACGACGTACCGCAAGGACGGGGTCGCCTCGGACGTGAAGTGGCGCCTCTTCTACTGGACCTCGGGCGAGGCTCCGGGGGAGGGGACGCGCGAGCTGGTCCTCCTGGACGGGCGCCCCGCGACGGAGGAGGAGAAGCGGAAGTCCGCCGCCGAGGACGAGAAGGACCGGAAAAAGAGGCTGGACCGCCGGGCCGCCGAGAAGGCCGCCAACCCGCCGAAGGTCGGGGGCGACGACGACGACCCGACGGTGGGGACCCAGCGTCTGTCGAACCTGATCGAGCGGTTCGAGTACCGCTACCGCGGCGAGGAGCTCGTGGACGGCCGCCCGTCCTACGTCCTCGACTTCTGGCCGCGCGAGGGGCTCCGGGCGGCGACGCTCGCCGACCAGGCGCTCAACGCGCTGGCGGGGCGCGCGGTCGTCGACGCGGCCGACTTCCAGGTCCGCCGGGTCGACGCGCGGATCGTCAGGCCGGTGAAGGTCGGCGGGGGGATCGCCGCCAGGGTGAGCGAGGCGGTCCTCGTCTACGAGGGGCGGCCCGCCCTCCCGGGCCGCTGGTTCCCCTGCGTCGTCGACGTCCGCCTGAAGGGGAAGACGGCCCTCGTCTTCCGGATGGACGTCGGCTTCCGGGCCGAGCTCTTCAACTTCCTCACGTTCGGCGTGGAGACGGACGCCGAGACCCGGGGGGCGGGCCCCGGCGGGCCCTCGGCCTCGCGCCCTTAGAATCCGGCCCGATGAAAGCCGCCCAGCGCCGGAGCGTCATCGGCGTCGCCCTCCTCGGCGCCGCCGCCCTGATGGGATACGCCTACTACCTCTCCCTCACCCCGGCCACGCACCCCGACCACGACCACGGCATCCTGAACCTGGACGCCGGGGGGCGCCTCGTCGTCGAGACGCGGGACGGGAAGGGGCGGAACCTGGTGGGAAAGCCCGGGCACGTCCTCGTCCTCCACTTCTTCTCCACGACCGCCCCGGAGGCGGCCTCCGAGCTGCGGTCCCTCTTCGCGTTCCAGGAGCGGACGAAGTCGGACACGAGCGCCGAGCTCGTCCTGATCGCGAAGGACCCCGACTTCGCCACGCTCGACGCCTGGCTCTCGCAGAACGGCCTCGTCCCGCCGGTCCCGTCGAGCCTCGTCCTCGACCCGACGGGCGACGCGACGACGAAGCTCAACTCCAAGCGCCCGGTCGAGACGATGTTCTTCACCCCCGAGGGGAAGCTCGCCTCGCAGGCGCACGGGCGCCTCGACTGGGAGCTCTCGGCCGCGGCCCGGATCCGCGAGGCGGCGGGCGGGGCGACGATCGAGTAGGCGTCCTCAGGCGGAAGGCGCCGCGGCCCGCGGCCTCCCGATCGAGGCGAGGACCTCCCGGGCCGCGCGCTCCCCCGTGGCGCAGGCCCCCTCCATGAAGCCCTGGAAGCCGCGGGAGGTGTGCTCGCCCGCGAAGAGGACGCGTCCCTCGGGCTCCCCCTCGGCGCCCCCGAACGCGGTGAGCTGACCCGGGCGGTAGCAGGCGTAGCTGCCGAGGGTCCACGGGTGCGTGGGCCAGTGGAACCGGACGGCCTGGGCGGGCTGGTGGGCGGAGGACGATCCGGGGAAGACGGCGTCCACCTGGGCGGCCACCTCGGCGGAGCGTTCCGGCGCCGTGCTGCGCCCGAGGGCCACGCCCGCGGCACCGCCCGTGAAGTTCGTCAGGATCCCGGCCGTCCCGGGCTGCTGGCGGCTCGTCTCCCAGGCGACCTGCAGGCCGAGGTCGGTCATCAAGGTCCCGGTCGAGCGGTGGTCGGTCCTCCAGGCCCGGCGGCTCCACCCGGTCATCAGCTTCGCGTTCGTCCCGTAGCCCAGCTCGCGGATCGCCCGCCGCTTGGCGGGGGAGAGGGGGACGTCCAGGCGGACGTCGCGCAGGAGCGTGAACGGGACGGCCAGGACCACGTGCGTGGCGCGCCGCTCGAGTCCCGTCCCGCCGCGGAGGAAGCTCGCCACGAAGCGTCCGTCGCTCCCCTCGCGAAGGGCCTCCAGGCGCTCGCCGCGGACGACCGACCCGCCGAGCCGCTCGGCCAGGCGCCTGGGGACCTGGTCGTTCCCGCCGCGGACGTGGAAGCGCTCGTCGCTGTCGCCGTAGAGCCGCGGCTTCGCCGGGTCGAAGTCCGCGAAGAGGAGGAAGTTCAGGCTGCTCTGCTCGCCGGGGGGGAGGCCGCACTCGGACTCGAAGGCCACCTCCACGAGCGTTCGCGCCCAGCCCGTGGCCCCCGCGCGGTCCAGCCACTCGGAAATCGACATCCGGTCGAGGTCGCGCGCGGCGCCGGGGCCGCGGTACGAGACGTCCGGCTCCTCCCCGAGCGGGGCCAGGTCCCGCCGCGCGGCCTCGACGACCGGGCGGAGCGCCCCGGCGACCTCGGCGTAGGTCCGCCGCGCGCCGGCGAAGAAGACCGTCTCCTCGAGGCCCTCCGGCTCGTCGAGGAGGTCGTCGAGCGCGAGCCCCAGCTCCGTCGCCATCGCGCGGACCCGCTCGTGCCCCGTGTCGATCAGCTCGCCGCCCAGCTCGGCGACGAGCCCCCCGGGGAAGTGCCCGGTGAGGCTCAGCATCCGCCCCCCGACGCGCTCCTGGGCCTCGACGACGGTGACGGAGAGCCCCTCCTGGCGGAGCCGCCAGGCCGCCGTGAGGCCCGCGAGGCCGCCGCCGACGACGAGCACCTCGCCCCGCTCCGGGGCCGGGCCGGGCAGGCTCGCGCACCGCGAGACGGCCACGCCGGCGAGCGCGGCGCCCCCGAGCCGGATCGCCTCGCGCCGGGTCGGCCGGGCGGTGCGCAACGCCTCCGCGCCGGGGGGCGGCGCGCCGTTTCCAGGGACGTCCGGCGCCGCCTGCAGGGCGCGGCGCAGCCACCGGGCGAGCGGGCTTCGAGCCATCGTTCGACCTCCGTGTCCTCGGTTTTCCCGATTGTAGCGAGCCGGGGGCCGGAGGGACGCCCGTCCCTCAGCCCTTCGCGCCCCGCTCGCCGAGCGTGATGAGGACGACGGCGCCGACGATCAGGGCCCCCGCCGCGAGCAGGCGCGGCGTCAGCGGCTCTCCGCCCAGCCAGGCGCCGAGGACGACCGCCACCACCGGGTTGACGAAGGCGTACGTCGAGGCCCGCGCCGGGCTCACCTGCCGCAGGAGGAAGAGGTAGGCCGTGAAGGCGACGATCGAGCCGAAGAGGGCGAGGTAGGCGAGCGCGAGGACCGACCGGAGCGAGACCGCGCTCCAGACGACCCGGGCCGGCTCGCCCGCCGCGAGCCCCGCGACGAGGAGGAGGGCCCCGCCGGCGAGCATCTGGGTGGCGGCGGCGAGCGGGGGAGGCTCCGGGAGCTTCGCGGTCCGGCCCGCCAGCGACCCGATCGCCCAGGAGAGGGACCCCGCGACGACGACGACGGAGCCGGCCAGGTCCACCCGGTCCGAGGCGCCGAGGTTCCAAGGGCCGATCAGGACGAGGAGGCCGGCGATGCCGAGGACGACGCCGAGGACGGCGCGGGCGCTCGGCCGGCCCGCCCCGCTCCGGGCCTGGAGGAGGACGACCCAGAGCGGCTCGATCGCCACCAGGAGGGCCGCCAGGCCCGAGGCGATCCGCTGCTCGGCCCAGACGACCGCGCCGTTCCCGCCGAGGAAGAGGAGCCCGCCCAGGACGAGGGCCGTGCCCCACTGCGCCCGCGTGGGACGCGCGGCCCCGCGGGCGAGGGAGAAGGCGCCGAGCAGGAGCCCGGCGGCGACGAACCGGACGCCGGCCATCGTGAACGGCGGCAGCGTCTCCAGGACGACCCGGATCGCCAGGTACGTCGAGCCCCAGATCAGCCAGACCGCCGCGAAGGCGAGGAGGACCGCTGGGCGGAGGCGCTCCCTCACCGCCCGATGGTAGACCGCGCGGCGGACGCGCCTAGAAGCGCTCCCAGAGCCTCGCGGCCAGCTCGCGCGAGCGGGCCGCCACCTCCGCCTCGTCGAGGTCGAGGAGGAGGCGCTTGCCCTCCATCAGGACCCTCCCCCCCGCGATCGTCGTGTCGACGGTCGACTGCGAGAGGCCGAAGAGGAGGTGCCCCTGGAACGTCGCCTCGTCGAACGGGGTCGGCGGGTGGTAGTCGACCAGGGCGAGGTCGGCGCAGAAGCCCTCGCGCACCTCGCCGACGGGCGGGTCGAAGTACCGGTTGGCGATGGCCGCGTTCCCCCGGAGGAGGGCGGTCGTCACCTCGCCCCACGCCGCGCTCGGGTTCTCGCGCCCCAGGTGCTGGGCGAAGAGGGCGGCGCGGACCTCCTCCAGCATGTTCACCGTCATCGCGTCGGTCCCGAGGCCGAGGAGGACGCCCTCCCGGGCCAGCGCGGGGAGGTCCGCGACGCCGACCGCGTTGTTCAGGTTCGACTGCGGGTTGTGGGCGACCGCGGTCCCGGTCTGGGCCAGGAGCGCCCGCTCGCGCGCGTCGACGTGGACGCAGTGGGCCGCGATCGTCCTCGGCCCCAGGATCCCGTGCTCGTGGAGCCGCTCGACGACGCGCCGGCCGTGCGTCGCCACGCTGTGCTCCTGGTCCGAGCGGGCCTCGGCGACGTGGACGTGGAAACCGGCCCCGAGCGAGCGCCCCAGCTCGGCGGCCTTGGCGAGCGTCGCGTCCCCGATCGTGAACGCGGCGTGGAGGCCGAAGAGGCCCTTCAGCCGGTTCCCGCCCCGCGCCGCGCAGGACTTCAGCCAGTCGACGTTCTCGTCGAGCCCGTCCTGGGCCACCTTCTCCCCGTCCCGGTCGGAGACCTCGTAGCAGAGCGAGGCGCGCAGCCCGACCTGCGTGACGGCGTCCGCGATCGCCGCGAGCGAGCCGCGCGCGGCGAAGGGGCTCGCGTGGTGGTCGATCAGCGTCGTCGTCCCGTGCCGGACGGCCTCGATCAGCGGGACGAGGGCCGAGTACCGGCAGTCCTCCACGGTCAGCTTGCGGTCGAGCCGCCACCAGAGGTTCTTCAGCACCTCGTCGAAGTCCTTCGACGGGGCGGCCTTGCCGAGGCCGCGGACCATCGTCGAGTAGAAGTGCATGTGGACGTTGACGAAGCCGGGGAGGACGACCTTCCCGCGGGCGTCGACGACGCGGACCCCCTCCTCGGGGAGGTCGGCCGAGGGCGCCACGCGCGCGACGAGCCCGCCCTCGCACAGGACGTCGTGCCCCGGGAGGACCCGGTTCGGCTCGCCCAGCGTGACGACGGTCCCGCCCCGGACCAGGAGTCTCTCGCTCACGGCTCCCTCCTCCCGTCCCGCCTCACGCTTCCACCAGCGCGGCCAGCTCGCGCGGCGTCCGGTCCCGCATGAAGAGCGCCCCGGAGAAGCACTTCTGCGCGCAGATCGAGCAGCCGACGCACCGCGCCGGGTCGGTGACCGGGACGAGCTCGTGGTCGAGCGAGATCGCCAGGTACGGGCAGCGGGTGCAGTTGCCGCAGTGCTCGCAGACGTCGCGGTCCACCGCCGAGATCGGCTTCTTCGACGGCAGCTCCATGAAGCCGGTGACGGGGTGGGGGAGGGCGCAGCCGACGAGCTCGGCGACGCTCCGGTAGCCCCGGTCGGCCATCAGGTGCGAGAGGCCCGAGTGGAGGTCGTGGACGATCCCGTAGCCGTGCTTCATGACGACCGTGCAGAACTGGACGGTCGAGGCGCCCAGCGCCAGGAAGTGGGCGGCGGCCTTGTAGTCCATCGGCCCGCCGTTCCCCGAGACCGTGACGCCGCTCCCGGCCACGTTGGCGAGCGTCAGGTTCGAGATCGGCGCCACCCCCTCGCCGCTCATCCCGACGACGACCCCCTCCTCCCACGACGGCTTCTCCCCCTTCCGGAAGGCGAGCGTCGGGAACGTGTTCGCCAGGGTCACGCCGGCCTTCTTCCCCGGGTGCTTCTCGAGGACCGCCTTCACGGCCGCCACGATCGGCCGGATCGCGGTGACGGCCCCCGTCAGCTTGAAGAGCTTCGGGACGTCCGCCCTCCCCGCCTCCAGCACCCAGCCGACGATCTTCGCGGTCAGCTCGGCGTCCTGCGAGACGATGTCCCCCTTCGTCCCGTCGCCCCCCTGCGGGCAGGAGAGGGAGTACTCGATCCCCATGGCGCCGCAGCTCTCGAGCTTCCGCGTGTTCGACTGCCAGGAGCGCCGGTCGGCCTCGTCGTCGCCCGTCACGCTGCCGCCGGTGGAGGCGAGCGTCAGCCGGTCCGGGAACTCCGTCACCAGCCGCTCCACCTCGCGGCGGACGCGGTCCAGCGGGTGGCCGGACACGTTGTCGCAGTTGCCGTACGTCGCCGGCGTGAACGCGAACATGTACCGGGCCGGGATGTGGATCGGGAGGCCGTCGAAGGCAGTCTTCATCACGCCGCCGGCCCAGCCGGCCTCGTAGGCCTTCCGCATCTGGTCGTAGCCGTCGGTGGGCGGGGCGGCCGAGAGGAGGAACGGCGAGGGGATCGGGCGGCCGAAGAAGTCGGCGTCGAGCGGGACCGGCGTCTTCACGAGGCCCGGGAGCGGGACGCGCGCCTTCGTCCGCTTCTGGATCAGGACCTTCCGCTCGCCGTCGAGGTAGGCGTCGACGAGGGTGGCCGCGTTCTTCCCCGCGGCCACCGCCTCGACGACCGTCGTCGGGCCGTTCTCCATGTCCCCGGCGTAGAAGCGGGCCTTCCCGCGCGAGCGGGCCGACGGGCGGGCCCCGATGGCGAGGACCACCGCGTTCACGTCGGGGCGGACGAGGCGTGTCCCGCCGACGTCGGCCACGGCCGACGGGTGGAACTTCCGCCCGCGCGGCAGCTCCACCTTCAGCGTGACGATCCCGTCGACCGAGCCGTCCTTCCTCCGGATCTCGGTCACCCGCGTCCGGCCCGTCACCTCGACGCCGGCGTCGAGGAGCTCCTTCCGCTCCTTGGCCGTCAGCGGCATCTCCGAGAGGCTCTCGAGCGCGAAGAGCTCGACCCGCGCCGCCCCGCGGGAGCGCGCCGTCACGGCGCAGTCGACGGCGACGGCCCCGCCGCCGATCACGGCGACCGTCTTCCCCTTCAGGCGGGCGGACGGCGGGTCAAAGAGGAGGCGGGCCCACGGGACCGCCAGCTCCTCGCCGCGGATCCCGAGCGTCAGCGGCTGGTCGAGCCCCGTCGTGACGAGGACGGCGTCGAAGCCGGCGGAGCGGAGCTCCACCGGCTCGGTCACCCGCGCGTGCGTCTCCAGGCGGATGTCGCCCAGGCCCAGCAGGAAGTCGATGTCCGAGAAGAGGACCCGCTTCGGGAGCCGGGAGTCCGGGATCAAGAGGCACATCCCGCCCGGCCGGTCCCCGGCCTCGAAGATCGTGACCGCGTGGCCCTGCTGGGCGAGGAGAGCCGCGGCGCCGAGGCCCGCCGGGCCCGCGCCGACGACCGCGACCTTCTTCCCGGTCGGGGCCGCGTGGCGGAACGCGGGCATCACGCCCGTCTCCTTGGCGTTCTCCACGACCTGGGCCTGGATCTCGGGGATCAGGACCGGCCGGTCGAACGTCTTCCGCGAGCAGGCGGCCATGCAGTGCCGGTCGGGGCAGACGGCCCCGCAGACGCCGCCGAGCGGGTTCTCCGAGAGGATCAGCCCCGCGGCGCGCCGCCAGTCGGACGGCTCGCCCACCCGCGCGGCCATGATGAAGTCGGCCGGCGAGCAGTCGGCCGGGCAGGCCTCCTTGCACGGCTTCTCCTCGCAGAACAGGCAGCGCTCCATCTCGGAGAGGAGCTGAGCGGGGGTCAGGAAGGTCGGCGAGGAGGTCGCTTTCATGTCGTCACCTCTAGAATCGGCGCGGGAGGGACTCGTGAAGGTCGAGATCACCTACTGCACCGTCTGAAACTACGAGCCCAGGGCCGCCGGTCTGGCGGCCGAGCTCGAGAAGGCCCTCGGGATGAGGGCGAAGCTGATCGCGGGGTCCGGCGGCGTCTTCGACGTCGCCGCGGACGGGAAGCTCGTCTTCTCCAAGCACGCGACCGGGCGGTTCCCGGACCCGGGCGAGATCACGAAGCTCCTCGGCGGGAAGGGCTGAGGCCCGGGGAGGACCGGGCCGTCCCGCCGGGTGCTCCCGCACCGGCGGCGCAACCGATCGAGGAAGCGCCCGCGGGCGTGCGGGGGGTCGGGAGGCCGCGAAGACATCGGGAGGCCGGAGCGCCGCGCCGACCCGCCTAGGATACCTCCGCGCCCGCCCGCGCGGCCGCGTTACCGCGCCGTGGCCTGCCGTCCCTCCCGCCGCGCCAGGAGCGCCGCGAGGAGGAGGGCGGTCCCGGCGATGCCGGCCTGGACCACCGGGACGGCGAGGAAGACGAGGAGGTTCAGCGGGTTCTCGCTCGTCAGGAGGGCGTCCGCGTAGACCACGAGGCCGAACGCGGTCGAGAGCGCGCAGCCCGCGAGGGCGGCCAGCGACGACCCGGGCCCCCGCGCCAGCCGGACCGCCAGGCCCGCCAGCGCGTACGGGGCGAGGGTGAAGAGCGTCAGGGGGAGGAGGGTGAGGAGCCCGTGCGGCTCCTCCCAGACCCGCCCTTTCCACGCCACGAGGGCGAGCGTGGAGAGGGCGCCGAGGAGGTCGATGGCCAGGGCCGCGCGTCTCAAGTCCGGTGCTTCCCCCCTTCGCCCGGCGGTCGCTCACGGAGCTTATCGGAGCCTCCGCCGGACCGGCGCTATGCTGTCTGCGCCTCCGGCGGCGCCCGAGAGGGGGCCGGGACGCCCCGCCGGCGGCGGAGGGCTTCATGAGCGGGGAGTCGCTGCTGGACCTCCTCGTGCGCATCCACGACGCCGTCAGCGGGGAGGGGGTGCCCGCCCTGGAGATGGCCGCGCGTTTCGGGGCGATCGAGGCCGAGTACGCCGACGCCGTCCTCGTCCGGCCGTCCGACCCGCGCCTTTCGGACGTCGTCGTCAGCCGCGACCGCGAGACGGGCGAGGCCGCCAACGTGGAGGCGCGCCTGGCCGTCCCGGGCTCGATCGGCCTCGACGAGGTCCGCGCCGCCTGGGGCGAGCCGCGGGTCGCCCCGACCACGGCGGTCGTCCTCACCTTCCTCGCCTTCCGGAGGCCCCCGGCCCCCGGGGCGAGGTTCTGCGCGGTCGTCAGCGTGAAGACGAGGGGCGACGAGACCGGTCCGGTCGAGTGGATCGGGGCCTTCCGGGAGTCCCCCTGCGAGCCTCCGGCTGGAGCCGGCAGGAGGGCTCCGTGAAGGGACGCTCGCTCGTCCGGCTGGCCCCGGTGCTCGTCGCGCTCTCGCTCGCCGCCCGGGGGGCTCCCGCCCAGGCTCCCGACGAGAGGGGGTTCGACCCGACCGGCGTCTGGTACGGCCACCACGGCCCGCTCGCCCTGATGCGCGCCGGGGACACGCTCTCCTTCTCGTACTCGGCCGTCTTCGGCGCCACGGCCCACACGTGCGACGGGATCGGGGTGGCCGGCTTCGCCGGGGACGGGAGGTGGGAGTACCGGGACGACCAGGGGACGGTCACCTTCACGACCAGGGCGAAGAAGGTGACGGTGACGACGACGGGCGGGATCGCCTCGTTCTGCGGGGCGGGCTGGCCCGGCGACTCGTTCGTCGAGGAGGGCTGGAAGCCGGCCTTCCGGTGCGAGGTGACGGAGCCGAAGGTCCGCTTCCTCGCGGTCGGCCCCCTCCCGCCGAAGGAGCGGCGGGCGTACGTCGTCGAGGGCGACGTCGTCGAGGCCCTCGAGCTCGTCAACGAGGGGGGCGAGAAGTGGCTCCTTGCGCGCTACGTGGGGAAGAGCCGGACGACGGCCGGGCTCCTACCTCGCGACGCGCTGGAGTGCCGGTTCGAGTAGGGGCCCAGAGCGCTACCGCGCCGCCGGAGCCTCGCGGAGGACCGCCTCGACGGCCTCGAGGGTGGGGAGGACCGCCGGGGGGATCGTCACTCTGCGGCGGGCCGCGCCCACGTCCTTGAGGCCGGTCCCGGTGACGAGGAGGACCACGCGCTCGCCGGGGTCGACGAGACCCTCCTCGCGGGCGGCGAGGAGGCCGGCCAGGCCGGCGGCCGCGGCCGGCTCGGCGAAGACACCGGCGGAACGCGCCAGGAGCGAGAGGGCGTCGAGGATCTCCTCGTCGCCGACGAGGACGCCGGCCCCCCCCGAGGCGCGGACCTCCTTCAGGCAGAGGATCGCGTTGCGCGGGGCCGCGACGACGAGGCTGTCGGCGACGCTCGCCGCCCCGGGCTCCGGCGTGATCCCGTCCGCCCCCGACTTCAGCGCCCGCGCGATCGGCCCCGATCCCTCCGGCTGGACGGCGATCAGGCGGGGCGTTCGCGAGAGGAGGCCGCCGGCCACCAGGTCCCGGAACCCCTTGGCGACGCCGGCGAGGATCACGCCGTCCCCCGTCGGGACGACGACGGCGTCGGGCTCCTCGGGGAGGAGGTCTTTCGCGATCTCCAGGGCGGCCGTCTTCTTCCCCTCGACCGTGAACGGGTTCAGCGCCGTGTTCCGGTTGTACCAGCCGAACCGCGCGCAGGCGGCGAGCGAGAGCTCGAAGGCCTGGTCGTACGTCCCGTCGACGGGGACGAGCGTGGCGCCGTAGCTGGCCATCTGGACGAGCTTGGCGAGCGGGGCCGAGGCCGGGACGAAGACGACCGTCCGGACCCCCGCCGCAGCGCCGACGGCCGAGAGCGCCGTCGCGGCGTTCCCGGTCGAGGCGGCGGCCGCGGTGTCGTACCCGTACTCGCGCGCCTTGGCGACGACGAGGAGGGAGGCCCGGTCCTTCGTCGACCCGCTCGGGTTCCGCGAGTCGTCCTTCACGAAGAGGCGCGGCATCCCCAGGCGCCGGCGCAGGCCAGGCGCCGGGAGGAGCGGCGTCCCGCCGACGGGGTAGCCGAAGAGGGAGTCGGGGCCTTCGAGGGGCAGGAACGCCGCGAGCGCCTCGGGGCCGTCGAGGGGCGTCGTGGGCCAGGCGCGCGGAGGCTCGAGGAGCTCGACGCGGAGGACGCCGCGCGTCGGGCCGCCCGGCTCCTGGAGCCTCGCGCACGAGGGGCAGACGGTGAGGGAGCGCTCCTCCTCGAGCCGGGCGGAGCACTCGTTGCAGGCGAAGACGAAGCGAGCCACGTCCCGGATCGTAGCCCTCCGGGAACCGGCGCGCCGAGACCCGGCCGCGGGGCTAACATCGACGGCGATGAGGGCCGCGGTCGCCGGCCTCGTTCTCCTCCTCGCAGTCCGGCCGGGCTGGGCCGGGGAGGTCCCGGACCCGCTCTTCTGGGCCTCGGAGGCCGACTTCCTCGAGCAGGTCGAGGGCGGGCAGTTCATCGACCGCCTGGAGCTGCACCTGCTCCAGTACGCCGCCGACCCGCGCTGGCGCTCCGAGTGGGCCGCGCTGAGGTACTCGGGGAACGGGCTGTTCGGCGAGTTCGGCTCCACGACCGGGACCGAGCTCTACGTCAACAGCCAGATCGCCGTGAACCTCTTCCCGGCCAAGTGGCTCCAGATGCGCTACGACCGGCGGGACTACCAGGACGGCCGGTTCGAGGTCTCCGACCAGCGGTTCGACGCCGTCTTCCACCTGGGCTCGGGCTGGGGCCCGATCCTGACCGGCTGGCCGGCGTTCGACAAGGAGGTCACGTCGATGGGGATCGGCGTGAGGCTCGGGGCGCCGAAGGCCCGCAACGCCCTGGAGGTCCTCGTGGTCGACGAGCGGGTCATCTGGGACGAGAAGACGGACGACGAGGTCCGGTTCGACCGGGACCCCTGGCGCATCCTCCTCGACGGCTCGTACGAGGCCGGCTCCTGGCGCGTTCACGGGACGGTCGACTTCGGGCTCGAGTACGCGGCCACGGACGGAGCCACCGGCCGGACGACCCGCGGTTCACAGAGGTTCGGCGACGCCGCGGTCGGTCACGTCCGTGGCGACTGGTCGGCCGGGCTGCGCCTGACGGGGGCCAGGCTCGAGAGGGACCAGACGGAGGCCGGCGGCGGCCGGTACGCCCTCGACCGCTCCTGGGGCCGCGCGGTCGTCTCCTGCCGCCGGCAGCTGGGGAAGTGGGGCGTCTCGGCGCTCCTGGGCTACGCCGAGCAGCGGGACGACTTCGCCTCCCCGGACGACCCCGAGGGGAGGTACGACCTGGGATCGGTCCTCTTCGGCGTCGAGGGGGAGCTGAGGCTGTCGAGGGTCGTGGAGCTGAGGCTCGGCTACCTCGGGAGCTCCCAGGACGCCCGGCGCGAGGTGACCGGCAGCGGGGCGCTGCCCGCACGGGAGGAGGACGACTTCATCGACAAGGCGCACCTCAAGGCGCTCTTCACCTTCGCGCCTGCGATGTCGATCGAGCTCCTCCTGTCCCAGGCGATCCAGGGGGGGAGCTTCGGCGGCGGGTCGGTGAAGGCCCTCCTCGTCTTCTGAGGGACGCGGCTCAGAGCGCCGCGAGGGCGTCCGCGAGCTTCGGCACCTTGGCGGTGGCCAGGAGCGCCATGATCACGTGGACCTTCCAGTTCGCCTCGCGGGCCACGTTCACGGTGTGCTTCGCCATCACGCCGGGCGAGACCTCGGCCCCGATGTCGGCCGGGAGGCAGTGCATGTAGAGGGCGTCGCCCCCCTTCGTCAGCCCCATCCGGCGCTCGTCGCAGATCCAGTCCCTGTGCCCGGCGTTCCGGGCGAGGGCGGCCTGCTCGATCTCGGTCATCCGCTTCGCGTCGCGCTTCCGGTTGGCGTCCACCCGCTCCAGCATCAGGTCGTACGGGCCCCAGCTCTTCGGGTAGACGGCGACCGCCCCCTCGAACGCCTCGTCCATCGAGCCCGTCGTCCGGAACGACCCGCCCGACTCGGCGGCGTGGCGCCGGGCCGACTCGAGGCAGGGCTCCATCAGCCGGTACCCCTCGGGGTGGGCGAGCGTGACGTGCGCGCCGAAGCGGGTCAGCAGCATGACCAGGCCCTGCGGGACCGAGAGCGGCTTGGCGTAGCTGGGGGAGTAGGCCCAGGAGACGGCGACCTTCTTCCCGGCGAGGCCCTCCGGGAAGCTCTCCCGGAGCCAGCAGAGGTCGGCGAGCGTCTGCGTCGGGTGGTCGACGTCGCACTGGAGGTTGACGACCGGCACCTTCCGCGGGTCCTTCGTCGCGGCCAGGTAGTCGTCGATCCCCTTCTTGACGTCGCGCATGAACGCGTTCCCCTCGCCCAGGATCAGGTCGTGCCTCACCCCGAGGGCGTGCGCGTTCATCCCGAGCATCGCCCCGGTCTCCACGGCCGTCTCGCCGTGGGAGACCTGCGTCGAGGAGCCGTCGACGATGACCGGCTGCATCCCGAGGCGCGCTGCGGCGCCGGCCCAGGCCGACTTCGTCCGCGTCGAGTTGTCGAAGAAGAGGGCGTAGGCCAGCTCGTCCGGGAGGAGCGGCGTCTTCTTCCCGGCCCGGTCGAGCGCGGCGAGCCGGAAGGCGACGGAGAGGAGCGCGTCCAGCTCGGCCGGGGAGAAGTCGTCCGTCAGGAGGAGGCTCCGACCGAGGAGGCGGTCGAGGACGGCGGCGTCGAGGTCGGTCGAGGGGAGGGCGGCGGTCGGCATCTCGAAGGCTCCGGTCTTCAGCGCGTGCGGAGGAGGTCGTCCTTTCGGGCGGCCAGGGCGGCGGGGATCAGGCTGTAGACGGCGGTCGCCTTGACGAGGTCGGCGACCGACACCCACTCGCCCGTGGAGTGCGAGAGCTCCTCGAGGCCCGGGGCGAAACCGACCGTCGGGATCCCGAGGCGTCCCATCGTCGCCACGCCGTTGGTCGAGAAGCTCCAGCGGGAGACGGCGGGCGTCCGGCCGAGGACGGTCTCGACCGCCTCGACGGTCCCGGCGACCAGCGGGTGGGACTCGGGCAGGACCCAGGTGGGGAAGTACTTCTCCTGGTACGCCCGGGCGCCGTTCCAGCCGACGGCGTCGTAGCCGAGGAGCGTCACGACGGCCTCGCACGCCTTGACGGACGGCAGGCCGCGGACCTCGTCCATCGCCGTCTCGACGGTCTCGCCGACCGTCAGCCGGCGGTCGAGGTGGACGGTGCACTCGTCGGGGACCGCGCAGAGGGACGGGCTCTTGCACGAGATGTACGAGACGATGATCGAGCCCTTGCCGAGGAACGGGTCGGAGGCGAGGCGGCCGTTCAGCTCCTCCACCTCGCGGACGACCTTCGCCATCCGGTAGACCGCGTTGACCCCCCGCTCGGAGTGGGCGCCGTGCGCCGAGACCCCCTTCGTCGTGATCGTCATCTCCATGCGGCCCCGGTGGCCGCGGTAGACGTTCAGGTCGGTCGGCTCGCCGAGGACGCAGACGTCGGGGCGGAGCCCCTCCCGCTCGATCAGCTGCAGGAGCGGCAGCCCGTCGCAGTCCTCCTCCATCACCGAGGCGCAGAGGTAGACCGTGACGTCCTCCGGGACGCCGCGCTCCGCCAGGAGCTTCGCGCCGTACGCCATGGCCGAGATCGCCGGCAGCTCGTCGACGGCCCCGCGCCCGTAGACCTTCCCGTCCTCGAGCTTCCCGCGGAACGGGTCGTACCTCCAGGCGCTCGGGTCCCCGACGCCGACGCAGTCGATGTGCCCGTCCATCAGGATCCGGAGCGGCCCGCTCCCGACCCGGGCCACGACGCTCCCGAGGCCCGAGAACCAGACCTCGTCGAAGCCGAGCTTCTCGTACTCCTCGCGGACCCGCCGGCAGCGAGCCTCCTCCTTCCCGCTCTCGGCGGGAATGGCGATCAGGTCGCGGAGGAAGCGGACGGCGTCGTCCTGGCGGGCCGACGCCGCGGCGAGGGCCTCCTGTCCGACGGCGGGGAGAGTGGTCGTGCTCATGCGGTCGCGAACCTCCCGGAGACCGCGTCGAGGACGCCGGTCTCCGCGTTGAACGCCGCGATGGCGGCGTCCCATTCCGGCAGCTCGGCCACGCGGTCCTCCCAGAACCGCGGGCTCCAGAGGGCGTCGAGCTCCTCGACCGTCCTCCCCTGCTGCTCGACCCAGGTGAAGTACTTCAGGTTGTGGAGGGCCTTGCGGTCCGCGTGCGTCAGCTCGCGGAGAGTGTCGGTCGTCGTCCCGAGGAGGCGGCGCTCCAGGTCGACGGCCGCCTCCGTGGCCCCGTACGGCCCGAGAGCCTCCGTCATCTCGGCGAGCCGCGACCGGTACATCTCGGCCGAGTCGGTGAAGCTCGTCAGGAGGACGTCGTCCTCGTCCATCTCGAACCAACGCGCCGTCTTGACCGCGGCGAGGAGGTTCCCGACCGAGGAGATCCCCAGGAGCGGGAGCTTGGCGACCGTGGCCGCCGGCGCCCCGCGCGAGACGAGGAGCTCCTGCCCCGCCGGCTCGTTGAAGAGGCGGAAGACGCGCATCGCCGCCTCGTCGTCGATCGCCGCGACCAGGTCGGTGTTCCGTGCGTTGTGGATCCACGGGACGTGCTTGTCGCCGATCCCCTCGATCCGGTGCCCGCCGAACCCGTTCCGCAGCAGCGTCGGGCACTGGAGCGCCTCGGCGGCGGTGATCCGGCAGCCCGGGAAGCGCGCCTTCAGGGAGTCGCCGGCGGCCAGCGTGCCGGCCGAGCCGGTCGCCCCGACCCAGGCCGCCATCCGCGAGCGGGGGGAGGCGAGGGAGGCGAACGCCTCCTCGGCGGCGGGGGCCGTCACGCCGCGGTGCCAGAGGTAGTTCCCCCACTCCTCGAACTGGTTGAAGACGACGCAGTCCTTGCGGTTCTTCTTGATGTCCCAGCAGGCGTCGAAGATCTCCTTGACGTTGCTCTCGCAGCCCGGGGTGGCCAGGATCTCGGCCCCGATCGACTCCAGCCACCGGAACCGCTCGGCGCTCATCTCCCTCGGGAGGATCGCCAGCGACGTGCAGCCGAGGAGCGCGCTGTCGAAGGCGCCGCCGCGGCAGTAGTTCCCCGTCGAGGGCCAGACGGCCTTCTGCGTCGTCGGGTCGAACTCGCCGTGCACCAGCCGCGGGACGAGGCAACCGAAGGCCGCGCCGACCTTGTGGGCGCCCGTGGGGAAGTGCGCCCCGACGAGGCCCGCGATCCGGGCCTTCACCCCGGTCACCTCGCGGGGGACCTCCAGCACGTTGACGGGCCCGAAGCCGCCGGTTGCCGGGTCGTTGTGCCAGGTGATCCGGAAGAGGTTCCTCGGGTCGACCGCCTGCATGTCGACCCGAGGCAGCGAGTCGCGCACGGCGACGGGGACGGTCGACGGGTCGCGCATCTGGGAGAGGGTCGGGATCAGGATGCCCCGCTCGCGGCAGCGCGCCACGGCCCGCGCGCGGACCTCCTCGCGCCTCACCGGGCCACCTCGGCGAGCGCCGGCTCCGCCTCGGCGCCGAGGGTCCAGCGCGCCTCGCGCCTCACGAACCTCCCCTTCCCGGGCGTCCCGAACCACTCGCTGCCGTCGTCCGCCCGCGAGTAGACGCGGACGCCTCGCAGCCAGGTCTGGCGGACCCGCCCGGTGAAGACGTGCCCCTCGAACGGGGTGTACCGGTTCAGGTTGTGGAGCGCCTCTCGGGTCACGGTCCAGGTCTCCTTCTCGTCGACGACGGCCAGGTCGGCGTCGAGGCCGGGGGCGATCGCCCCCTTCCGCGAGGCGACCCCGAAGAAGCGGGCGGGGGCCGAGGCGGTCACCTCGACGAGCCGCTCGAGCGTGAGGCGACCCTTCGCCACCCCCTCGGAGAGGAGGAACGGCAGGAGCGTCTCCACGCCGGGGACGCCGCCGTAGACGTTCCAGATCGAGCGGGCGGACTTCTCCTCGGGCCACTGCCCGGCGGCGTGGTCGGTGGCCACGTGCTGGAGCGTCCCGTCGGCGAGCCCCTTCCAGAGGGCCTCGCGGTCGGCGGCGCTCTTGACGACGGGGGCCGTCTTGAGGAGGGCGCCGAGGCGTCCGAGGTCGTCTCGGGTGAAGGCGAGGTAGTGCGGGCAGGTCTCGGCGGAGAGGGGGAGCCCCTCCTCGCGGGCCTGGGCCACGACCCCGAGCGCCTCGCCCGAGGCGATGTGGACGACGTGGACCCGGGCTCCCGTCTCGCGGCAGAGGTCCCTCACCGTCCGGACCGCGAAGGTCTCCGCCTCGCTGGGGCGCGAGTCGGCGTAGTCGAGCGGGCCGTCCCGGTGCTCGGCCATCTCGGCGAACGTCAGGGAGAGGACCACCTCGCGGTCCTCGGCGTGGATCCCGGCCGGGACGCCGTGCCGGGCCAGCTCCCTGAGGACCTGCCTCATCTGGGCCGGGGTGAGGTCCCGGTAGGTGTCCATCCCGGAGAGGAGGTAGAGCTTGAAGGCCGCGACCCCCGCGTCGACCAGCTCCTTGACGCGGGCGCGCCAGCGCGGGTGCTCCATGGCGTTGTCCGAGACACCGCCCCAGAGGAGGAAGTCGACGAGGGCCTTCGGCCGGACGACCGTCAGCTTGTACTCGAGCGACGAGCGGCTCGTCACCGGCGGCAGCGAGGTGCAGGGCATGTCGGCGACCGTCGTCACGCCGCCGGCCGCGGCCGCGCGGGTCCCGGTCTCGAAGTTCTCCCGATGGGTGAAGCCGGGGTCGTCGAAGTGGACGTGTCCGTCGACGACGCCCGGAAGGGCCAGCCGCCCGCCGAGGTCCACCAGCGACTCCGTGCCGGCCGGGGGACGGGAGGCGCCCGCCGGCAGGACCTCGAGGAACCGGCCCTCCTCGACGAGGAGCTCGGCGGGGCGGGTGTCGTTCCCGCCGGCGGGGATCCGGAGGTTGACGAAGCGAGTCCGCATGGACGCTCCCCGGGCGGGGCCGCGGATGGCACCGCCCGGAGGCGGCTCCCGCCACGGGGTCACGTTACGCCCCGCCCCCCGGGCGGATCAATGAACCCCCCGTGATGCAAATGGCTTACGTCCCCCGCTCCTTCCCAGACTCCCACCCCGAACTCTCCACCCTGGGGTCAGTCCACCCTGGGGTCAGAGCTCCGTTATACGTTATACTGGAAGGATGGCACGTCCTCTCAGAATCGACCACGCCGGGGCGATCTGGCACGTCACGTCGCGAGGGAACGAGCGGGCGGACGTCTTCCGCGACGACGGGGACCGCGAACGGTTCCTCGCGGTCCTGGCTCGCACCGTCGGCCTCTTCCGCTGGCGGCTCCACGCGTACGTCCTGATGGGGAACCACTACCACCTGCTGCTGGAGACGCCGGAGCCGACGCTCTCCCGCGGGATGGCGTACCTAAACGGGGTCTACACGCAGTTCTTCAACCGCCGCCACGGCCGAGTCGGGCACCTCTTCCAGGGTCGGTTCAAGGCGGTCCTCGTCGAGAAGGAGTCCCACCTCCTGGAGCTGGTCCGGTACGCCGTCCTGAACCCGGTCCGGGCCGGAGTCTGCGCCACCGCGGCGGCGTGGCCGTGGAGCAGCTTCGGGGCGACGGCAGGGCTGGTGAGGCCGCCGGGCTGGCTCGATCTCGCCTGGACGCTCGCGCAGTTCGCCCACGACGAGAGGGAGGCGCGGCGGAAGTATCGGGCCTTCGTGGCCGACGGGCTGCGGGGGGAGTACCGGCCCTGGGGAGAGGTGCGATCTCAGATCTACCTCGGGTCGGAGGACTTCGCCGCTCGTTGGAGCGGCGTCGCCTCAGGCCGGAGCCTCTCGCCGGGCATCCCACGCGCGCAGCGAGAGCCGGTCCGCCCGAGCGTCGACGTCGTCTTCGACCGCGTCACGGCGGCGCTGGGCGTCTCCGCCGGCGACCTGGTCGAACGGCGTCGTCTGCTCGCGCGGCAGCGGGCGCTGGTCGCCGGCGCGCTGCGCCGCTGGGCGCTGGCGCCCGCCGCGGAGATCTCCGACCGGTTGGGGGTGCGCCCGTCCCGGGCATCCGCCCTGGCGAACCAGGGCCTCGAGCTCCTCGACGGGAAGGAGAAGAGGCTCCGGGGAAGGCTGGAAGACGAGCTTCGCGGTCACGCGAGGCGCGCTCGACGAGCCGGCGGGCGGGCCGGAGCACCGTCACCGCGGCCCCGCGGCTGACGGTGCCGGGTCGCGGAGCGCCTCCGAGTTCGCTCGCCCCCGACGGGACCTGCTGGATGGCCGTCTTCGACGTGGAATGCGTAGAACGTAGAATGGAGCTCTGACCCCATCCGGGGGAGGGGAGAAGAGGGCGGCCGGGGAGGCCGCCCTCGGGAGGGTCAGAAGCCGTAGGAGAGGCCGAGCTCGGCCTCCCACTGGTCCATCTTCAGGTCGATCCGCTGCTGGCCGGGGGCCTCGAGGGGGTTGGGGCCCTCGACGCAGTTGGAGAAGGCGCGCATCAGGGCGAAGTGGAGCGCGGCTTTCTTCGAGAGGAGCGTCGTGAGGCCGACGGTGACGTGGTCCTGGATGACGCCGGGGGCGAGGATGTTGAAGAGGACCTCGCTCTCGGGGACCGGCTGGTCGGCGTGGGCGTAGCCGGCGCGGAACGTCCAGGTCTCGCTCGCCTCCCACTGGACCCCGAGCTTGAAGACGGTGACGTCCTTCCAGCCGAAGCCGGCGCCGTTGTCCGAGCCGAGCGGGGCCTGCATCAGGTTCGGGAGCATCGGGTTCCCGATGGCGGCCACCTTGCTGTAGTAGATTTCCTGGACGTCGGCCGCGATCGTCCAGCCCTTCGCGGGCATCACGGCGATCCCGACCGCCCACGTCGCCGGGATGTCGAAGTCCCCCTGCTCGGCGAAGAGGCCGGCGTACTCGTCGAACTCGCTCATCTTGATCTCGGTCTGGTACGAGGCGCCGAGGGCGAGCCACTCCGTGACGTGCCCGTGGTAGCCGATCCTCCCGCCGAGGCCGGTGGAGGTGTCCTTGCCGTTGTCGGTCAGCGCCGCCGGGTTCGAGGAGAACATCGCGAAGGCGCCCAGCCCCTTCGCCTCGAACTGCTGCCACGCCCCGATCACCGAGACGCCGATCGCGTGGTCCTTCGACAGCTCGAAGGCGACCGAGGGGGCGAGGAAGGCCTGCGTCAGGTTGACGCCGACCGGCGCCTGCCCGAAGACCGGGTTCGGGTAGTCGGTGTTCATCCCGCCGTTGCCGTAGATGGCCACGCCGAGGTGGAACCTCTCCGAGAGGTGCCAGGCGCCGGAGAGCCCGGGGATCAGGAACGCCGACGTGTCGCTCTCGTACGTCCCGGGCGCGAGGCCGAACGTGCCGGGGTACCCGGACGGGTTCCCGGTCACGGTGTACCCGCGGTTCGGGTTGAAGGCGGCGAAGCTGACGTCGTAGCCCTTGACGAAGGCGATCGTCGCGGGGTTGGTGGCGCTGGCCATCGTGTTCAGGTGCAGCGCCTGCCCGGCGCCGGCCATCCCCTTGTAGGGGGTGCCGTAGCTGAGCGAGAAGTAGCCGTTCGTCGCGAGCGCGGGCACGGCCGCGACCAGGGCGACGGCGAGGAGCGCCAGGAGTTTCTTCGGCATCACACACTCTCCATGGGGCGCGCCCGGTCGGGGCGTGCCGGGTTCGATCTGGACGGGTTCGGTCCGCCGCCCGGCCCCTCCGGCCGGCCGGCGTTTCAGGTCTTCAGCAGCCGCCGCCCTTCTTCGGAGCGGCGGGGGCGGAGGAAACGGGCCGGACGACGAGCTTCGGAGCCTCGGTGACGGCGCCGGTGAAGCGCGAGTGGAGGGCGCGGCGCGCCTCGAACTCGGCGATCCGCACCGGCGTCGCCTCGGCGGGGGGAACGGGCGCCGTCAGGACGCCGGCCTGCCACGCGGCGTAGCCGCCGACGAGGACGGAGACCGGGCCGCGGTAGGCGAGGACACCGGCCGGGAGAGCCACCGGGTCCCCCTCGGCGTAGACGACGAGCGTCCGGGTCGGGGCGAGGCCCGCGGCGAACGTGCCCGCGGCGTCGCCAGCGGGGAGCGGTATCGCACCCGGGATCCGGGCGACGTCCTTCGTCCCCTCGGGGCGCAGGTCGAGGAGCCAGACGCCCTGCGGGTCCGCGACGAGCTTCCGCGCGAGGGCGACCGCGTCGACCCGGTCCGGGACGCGCGCGGCGACCTCGACGGGCTTCCGCGGGAGGGCGAGGGCGAGGAGGGCGAGCCCCGCGACGGCGGCGAAGCCGGCGAAGACGCGGGTCTTCACGACCCGAGGCGAGGCCGGCGGCACGAGGCCGGCGCGCCTGGCGAAGACCCGCTCCAGCGCCTCGCCGCCCAGGAACGCGCCGACGGCCATGGCCACGACGCCCGCGGCCACGACGGCCATCGGGACGCCGAGCGCGCCGTGGAGCGTGACGACCCCCATCGACCCGCTCAGGTAGAACGACTCGAGCGGCGCGTAGACCAGGCCGAAGGCGAGCGACCCGGCCGCCACGCCGAGGAGGCTCGCGGCCCCGTCCAGGTTCCCGGAGGCCGCGGCGACGACTCCGGTCCCCGGGCAGTAGCCCGAGACGATGAAGCCGACGCCGAGGAGGAGGCCCCCCACGAGCTGCGGCCAGAGGAACGTCTCGGGGATCGTCAGGAGCGTCAGGTCGACGAGGCCCAGGCCCGACAGGAGGGCGAGGCCGACCATGGCCGTGACGATCGCCGAGAACATCACCTTCAGGACGCGCGTGTCGGTCAGGTAGAACTGCGCGGCGAGGTTCCGGGCGCGCCCGAAGCCGGCCCGCTCCAGGACGAACCCGAAGGCCATCCCGATGAGCGTCCCGGCGACGAGGCCCCAGCCGTGTCCGAAGAGGTCGCGGGCGTAGACGGGGAAGAGGGAGCCGCTCATCGCCACTGCCTCTTCACGAACGGGGCGACGAGGTAGCCGCCGGCGAAGACCGCCATCATGAAGACCCACGAGCCGAGGCCGAGGACCGCGCCGCCCGTCAGGGCCTGGCCCGACGTGCAGCCGCGGGCGAGGCGAGCGGCGAAGCCCATCAGGACGCCGCCCGCGATCGCGTAGAGGAGGCGGGTCCCCTTCGACGTGGTCGGCCCCTTCTCCCAGCCCAGCTTCATCCGCCCGCCCGAGTAGGCCGCGAGAGCCCCTCCGAGGAAGACGCCGAGCACCTCGAAGACCATCCAGTCGTCGAGCGCGTTCCGCCCGCCCCCGACGTACTGCGAGAAGTAGGCGTTCCGCTCGACGGGGCCGGGCACGACGACGTGGGCCGCCCCGACGGCCAGGCGCGTGGCGGCGCTGGAGGAGCCGAGGCCCCACCCCATGGCGAGGAACGAGGAGAGGAGGACGAGGCCGAGGACGACGCCCGCCACGTAGGGGTTCCAGAACGGCCGCTCGGCCGGGGGGGCGACTGCGGGATCGGGGTGCGACATCGGGCTCACCTCTTCAGGGGAGGAGCCGGAAGGCGGTCGCCTGCCCGGCCACGAGGAGGATCCAGCGGAGGGCGACCCCGCCGGAGAGGACGAGGACGGGGATGACGGCGACGAACGGGAGCCGGCGCCGCTTCTCGAGGAGCTCCATCGCCAGCGGGACGAGGAGCCCGCTCACGACGACGACCGACCAGAAGGCCGCCGTGTACGGCCCGCCGAGGAGGTTCGAGGCCGCCAGCTGCCCCGCCTCCCCCGACGTCGAGAAGCCGACGAGCATCAGCGCGATCAGGACGAGCTCGGCCCCGATTGCCAGGACGTCCCAGCGCGCGAGCGTCTCGCGCTCCTCGGGGTCGAGGCGGAAGAGGAGGAGGAACGCCGCCCCGGTCGAGAGGCCGGACGCGAGGAACAGCGGGCCCAGGACCGCGGTGTTCCACTGGATCCTCGCCGGCATCGTCCCGAGGAGGAGCCCCGTGTAGATCCCGAGGCCGACCCCCAGGACGACGTTCGTCGCGAGGACCCCGCGCCGCGCCCCGTCGGCCCACCCTTGGAGCGTCCCGAGGAGGCCCGAGAGCAAACGGGGCGTCTTCGCCCGCAGCCACTCCCGCTGCGCCGGGTCGAGCGAGCCGAGGCCGAAGAGGAGCCCGGCCGGGTAGATCAGGACGAGGATCCAGGCGCCCCACGACATGGGCGAGGTGGCGCGGAAGAAGGCGTAGAAGCGCCAGGCCCAGAGGCGGTTCGCCAGGTCGAGCCAGAGCGCCAGCATCCCGACCGAGAGGAGGCCGAGCGCCACGAACGGCATCGGGAGGAGCGCTCGCGAGCGAGGGCGACTGCCGGAGCGGAGCTCGAGGGCCGCCGTCCAGACGAGGATCCCGGCCACGACGCCGCCCAGGAAGAGGTAGACGACGATCTCCCAGCCCCAGGCGTGGAGGACGGGGTCGATGCCGCGGTTGGCGCGGGTGGTGACGGTCTCGACGAGCGGGTTCATCGCGGCCTCACAGCAGGAAGAAGAGGTTCGGGCCGGCGCCGCTCTCGGGGTGCTTCACCTTCGAGCGCCGGCTCGCGAGCTGGCGGGCCACGGCCGACTCCGGGTCGTTCCGGTCCCCGAACGTCAGCGCCCCGGTCGGGCAGACGGTCGCGCAGGCGGGGGCGAGCCCCTTCTGCACCCGGTGGAGGCAGAAGGTGCACTTGTCGACGTATCCCTCGGGGTGGACGAAGCGGGCGTCGTACGGGCAGGCGCTGATGCAGGCCTTGCAGCCCGAGCACTTGCCGTGCGTCACCAGGACGACGCCCCCCTCGGCGACCCAGCTCGCCCCGGTGGGGCAGGCCTTCACGCAGGGGGCGTCGGAGCAGTGGTTGCACCGCTCGGAGCGGATCTCGGCCGAGAGGGCCGGGAACTCGCCGCGGACCTCCTCGACGATCCAGTCGCGGCTGAGGCCGTCGGGGACGGCGTTCTCGGCCTTGCAGGCCAGGACGCACGCCTTGCACCCGACGCAGAGGCGCGTGTCGGCGGTCATCGCGTGGCGGGCGTCGTCGCGCGGGGCGCCCATCTCAGGCCTCCGCCTTCGCGGCCGGGGCGCCTTCGCCCGCCGCCTTCTCGACCGTCACGAAGTTCACGCTCATCCCGGTCGTCCCGGCGACGGGGTCGACGGCGATCTTCGTCACCAGACGCGCGTCGTCCAGGCCCCGTCCCCTGGCGAACCTCAGACCCGGGCTCTCGTGCCCGTACCCGTGGACGACGAAGACGCAGTCGGGCCGGATCCGCTGCGTCGCCTTCAGGCGCGCCGGCTGCGAGCGGACGCCGTCCTGGTTGACGAGGACGACGCGCTCCCCGCCCATGAGCCCCTGCTCCTTGGCCGCTTTCGCGTTCATCCAGACCTCGTTCTCGGCGTACACCTCGGAGAGGAACCGGTTGTTCGTCGTCCGGCCGAACGTGTGGACCGGGTTCCGCCCGAAGAGGAGGCGGAACTGCCCGTCGGCGGGCCACGGGTGGCGCGTGTAGACCGGCAGCGGCGGGAGGCCCGCCTCCCCCATCCGCTTCGAGAAGAGCTCGATCTTCCCCGAGGGTGTGGCGAACGTCAGCTCCAGGCCGTCCTCCGTGGCCACCGGGACCCTCTTCCCGCGGACGACACCCTTCCGCTTCAGCTCCTCGACGTCGTAGCCCCCCTTCGCGAGGCGCTCGGCGACCATCGCGCCGGCGTCCTCCCACGGGAAGTAGGCCCCGAGGCCCATCCGCTTCGCGAGCTCCTTGGCGATCCACCAGCCGGGCTTGCTCTCGTACATCGGCGGGACGACCGGCTGGCGGACGGCCAGGAACGGCTCGCGCCACGGGGTCGGCCCGACGTCGTCCCACCGCTCCAGGTAGGTCGCCTCGGGGAGGACCACGTCGGCGTACCCGACGATCTCTGCGGGGAGGACGTCGATCGCCACGAGGAGGTCGAGGTGCTGGATCGCCTCGACGACCTGCGCGGGCTGCGGGAGGGCCTGGAGGAGGTTCGTCCCGTAGACGATCCACCCCTTCACCGGGCACCCCTTCGTCCCGATCCGCCCGGGGACCGTCGCGTCGCAGACCCCGTTGGCCAGGACCTCCTCGGCGAACGGGTAGACCGTCCCGTTCGGCGCATCCTGGACCGTCTTCGGCGGGGCGGCGTAGTCGGGCACCGGGAACTTCGGGACCGGCATCGAGGCCGGGAGGAAGAAGCCGCCCCTCCGGCCCCACGAGCCGAGGAGGGCGTTCAGGATCGCGACGGCGCGCGAGCGCTGGACGTCGTCGCCGTACCACGTCACGTGCCGTCCCGGGTGGACGAGCGAGGCGGGGCGCGCCCCGGCGACGAACCGCGCCGTCTCCACGATCCTCTCCGGCGGGATCGAGGTCTCGGTGAAGGCCCACTCCGGGGTCTTGTCCTCGAGGTGCTTCCGCAGCTCGTCGAACCCCGTCGCGTACTTCTCGACGTAGTCGCGGTCCCAGAGCCCCTCCTCGACGATGACGTGCATCCAGGCGAGGAGCAGGGCCAGGTCCGTCCCGGGCCGGATCGGGAGCCAGTACCGGGCCTTCCCCGCGGCCGTGGAGAAGCGCGGGTCGACGACGACCAGCTCGCCCCCCTTGCCGATCATCCGGGCCATGTCCTGGACCTGGGTGTTGTGCATGTTCTCGCCCAGGTGCGAGCCGATCAGCGTCAGGACGCGGGCGTTCTCGATGTCGAGGGCCTCCGGCGAGCCGACCGGCGCGCCGAACGTCAGGTTGAAGGCCACCTCGCGCGGCCCGCGGCACTGCCCGTACGACGGCGCCGTCACGTTCCCCGAGCCGTAGGCCGAGAGGAGGTGCTTGAAGAACGACCCGCCGTACCCGTGCGAGAAGAGGGCGACCTTGTCCGGGCCGCACTCCTTCCGGATCTTCAGGAGCTTCTCGGCCGTGAAGTCGAGGGCCGTCTCCCAGGAGACCTCCTCGAAGGACTGCTCGCCCCGCTTCCCTCTCTTCCGGAGGAGCGGCTTCTTCAGCCGGTCCGGGTCGTACAGGAGGCCGGTGCCGCCGGTCCCGCGCGGGCAGAGGTGGCCGCGCGAGAGCGGGTGCTCGGGGTTGCCGACGAGCTTCGTGACCTTGCCGTCCTTGACGTGGGCCAGGACGCCGCACTTCCAGAAGCAGAGCTCGCAGAACGTCGGCACGACCTTCTCGCCGTCGGTCGCCGGGTCGGGGACGACGTCGCGGTCGAGCCCCCACCACTTCGTGACGACGCCCGAGCCGAGCGCGGCCGCGCCCATCCCCGTTCCGCCGATCCTGATGAAGTCCCTCCGGGTCGTGGACATGCGTGGCCCTCCTGGTGTCCCGCGCCGTAAGAACAAGATCCGCGCCAGCCGGATCGGCGGGGTTCGGGCGATTCGCACGATTCGGGTCGACGCGATGTTTCAGGCCTCCGGACGAAACGTTTCAGCGTGACACGGCCTGAAACGGATCGTCTCGGATCGGCCTGACGGCGAAGGCCCGCGGTACCGGGCGAGAATCCCCGGCGTGAGTCCCGAGAACTCCGAGGTCTTCCGCGAGCCCCACCGGATCCGGGGAGCCGAGGCGGACGGGAGCGGCCGCCTCTCCCCCCGCGCCGCCTGCGAGCTGATGCAGGAGGCCGCCGCCCGGCACGCCTCGGCGCTCGGCGTCGGGTACGACGAGCTGGTCGCCCGGGGACTGGCGTGGGTCCTCGTCCAGTGGACGCTCTCGGTGACGCGCTGGCCCCTCTGGCGCGAGGACGTCCTCGTCGAGACCTGGCCGTGCGACAGGACCGAGCGGACGGCGGCCCGCGACTTCCTCCTCCTCGACGCCGCCGGAGGCGAGCTGGCGCGAGCCGAGAGCGTCTGGCTGATCCTCGACCTCGGCAAGCGCCGGCCCGTTCGGCTCCCCGAGGAGGTCCGGACGATCCGCCCGCCCCGCGGGCCTCTCGGCTCCGGGACCGAGCTGGCGCGCCTCTTCCCGCCGGAGCCGGTGGAGGAGTCGCTCGACCTCTCCGTCCGCTGGGCCGACCTGGACCTGAACGGGCACGTCTCCAACGTCGCCTACGTCGACTGGGTCCTGGAGTCGGTCCCCCGCGACCTCCTGCGCGACGGGAGGCTCCGGTCCCTCGCCCTCTCGTTCCGCTCCGAGGCGCGCGACGGGGCCCGCGTGAGGGTGGAGCGGGGACCCGACCCCGGGGCACCGGACGGCGGTCCCGCGTTTCGTCACCGCGTCGCCGAGGCGGGCTCGGCCAGGGAGCTGCTCCTGGCCCGCACCGCCTTCGTCCCCGCGGCGTAGGATCGCCGGGACGGCCACGCCGTGAGAAACACGCGCTCTTCCGTCGCTACGTTCCTCGTCGTCCTCGCCACGACGCTCGCGTCCTTCTCCGCGTCTGCCCAGGCGGCGCGCCTCGTCCGCGACATCGTCGGGGGCGACAAGGCGCGAGGTTTCGAGACCGCTTACCTGACGGCCGCGGGACGGAGGCTTTTCTACGTCGCTCGCGACGAGAGCACCGGCCTCGAGGTCTGGACGAGCGACGGGACTCCCGAGGGGACGCGGCTCGTGAAAGACATCTTCCCTGGGCCGGGCGAGCCCTTGTCGGATCCCACCGGGACGTGCCTGTCGTGCTTCGAGAACCCGGCACCCTGGGCCCTCACGTCGCACGGCGGACTCCTCTACTTCCTGGGTTCCGACGGTTCGTCCGGGTTGCGCCTCTTCGTCAGCGACGGCACTCCCGACGGAACCCATCTGGTCGGAGAGGAGACCCTCGCGACGATGCCCCATGGTGTCCGGTGGCTCCACTCGGCCGGGGGGTCCCTCTGGCTCCTCGCCGGCGAAGGCTGGAGCACCGACACGGAGCTGTGGAAGAGCGACGGAACGGCTCGTGGCACGGCGTTCGTCACGCGGTTCGCCGAGAGCGGCTCCGGAGTCCGCGTCCTCGGGTCCGTCGGTTCCACTCTCCTCCTCGCCGTGAAGGACGGCCAGCACGGCACCGAGCTCTGGCGAAGCGACGGGACGGCCAGCGGGACCATTCTCGTCAAGGACATCGCTCCCGGTTCCGCGTCCTCGTTCCAGCTCGGGGCCTCCAGCGACATTCCCTGGTACGTCCTGTGGCCTGTCCCGATCGCCACCAGGGATCACCTCCATTTCCTGGCGGACGACGGAGTGCACGGCCAGGCGATCTGGCGGACCGACGGGACGGCCGCGGGGACCCGTCGGGTCGGCAACTTCGCGCTGCGCGACACCTCGCTGTACTGGCCCAAGTGGGCGGCGATCGACGATCGTCTCGTCTTCGCCGCCTCTGCGGACGAAGGGGGCGGGCTCTGGGTGACCTCGGGAGAGGTTCGGGAGCCGGCCCTCCTGGCTCCCCTGAGCGTCACGGCGATGGCCAGCGGCGGCGGTGTCGCGTACCTGGGCGTCACCGACGCCGAGCAAAGGCCGGAGATCTGGCGGACCGACGGGACCGTCGAAGGAACGGTCAAGGTGTCGGCGCTTGCCACGGGCTCCCCGACGGGCCGTGTCCTCGCCCCGGCTGTCGTGAACGGGCGGCTCTTCTTCTGGGTCTCCACACCCGGAGCCCCGTCGAGCCTCTGGACGAGCGACGGAACGGAAGCGGGCACGCGCCGGCTCGGGGAGATCGGTCTTGCGTGGACATGGCCCACTCTCTCATTCGCCGCCGCCGTGGAGGGCCGGCTCTTCTTCGCGGGCGGTGACGCGAACGGTTCGACAGTCTGGGTGAGCGACGGAACGGCGAGCGGGACGATCCCGTTGACGAGGCGGCGTGATCCGAACTCCTCGCGGACCCGAGAGCTCTTCGCCCTCCCGGACCGGCTCTACTTCGACGGGATCGACGAGCTCGGAGAGGAGCTGTGGGAGAGCGACGGGACGGAGGGAGGAACGCGGAGGTTCGCGGACCTCCTCGGCGGGACCGGCTCCTCGAGCCCGCGAGGCTTCACGCTGTTCGGGGCGCGGACCTGGTTCTTCGCGACCGCCGAAGGCCAGAGGCGGCTCTACTCGACCAACGGCAATCGCTGGGAGACCACGGCCGTCACGACGACGGACCGCGGGGCCCGCGTCACGTTTCCTCCTCGTCCGGTCGCGACGCACGATTCGATCCTCTACCTCGCGTCCCAATCCTCGAGCCAGTGCTGCGCGCTGATGCGCCTCCCGGCCGGCAGCACGACGACCGAGGAGGTCAGTTCCTTCCCGGCAGGCTACGACCAGATCATGATCCCGTTCGACAAAGGGGCTGCGTTTCAGGGATCGACCGGCACCTCGTCTACCGGGCTGGTGTACGTCAGCGACGGGACGTCCGGCGGAACGCACGCGGCTTCCGATGTCCGCGTCCCGACGGGGTGGCCCGCCCGCCGCCCGCTCGCAGCGACCGGGAGGACGCTGCTCTTCGCCGGCTCGACCTGGACGAAGCGGGGCGTCTGGTCGAGCGACGGAACGCCGGAGGGGACCAGGCTCGTCCTGGATGGCCCTGCTTCGGGGTGGGACTCTCAGGACGAGCTGACGCCGGTCGGCCGCACGTTTTTCTTCGCCGCCGTCGACGCCAGCCGGAACGCCGCCCTCTTCGTCACGGACGGCACGAGCGAGGGGACCCGCCTCCTCGCCCGGTTCGAGGCGCCCCCGCGAGCTCTCTATTTCCTCCCCCCGGCTCTCTCGAATCTCACGGCGGCGCGTGGGAAGCTCTTCTTCGCCGCCTGGGACGCCGAGCACGGCCACGAGCTCTGGACGAGTGACGGGACCGTGGAGGGAACCCGGCTCCTCGCCGACATCCTGCCTGGTCCTTCGGGCTCGTTCCCGTCGAGCCTCACGGAGGTCGGGAACGTCCTGATGCTCTCGGCCTCCGACGGTCCGCACGGCGCCGAGCCGTGGACGAGCGACGGGACGACGACGGGGACGCGGATGCTCGCGGACGTCGCCCCCGGCGCCGGCTCCTCGAGCCCTTCCCTCTTCGCCGCGACGTGCGACGACCTCTTCTTCGTCGCGTTCCACCCGGACTCGGGCCGGGAGCTGTGGGCGCTCGCGGCACGCGACGCGGGATTGACGCACGCCGCCTCCGCCCACCACGCCCACCCGTGCCGGACCGTCCCGACGGATGACAGCGCCGGTAGTCCGCTCCCGCGATGAGCGACGGGCGCTCCTCCCTCGGTCTCTGCCTCCCCTGACGGTCGCGTCGAACGCCGGGAAGACGGCGCCGCGACGCGCCGTTCCCGGAGAGACGAGGCCCTGCGCCCTGCTCCCCGAGGCTAGTCCCGGTCGGACGGCCCCGGGGACGCTTGCCGCTCCGGAGCGAAGTTCCTATCCTCGGTGGCAGTTGTCCGCGACAGGTCCGGGCCACGGGGTCGGCGAGGGGACGGACGGGCTCGAGAGCGGCCCGCGGCGGTCGCGCAGGGAGCCGGGGGCGGTCCTCCTCCTCGCGGCGGCGGGAGCGGCGGCCGCCACGCCCGCGCTCGTCCTCTCGGTCTGGCCAGGCCGAGGGTCCCTCCCCGCAGGCCCGGGGCTCCCGGCCCTCCTGGCCGGCTGCGGGCTCCTCGCGGCCTCGGCCTTCGCGGCCGCCCTCTTCGCGCTCCTCCGCTCCGTCTCGGCCGAGGAGGACGCGCTCGTCCAGTCGGCCCGCCGGTGGGCGGGGGGGGAGCTCTCGCACCGTACGCCCGGGGCGGGGCGGAGGCTTTCGAGGCTCCGGAAGGCGCTCGACCAGATGGCCGCCTCCCTCCAGCGCTCGCACGAGACGAACCGCCTGGAGGCCGAGGAGAGGGTCCGCCAGGCCGAGCGGCTCGCCACGGCCGGCCGGCTGGCCGCGGGCGTGGCCCACGAGATCAACAACCCGCTCGGGGCGATCCTGCTCTACGCGAACCTCCTCGTGGAGGCGACCCCCGCCGAGGACCCGCGCCGCGGCGAGATGGAGCGGATCGCCGTGCAGGCCGCCCGCGCCAAGGAGATCGTGAAGGGGCTCCTCGACTTCGCGCGGCAGACACCCGCGGAGCTGCGCCGCGTCGACCTGAACGAGGTCGTCCTCTCCGTCCTCGGCCTCCTCGCGCGCCAGCCCCGGCTCCAGGCGGTCCGCGTCCGGACCGAGCTGAGCCCGCTCCCGCTGCCGGTCGAGGCGGACCCGGCGAAGCTGCAGCAGGTCTTCGTCAACGTGGTCCTCAACGCGCTCGACGCGATGAAGGACGGCGGCGAGCTGACGGTGCGGAGCGGCTTCTCGGAGAAGCCCGGCACCTGCCGGGTGGCCGTCAGCGACACGGGGGCGGGGATCGCCGCCGAGGACCTCCCGCGCGTCTTCGACCCGTTCTTCTCGACGAAGGAGGTCGGCGAGGGGGTCGGGCTGGGGCTGGCGATCAGCTACGGCATCGTCGAGCAGCACCGCGGCGGGATCGACATCCAGAGCGTCCCGGGCGCCGGCACGACCGTGCGCGTCCTCCTCCCGCTCGCCCCGGAGGGAGCGTGAGCGCCCCCGCGAGGGTCCTCGTCGTGGACGACGAGGAGGTGATCCGCGACTCCTGCCGGAAGGCGCTCGAGCGGTGCGGCCACGAGGTGGAGACGGCCCGGGACGCGTTCGAGGCGCTCAAGCTCGTCCAGGCGCGGCGGCCCGACGTCGTCGTCCTCGACCTCCGCATGCCGGGGATGGGGGGGGAGGAGCTCCTCCGGAGGCTCCGGACGCTCTGCCCCCAGGCCGAGGCGATCGTGGTCACGGGCTACTCGAGCGTGCCGTCGGCCGTCGACTGCATGCGCCTGGGCGCCTGCGACTACCTGCCGAAGCCGTTCGACGTCGACTCGCTGCGCCTCGCCGTGGCCCGGGCGCTCGAGAAACGGCGGCTCGTCGCGGAGAACGACGCGCTCCGGAAGGGGCTCCGCGGGGCGGAGGAGGACGAGCTCCTCGGCGACAGCCCGTCGATGCAGCGCGTCCGCGAGCTGATCGAGCGGGTCGCCCCGACCCAGTCCACCGTCCTGGTCCTCGGCGAGAGCGGCACGGGCAAGGAGCTGGTGGCCAGGGCGATCCACCGGCTGAGCCCGCGCCGCGACGGGCCGTTCCTCGTCGTCGACTGCGGCGCCCTCGTCGAGACGCTCTGCGAGGCCGAGCTGTTCGGGCACGTGAAGGGGGCGTTCACGGGCGCGACGGCCGAGCGGCCCGGCCGGTTCGTCCAGGCCGACGGCGGGTCGCTCTTCCTCGACGAGCTGGGGAACCTCGACCTGGCCCTGCAGGCCAAGCTCCTGCGCGTCCTGCAGGAGCGGGAGATCACGCCCGTCGGCGGGAACGCCACCGTGAGGGTGGACGTGAGGATCCTGGCCGCGACGAACCGCGACCTACGGGCGCTCATCGCGGCCGGCCGGTTCCGGGAGGACCTCTTCTACCGGCTGAGCGTCGTCGTCGTCCCGGTCCCGCCGCTGAGGGAACGGAGGGAGGAGATCCCGGCGCTGGCCCGGGCGCTCGTCGAGCGCCTCGTCCGGCGGAAGGGATTCCAGCCGCGCACGCTCGGGGAGGCCGCGGTCTCGCGCCTCGTCGAGGAGGCGTGGCCCGGGAACGTGCGCGAGCTGGAGAACGCGCTCGAGCGCGCGCTGGTCCTCGCGCGCGGGCCCGAGATCGGCCCGGAGGACCTCCCGCTGCCGCGCCGGGGCGCGGAGGCGCCTTCGGCAGGGGCCGACCGCGACGACCTGAGCCTGTCGGGGCTCGAGGCGCAGCACGTCCGGAAGGTGCTGGAGATGACCGGCTGGCGCGTCGGGCGCGCCGCGGCGCTCCTCGGGATCGACCGGAAGACCCTCTCGCGGAAGGTCCGGGAGTACGGGCTCCGCGAACGGGGGCGAAATGCCCCCGGCGGGGGCGAATCTCCCCCTCCGTCCGGGCGGGACGCGCGCCCGCCGCGGGACGCCGGCCGGTAAGACACGACACGGCAACGGGCTGCTGCGGCGGCGCCGGCACGGCGCCCGACGGCTCGTCGATTGCAAACACCCCGCGCGACGAACCCGACAGGACGGCCCGGCCGCCCCGCCGTGTGCGGGGAGGGTCCGGTCCCGCCAGGAGAGGCTCCATGACGTCACCCCCCGCGGCGTCCCTTCCCCGGCGCGAGGCGGAGCTGCGCGCCGCCTTCTGGGACCAGGTCGGCACCTTCCCCGACGGCTACCGGATCCTGAACTGCATCCAGTGCGGCACCTGCACCGGGTCGTGCCCCGTCGCCCCGGCGATGGACATCACGCCGCGACAGGTCGTGGCGCTCTTCCGGGCGGGCTTCCTCGAGGAGATCCTGCGGAGCCGGGCGATCTGGATGTGCGCGTCGTGCTACGCCTGCGCCGTCCGGTGCCCGGCCGGGATCCGGGTCACGGACAGCCTCTACGCGCTGAAGCGGGTGGCCGAGAAGAAGAAGGTCTTCCCCCGGAGCTTCCCGGTCCACGCGCTGGCCGACGCCTTCACCCGGAACGTCCGCGACTGGGGGCGGAACTGGGAGATCTGGCTCGGGTTCAAGTACTACCTCGCCGCCGGGCCCGCGAAGCTCCTCTCGCCCGACCTGCACCGCTTCGCGCTCGGCCTCCTCCGGAAGAAGCGCCTCGCGCTCCTGCCCGCGCGCGTGAAGAGGATCCACGAGGTGCGGGCCATCATCGACAAGGCGCAGTCCATGGGGGGGCTCTGATGGAGTACGCCTACTACCCCGGCTGCAGCCTCGAGGCGACCGGCCGCCCGTACGACGTCTCGGTGCGGCTCGTCTTCGAGCGCCTCGGGATCGGCCTCAAGGAGATCGAGGACTGGAACTGCTGCGGGGCCACGTCCTACATCGCCATGAACAAGCTGACGGCCTACGCCCTCTCGGCGCGCAACCTGGCGTACGCGGAGAGGATGGGGCTCGACGTCTGCGCCCCGTGCAGCTCCTGCTTCACGATCCTCTCGAAGGTGAACCGGCACATGCGCTGGGACGAGGCGCGCAAGAAGGACATCAACCAGGTCCTCGGCGCCGCCGGGCTCTCGTACCAGGCCGGGCTCGAGGTCCTCCACCCGCTCTTCGTCCTGACGACCTATTACGGCGTCGAGCGGGTCCGGGAGCGGGCGGTCCGCTCGCTCGGGGGGCTGCGCGTGGCGCCCTACTACGGCTGCCAGCTCGTCCGCCCGAAGGGGACGTACGACGACCGCGAGGACCCGCAGCAGCTCGACAACCTCCTCTCGGCGCTCGGCGCCGAGCCGGTCCCCTTCCCCGCGAAGCTCCGCTGCTGCGGCGGGATGCTGATGACGACGAGCGAGGCGGTCGCCCTGAAGCTGAACCGGGACATCCTGACGGCGGCGGTCCAGAACGGCGCGGAGGTGCTCGCCACCACCTGCCCGATGTGCCAGCTGAACCTGGAGGCGTACCAGGGGCGGATCAACCGGGTCCACGGGACGGACTTCCACCTGCCGGTCGTCTACTTCACCCAGCTCGTCGGGCTGGCGCTCGGCTTCACGGCCGAGGAGATGCTCCTCGACGCGCTCCTCGTGGACGGCACGGCGCTCGGCAGGTCCGCCGCGGAGGTGCACGCGTGAGCGACGGGAACGGCGGGGTGCGGATCGGCGTCTACGTCTGCCACTGCGGGACGAACATCGCCAAGACCGTCGACGTGGAGGCCGTGGCGGCCGCCTCGGCCGCCGCGCCGGGCGTCGTCGTGGCGCGCCACTACAAGTTCATGTGCAGCGACCCTGGGCAGGAGCTGATCCAGCGCGACGTCCGGGAGCTGGGCCTCACCCGCGTCGTCGTCGCCGCGTGCAGCCCGCTGATGCACGAGCCGACGTTCCGCAAGGCCGTCGAGAAGGCGGGGCTGAACCGGTACCTCTTCGCGATGGCGAACGTCCGCGAGCAGGTCTCGTGGGTCTCGGAGAAGGGGCCCGCCGCCACGGAGAAGGCGCGCGCGATGGTCGCCGCCGCGGTGCGGCGCGTCGCGCTGCAGGAGCCGCTGGAGATGCGGCGGGTCGCGATCCGGCGGCGGGCGCTCGTCGTCGGGGGCGGGATCGCCGGGATCGAGGCGGCGCTCCAGATGGCCGACGCCGGCTTCGACGTGGTCCTCGTCGAGCGGGAGACCTCGATCGGCGGCCACATGGTCAGCTTCGACAAGACGTTCCCGACCCTCGACTGCGCCGCCTGCATCCTGACGCCCAAGATGGTCGCCGTCGCGCAGCACCCGAAGATCCGCCTCGTCACGGGCGCGGAGGTCGAGAAGGTCGAGGGGTACGTCGGCAGCTTCCAGGCGACGATCCGGGTCCGCCCGCGGTACGTCGACGTGAAGCGCTGCAACGGCTGCGGGGCCTGCTACGACGCCTGCCCCTCCCGGGCCGTCCCCGCGCGCCGCCGGATGAGACTCGGGGGCCGGGTCTACAAGGAGGGGGCGCCGCGCTCGCTCGCGCCGGGGCAGCGCCACGCGCACCGCGTCAGCCGGCCGGGCCTGCCGGAGGGGGAGGAGGCCGCCCATGAGTGACGCCGCCGTCGCCGAGCCGCCCCGCGAGGCGGAGGTCTCGCTCTCGCGGGTGGACGAGATCGTCGCCTCGTACGAGGCGCGGCCGACCGCCCTCATCATGATCCTGCAGGAGGTCCAGGAGGAGCTCTCCTACCTCCCCGCCGCGGCGCTGAAGCGGATCGCGAGGCGGATGGACCTCGCGCTCTCGCAGGTCTACGGGGTCGCGACCTTCTACAAGGCGTTCAGCCTGGAGCCGAAGGGGAAGCACCGCCTCTGTGTCTGCACGGGGACCGCCTGCCACGTCCGGAACTCGCGCAGCATCCTCGAGAAGCTCGAGCGCGACCTCCACGTCGAGCGCGGGCGGACGACCGAGGACCGGCAGTTCACGCTGGAGACGGTCAACTGCGTCGGCGCCTGCGCGCTCGGGCCGGTGGTGGTCGCCGACGAGCGGTACTACGGGCACCTGACGGTCACGGACGTCGAGAAGATGGTGGAGAAGGTCCTCGCGGCGCCCCCGAAGGCGCGGGCGGTCGTCGGGAGGCGGAAGTGAGCCGGATCGGGAGCCCCGAGGCGCTCGCGGCCGAGCGGGCCCGGCTCCTCTCCGAGGTCGACGAGAACGTCACCGCGATCCACCTCTGCGCGGGCACCGGGTGCCTGGCCTGCGGGTGCGAGGACGTGGCCGCGGCGTTCCGGGAGCGGATCGAGGCCGAGAAGCTCCAGGACGTCGTCCGCCTGAAGCTGACGGGCTGCCGCGGCTTCTGCGAGCGGGGGCCGCTCGCCGGCATCCAGCCGAGCGGGGTCTTCTACCAGCGGATCCGGCCGGAGGACGTGCCGCTGATCGTCGAGCAGACGGTCAAGCACGGTCAGGTCGTCGGGAAGCTCCTCTACAAGGACCCGGCGACCGGGAAGAAGGTGGAGCGGGAGGAGGACGTCCCGTTCTACCGCAAGCAGCTCCGCCTGATCCTCGGGAAGAACCGGCTGATGGACCCGACCTGCCTCGACGACTACCTCGCGCTCGGCGGGTACGCCGCGGCCGCCAAGGCGCTCTCGACGATGGCGCCCGAGGAGGTCATCGAGACGGTCAAGAGGGCGGGCCTGCGCGGGCGGGGCGGGGGCGGCTTCCCGGCGGGACGGAAGTGGGAGTCGTGCCGGAAGGCGAAGGGCGAGCCGAAGTACGTCATCTGCAACGCCGACGAGGGGGACCCCGGCGCCTTCATGGACCGCGCCGTCCTGGAGGGGAACCCGCACTCGGTCATCGAGGGGATGCTGATCGGGGCGTTCGCGATCGGCTCGCACGAGGGGTTCGTCTACGTCCGCGACGAGTACCGGCTGGCCGTGAGGAACCTCTGGATCGCCATCGAGGCCGCCCGGGAGCGGGGCCTCCTCGGCAAGGACGTCCTCGGGACCGGCTTCGACTTCGACGTCGACGTCAGCCGCGGGGGCGGGGCCTTCGTCTGCGGGGAGTCGACCGCGCTCATGGCCTCGCTCGAGGGGAAGATCGGCGAGCCCCGCGCCAAGTACGTCCACACGGTCGAGCACGGGCTCTGGGACCGCCCCTCGAACCTGAACAACGTCGAGACGTGGGCCAACGTCCCCCTCATCGTCGAGAAGGGGGCGGACTGGTACGCCTCGATCGGGACCGAGGGGTCGAAGGGGACGAAGCTCTTCGCGCTGACCGGGAAGATCCAGAACACGGGCCTCGTCGAGGTCCCGATGGGGATCACGCTGCGGGAGATCCTCTACGACATCGGCGGCGGCGTCCCGGGGCGGAAGAAGTTCAAGGCCGTTCAGACGGGCGGCCCGTCGGGCGGGACGCTCATCGTCGAGACGCGGGACGAGGCGGTCCACGACTCGATGGTGGCCGGCGGGCGGATCCGCGAGGACGAGAAGGCCGAGAGCCTCCTCGACCTCCCGGTCGACTTCGACGCGCTCACCGAGGCCGGCTCGATGATGGGCTCGGGCGGGATGATCGTCATGGACCAGGACTCCTGCATGGTCGACGTGGCGAAGTACTTCATCCACTTCCTGATCGAGGAGTCCTGCGGGAAGTGCCTCCCTTGCCGCGAGGGCCTCCGGATGCTCCACGACGTGCTGGACCGGATCACCCGCGGGGAGGGGCGCCCGGGCGACGTCGACCTCCTCGCGGAGATCGGCGGCGTCCTCGTCGACACGAGCCTCTGCCAGCTGGGCGGCAGCGCCCCGAACCCCGTCCTGTCGACGATCCGCTACTTCCGGCAGGAGTACGACGCCCACATCCTCGAGAAGCGGTGCCCCGCGGGCGTCTGCAAGGAGCTCGTCTCCTACGCGGTCAACGAGGCGTGCGTCGGCGACGCGCTCTGCGCGAAGTCCTGCCCCACCGGCGCGATCAGCGGGGGGCCGAGGGCCCTGCAGGTCGTCGACCAGGACCGCTGCATCCGGTGCGACGCCTGCTACCAGGTCTGCCGGTTCGACGCGATCGTGAGGGTGAGGAGGGACGAGGCGGGACAGGTCCAGGAGGGCGCCCGGCAGCGGTGGAAGCCGCTGAAGGAGCGGGAGAAGGCGCCCGCGGCCGCCTGAGGAGCGGAGGAGATGGCAGAAGTCCGCATCACGATCGACGGGATCGAGACCCGGGTGGAGGAGGGGAGCTACCTGCTCGAGGCGGCCTCCGCGCTCGGGATCGAGATCCCGACCCTCTGCTACTACCGGTACGTCACGCCCTACGCCGCCTGCCGCCTCTGCTGCGTCGAGGTGAGGGACCGGAGGAAGCGGACGCGGATCGTCACGTCGTGCAACTACCCGGCCGAGGACGGTCTCGAGGTCAGGACGCGCACGCCGCGCGTCCTCGCCGCCCGGCGGCTGAACCTCGAGATGCTGATGAGCCGCTGCGCGCCGATGCCGGTCCTCACGGAGCTGGCGAGGAAGCTCGGCGTCGAGACGCCGCGCTGGGGGACCGGGACCGACACCTGCATCCTCTGCGGCCTCTGCGTCCGCGTCTGCGACGAGATCGTCGGCGCGCAGGCCCTCGGCTTCACGTCGCGCGGCCCCTCCCGCGTCGTCACGACCCCGTTCGACGAGGAGGCCGACGCCTGCATCCTCTGCGGGGCCTGCGCGGCCCTCTGCCCCACGGGGCACATCCGGATGGAGGAGATGGGCGGGCGCGACGTGGTCCACGCCGAGATCGCCCTCGGGCCGAACGCCGCGATCTCCGTCCCGTTCCGCCAGGCGGTCCCCAACGTGCCGCGGATCGACCCCGAGCTCTGCGTCCACTTCCGGACCGGCGGCTGCAAGCTCTGCGCGAAGGTCTGCCCGAAGGAGTGCATCGACCACGAGGACGCGGGCCGGGTCGAGGTCGTCGACGCCGGGACCGTCGTCCTGGCGACGGGCTTCAGGGACCTCGACCCCGCGCCGCTGAAGCCGTACGGCTACGGCCGCCTCCCGGACGTCATCACGTCGATGGAGTTCGAGCGGATGAACAATGCCGCCGGCTCCACGAACGGCCGGATCCTCCGGTCGGACGGGAAGGAGCCCCGCTCGATCGCGATCCTCCACTGCATCGGGAGCCGCGACGAGAACCACCACCCGTACTGCAGCCGCGTCTGCTGCATGTACGCGCTGAAGTTCGCCCACCTCGTGAGGGAGAAGACCGCGGCGCAGGTCTACCAGCTCTACATCGACCTGCGCGCCTTCGGGAAGGGGTACGAGGAGTTCTTCCAGCGGATCCTGACCGAGGGGGTCAACGTCATCCGGGGCAAGGGAGCCGAGGTCGTCGCCGCCGAGCGGGGGGACCAGGAGGGGACGCTCGTCGTCCGGTGCGAGGACACGCTCGCGGGCCGCTTCCGGGAGGTCCCCGTCGACATGGTGATCCTCTGCACCGCGCTGGAGGCGCAGGGGGACGCCAAGGAGACGGGGCGCCGCTTCGGGATCTCCACGGGCGCGGACGGGTGGTTCATCGAGCGGCACCCCAAGCTCGGCCCGGTCTCCACGACGACGGACGGCGTCTTCATCGCCGGGGCCTGCCAGGGGCCGAAGGACATCCCGGACACCGTGGCCCAGGCGGGCGCCGCGGCCGCGCAGGCCCTCTCGCTCATGATCCGCGGCGAGGTCGAGATGGACGCCCCGTTCGCGGTGGTGGACGAGGCCGTCTGCAGCGGCTGCCGCCTCTGCAACGACCTCTGCCCGTACGGGGCGATCTCCTACGACGGCGAGAAGAAGGTGTCGCGGGTCAACCCGGCCCTCTGCAAGGCGTGCGGCACCTGCGCGGCCGGCTGCCCGGGCGGGGCCGTGAAGGCCCTCCACTTCTCCGACGAGCAGGTCCGCGCCGAGATCGCGGGGGTGCTGGCATGACCTTCGAGCCGAAGCTCGTCGGGTTCCTCTGCAACTGGTGCAGCTACACGGGCGCCGACCTGGCGGGGACGGCGCGGATCAAGTACCCGCCGAACCTCCGCCCGATCCGCGTGATGTGCTCCGGCCGCGTCGACCCGGGCTTCGTCCTCGAGGCGCTCGCGCGGGGCGCGGACGGCGTCCTCGTCTGCGGCTGCCACCCGGGGGACTGCCACTACGCTGACGGCAACAGCAAGTGCCTCCGCCGGATGGCGCTCACCCGGCGGCTCGTGGAGGCCCTGGGGGTCGACCCGCGGCGGGTCCGCCTCGAGTGGGTCTCGGCCTCGGAGGGGAAGCGGTTCGGCGAGCTGGTCGCCGAGTTCACGGACGAGGTCCGGAGGCTCGGCCCCCTCGTCCTGGGCGAGCACGCCTTCGACCGCGAGGCGGCCGAGGCCGAGCTCGCGCCGGCCGCCGGGGCGCCCGCTCTCGTGTGAGGGGACGATGGAGAAGCTCACGCCCAAGCCCAAGCTCGCGCTCTACTGGGCGGCCTCCTGCGGGGGCTGCGAGATCGCGGTCCTCGACACGGAGCTGAAGGTCCTCGAGATCGCCGACTTCTTCGACGTCGTCTTCTGGCCCTGCGTCCTCGACTTCAAGTACGAGGACGTCGAGGCGCTGCCGGACGGGGCGATCACGCTGACCCTGTTCAACGGCGCGATCCGGAGCTCGGAGAACCACGAGCTGGCGCTCCTCCTCCGGCGGAAGTCGAAGCTCCTCTGCGCCTTCGGGTCGTGCGCCTCGGACGGGTGCATCCCGGGCCTGGCCAACCTCACCTCCCTCGACGAGATCCTCCGGTACGTCTACGAGGACTCGCCCTCCACGTCGAACGCGGAGAAGGTCCGGCCCGCGACCCGGCACGAGGTCCCCGAGGGGACGCTCGAGCTGCCGCGCCTGTGGAACACGGTCCGGACGCTCCCGCAGGTCGTCGACGTCGACTACCTCGTCCCGGGCTGCCCGCCGCAGCCGTCGCAGATCGTGGCGGTGGTGGACGCCGTCATGGACGTCCTCGCCCACGGGAAGCCCCTGCCGCCGAAGGGGACGGTCCTCGGCGCGAGCGAGCGCGCCTGCTGCGAGGAGTGCCCGCGGAAGCGGGACGTCAAGAAGATCCGCGGCTTCGTCCGGCCGCACGAGGTCGTCCCCGACCCGGAGGTCTGCCTGATGGAGCAGGGGCTGCTCTGCATGGGCCCGGCCACGCGCGGCGGCTGCGGCGCCCAGTGCGTGAAGGCCGGCGTCCCGTGCCGCGGCTGCTACGGCCCCCCGCTCGGCGTCCCCGACCAGGGGGCCAAGATGGCCTCGGCCATCGCGGGCGTCATCGACTCGACCGACCCCGAGGAGGTCGACCGGATCGTCGCCGGGATCCCCGACCTGGCCGGCACCTTCTACCGGTTCAGCCTCCCGGGCTCGCTCCTGAGACGAAAGCAGGTCGGAGCATGAGATCGATCACGATCGACCCGGTCACGCGCCTGGAGGGGCACGGGAAGATCCACCTCTTCCTCGACGACGAGGGGAACCTGGCGAACGCCTACTTCCAGGTCCCCGAGCTGCGCGGCTTCGAGGTCTTCTGCAAGGGTCGGCCCGTCGAGGAGATGCCCCGGATCACGACCCGGATCTGCGGCGTCTGCCCCGAGGCGCACCACATGGCCTCGGTGAAGGCGGCCGACGCCGTCTACGGCGTCACCCCGCCGCCCGCCGCGCGGAAGCTCCGCGAGCTCCTCTACAACGGCTTCTACGCCGGCGACCACACGACGCACTTCTACGCCCTCGGCGGGCCCGACTTCGTCGTCGGCCCCGACGCGCCGAAGGGGATGCGGAACATCCTCGGCGTCGTCGCCAAGGTGGGGCTCGAGCTGGGGGCCGAGGTCGTCAGGCAGCGCTCGCGCGGCCAGCGCGTCGTCCAGATCATCGGCGGCAAGGCGCTCCACCCGGTGACCGCCCTCCCGGGCGGGATGTCCAAGCGGGTGACGAAGGAGGAGCAGCAGGAGCTGGTCAAGATCGGCCGGGAGATGGTCGAGTTCGGGAAGACGACGATCCAGGTCTTCCAGGACGTCGTCCTCTCGAACCCCGCCTACGTCGACATGGTCCTCTCGGAGGCCTACTCGCTCCGGACGCACTCCATCGGCCTGACCGACCCGGACGGGAAGGTGACCTTCTACGACGGGACCGTCCGGGTCGTCGACCCGGAGGGGGCCGAGCTCTGCCGGTACGAGCCGAAGGACTACCTCTCCCACGTCGCCGAGGCGGTCCTGCCGTACAGCTACCTGAAGGTCCCGTACCTGAAGGCCGTCGGCTGGAAGGGGCTCGTGGAAGGGGCCGACTCGGGGGTCTACCGCGCCACGCCGATGAGCCGGCTGAACGTCAGCTCCGGCATGGCGACGCCGCTCGCGCAGGAGGAGTACGAGAGGCTCTACTCGACGCTGACGGGGGACGCGAGCGGGAAGGCCCCGGTCCACGCGACGCTCGCGATCCACTGGGCCCGCGTCGTCGAGATGGTCTTCGCCTGCGAGGCGGTCCTCCGGCAGGCCCAGGACGACGAGATCACCTCCGACCGGATCCACGTCCCGCCGACGGGGATCGTCGGCGAGGGGGTCGGGATCGTCGAGGCCCCGCGGGGGATCCTGACCCACCACTACAGGACGGACGAGAAGGGGTTCGTCACCGAGGCGAACCTGATCGTCGGGACGACGAACAACAACGCCGCGATCTCCATGTCGATCAAGAAGGTCGCCGAGGCGCTGATCCGGAAGGGGACCGAGGTCCGCGACGCCACGCTGAACCGGATCGAGATGGCCTTCCGCGCCTACGACCCCTGCTTCGGCTGCGCCACGCACGCGGCGTACGGCGAGATGCCGATGGAGATCTCGATCCACGAGGCGGACGGGACCCTCCGGGAGACCGTCCGCCGGTTCTGCTGAGGGGGAGGACCGAGGTGGCGGGACGGGCGCTCGTCCTCGGGCTCGGCAACGACCTCGTCTCGGACGACGGGTTCGGGCCGCGCGTGGCCGCCGAGTGCGCCGGGCGGCTCGGCGACCGGCCCGACGTCGCGGTGGAGTCGGCGGCCGTGGCCGGCTTCCGGCTGCTCGACCTCCTGACGGGGTTCGAGCGCGCCCTGATCGTCGACGTCGTGTCGACCGGCGCGCGGCCGCCCGGGTCGCTCTCGGAGGTCCCGGTCGAGGAGGCGTCGCTCGGCCGGACGCTCGGCGGGTCGCACCAGCTCGACCTCGCGACGGCGCTCGCGCTGGGACACCGGCTCGGCTACGACCTCCCGGCGTCGGTCCGCGTCCTCGCCGCCGAGGCGCGCGACCTCTCGACGATCCGCGAGGGGCTCAGCCCCGAGCTCGAGGCCGCGGTCCCCCGCGCGGTCGAAGAGGTCCTCGGATGGGTGGAGGGAGAGGAGGTGCCGCCGTGACGAAGGACGCGTGCCCCGACTGTGGCGGCAAGGGGTGGATCGAGCTGCGCTGCACGAGGGAGGGCGAGGAGACGGCCTGCGGCCTCTGCCGCGGCAGCGGCGCCACGCACGGCGGGACCGACTGCCCCGGCTGCCACGGGACGGGGCTGATCGAGGTCCGGACCGTCGAGCAGCAGAGGTGCCTCCGCTGCCGCGGCACGGGCCGCTTCCCGGTCCCCGAAGAGCTCTGAGAGGGGGAGGGCGCCTCAGGCCCTCCGTCCTTCGATCAGCCGGCCGACCTCCGCGCGGAGCGCGTCGAGGCCGACCGGCTTCGCGAGGTAGGCGTCGGCGCCGGCCGCGAGGATCCGGTCCCGGTCCCCGACCATCGCGAGAGCCGTCAGGGCGAGGACCGGGAGGCCCGACGCGGGACCCGAGCGGAGCTCGCGGAGGACCTCGAGCCCGTCCATCCCCGGGAGCTGGATGTCCAGGATCACGAGGTCGTGGGCGTGGGTGACCGCCCGGACGAGCGCCTCCGGGCCGTTCGAGACGGCGTCGACGGCGAGGCCCTGGGCCTCGAGGAACTCCGCGAGGATCGTCCGGATGTCCGCGTCGTCCTCCACGAGGAGGACCCGGCCGGAGCCCGCGGCAAGCGCGCGGGACGACCCGGACGGGTCCTCGCGGACGCGGCCGGGCCGTTGCTCCGGCGTCCGCCACGGAAGGACGACCGAGAAGCAGCTCCCCTTCCCGGGCGCGCTGTCCACCTCGATCCGCCCCCCGTGGAGCTCGACCATGCCCTGGGCGAGGGAGAGGCCGAGTCCGCTCCCGCCGTGCTCTCGGGCGAGGCGGGCGTCGAGCTGCGTGAAGGGGCGGAAGAGGTTCGGGAGGTCGCCGGGGGCGATGCCGGGCCCCGTGTCGCGGACCTCGAACCGGACGAGGGCGGCTTCCGGGTCGGCCGAGGCGACGAGGTCGACCTTCCCAGACGGCGGCGTGAACTTCACCGCGTTCGAGAGGAGGTTCGCGAGGACCTGCCGGAGGCGCCTCGGGTCGGCGACGAAGCGGACCGGGGCGGGCGGAGCGTGGAACGCCAGCTCGATCCCCTTCCGCCGCGCCTCCGTCCGGACGAGAGCGAGGGCGAGCTCGCAGACCTCCTCGAGCGTGCAGCCGTCGGGCTCGATCGCCAGGCGCCCGGCGCCGATCTTGGCCAGGTCGAGGAGGTCGGAGAGGAGCGCCAGGAGGTGGCGTCCCGCGCTCTCGAGGACGCCGAGCGTCCGGAGCTGCTTCTCGTTGAGCTCCCCGTGGACGCCGGCCCGGAGGAGCTCGGCCGAGCCGAGGACCCCCGTCAGCGGCGTCCGGAGCTCGTGGCTCATGCTCGCGAGGAACTCGTCCTTGGCCCGCGAGGCCTGCGCGAGCTCGGCGTTCAGGGACGCGAGCTCGGAAGCACGCGCCTCGAGCTCCGCCTGGGCCCCCTTCTCCTCGGTCACGTCTCGGGCCACCGTCGAGAAGTACGGGATGCTGCCGTCGGGCTGCACGTGGGGCACGACGACCTGCCGCACCGGGATCTCCCGGCCGTCGGCCGCCTGGAGGAGCGCGTCGCCGCTCCAGACCTCCCCCCGGCGGACGGCGACGGCGATCTCCCCCTCGAGCCGCTCCCGGAAGCGCGGCGGGTGGAGGTCGGGCATCCTCAGGCCCTCGATCGTCCCGAGGCCGAGGAGCCTCCGGCCCGCGGCGTTGAGGTAGACGACGTTCCGGCGGTCGTCCGACATCCCGACGAGCTCGGGGATCGCCTCGAGGATCGCGAGCTGCCGGTCGCGGGCCGTCTCGGCCTCCTTGCGCGCCGTGACGTCGCGGAGGAAGGCGAACGAGTACCTCTCCGCGGGGTCCGGCCAGGTCACGCTCGCCTCGAGGTCGACGACGCGCCCGTCCTTCCGCCGGTGCCGGGCGTCGAACGCGACGGAGCCGGTGCGGGCGAGGAGGTCCGCGAACGCCCGGAGCTCGTCCGCCGTCAGGCCGACCTCGACCTCCTGGATCTTCATCCCGAGGAGCTCCTCGCGCGTGTAGCCGACCATCCGGCAGTAGGCGTCGTTGACGTCGACGTACCGCTCCCCGTCGCGGAAGGCCGCGAAGCCGTCGTGGGTCGCTGCGAGGATCTGCCGGATCTCCCGCGTCCTCTCCTCGACGCAGCGCTCGAGGGTGGCGTTCAGCGCGGCGAGCTCGGCGCGGGCCCGCTCCCGCGCCGTGACGTCGGCGATCCGGAGCGAGACGGCGACGACCCCCCCGTCCGGGCCGCGGACCGGGGAGTAGACCGTCTCCAGGTGGACGCCCTTCGCCTCCGTGTGGTGCGTGTGCGCCTCGCCCTCCCAGGCTCGCCGGAGGCTCTCGCGCACCCCCTCGAGGTTGTGCGGCGAGACGAACCAGGTGACGTCGTCGCCGATCCGGACCTTCCGATCCGTCGCCACCAGGACGACGTTCCGGGCCGCGACATTGCACGCGATCACGCGCCCGTCCCGGTCGACGAGGCCGAAGGGCTCGGGGACCGACTCCAGGATCGCCTGCGGGTCGAGGCGGGCCGCGGCCTCGGAGACGACCGCCCGCTCCGGCCTCCCTCCCGCCTTCCCTTCGTCGTCTCCCGTCACGCCCGGAGAGTCTATCGTCCGGCGGAGAGTCGGCGCGCGGGCGGCTCCGGCCGCCGGGCCGGGAGGCCCGCTCCGACCGGGCGGGCCGCTACCAGCTGCTCGCCAGGCCCGCCGCGAAGGAGGACGGGTCGTTCGTCCCCTGGACGAGGACCGTGGAGCGGGCGCCGGAGAGGCCGGCGGAGGGGGGAGGCCTGGACGGCTGCGGGGAGGTCCCTCCGCGGCGTCACTCCGCTGCCGGCGGAGGCGCCGCTGGTCGGGCCGGACCGGGCGTGGCCGCCAAGAGCAGCCGGAGCGCCGGAGAGAGGAGCGGCGGGAGCGGGCGTCCTGGCCCCGCCTTCCGCCGCCACGCTGCGAGCGCCTCGCGCGCCCGTTCGAGGAGGGCAGGGTCCTTCTCCCCGTCGAGGACGTAGCGCGTCCCCAGGACGCAGGCCCTGAGGACGTCGGGCCGCGGCGAGAGCGGATCGAGGACGGCCGCGTCGGCGGCCCGCCGCTCGGCCTCCCCGAGCCGGCCGGCGCCGAGCGCCCCCAGCGCCTCCGCGAGCACCTCCGCCGCCGACGGCGGCAGCGCGGGGCGGCGCTCGCCGGAAGCGACCGGCTCCGCGGCGGGGGACGGGAGCCGGACCGTCACGGGCGTCGAGGTCGGGGGCGGTGCGGCCACGAGCACGGGCGTCGCGGCGGCGGTGGCCGGCTCCGCCGCCGCCACCACCGCCGCCACCGGGCTCGGGGCGGGCGAAGGAGAGAGCTTCGCGAGGAGGAGGGACTTCCGCCGGGAGAGGTCGGCCCACTCCTGGGGCCACTTCTTCACGAGGCCGTACGTCTCCGACTTCTCCAGGTTCGCCAGCGCCTGCTCGGTCAGCCCCATCTCCATCTGGGCGACGCCGAGCCAGTAGTACGGGTCGTACCTCTTGGCCAGGTACCTCGTCTCGGTCCCCTGCATCTCGTTCGGCTCCGTGGCGCCGCGCTCGAGCGCCCGGTTCAGCCGCTCGGCCGCCTCCGGGTACCGCCCTTTCTTCACGAGCGCCACCGCCTCGGTGTAGAGGTCCGCGGCCTTCTGGTCCCGGCGGTCGGCGCGGAGCGGGGGGGAGGGCAGGAGGACGGCGACCAGGAGCGCGACGGCCGGCACGCGGGCGCGGGACGCCCCTCGGCGCCCTTTCGGCGAGGCCGGGAGGGGAGCGCCTTGCCGCATCGGAGGGCGGAACCTACAGTAGCAGACGCTCCCCATGTCCTCGACCCCGATGCCGCGCTCGGTCGGCCCCTACAAGCCCCTCCGGAAGCTGGGCGAGGGGGGAATGGGCGTCGTCTGGTGCGCGCAGGACCAGCGCCGCCCGGAACGGCTCGTCGCGCTGAAGGTGGTCTCGGCAGCCTCGCTCGGGAGCGGCGACGACTCGGCCCGCCGGTTCGTCCGCGAGTCGCGGATCCTGGAGTCGCTCCGCCACCCGAACATCGTCTCGTTCTACGAGGTGGGCGTTCACCAGGGGCAGAGCTGGTTCGCCATGGAGCTCCTGTCGGGCCAGCCGCTCTCGGCCTTCTCCGCGCGGCCCTGGCCCGCCCTGCTCCCCCTCTTCGTCCAGGTCTGCGACGGGATGGAGTACCTGGCCGAGCGAGCGATCGTCCACCGGGACCTCTCCCCCGACAACATCTTCGTCGTCGCCGAGGGCGGCGGCCCGCGTGCCAAGATCCTCGACTTCGGGATCGCCAAGGTCACGACGGCGCAGGAGACGATCCACAACTTCACCCGGACCGGCCTCCTGATGGGGAAGCCCCCCTACTGGTCGCCCGAGCAGATCGGGATGCTCCGCGAGGGCGAGTCGCTCGACTGGAGGAGCGACCTCTACACCCTCGGCGTGATCTTCTTCCGGCTCCTGTCGGGCTCGCTCCCGTTCGAGGCCGACTCGCCGATCGGGTTCATCTCCCTCCACCTCGCCGAGCCGGCGCCGCCGCTCGCCGCCCCCGAGGGGAACCCTCCGATCCCGGACTCCGTCGCGGACGTCGTCCGGCGCATGATGGCCAAGCACCGGGAGGAGCGGCCGGCGAGCTACCGCGAGATCGGGGACCTCTTCCGCGCCGCGCTCCGCCAGGCCGGGGTGGAGCCGCCCGCCCTCCCGCCGGGAGCCGAGGCCTCCCCGCCGACCGCCGCCACCGTCGTCCCCCCCACGCGGGAGACGATGCCGTGGAAGGACGACGGCGAGCCGACGCTGGCCACCGGGCCGATGACCGCGGGGGTGACCCGCGGCGTGGTCACGCGGGAGACGCGCGCGCTGACGGGCCTCGACGAGCACGAGCCCACCGTGGCGCTCTCGGCGGAGCGCCCCGCGGACGGAGCTCGCGCCGGGCTCGGACGCCGGTCCCGCCGGCGGGCCCTCCTCCTCTCCGGCGCCGCCCTGGCGGCGGCCACGGTCCTGGCGGTCGGGACGTACCTCCTCCTTCGCGAGCCGGCCCCGTCCTCCGCTCCCGTCCCGGCGGCGGCCGGCCCGCGAGCCCCGGCCCCCTCCGCTCCGCCGGGCACGCTCGCCCTGACGGCCCTCCCCTGGGGGACGGTCCGCTCCGTCCTCGACGACGCCACGGGAGAGCCCGTCCCCCTGCCCCGCGGCCTGACGACGCCGCTCCGGCTGGATCTGCCGCCAGGACGCTACCGCGTGGAGGTCGCCTCCGGAGTCGGCCCCGAGACCCGGCGCCTCGTCGTCGAGGTCCGTGCCGGCCAGACCCGCGTGGAGACCGTCCAGTTCGTCCCCGGCGACGAGGCCGTCCGCCTCCTGGACTGACGGGCGGGAGGGCGCCGCCGTGAGCCCCGTCACGGGGCCGGCGGGGGCGGCGTGCGCCGCGTAAACCCGCGCGCCGTGCGCGCCGTCACAGGCGCGATAGGATGGGCCCAGAGCCTTCACTACGTCCCCGGGGAGGTGCCCCATGCCGAGCTGGCGCCGGACCGCGGTCCTCGTGGTCCTCGCGGGCGCGGCCGCGGCCTCGAGCCGCGCGCCGGCCCAGTCGATCTTCACCTTCGCGGGGGGCGGCAGCGACGACGGCCGGCCCGCCGTCCAGGCCGGCCTGGCCTACCCGGCCGGCGTCGGCTTCGACCCGCAGGGCAACCTCGTCTTCGCCGAGCTCCAGAACCACCGCGTCCGAAGGGTCGACCGCGCGAGCGGCGTCATCACGACGCTCGCCGGGACGGGGGCCCGCGGCTTCGCCGGGGAGGGGCAGCCGGCGAACGGCGCCTCCCTCGCCTACCCAGCGGGAGTGGCCTTCGACGCGAGCGGCAACCTGTACGTCGCCGACAGCGGGAACAACCGGATCCGGAAGGTGGACGCCGCGACGCGCGTGATCACGACGTTCGCGGGGACGGGGGAAGGGGGCTTCGGGGGCGACGGCGGACCCGCGGCTCTGGCCGCGCTGAGCTCTCCCTCCCAGCTGGCCTTCGGGCCCGACGGCGACCTCTACTTCACCGACACGTACAACAACCGGGTCCGTCGGGTCTCGACGACGGCCGGCGTGGTCACCACCGTCGCCGGCAACGGCACGGCGGCCTCCACGGGGGACGGCGGTCCGGCGACGGCGGCGTCCGTGAACGACCCGATCGGCCTGGCCTTCGACGCGGAGGGGAACCTCTTCGTCGCCGAGGAGGAGGGGGCGCGGGTCCGGAGGGTGGCGCGCGCGACCGGGACGATCACGACGGTGGCCGGGACCGGGACGCAGGGGTACGAGGGGGACGGGGGCCCCGCCACCCAGGCCCAGCTGCAGTGGCCCAACGCCCTGGCGGTGGACGGCGGCGGGAACCTCTTCGTCGCGGACTTCGGGAACGGGCGGGTCCGGCGCGTGGACCGCGCGACGGGCGTCATCACGACGATCGCGGGATCGGGCGGGTCCGGGTACGGCGGCGACGGGGGACCGGCGGTCCTGGCGCTCGTCAACCCGGTCGGGCTCGCCTTCGACCGCGAGGGCGCGCTCCACATCGGGGACTGGGAGAACCACCGTGTCCGGAAGATCGACGCGGAGGGGGTCATCACCACCGTCGCCGGCAACGGCCTCTTCGGCTACACCGGCGACGGCCGGCCGGCGACGGCCGGCGGGCTGAGGGAGCCCTACCGGATGCGGTTCGACCCGTCCGGGAACCTCTACCTCGCCGACGCCGGGAACGGGCGGATCCGGAAGGTGGACGGCGCCACGCGCGTCATCACGACGGTGGCCGGAGGGGCGAACGGCTCCGACGGCGGGCCCGCCCTCGGGGCGCGGCTCGAGTTCCCGGTCGACGTCGCGTTCGACGCGGGGGGGAACGCCTACATCGCCGAGGCGTACGGCCCGCGGATCCGCCGGGTGGAGGCCGGCACCGGCGTGATCCGGACGTACGCCGGCGGCGGCGACCAGACGGGGGACGGGGTCCCCGCGACGGCCGCCCGGCTGGAGTCGCCGTGGGGGATCGCCGTGGACTCCGAGGGGAACCTCTACGTCGCCGACCCGGGGACGAACCTCGTCCGGCGGGTGGACGCCTCGACGCGGACGATCCGGACGGTCGCCGGCACCGGCGAGGACGACCACACGGGCGACGGCGGGCCGGCCACGCAGGCGCGCCTCTCCCACCCGAACGGCGTGGCGCTCGACGCCGCCGGCAACCTCTACGTCTCCTGCGACCGCGGTCGCGTCCGCCGGATCGACCCCGCCGGGACGATCACGACGTTCGCCGGAGGCGGCGACACCCTGGGCGACGGCGGCCCCGCGACGGCCGCCTACCTCGACACCCCCTCCGACGTCTGGGCGGGCTCCGACGGCAGCGTCTACGTCTCGGACTACTACGGCGGCCGCGTCCGGAAGGTGGACCCCGCCGGCACGATCACGACCGTGGCGGGGAGCGACCTCCAGGGCTTCTTCGGCGACGGCGGCCGGGCGACGGAGGCCGGCCTGACCTTGCCGACCGCCGTGGCCGTGACGAAGCGCGGGGACGTCTTCGTCTCCGACTCGGGCGCCAACCGGGTCCGGGTGGTGCCGGCGTGCGTGACGGTCTCGGCCCCCGCGCTGACCTCCCCGGCGGCCGGGGCGTCTGGGCTCTCCGGCGCGGTCACCTTCTCGTGGGGGGCCGCCTCCGGCGCCTTCCGATACGACCTCCGGCTGGACACGGCGAACCCGCCGCAGCGCGTCGTGGCGACGAACCTCTCGTCGACGAGCTTCACCGCCTCGAACCTCCCGCCCGGGACGGCCCTCTTCTGGAGCGTCGAGGCCAAGGGCGACCCGTTCTGCACGCCGGTCTCCACGGCGACGTCCGAGGTGCGGACGTTCACGACCTCGGCCGGCTGCACGGCCCCCGGCGCCTTCGAGCTCTCCTCGCCCTCCGCCGGGGCCACCGGCGTCTCGGCGACGCCGACGCTGTCGTGGCAGCCCGCGGCGGGCGCCGTGACGTACGACCTCTACTTCGGGACGTCGAACCCTCCCCCGCTCGCCGCTTCCGGGCTCACCGCGACGAGCGCGGCGCCGGCGGCGGCCACGGGGGCCGCGCTGGCGAGCGGGACGACGTACTGGTGGTTCGTCGTCGCCCACGCCTCCTGCGACCGGACGAAGACGACTCCCACGCCCGTCCGGTCCTTCACCGTGGCGGGGAGCTGCGCCCCCCCCGGGGCCTTCGGCCTGACGGCGCCGGCGGACGGCGGGAGCACGGGGACGGCGCCCCAGCTGACCTGGTCGGCCTCGGCAAACGCCGGAAGCTACGACCTCTACGTGGGCACCGACGCGAACCCGCCCCTCTACGTCGCCGACCTCGTCGGCACCTCCGCGCGCCTCTCGGGCCTCACCCCGGGCACGACGTACCGATGGAGGGTCGTCGCCCGCTCGGCCTGCGACCCGGCCCAGGACCTCTCCTCGCCGACGCGCGCCTTCACGGTCTCCTCGACCTGCGAGGCGCCCGGGGCGCCGACGATCCTCTTCGCCCCCTTGGCGGTCGGCGTCGGGCAGACGTACGTCCTCGTCTGGGACGAGGCGCCGGGGCTGGACGACCGCGGCGCCTACGTCGTCGAGCGGTCGACCTCGTCCTCGTTCGGGGCGCTGATCGACCGCCAGCTGACCCGCGCCCGGCACGCCGCGTTCGCCGCCGCCTCGCCCGGGACGATCCACCACCGCGTCCGCGCGGTGGCCGGCTGCGGCTCGTTCCCCGCCGGCCCCCCGTCGGCCACGGCCGCCGTCACCGTGACGGCGGGCGTCCCGAACGTCGTCTTCACGCTCCAGCCGCAGGCCGTCGTCACGGAGCTGGGCCAGCGGCTGGAGACCGTCTCGACGAAGTTCGCCCTGGAGAACCTCGGCAGCGCTCCGGTCACGGCGTTCCTCGGCAAGCAGGAGATCGCCTCGCCGCCGTTCTTCACGATCGTCGACACCGACGGGGGAGACGTCTTCGGCGTCGTCCTGCAGCCGCGGCAGCCGAGGAGCTTCGAGGTGAGGTTCTCCGGTCCGGCCAACGACGTGGCGGGCGCCTACCAGGGGTTCGTCGTCGTCGGGCTGCAGGGCGCGGGGATGACCGCGACCCCGTACGCCTTCGTCAACCTGAAGGTCGGCGGCGGCACCTCCGCCACGCCCGTCTTCCGCGTCGGCGGGGTCTCCGCCGAGTACGCCTTCTTCCCGGGTCTCCCCGGCGACGACGGCGCCCGCCCCCCGCTCGAAGTGGAGGTCCACAACCCGGGCGCCGGCCCGATGGAGCTGGCGGCCGAGGTGGGCCCGGAGGCGTGGCTCGTCCCCGAACCGGGCTGGAACGCGACGCCGATCCCGGCGGAGGGCTCGCGGACGGTGAAGCTCTACACGAAGCGCGGCCTGGCCCCGAACGGCTCGGCGTACCCCCGCTACACCTACCTCACCGTCCGGACGCGGACGGGGCAGAGGGCCCGCCTCCTCGTCCAGGACAACGACCGCCCGCCGGTCGTCGGGGGCCGGGGGGCCCCGCTCCCGCCGGGGGCCGTCTCGTACGTCGTCCCCTCGGTCGTCCGCGCGACATCTCTCAAGGGGAACACGTTCGTCTCGCGCCTCAAGCTCTCCAACTCGGGGAACGACCCGGTCCAGGCCGAGCTGGTCTTCTCCCCCGCCGACGCCGACGGCTACGACCCCACGCGGGTCTCGCGCGCCACCGTCGTCGTCCCGCCGAACGACGTCGTCGCCCTGACGGACCCGCTGGTCCAGCTCTTCGGCCTCTCCCCGCAGGTGGCCGGCGCCCTGGAGGTGCGGGCTCCGCAGGAGAAGGTCGGGTTCCTCTCCGTCACCTCGCAGGTCGACGCCCCGGCCAAGGCGGGCGGCGGGACGTTCGGCTTCCAGATGCCGACGGCCCTGCGCGGGGAGGGGGCGCGGCTCGGGCGTCCCTTCGTCGTCTCCGGCATCACGGCCACGGCCGCCTACCGGACGAACCTGATCCTCGTCGAGACCTCGGGGCGCGACCAGGCCGTCGTCAGGGTGTCCCTCTACGACAAGGACGGCCAGCGGCAGGGCGGGATCCCGGTGACCGTCCCGCGATACGGGCAGAAGCAGGTGTCCGGTCTGCCGGCCCAGGTCGGCGTCTCGGGCCCGCTCGACCAGGCACGGGTCGAGCTGGAGGTGGAGCGCGGCGCCGGGTCGGTCGTCGGGGTCGTCACCGTCATCGACAACTCCGTGGACGACTCGGTCACGTACGTCAGCCAGCCGGTCGCGGGGCGCCTGCAGCCGCCGGGGTTCCGCGAGGCGTCGCTCGGGAAGCCCGCCTGGTCGCGCAGCCCCCAGGCCGCCACGACCCTGAAGCTCGTCGTCCCGGCGGTCGTCAACGGCTTCAAGACGTTCAAGGACCGCCCCGACCTCCCCTACACGTTCCAGTCGCTGATGGGGTTCACCAGCCTGACGGCCTCCCCGGCGACCTTCACGCTGACCTACTACGACCTCCAGACGGGCAAGACGCTGAAACCGCCGCCGGTGACGGTCGGCGGGCGGCAGACGAAGGAGTACGAGAACGTCCTGGAGCAGCTCTTCGGCATCGGTTCCAAGGTCCCCTCGCAGGGCCCCGTCTTCGTCGAGGCCACGACGAACGGCCTCGTCTACGCCAAGGTCTTCTCCTACACCGACGAGGGGACCCTCGGCGACTCCTTCCCCGTCGTGCCGGTGCCGAGCGAGTCGCTCACGGGGGCCGACTCGCTGGTGCCGCTCTCGCTCGACGGCCTGGAGCAGTCGACCGACCCCACCGTGGGGACGCGCTCGAACCTGATCCTGAACGAGGTCCTCGGGCAGCCGGCCTCGGTCGTCGTGCGGCTCTACGAGGCGGGGAACCGGACCGTCCCGATCGCCGAGAAGACGGTCCCGCTGGCGCCGCTCCAGAAGGTCCAGCTGTCGACGGTCTTCCGGGAGCTGGGGCTGGAGGAGGGGGACCGGCTGAAGGACCGGGCGAACGTCCAGGTGACCGTGACCGCCGTGCCGGGCTCGGCGGGGCTCGTCTGCGGCGTCGTCACGACGATCGACAACCAGACCGGCGACACGAAGAACTCCCTCCTCGCCCCGGCCGGGGGCGTCGAGGCGACCGGGGGAGGGACGATCGGCTTCTGAGCCGGCGCAGGGCCCGAGCTACCGCCGGGCCGAGAGGACGCGCAGGACCGCGGGAGAGACGAACCGGCCGCTCTCGCGGGCCCCGTCGGCGAGCGCGCGAGCGTGCTCGGCGCGGGCGCGCGCCAGGAGGGCCTGGTCCCCCTCCCCCCCGAGCAGGAAGCGGCCGGCCAGGGCGTAGGCCAGGAAGAGACGCGCCACCGGTCTCCCCGGGGCTTCCGGCGAGAGGAGGACCTCGGCCGAGGCGTAGTCGGCCTGGAAGAACGCGCGGATCCCCGAGCGGACCCCCTCGGGGCCGGCGCGGACGGGCGGCGGAGGCGGCGGGGCCGCCTGGCGCGTGGCCGGCAGCGCGGGGGACGGGACCGCGGGCTCCGTCGCGGAGGGCGTCGGCGCCGCGGGCGGGAGCGTCGCCGCAGGTGCCGGACGCGCGGGAGTCGTGGGCGTCGGGGGCTCGGGGGGGGGCTCGAGGCGCAGGAGGGCCGCATCGAGGAGCCGATCGAGCGCGGGGCGCGCCGCGACGGCCCCCTGCCTCCGGGACTCCCGCAGCGAGGCGCGCGCCGGGGCCGTCTGGCCGAGCTTCTCGAGGGAGAGGCCGAGGTAGAGGTGCGGGAAGTAGTCCTCGCGGTTGAGGCCCTTGTACCGGAAGCGAGCCGCCGCCTCCGTCGGGTCCTCCGCGAGCGCGGCCCGCATCGCGGCCGCGGCGGACGGGTAGTCGCCCCGGTCGAACGCCCTCACCCCCTCGACGTACCGCTCCTGCCCCGGCGTGTAGTCCCTCGCGCCGGCCGGAGGGGCCGAGAGGAGCGCCGCGGCCAGGGCGAGGAGGGCGCGGGCTCCGGGCCGCTCACGGCGCATGGGCCCTCACGGCCGCCTCCAGGTCGAACCCGGGCGTGTCGGCGTGGAGCGGGGTCTGTGCGCCGGCGCCCACCGTTGCCGTCAGGACCACCTCCGGTCCGGTCCCCTCCCCCCGGAGCGCGACGCGGTAGCGCCCCTCGGGGAGGACGAGCCGGGCCGGCGTGACGACCTCGCCGAGCGGCACCGCGGCGCCGTCGCTCTCCCTCACCACGGACGTGACGCGCGCCCACGGCGAGGCGGTCAAGAGGAGCGCCCCGGTCGGGACGGGCGCCGGGACGGCCGGCGGGACCGGCGCGGGCGGCGGCGACCGGCGGGAGATCGCGATCGAGGCCGCGGCGACGACGACGACGAGGGCCGCGGCCAGGAAGACGAGGACGCTCCTCGTCCCGGCGGGCGTCCCGCTCGCGCTCGTCGCGGGCGGCAGCGCTCCCCGCCGCTCCGCCGAGAGCCTCACGGTCGGCAGGTCGCCGTCCCCGGAGAGCGGGGCGGGCGGGTGCTCCCACGTCTCGTCCCGGAGGCGCCCCGTCAGGCCCGCGGTGGCCAGGTCCCGCTCGTCCACGGCGTGCGTCCGCCCGTCGGCGGCCGCGCGCGCACGCTGGAGGACGCCCAGGAGCGCCTCCGTGGCGAGGGCCTCCACCTCCCCCCGCGGCCGGCCGGTCCGGCGCGCGGTCTCCTCGGCCGTCCGGGCCCGCACGTCGCGCAGCGCCGCGGCGAAGGCCAAGGCGTCGGGGAACCGCTCCTCGCGCCGGCGGGCGAGCGCCCGGAGGACGACGTCGCGAACCGCCTCCGGCACGCGCCCCTCCGGGTCGCTCTTCTCGAAGCTCCGGGGCCCGGTGAAGAGGTGCGCCCGGAGGTAGCCCTGCGGGGTCTCCGCGTCGAAGGGGGGGACGCCCGTGAGCAGCTGGTAGAGGACGCAGCCGAGGGCGTAGACGTCGCTCCGCCCGTCCAGGGACTCGCCCTTCGGGAGCGCCCCGAGCTGCTCGGGCGAGCCGTACCGGAGCTTGCCGACGAAGATCCCGGTCGTCGTCAGCCCCTCGGCGTCGCGCGCCTTGGCGACGCCGAGGTCGATGATCTTCACGCGCGCCCCGCCCGCGGCGTCCCGCGTCACCATCAGGTTCTCGGGCGAGACGTCCCGGTGGAGGATCCCGTGCGCGTGCAGGTGGGCCAGCCCGTCGGCCGCCTGGGCCGCGACGTCGAGCGCGGCGAGGACGGGGAGGGGCCCCCCTTCGTCGAGGAGGTCGACGAGGTTCGCCCCGTCGATCAGCTCCAGGACCATGTAGAAGACGCCGCCGGACGCCTCCACCAGGTCGTGGAACGCCGCCAGGTTCGGGTGCGAGAGCCCTCGCGCCATCTCCCCCTCGCGGAAGAACCGGCGCCGCGCCGTCTCGTCGTCGCCCAGCTGGGGCCGCAGCGTCTTGAGGACGACGACGGAGCCCGAGGAGACCTCGCGAGCCTTGAAGACCGCCCCCATCCCCCCCTCGCGGATCTTGAGGAGGACCTCGTAGCGCCCGTCGGGGGTCGTCGACCGAGCCCCGCCGGGCGGCCCGGGAGCTGCTCCGGGGCGGCTCTGGCGCATTGCCGGATTATCGGGCGCCGCCGGTGCGGCCGCGCTCGCCTCCTCCGGCCCGTCCGCCGCGCCCGCAGGCGGGGCGACACGACGGCACCGCGCGGGGCGGGACGGCTATCATCCGCCGAACGCCCGTCCGAGAAGCGCCGCGCCCCGGAGGTCCACCGTGAGACGTACGCTCGCCAGCCTCGCTCTCCTCCCGCTCGCGCTCGCCCTCCGGGTGGAGGCCCAGTTCGAGTCGCCCCTCCTCTCGAAGGTCCAGCCGAACCTCGTGAACCCCGGGGGGAAGTCGCTCGCGATGGGAGGGGCCTTCGTCTCGCTCGCCGACGACGCCACCGCCGCCTTCGCGAACCCCGCGGGCCTGCCGCAGCTCTCCTCGTGGCAGATCGGCGCCTCCGGGAAGGGCTTCACGTTCCGCCCCGAGCTCTCGACGGCGAACTACCTCGAGACGTCGCCGGGGAGCTGGGCCCTCCAGTCCTACGACTCGTACCAGCCGACGGGCGGCGCGCAGGAGCTGGAGTACGCGGCGCTCGTCGTCCCGCTCCTCGGCAACCTGACGCTCGCCCTCTACCAGGCGGTCAACCTCCGCTTCTCGATCTCGGCCGACGACCTCCTCGGCGGCTCCTACCGCGCCTTCTCGATGAACCGGACGGCCGGCTCCGCCGGGACGATCGACGAGGCCGGGGGGCTCGAGATCCGGAACCGCGTCTGGGGCGCCTCGGCCGGGCTGAGGCTGGGCCGCTTCTCCCTCGGGGCGGGCGTCACGCTCAACCAGCTCTCGTACGACTTCACGGGCCCCGCGGACGGCGGCGCCCACCTGTTCGTGACGAACGACCCGAACGGGAACCGCGTCGACCCGCTCTACCCCCGCGTGGAGACGCGCGTGACCGCCTCCACCGAGTCCGGCGCCCGCGTCGGCTGGGTCGTCGGCGCGCGGGTGGAGCTGTACGAGGCCGCGCGTCTCTCCGTCGGCGCCGCGTATCGCAGGTCCCCGAGCTACGACGTGGGCTACTCCGTCAGCGCCACGCGGACGTACGACGCGCGGAAGATCGCCGAGTTCTCGTGCGGGGTCGACGACCCGAGCATCCCCGGCAGCGGGGCGAGCGCCTGCGGGAGGTTCAAGGTCCCGGACGACTGGGCGGTCGGGGTCAGCGGGATGCCGCTGGCCAACCTCCTCCTCTCGGCCGAGCTCCAGCGCGTGGCCTACTCCGACTTCGACGAGGGATTCGTCCCGCTCTACGTCTACTGCCGCGTCCCCTCGCCCGCGGGGTGCGCGGCCGCCGACCGGACCGTGGCGCTCGGGTCCGCCGAGGACGGGTGGCTCCCCCGCGTCGGAGCCGAGTGGACCTTCTCGGTCGGCTCGTCCGCGGACCTCTCCCTGAGGGCCGGCTACTACCGCGAGCCGGCCCACGGCATGACGCTCGAGCTCTACCCGGACGTCGACCGGGACCGGCGTGCGGACGCGGGCCCGCCCGTCGAGGTGTCGGACCCGCCCTTCTCCGACGCATTCCGGACCTCGTTCGACGGAGGCGAGCCCGACGACCACCTCTCGATGGGGGCCGGCGCGACCCTCTGGCGGAAGCTCTCGATCGACATCGCGGTGGACGTCGGCCGCGCCTCCAAGCAGGTCGTCCTCTCGGCGTTCCTGAGGCTCTGACGCCGCGCCCGCCGGCGGCACGCCGGGGCGAGCCTCTGCGCCTCGGCCCTCCCGCTACCAGCTGGCGGCCAGGCCGGCCGCGAAGTACGACGGGTCGTTCGTCCCCTGGTCGATGACGGTGGCGTAGGCGCCGACCGCACCGCGGCAGGGAGGTCCAGGGGGAGGCCTCTTGCGCGGAAGAGGTCGTCGACCTGGATGCCTCCCGCGACGGGGACGTTCACGTCGAAGGAGTCGAGCGGGAGGCCCTGCGGGCCGATCACCTCGACCTTTACGCGACGGGCCGTGCCGCTCGCGGCGTAGCTCTGCTCGACGAGCGCCAGGTTCGTCCGCGTGCCGGGCCCGGCGAGGAGGAGGACCTCCAGCGCCTCGCCCGGGACCGCGCACTGGAAGGCGTTGAAAGGCGGGAGAGCGAAGCCGTACGTGCCGCCGTCCGGACTCTCGGCGTACGTCCGCGACGTCACCCGGACCGCGCGTTTCTCCTCGGCAGACCTGCTGGTGCTGATGAACTGGAGCCTTGCGACGCCCGTCATCCCGAACAGGGTCGGGAGGACGTCGCGGACGACTCTCGCCTCGTGCGGCTGGAGCGTCAGCGTCAGCAGGACCCCCGGATCGAGCCCGTCCCAGCGCGTCGCCTCGAACGTGATCGACTGGGGAGCGGCAGCCGCGTTGTAGAGGAAGAGGTCGCTCCGCCACTCGGCGCCGTTGGCACCGCCGGCGTGGACGATCGCGGGCAGGGTCCGGAAGAGCGGCGCGGGCAGGTCCGGCCGGAACGACGAGGGATCGTTGGTCCGGCCGTCGATCGCGATCAGGTACGGGACCGCCTCTCCCGAGAGCGGCGCCAGCTCCAGAGCGCCCGTTCTCCACGCGTCGAGGCCGAGGCGCGCGGCGACGTCGTCCACCTGCGTCGGCACTCCGCCGGCGCTCGCGACCGTCACGTCCACCCGGCCGACCGGGCCGGAGTCCGAGGCGGCCAGGAGCCGGGACTCGGTTCCCGTGCCGGCGGGGTCGACGATCCCGAAGTTGCTCCGAAAGCCCGAGCCGAGGAAGCCGGCCGAGAACGTCACGGGGAAGCGCAGCGAGGCGACCGAGGAGGCTTCGACCGCGTCGAGCCCCATCCCGTACGAACCCCGGCCGGACGCGGTGTACGTACGGCTCGTGGCCGAGATCGAGCGCCCCGGCTCGGGCGTCAGGAAGAGCGCACCGTGTCCGCTCTGCACGCCGAAGAGCGTGAGGAGAGCATCGGGAACGACGCGCAGCTCGCCCGGCTCCAGTCGAAGGTGCTGCCCGGCGGCGGCGCTGTTCCCTCCCGGGCCGGCCGCGAACCGGACGGAGACGTCGACGGGCTCGGCCGATCCGTTCCGGACCAGGAGATCGGTCCGCCATGCGGAGCCAGCCCTCCCATCCGTATGCGCCGACGCCGGCAGGACGAGCCGCTGCAGAAGCGTCCCGCGGACGACGCCCCACTCCTGGGTCACGTCGACGCCGGCCAGACGCCCTGCCGGGACTCCGCCGGTCATCTGCGGCAGCCCCGAGTCGAACCAGAACGGCGCGCCCTCCGCGAATCCGTCGACGTCGACATGGACGAAGCCATTGTTGTCCTGATCGACGACGAACAGCTCGTCGTAGGCCCGCGGCGCCGGCTGTCCAACCTCCCACGTCGCCAGCGCGGGGTCCCAGAACTGCAGCCCCTCGAGCTGCCGACGGCGGTGGACCTGGACGATGAGCCGGCGTCCCGAGGCCCCGGCGTACAGCGCGTCGACCTCGGGGCCGGCTTCGTCCCTCCACGCTTCCACCAGGCCCGTGCGGGGATCGTGCCGGGCGAGGATGGTCGGCTTTCCGTAGGCGCGCGTGACCACCCAGGCGCCCGAGAAGTCAGCGGTCGGGATCGAGAAGAGGCCCCGGCGGACGGCGACGTCGGAGGGGGAGTCGACAGGCGAGACTGCCACGAGGCTCGGTTGCCCGTCCCGCACGACGTAGAGGGCGCGCCGCGCGCGAAACGGCGTCCGTGGCTGGACCCATTGCCAGTCGACCTCGACGTACGCCGCGCCGTCCGGCGTGATCCAACCCTCCACGTACGGGATGTGGCTTACCGTCTCGATGAGCCTGGTGATCGACCCGTCGATGCCGACCGCGTAGACCCCGTTCGGGGGGATGGTGGAAAGCGCGCCGGACGGGTGCTCGACGGAGCCGGAGACGAGGAAGCGCGAGCCGGAGGCGTCCTGGCCGGCGAGATCGCTGCCGTAGTTGCCGCTGGTGGTGTCATTGAGCCGCGCCAGCAGCCGCGCGGTCCCGTTGGCGTCGATTGCCACGAGGCCGCGTTCCAGCGTCGAGCCCGAGCGCTGGAGGACGAGGACGAAGGGGGTCTCGTCGGTCCCGGTCCGGACGGACGAGTCGCGGCCCCGGCAGAACGGCCCCCCGAAGTCGTCGGAGTACCTGTCCCCGAACGACCTCTGGAGCCGCTCGTAGCCTGCCGGGAGCGTCACCTTGAGGAAGCTCCGCCCCGTATCCGTGCTGAGGAGGATGCGCCAGGACTTGTCGATGTTCTCCCCGGCGCCGACGGCCCCGTTGGAGACCGCCAGGATCCGAAGCTGCCCGTCCCGCCCCTCATGGGCCGCGACGTCGCCGAAGCTCGCCTCGTCGCCGCCCTGCGGGAACACCTCGCGCGGTGGCTCGCGGCCTTCGGTGTCGTAGACGACGAGCCGGCCGGTCGGTGTCTGAGCGGGGTAGCCGTAGCTGGGGTTTCCGAGGAACCAGAAGCTGCTCTTCGCCTCGACGAGGACGAACCGGCGGTTGGTCCGTCTCTGGTGGGCGGGGGCGGCGACGCGCTCGGTGACGGGAGCGTACGAGACGATCCTGGCCTCGGCGGCGCCCGCGAGGCCGGTCACCAGGAGGGCGAGGGCCAGACGGTTCCTCACGAGGCAGGGTGAACCCACGCGCATCGGTTCTCGCGTCACCAGCTGCTGGCCAGGCCGGCCGCGAAGTCACCGCGGCAGGGAGGTCCAGGGGGAGGCCTCTTGCGCGGAAGAGGTCGTCGACCTGGATGCCTCCCGCGACGGGGACGTTCACGTCGAAGGAGTCGAGGGGGAGGCCCTGCGGGCCGATCACCTCCACCTTCACGCGGCGGGTCGTCCCGTCGGCGAAGGCGGTCAGCTCGACGAGGGCGAGGTTCGTCCGGGTTCCGGAACCGGCGAGGAGGAGGACCTCCAGCGCCTCGCCCGGGCCTGCGGACTGGAAGGAGTTCAGCGGCGGGAGCGCGAAGCCGTACGTGCCGCCGCCGGGCGCCTCCGCGTACGTCCGGGAGGTGACGCGGACGCCGAGCGACTCCAGCATCGAGGCGCCCATCCCGGTGAACCTCAGGCGGGCGACGCCGGTCTTCCCGAAGGCCGTCCGGAGGACGTCGCGGATCACCCGCGCCTCCTGCGGCAGGAGCGTCAGCGTCAGGCGGGCCTCGTCCTCGGCCGAGTCCCAGCGCTTGGCCAGGAGCGTGACGTTCCGGGGCTCGCCGGCGGTGTTGTGGAGGAAGAGGTCGCTCCGCCACTGGGCGCCCCCCGCCCCCCCGGCGTGGACGATCGCCGGCAGCGCCCGGACGAACGGAGAGGGGAGGTCGGGCGGGAAGGCCGAGGGGTCGTTCGTCCCGTCGTCGATCGCGACGAGGTACGGGACGGCCTCGCCCGAGAGCGGCGAGAGGGCGAGCGCGCCCGTCCGCCAGGCGTCGAGGCCGAGGCGGGAGGCGACGTCGTCCAGCTGCGACGGGACCCCGCCGGCGCTCGCGATCGTCACGTCGTCCCGGCCGACGGGCCCCGACTCTGACGCCGCGAGGAGGCCCGCCTCGGTGCCGCGTCCGGCGGGGTCGACGACGCCCAGGTTCGTCCGGAAGCCGGGTCCGAGGAGGGCGGCCGAGAAGGTGACGGGGAACCGCGGCGTTGCCGCCGAGAAGACGTCGACCGCGGCGAGCCCCATCCCGTACGACCCGCTTCCCTCCGCAGAGTACGTCCGGCTCGTGGCCGACACGGAGCGGCCCGCCTCGGGCGTCACGAAGAGCGCGCCGTGTCCGTTGCCGACGCCGAAGAGGGCCGCCAGGACGTCCCGCACGACGCGCAGCTCGCCCGGCGAGAGCGTCAGGGTCTCCTCGCCCGGTACGGCGTCCCCTCCCGCGCCCGGCGCGAGCCGGAGGGAGACCTCGACCGGCTCGGCCGAGCCGTTCCGGAGGAGGAGGTCGGTCTTCCAGAAGGCCCCGCCCTTCCCCGGCGCGTGCGCCGCGGCGGCCAGGACGAGACGCTGCGCGAGCGAGCCGCGGACGACGCCCCACTCCTGCGTGACGTCGGCGCCGCCCGTGTCGCCCCCGCCGGGGGGGCCCGCGCCGTAGACCGGGGGGAGGCCGGAGTCGAACCAGAACGGCGCGCCCGACGGGAGCGCGTCGACGTCGAGGTGGACGAACCCCTTGCTCTCCTGCTCCACGAGGAAGAGCTCGTCGTAGGTCCGCGGAGCGGGCTGTCCCACCTCCCAGACGGCGAGCGCCGGGTCCTTGAAGACCCTCTGGTCGACCTGCGGGCGGGGGCGGTGGACCTGGACGAGGAGCCGCTGGCCCGAGCTGCCGGCGTGGAGCGCCTCCACCTCCGGGGCGGTGACGTCGCGCCAGGCTTCGGCGAGCCCGGTCGCGGTCTCGTGCCGGGAGAGGACGGTCGGCTGCCCCGGGGCGCGCAGGAGGACCCAGGCGCCGGAGAAGCCGGCCGCCGGGATGGCGAAGAGGCTCCGCCGCCGCGCCGAGGAGGCCTCGGAGGAGGCGAGCGGGGAGGCCGCCACGAGAGTCGCCCTGGCGTCCCGGACGAGGTAGAGCGCGCGGGCCGTCGGGAGCGGGGCGACGGGCGCCTCCCACGCCCAGTCCACCTCGGCGTACGCCGCGCCGTCGGGCGTGACCCACCCCTCGAGGTACGGCACCCTCTTCCCGGTCTCGAGGAGCCTCGCGAACGTGCCGTCCAGGCCGGCGAGGTAGAGGCCGTTCGGGGGGATGACGGGGAGCATGCTGGCCGGGTGCTCGACGGAGCCGGAGAGGAGGAAACGCGTCCCCTCGGCGTCGGCGCCGGCGAGCGGGTCCCCGTAGGAGCTGCCGTAGGCGTTCCGGTAGACCCGTGCCAGGAGCCGCGTGGAGCCGTCCGCGCCGACGGCCACGACGCCGTCCGGCGCCGCGCCCCCCGAGCCGCGGACGACCAGGACGAAGGGCGTCTCGTCCGTCCCGGTCCTCACCGAGCCGTCGCGCCCCCGGCAGAACGGCCCCCCGAAGTCGTCCAGGAAGGCCTCGTAGGACCAGACGAGAGGCTCGAACCCGGCCGGCAGCGCCACCGTGACGAAGCTCCGCCCCGAGTCGGCGCTCAGGAGGACCCGCCAGCTCTTCCCGGCGTTCTCGCCGGGAGCGAGCGCGCCGTTCGTGACGGCCAGGATCCGCAGCTGCCCGTCCCGCCCCTCGTGGGCGGCGACGTCCCCGAAGCTCGCCTCCTCGGCGCCGGGAGGGAAGACCTCGCGCGGCTCCTCCTGCCCCAGCGTGTCGTAGACGACGAGCCGGCCCGTCGAGGACCCGTACGGAACGCCCCCCGGCCCGCCCCCGAGGAACCCGTACGGGTCCCTCGACTCGACGAGGACGAACCGCCGGTTCGTCCGCTTCTGGTGGGCGGGGACGGCCGCGCGGTCGGTGACGGGGGCGTACGAGACGATCCTCGCCTCGGCTCCGGCCGCCGTCGCGAGGGTGGCGAGGAGGAAGACGCTCACGGACAGGCGCGTGCCCATTTGTCGGGAGTGAAAGCAGGAGCCGCGACCTAACCGGGAAAGGCGCCCCGGGCCGGTCCCTGTGCCATCCTCCTCACCGGGATGAAACGCGTTCTCGGGCCGGTGCCTCTCGTGGGCCTCCTTGTCGGCCTCGCGTCGGCGGGGCCGGTCTCGGCGGGGGAATCGCCGCCGCCGGACGGGGAGCGGCGGATCTCGTTCCTCGTCCAGGCCAGCGACCGCGACGTCTGGGCGCGAGTGGCCCGGGAGTTCGAGGAGGCGCGCCCGGGCGTCGTCGTGGACCTCGTCGAGGGCCCGAACGCCACGGACCTCCGGGAGAACCTCTACACGGCCTCGCTCCTTTCGGGCGACCCGTCGTTCGACCTCGTCTACATGGACGTCACCTGGACGCCGAAGTTCGCCCAGTGGCTCGTGCCGCTGGAGGGGGAGATCCCGCCCGCGGAGATCGCGGCTCTCCTCCCCCAGGCGGTCGAGGCCGGGCGCTTCGACGGCCACCTCTACCGGATTCCGGTCCGGACCGACGTGGGTCTCCTCTTCTACCGCGAGGACCTCCTGGAGGCGGCCGGCGTCGCCCCGCCCCGGACGTTCGACGAGCTGACGCGCGCCGCGCGGAGTCTCCAGGAGCCCCCGGGGCTCTGGGGGTTCGTCTGGCAGGGGAGCCAGTACGAGGGGCTCGTCTGCGCCTACCTCGAGGTCCTGCGGGGGCACGGAGGCTTCTGGGTGGACCCCGAGACCCTGGAGGTGGGGCTCGACCGCGACGAGGCCGTCGACGCGCTCGAGTTCCTGCGGCGCTGCCGCTCCGGCGAGGAGGCGATCAGCCCGCCGGGCGTGACGGCTTACAAGGAGGACGAGAGCCGCCGCCTCTTCCAGGACGGCCGGGCGGTCTTTCTCCGGAACTGGCCCTACGTCTGGCGGCTCTCGCAGGCGCCCGGGTCGCCCGTGGCCGGGAAGGTCGGCGTCCTGCCGATGGTCCACGATCCCCGAGGGACGAGCGCCGGGACGCTCGGGGGCTGGGGCTTCGGCGTCTCCCGCTTCGGAAGGCAGCCGCACCTCGCCGTGGAGTTCGTCCGGCACGTCGTCTCTCTCCCGGGCCAGCGGGCGCTCTGCCGCGAGACGGGATACGCGCCGGCCCGGGTCGAGGCGTACGGCGACCCCGCCCTCCTCGAGGCCAATCCGCTCCTCCCGGACCTCCTCGCCCTCCACGCCCGCGCCGTCGCCCGCCCCGTGATCCCCGGATACGCGATGGCCTCGGACGTCCTGCAGCGGCACCTGAGCGCGGCGCTCGCGGGGCTGGCGAGCCCGCGGGACGCCCTCTGGGCGGCCGCGCGGGAGACGCGCCTCCTCCTCTCCCCGGGCGACGCCGGCAACCGCGCGCTCCGCCCCTTCCGGGACGGCCGGTTCCTCGCGTCGCTGAAGAACACCGCGGTCTTCACGGGAGCCTCGGTGGCGCTGGAGACCCTCCTCGGGATCGGGGCGGCCCTCCTCCTGCACCGGGCCTTCCGGGGGAGAGGGCTCGCCCGCGCCGTCGCCCTCCTCCCCTGGGCGCTCCCGACGGCGGTCATGGCGCTGGCCTGGGCCTGGATCTTCAACGACTCGTTCGGCGTGGCCAACGACCTCCTCCTCCGGCTGGGCCTCCTCGACCGTCCCGTGGCCTGGCTCAGCTCCCCCGGCAGCGCGATGGCGGCCCTCGTCGTGGCAGACGTCTGGAAGACGACCCCGTTCGTCGCCCTGATCGTCCTGGCGGGCCTCCAGGGGATCCCGCACGAGGTGGTCGAGGCCGCCCGGGTGGACGGTCTGAACGCCTGGCAGCGCTTCCGCCGGGTCACCCTCCCGCTCCTCGTCCCGTCGATCCTCGCGGCGGTCCTCTTCCGCCTCCTGCAGGCCTACGGCGCCTTCGACATCGTCTACGTCATGACGGGCGGGGGCCCCGGCGGGTCGACCGAGACCGTCTCGCTCTACGCGTTCCAGACCTACTTCCGCTACCTCGACCCGGTCCACGGGGCCTGGATCGCCGTCCACGGCCTCCTCCTGCCCGCCGCGCTCGCCGTCCTCCTCGTGAGGCTGGCCCGGCCGCGGTGGAGGCGGACGTGAAGGCCTCGCGCCTCCTGCCGGGCCTGGCGCTGGCGTTCCTCGTGGCGTGGAGCCTCGGCCCCGCCCTCTGGCAGGCCCTGACCGCCCTGAAGCCGGACGCGCAGATCACGAGCGTCCCGACGGTCTACGTGCCGAACCCGCCGACGCTGCGGAGCTTCGAGGCCCTCTTCGCGCGGAAGCCGTTCGCGGCCTACCTCCGCAACAGCGCCCTGGTCTCGGCGGCCGCGACGCTTCTGGCCGTGGCCACCGGGGCGCTCGTCGCCTCCCGGCTCGTCCGGGCCTCCGAGCGCGCCCGCGAGCGAGCCCTCGTCGCGCTCCTGGGCCTGGCGTTCGTCCCCCCGGTCCTCCTCCTCTTCCCCCTCTTCGAGGCGGTCCGCGCCCTCGGGTGGCTGAACAACCCGCTCGCGCTGATCGTGCCGTACGCCGTCCTCAACCTGCCCCTCTCGACGTGGATCCTGGAGAGCGGATTCCGCCAGGTCCCGCGCGAGGTCCTCGAGGCCGCGGCCCTGGACGGGCTCGGCCCCGTCGCCCGGGTCGCCAGGATCCAGCTTCCGCTCGCGGCCCCCTCGGTGGCGACGGCGGCCATCCTCGTCTTCATCTTCTGCTGGAACGAGTTCCTGCTGGCGCTGACGTTCATGACGCGGGACGAGAGGAAGACCGTCACGGCCGGCGTCGCCAGCGTGACGGGGTCGTCGATGTTCGAGGTCCCGTGGGGGCAGCTCTCGGCGGCCGTCGTCCTCTCCACCCTGCCGCTCGTCCTCCTCGTCCTCCTCTTCGAGAGGAGGATCGCCAGCGGCCTGACGCGCGGGGCGGTGAAGGGATGACAGGGACCGGCGACCTGGTCGGGACGGAGCTGACGAAGGTCTTCCCGGGCGGCGCACGGGCGCTCCGGGGCGTCTCCTTCCGGGCCGCTCCGGGGCGGGTCCTGGCCCTCCTCGGCCCGTCGGGCTGCGGGAAGACGACGCTCCTGCGTCTGGTGGCGGGCCTGGAGAGCGCCACGTCCGGGAGCCTCACGCTCGACGGCCGCCCGCTCGAGGGCGTCCCGCCGGGCGACCGCGACGTCGGGTTCGTCTTCCAGAGCTACGCGCTCTACCCCCACCTCACCGTCCGGCGCAACCTCTCGCTCTCGCTGGAGGTGAGGAAGCTCCCGCGGGAGGAGATCGCCCGCCGCGTCTCGGAGACCGCCCGGCTCCTCGGGCTCTCGGACCTCCTCTCCCGTCACCCGGCGCAGCTCTCGGGGGGGCAGCAGCAGCGGGTCGCCCTGGGGCGGGCGCTGGTCCGCAGGCCGCGCCTCTACCTGATGGACGAGCCGCTCTCGAACCTCGACGCGCTGCTGCGCGAGGAGACGCGGGCCGAGCTGAAGAAGCTCTTCCGGAAGCTCGGGGCGACCGTCCTCTACGTCACGCACGACCAGGCCGAGGCCACGAGCCTCTCCGACGACGTCCTCCTCCTCGTGGACGGCGAGGTCTGCCAGCAGGGCACGCCGGACGAGCTGTACCTCCGCCCCGCGAACCTCTTCGCCGCCACGTTCGTCGGGTCCCCCCGGATGACGGTCTGGCGCGGCCGGGCGGAGGGGAGCGCGTTCGTCTCGGGCGGCGTGCGCCTGCCGCTCGGCGCGGCCTTCCCGGACGGGGACGAGGTCTGCGCCGGGTTCCGCCCCGAGGACGTGGAGCTCGCCCAGGGCGACCTGCCGGGCGGGCTCGAGGGCGAGGTGGAGATCCTCGAGCCGCTTGGCGAACGGACCCTCGTCACGCTGCGCGTGGGGGACCTGCGCCTGCGGGCGCTCTCGCGCCCCCCGGTCCCGGCCGGACGCCTCGTCGCGCGGGTCCCGCCCGAGAGGCTCCACTGGTTCGACGCGGCGACGGGGGAGAGGCGGGGGTAGAAGCTCCCGGCCGTCCCTTCACGGGATCCGGGTGGCGTAGACCATCAGGAAGGTCCCGCCGGGGAGGGCGGCGACCGCGGGGTCCTTCACGCCGTTGCTCTCCTTCCCCGAGGAGGAGTCCATCACGAGGCGAGTCCCCGGGTCGGCGGTCCAGGTGGCCCCGTCCGTCGTCGAGACGGAGCCGATCGCCGTCGTCCCGCCGGGAGGCGGCGTGGCGTCGAACGTGTAGAAGCGCGCGCCCGTGCCGGAGGGGATGCCGTTGGCCATCAGCTGGGGCCGCCCCTCGCGCGTGAAGACCTCCTCGCGGAGGAAGGTGAACACCGTGCCGTCCGGCGAGGTGGCGTGACGGTTCGAGCCGGGCTGCCCCCCGGTGAAGAGGTGCCAGGTCGAGCCGACGCGCACCGTCGAGGGGTCGAGCGCCACCCCCGAGGGAGGCTGGAACGCGACGCCCTGGGCCGTGAACCGGATCCCGTCCGTCCCCTCGGCCCGGTACGTCCGGGCGCCGTCCATCCCGGCGCCGGGAGGCGCGCTCGTCAGGTAGATCCGGAACGTCCCGTCGGGGAGGACCTGCACGTCCGGGTCGACCGGGTCGGCCATCCCCTCGAAGCCGGTGAGGACGAGCTTCTTGTAGACCCAGCTCCGCCCCTCGTCGCACGAGATCGCCACGACGGGCTTGTTCCGCTCGGTCCCGACGGTCCAGCCGACGTAGTAGAGGTAGACCCGCCCCCGGGCGTCGACCGCGAGGTCCGGGACGTCCCCCTGGTCGGTGACGACCTGCCCGGTCCTCGCGAAGGCGAGGCCGTCGGGCGAGGTCGCGGTCATCAGCCGCATGACGCCCGGACCGCCCATCGCGTCGCCCACTCTCCCGGTGGGCGGGGTGAAGTCGGAAACGAGCCCGTCGCAGGAACCGGGGACGGCCTCGGCCAGCTGGAAGCTCGCGTCGTTCGTGACGTCGTCGATCGGGGTCGCGTAGAGGAGGACGGAACCCGACTTCACGCGGACCAAGATCGCGTCGCCCGGCGCGACGCTCGCCCCGACGAACTCGGAGGCCGGGAGCTGGACGAGCGTCCCGGCCGGGATCGTCCTCGCTCCCGTCCCCGTCGGGGCGCCGTCCGCGCCCCGCACCGTGAACGAGAGCCCGGCGGGGGCCTCGCCCACGGCCCGGCCCCCGACGTTGACGCGCAGGTCGAATCCCTCCGGGACGAGGAGGACCGCCTCGCTCCCGGCCGGGAGCGCCTCGGAAAGGGCGAGCGCGGGGACCGAGAGCCCGACCGTCCCTCCCGGAGGGCCGTCGCTGTAGACGCGGACCGAGGGGACCGGCAGCGTCCCCGCCAGGGCCCGCATCTCGAGGCTCCCGGAGCCCTCGTCCAGCCGGAAGAGGTCGCGGAGGAGGTCGACGAACGTCCGGGTCTGCCCTGGACCCAGCTCGACGTCGGCCCAGGGGTCCGTCTCGCTCGCGGCGGAGCCCGCTGGGCGGAGGACGAGGCGGACACGACAGGGGGCCGAGGAGGGGTTGTGGAGCTGGAGCATCGTCCGCCAGTGGGAGCCGGAGAGGCCCCGCGTGGCGGCGACGGCCGGGACGACGCGGTCCGCAGGCTGGGCCGGCGCGGGAGCGACGGAGAGGAGGGCCAGCGCCCCGCTCAGGACGGGCGCCAGACGCAGGAGACGGGACGCGCCGCGGGGACCGTGCGGCAGACGCTCGGGCATGGCTCACCTCCTCGGCCGGGACTCGGGTCTGAATGACCCGGAGGAGGCGGCCCTTACACCTCCCTGGGATTCTCCGGCAGGAGGCGCGAGGTCAGGAGGAAGAGCGGGACGGCCGCCGCCGAGAGGGCGGCGCCGGCGGCGAACGCGGGGCCGATGCCGAACCGCTGGGCGATCAGCCCCGAGACGAACGAGCCGGTCCCGATCCCGGTGTCGAACGCCCACAGGATGCTGCCGAACGTGGCGCCGCGCCGCTCGGGGTCGGTCCGCGCGAGCGCCCAGGACGAGAAGCCGGGGTAGGCGCCCGCGAATCCGATCCCGTAGAGGACGGCCGCCAGCGCCAGGGAGAGGGGCGAGCGGGCAGCGGCGAGGAGGGCCAGCGCGAAGGGGAGGACGGCGAGCGAGGGGAGGAGGAGGGCCCTGGGGCCGAACCGGTCCCCGACGCGGGCGGTGGCGAACCGGGAGACGAGGATCGCCAGCGCGAAGGCGCTGAAGAAGAGCGACGACGGCTGGATCTTCCGCTCGACGGCCAGGAGGACGACGTAGCTCGTCACGCCGCCGTACCCGAACGAGACCGCCGAGAGCGAGAGGCCGGCCACCATCACCCGCCAGTCCACCGCCTCCGAGACGCGCGGCAGCGGCCCGCTCGCGCGGCCGGTCCCGCCCGCGACCCGCGACGCCAGGAGCGCCATCACGACCGAGAGCCCCGCCATCTCCAGGCAGACGAGCCCCCAGCCGCCCTGCCGGAAGACCCAGAGCCCGACGGCCGGGGCGACCGCGACGGCCAGCGTCGAGGCCATCCCCCAGTACGAGATCCCCTCGGTCCGCCGCGAGGCCGGGATCACCTCGCTCATGACGGCCGCGCTCGAGGAGAGGACCGTCGCCCAGGCGACGCCGTGGAGGGCCGCGACCGCGAAGAGGAGCGGCAGGCTCGTGACGACGGCGTACAGGAGCGAGAAGGCGACGAAGGCCGAGCAGCCCAGGACCAGCGCCCGCCTCCGTCCGAAGTGGTCCGCGACGGCCCCGGCCAGCGGGGCCGCGAGCGCGCAGGCCCACGTGTAGAGGGCCAGGAAGAGCCCCGCCTGCGCCTTCGTCCCCCCGAGCGAGAGGACCCGGAACGGGATCGCCGGGAAGAGGTGGAACGCCGAGAAGAACGTGACGAAGCTGAACGTGAAGAGCTGGAGGAACGGCCCGGTGACGAGCGGCTCGGGGTGCGCGCGAGGAGGCCTCAGGCCGCCGATTCTAGTGGCCGGGCGGCGCCGGCCCGGTCTCGGGCTCCCCGGACGAGGTCGCTCGTCCTTCCCCGGAAATCCCCCCGGAGCCCTCGTGTTCTGCGAGGATCGAGGGCGATGTCCGACGTCCGTCCGGCGCGCTCGCGCGCACTCCTCCTCCCCGCTCTCCTCCTCGCCCTCCTCGCCGGGACGCCGGGAAGGGCCCCGGCGCAGGGGTGCGAGTACTGGGTCGCTCCTCCCCCGGAAGGGAGCGACTCCAACCCCGGCACGTCCGCCCAGCCGTGGGCGACGCTCGACTTCGCCTCCGCCCGGGTCCTGGCCCTCGGAGGCTCGGGCTGCACCGTCCTCTTCAAGGACGGCGTCTACACCGGGCCGAACAGCCTCTACGAACGGTTCACCGCGCCGACGACCTTCCGGGCTCAGAACCGGTACCGGGCCGTCCTGCAGAACGCCGGCAAGGCCATCAGCGTCTTCGGCGGGCGGAACATGGTCTTCGAGGGGTTCGAGATCCGGCACACGGGACCCGGGGCCGCCGCCCTCGTCGTCCAGGTGCAGCAGGCCGACGCCTCCACGTGGGCCGAGGAGATCACGTTCCGGGACAACGTCTTCCACGACTCCTTCGACAACGACGTCCTGAAGATCAACAACGGGGCCCGGTTCGTCACCGTCTCCGGGAACGTCTTCTACAACCAGGCCGGGTCCGACGAGCACATGGACGTCAACAGCGTCACGGACGTGGTGATCGAGGACAACGTCTTCTTCAACGACTTCGCCGGGAGCGGCCGGACGAACGGCAACGACACGTCGTCCTTCATCGTGGTCAAGGACAGCAACGCGGACGACGACGGCCTCCTCGGGAGCCGGAGGGTCACGATCCGGCGGAACGTCTTCCTCGGCTGGGAGGGGAGCTCGGGGTCGTGCTTCGTCCTCGTCGGCGAGGACGGCCAGGCCTACTTCGAGGCGCAGGACGTCCTCGTCGAGAACAACCTGATGGTCGGCAACGCGCCGAACGTGATGCGCGCGGCCTTCGGCGTCAAGGGAGGCAAGGGCGTCACGTTCCGGAACAACACGGTCGTCGGGAACCTCCCGTCCCTGGCCTACGCCTTCCGGCTCAACCGCGAGGGGGCCAACCCCGTCAACGAGGACGTCCGGTTCCACGGCAACGTCTGGTCCGACCCGACGGGGACGATGGGCTCGAGCGGGAGCGACGCGGACGACTTCTCCGACGGCCTGCCGTCCGAGACGACCGGCCTCCTCCTGGACCGGAACCTCTACTGGAACGGCGGGGACGCGATCCCGCCGGGCGACCAGGTGAACCCGGACGTCGACGACGCGCGCCGGGTCGTGGCCGACCCGCAGCTCGCCACGGACCACGCCGGGGTCGTCCTCCCGCGGTGGACCGGCACGGCGTTCGCCAGCGGGAACGCCACGATCCGGCAGGAGTTCGAGAGGCTGGTCGCCCTCTACGGCGCCGTGCCGCCGGGCGCTCCCGGCGTCGACGAGGCCGACCCGGCCCTCTCGCCCGCCGACGACGTCCTGGGCCGGCCGCGGAGCGCCCCCGACCTCGGGGCGTACGAGGTCCTGGCGGCGACCTCCGGGACGCGGTTCCACACCGTCCCGCCCTGCCGGCTGGTCGACACGCGCCTGGCGGCGGACGCCCCGGCGCTCGCCTCGGGCGCGGTCCGGACGTTCCCCGTCGCGGGGGAGTGCGGCGTCCCGGCCGACGCCCTCGCGGCGGCCGTCAACGTCACGGCCGCGGGCGCTTCGGCCGACGGCTTCCTCCGGGCGTGGGCCGCGACGGACCCCGAGCCCGCGACGAGCACCGTCAACTTCCGCGCCGGCGCCACGCGGGCCAACAGCGCGGTCTTGGGGCTCGGCTCGGCGGGCGCCGCTTCGTTCCGGCTCGGGGCGGCGGCGGGAGCCTCGGTCCACCTCGTCCTGGACGTCACCGGCTACTTCCGCTGAGGCGCGGGGGGAGAAGACGCGGAGGCCGCCAGTCGCCCGGCGGCCTCCGGATCCAGGGACGGGGATCCCCTTCCTACTGGTTGACGACCATCGAGACGTAGCTCCCGTCGCTCGTCCCCTGGCCGGGGGCGGCGCCGTCGTTGAGAACCCCGTAGGCGTAGAACGTGCCGTCCCCCTCGATGACCGTCAGTCGGGCGTAGCCGTTCGTGACGCCCGAGACGTACTTCGAGAGGACCGAGTCGAGCTGGGTCCACTGCAGCGGCTGGAGCGGGCCGATCGTCTGCCGCGTGGCGAGCTGGCCCGTCGTGCCGTTGTAGATCTCCAGGCGCACCTTGATCGGCGTGTTCGTCACGCCGGCGTTGACGATCGCCAGGTTCGAGCGGGTGGAGCTGTTCTGCTGCAGCCCGTAGACCCAGGCGTCCCGCGCCGTCGCCGTGAACGGGTCTCCCGTGTAGAAGAGGCCGAAGTAGCCCGGGGGGTTCGTCGAGGGGCTCGACGTGCGCGCCCCGGCGAGGCCGGGCGTGAGCGACGTCGCGTTGGCGAACAGGACGGTCAGCGAGCCCGCGTACGAGCCCCCCTTCGGCCCGATCGGCGCGCCGACCTGCCGCAGCTCGTCGATGATGTCCGGGATGATGGCCTGCTCGAACGGGCCCAGCTCCAGGTACCAGACGCCGGTCGAGACGCCGCCGACCGCCGCGTTGGCGAGCGACTCGACGAACTCGATGTAGCACTGGACCGGCTCGTCCCAGAGGCTCGTGACGATCAGCTCGCTCGAGTACCGGTTGCCGACCTCGACGAGGACCGGGACGCCGAGGAGCGCGTCGATCTTCGACTCGGCGACGGCGGGGACGAACGAGCCGTCGCCCGTCCCCTGGCCGGGGGCGGCGCCGTCGTTGAAGACCCCGTAGGCCAGGTACGGCACGGTGGAGGCGGGCTCGATGATCATCCAGCCCTCCGTGTAGCCCCCGGCCTGGCTCAGGATGCCGTCGTACTGCGACCACTGTCCGGGCTGCAGCGTGACGGGGTTGAACTCGACGCCCGTCGTCCCGTCCCCCTTGATCACCGTGACGGTCAGCGTCGCCGGTGTCGTGGTGGAGGCGTTGACCATGGCGAGGTTGCTCCGGTCCTGCGAGTTCTGGCGGAGGCCGAAGATCGCCACCGGCTCGGTGAACGCGGCGGTGGCCGGGACGCCGGGGTAGGAGAGGCCGGCCCGGCCGACGCCGCTGATCGGGGCGGTCGTCCGGGCGCTCGCGAAGCCCGCGCCCGCGTTCGAGAGCCCTTCGAACTCCACCCGAAGCGACCCGCCCTGGTTGCCGGACGGGATGGAGAGCCCCTTGCTCCTCAGGTACGCGATCGCGTCGGGGATGACGAGCTGCAGCCCGGCGCCGAGGGTGAAGGCGGACGTGACCCCGCTGCCGAGCCCGCCGAAGACCGGGGCGGCCGTGTAGCGGAGCCGGATCGTGGCGGTCGAGGTGCCGCTGTTCGTCAGCGTCAGCTCCGAGGAGAAGCGGCCCGGGAGGTCCAGGACGATCGGGACCGTCGAGGCGACCGAGGAGGTCCCGGTGCCGGGCTTGGGGACGACGGCGACGGTGCGCGAGGCCGCGTTGGACGAGCCCGCCGAGCTGGCCGTCAGCGTCACGGTGTAGGTGCCGGCGCTCGCGTAGACGTGGTCGGGGTTCTTCGACGTCGAGGTGCCGCCGTCCCCGAACTTCCACGACCAGCTCGTGGGGCTCCCGCGCGACAGGTCGGTGAAGGTGACCGCCTGCCCGGCCTGGGGGCTCGCGGGGGCGAAGCTGAAGTCGGCGACGACGGCCGTCCCGCCGGAGCCCGGCAGGACGCGGAGCGTGGTGAAGGGGTTGTGCCCGACGAGGAAGCGGTTGTTGCTGGGCTTGCCCGCGACGTACGTGGAGTCCTCGGACCCGCCCACCGTGACGATGGCGCCCAGCCAGTAGTCGCCAGCCGCCGTCCCGGCGGGGACGTTCAGGGGCGTCCCCGACATCGTCTGCTCGGCGTCGACGGCCGCGCTGGAGAAGTCGACGTTCCCGACCGGCACGTCGGTGCTCTGCGGGTACTTCCGCGAGCCGATCGGGACGAGGTAGAAGCTGACGCGGATGCTGCTCGCGGACTGGTTGCCGACGTTCTGGATCAGCCAGTTCGAGAGCGTGAAGCTCTCGCCGGGGACGACCGAGGTCTTCGACGGCGCGGCGTACGTCTGGTCGTACTGGTCGTTCCCGTAGACGAACGGGAAGACCGCCATGTCGCGGAGCGAACCGGCCCGCCCGGGGTACTCCGTCCGGATCGTCTTGGAGTCGATCCGGGTGACGAACCGCCCGACGTCGTCGTTCAGGTAGTTCATCGTCGACAGGCTGTTCCCCCTCCCGGCGCCCGGGGCCAGGTCGAAGACGTGGTGGAGGCCCAGCGTGTGCCCCACCTCGTGGAGGACCGTCGCCTGGACGAGGGCCGTCCCCCCCTTCGAGTCGCTGCCCGGGGCGTACCAGTCGCCGGTCCAGCCGGTCGGGAACGCCGCGTTGACGACGACGTCCGTCTCGTTGTACGCGCCGCACCCGCTCGAGCTGAAGCTCTTGCACTGGTTGAAGTTGCCGAACGCCGCGCGGGGGAACATCACGGCCACGCCGAACGTGCTCGGCTCCAGCTCGACCCCGTAGCGCGAGACCGAGTCGGCGCTGGAGATGAAGACGTTCACCTCGTTCGTCCCGTTCTGGCTCCCGAGCGTCGACCCGTTGTCGACCGAGACGGTGAAGAGGTTCGCGTACCGGTTCCACTCGCGGAGCATGTCCGCCGCGGCCTCCTTGTGGGCGCTCGTGGCGCCCTGGCCGCGGATGACGTAGTTCCTCACGACGTTGGTCTGGTAGCCGCACCAGCAGCCCTCGTTGTCGGGGTGGCCGGAGGAGGCGCTGGCCTGCGAGAGGGCGCGGGGCGCCACGGACGCGAAGGCGAGGGCGAGGAGGAGGGCGAGACGGAGGGTGCGCTTCACGGCCGGCCTCCCCTCAGCGCCCCACGGCCCTTTCCAGGACCTGGCGGACGGCCTCGCGCAGCGCGTCCCGGGTGAGCGGCTCGCCGGCCGGCGGGGCCCCGCGGAGCGTCGAGACGGCCAGCGTGGGGCCGGGGGGCGGCGGCGGGAGCGGGCGGCCCTCCCCGTCCGAGTAGACCGGCTCGGACATCCCGGTCGCGACGGGCTCGCCCGCGCGGGCCACCGACGGGGCCGGGCGGGAGAGCGTGACGACCCCCGGCGTGGCGCTCGGGAGCGAGGCGGCCAGGCGGGTGATCCTCCCCTCGGGCGAGAGGCCGACCGAGAATCCGTCGGCGTCGAGGAGCACCCTCCGACCCTTGGCGGACTCGGTCGCCTCCCGGAAGAGCCCCTGCTCGGAGCCGACGACCGGCGAGGCCCAGAGGCGCCCCGGCTCGTTCAGAGAGAGGACGTACGTCTCGCCCACCGAGAGGACCGGGACGTGGCTGACCTGGATCGACTCCCCGTCGACCGTCCCGCCGGCGAAGCTGACGGTCGTCGTCGCGGGGGCCGTCCCCTTCCAGACCTCCTCGACCGTCAATTCGTAGTCGGTCCAGATCATCTTCCGCCCCTCGCCCCAGCGGGTGGAGACGGAGACGACCGTCCCGACGAGGATCGTGTGCCCGTTCGTGACGATCTCCTCGAACGAGAGGGGGCGGCTCAGGCCGAGGGCCGCCCGCGGGGCGGCCAAGAGCAAGAGCACGGCCGCGAGCGCGGCACCGGCGGTTTTCCTCATGGGAGCCTCCTTGGTGAGCGGAGTATAGGTCGGCGAGACGGCCGTCTTGCAGGGGCCTGCGCCCTCCCCGCCTGCAAGCCCTGCAGGCGGCCCGCGCTCCGGCGGCGCCGGCGGAGGGGATCCGGGGCCCGGGGCGCGGCATCGCGGTTGCACAGGAGGGTGCAGGGCCCGAAGGCCCGAGAACGAGAAGAGGGAGAGACCGCCATGAACGAGGACACGCTGAAGAGGATCGCCGCCGTGGCGAGCGCGCTCGCCGTCTCCGGCCTGCTGTCGCTCGACCTGGCCGCCCAGCAGGCGGGGAACGGGTCCGGCAACGGGAACGGCAAGGGCCCGTCGGCCGGCCCGGCCGAGCCGGGGAAGAACGGCCCCGGCGGCTACGGCCCCGGGGACGGCACGGGCAGCTCGGGGAGCGGGCCCCGGGACGGCACCGGCTACGGCCCGAAGAAGGGGACCGGCAACGGCAGCGGCTCGTGCGACGGGAGCGGCCCGGGGCAGGGGACGCGCTCCGGCGCCGGGAGCCAGGGGTCCAAGGGGAGCAAGGGGGGGCGCGGCCGGGGCTGAGCCCCCGACCCTCGACAGGACGCGAGGGCGCGGGCGGCTCCGGGGCCGCCCGCGCCCGGTCTTCTCCCCCTCGGGCTCCTACCGGCTCCCGCGGGAGACCATCAGCTCCAGGTCCTCCTTCAGGCTCTGCAGGTCCTCCTCGTGCTCGACCTCCTGCTCGAGGATCGTCAGGGCCATGTTGTAGGTGACCATGTCCTTGTCCTTGGTGGCGGCCATCAGGTCGTTGTAGACGCCGATGGCGCACTGCTCTCCCGCGATGTTCTGGTCGAGGAGGACCGCGACGTACGGGTCCTCGGGCGCGTCGTAGGCGCAGGGCGACAGGTCGAACCACCTCCGCGGGTCGACGACCGGCGTGCCTCCGAGCTGGACGATGCGCCCGGCGAGGAGCGTGGCGTGGTTCAGCTCCTCGGTGGCGTGCAGCGTCAGCTCCGCGGCGACCGCGTCCTTCATCGGCCCCTTGATCAGCTTGGCGCCCAGCCAGTACTGGTAGTAGGCGAGCCACTCGCTGGCGTAGGCCGCGTTCAGCGTCCGGAGCAGCTCCTCCACGTCGATCCCGATGATCTGGCGTCCCTTGCTTCCCATCGTCGCCTCCTTCGGATCCGCGGCGTCCGGGCCGCGGGAGGTGAACAGATCCTACGGCCGGAGGCCCCGGCAGCGGGGGGCGCGGCCCGAGGCGAGCCTCTCGCGTGAGGCGGCGGGGTCGCGCCAGACGGGATCAGCCGCCCGGTCGTGGCAGGGGAGAAACGACCCGACGGCGAGCGCCCGCTCGAGCTCGCTGCGGTCGAGGGAGCGGAACCCGGGCCGGGTCCCGCTCCCCGGCCTGGCCGCGTCGAGCGAGGTCCAGCCGTCGCGGGAGAGGGACGGGTCCCCGGGGGTCGCGGAGGCAGGGACGAACGTCGGCGCCTTCCCCGCGGCGTCCAGCCTCCCCGTCCCGAGCCCGAGGACGAAGGGCGACCGGTGGCAGCTCACGCACGTCCGGGCCCTCTTCCCGGTGGAGTGGGGCGAGAGGGGCGCGTGGAGACGGTGCGAGGAGGCGGCGCCCCCGGCCGCGCGCGCGTCGAGCGTCATCACCATCCCGGGGACGGCCGGGACGATCTTGCCGTCGGCCGTCACGCCGAGGGCGGGCGGCGCCCACGAGAACCCGTCCGAGCGCTCCTTCCAGGCTCCCGGTGCCACGGCCGCCTTCGAGAAGTTCCACTGCGTCCCGGCGGGGTCGAAGGAGGTGTGGCACGTCGTGCAGGTCGGGGCCCAGGCCGCGTGGCAGGCGTCGCACGAGAGGCGCTCGTGCCCGCGGAGGGCGTGGTCGGCGTCCCGCGGCGTGGCCGCGACGGGGCGCGCTCGGCCGTCCAGCTTCCCGACGAGCGTGAAGGGGGCGCGGGACGGGTCCTGCCCGGGCGCGGCCAGGACCGTCGCGGGGCGGAGGTTCCAGAGGGGCGTCCCGCGCGCGCCGAGCCGGACCGGCTCCGAGGGCGGCCGCGTCTCCTTCCGGGCGCGGAGCAGAGCGAGCGTGACCGGGTCGGTCACGGAGCCCCACGGGGCGTGCCCGGCGGGGCCGTGGCAGCTCTCGCACCTCACCTCGACCTGCGGGGCGGCGTGCGCGTGACGCGTCCCGTCCCCCATCAGGTCGGTGTGGAGGTGGCAGTCGACGCAGGCCATGCCGGAGGCCGCGTGGACGTCGGGAGAGAGGCGGCAGGCCGGGCGGCCGTCGTGCAGCGCTTCCGGCGCGGCGCAGGGCGAGGCGCCGCCCGCGAGCTGGTGGCGCTCCACCTCGGCGAGCCCCTGGTACGTCAGCGAGATCCTGCCGCTTCTGCTGTGGCAGCCGAGGCACCGGTCGTCCGTCACTCGCGCGTCGACGGGCGGGTGCGCGCGCTTCGCCCCGTCCGGGATCCTCCGGGCGACGTGGCAGGCGGCGCACCCCGAGCCGTTCCCGTGGATCGCGTCGTCGCGGTTTCCCCTTCGCGCCCCGAGGTGGCACCCGCCGCAGAGCCGGGAGAGGTGGTCGCGCGCGGGCGTCCTCTCCCGCGCGGCGAGGACCGCGTCCATCGTCTCGTCGGTCCGGCCGTCGCCGTCGGGGGAGGGGACCTCGCCGAAGACCCACCGGTCGACCGCGACGATCCCGCTCGCGCGGGCCATCAGCGACGTCGCCACGCTCGCGGCCTCCCGCTCGTGACACCCGGCCCGCCCGCAGGTGAGGGCGACGGTCGAGAGCGTCCCGGGCTCGGGCTCCATCCCCTCGTGCGCGCGGGCCTTGCCGAACGCCAGCGGGTTGCCGAGGTGGCAGGTGGAGCAGCCGAGCGCCTCGCGCGCGTGCGCGCCGCCCGGGTCCTCGTCGGGCCGGACGTGGCAGGAGACGCAGCGCTCGACTCGGTTCCCCGCCCGGGCGGGCCCTGTCCCGGCCTCCCGCCCGCGCGCCGTCTCGCGCGTGAACCCGACGAGGAGTCCGAGGAGGGCCGAGAGGAGCGCGGCGACGAGGGACGGCGTCCGGAACATCAGCCGCGGGCCAGGAGGAGCATCCGGGCGGTGAAGGCCGCCCAGGCCACGAGGAGGGCGAGGAGGGATGCGAGGAGGAAGCGCCGCCCCCGCTCCCCTGCGTGCCGGAGGAGCCCGACGGCGAGGACGACGGCGAGCGGCGCCGCCCAGCCCGCGAAGGCGGGCAGGTCGACGAGCGCCCCCTGGAGCCCGAGGAGGTACCACGGGCCGAGGAGGAGGTGGCTCCCCGACGCGGCGCCGGGGGGCGGGCCGAGCGGGACGGGGAAGACCCCCGCGAGCGCCAGGGAGACGAGCGCGGAGAGGACGAGGCTGCGGGAGTCGGGCCAGAGCCGCCCGCCGTGCTCGGCGGTCAGGAGCCAGAGGAGGAGGGTGAAGGTCCCGGCGTGGTGGAGGAGGAGGGCGCCGGGGTCCGGAGGGCCCGCGCCGAGGAGGAGGCGCGCGAGCTCGTCGCCTGCGAGCGGGAGGCTCTCGACGACGCGGCGGAAGACCTCCCCGGCCGCCCGCCCCTCGGCGTCCCCGCGGAGGACGAAGCCGCCGAGGAGAGCCGCGACCGAGAGGGGCAGGAGCGCCACGGACCTCCACCAGGCCCCGGGGGTCAGGCGCGCTTCGGTCCGCTTCGCCACGACCTGCAGGAGGTGCCCCGCGGTCGCGACGAGGAGGGCCTGCCCCGAGAGCGCGTGGAGGGCGCGGAGGAAGAAGCCCCACGGGATCCCCGCCTCGACCTCCTCGACGCTGCCGAGGGGGTCGCCTGCCCGGAAGAACGGGACGAGGGCGACGCCGGAGAGGACGCAGACGGCGAGGAAGCCGAAGGCGAGCCGCCCGAGGTTCCCCGACGGGGGCGGAGCGGTCCCGGCGGCGACCGGCTCAGGAGCGGGCAACCCACCCCTCGCCGCGAGGCGAAAGCGCAACGGGGGAGAGCGGCCGCCGGGCCGGCCCCGCGACCGGACGGCCCGTGGCGTCGTACCGGCTCCCGTGACAGGGGCAGGAGAAGCCGCCGGGAACGGGCTGGACGCGGCAGCCGAGGTGGGTGCAGGCGAGCGAGAGGGCGCGCGGGGCGCCGTCCCCGGGCAGGACGAAGAGGTCGCCGACCACGCCCCCGCCGGCCTTCCGGGCGCGATCGACCTCGGCCCCGTCGAGGAGGACCTCCTCCGGCCGGCGGTCCGAGGCGCGGAGGAGACCGAAGAGGCCGAGGCCCGAGAGGACCGCGAGCGCGCGGCCCGTCGCGCGCCACGCCTCGGCGAGGAAGTCCCGCCGCGAGCTCACTCGATCCCCAGCTCGCGCATCCGCCTCCAGAGCGTGCTCCGGCTCACCCCGAGAGCCCCGGCGGCCCGGTGGCGGTTCCAGTGGGCCGCCTCGAGCGCCGCCACGATCCGCTCGCGCTCGCCCCCGCGCGCCGTCGCCCCGCCCGGCACGGCCGGCTCCGGCGGCGCGGGAGGCGCGGCGAGAGGGGCGGCCGCCTGCGCGGCC
>RHKY01000028.1 GCA_008363385.1 Acidobacteriota bacterium | reverse complement strand
AGGTCGCCTCGTCCAGGATCAGGATCCGCGGGTCGGCCAGGATCGCGCGCGCGATGGAGACCCGCTGCCGCTGCCCGCCCGAGAGCTTCACCCCCCGCTCGCCGACGACGGTGTCGTACCCCTTCTCGAACGCCTCGGCGAACTCGTCGACACGGGCGGTCCGGCAGGCCGAGAGGAGCTCCTCCTCGGTCGCGGAGGGCCTCCCGAAGAGGACGTTCTCGCGGATCGTCCCGTCGAAGAGGAAGCTCTCCTGCAGGACGACCCCGAGCTGGCCCCGGTACGAGTCGAGCCGCGCGGTCGCGAGGTCGACGCCGTCGACGGTCACCCGCCCGCCGGTCGGGACGTGGAAGGCGGCGACCAGGCCGATGATCGTCGACTTGCCCGAGCCCGACGGGCCGACGAGGGCCGTCACCGTCCCGGGTGCCGCGACGAACGAGACGCCCGAGAGGACCGGCGCCCCCTCGCGGTACGAGAACGCGACGTCCTCGAAGACGACCTCGCCCGAGAGCGGCGGCAGCGCGACGGTCCGCCGCGGGTCGCGGTCCTCGGGCCGCTCCCCGAGCACCTCGCGCATCCGCTCCAGCCCGGCCAGCGCCTCGGTCAGCTGCGTCCCGATCGCCACGACCTGGAAGACGGGCGCCACGAGGAACCCGAGGAAGACGGTGTAGGTGAAGAAGCCGCCGAGCGTCAGCGTGCCGTCGAAGATCTGACGGGCTCCCGCCCACATCACCGCCGCCCCGACGACCCCGAGGAGCGCCGTGGAGGAGAGCCCGAGGACGGACATCGAGGTGAGCGTCTTCAGGACGTTCGCCAGGAGCCGCCCCACCCCCGCCGCGAAGACGGCCTCCTCCCGCGCCTCGGCGTGGTACCCCTTGACGACGCGGATGCCGCCGATCGACTCCGTCAGCCGCCCCGTCACCTCCGACGTGATCTGCGCGCGCTCGCGGAAGATCGGGCGGAGCGTCCCCATCGCGAAGAAGAGGACGACGGCGAAGACCGCGAGGAACAGGGCGGTCAGCCCGGTCAGGACCGGGCTCAGCGTCAGCATCACGACGAGCGCGAGCGCGGCGGTCAGGAGGCCCCCCAGGAACTCCACGAGCCCCGTTCCGATCAGGTTGCGGATCCCCTCCACGTCGTACATGACGCGGGAGACGACCGTCCCGGACTTGTTCTCGTCGAAGTACGAGATCGGCAGCCGCCCCACGTGGGCCTGGAGCTTCCTCCTCAGCTCGGCGATCAGCCGCTGGGCGGCCTTCGAGAGGACCTGCGTCAGCGCGAACGACGCGGCCCCCTGCACGACCGTCGCCCCGACGACGGCGGCCACGAGGGGCGGCAGGAGGTCGGCGCGCCTCCGGCCGATCACGTCGTCGACGAGGAACTTCGTCGAGGCCGGCAGGACGAGCCCCGCCACCCGCCCGACGGCCATCAGGAGGAGGCCCAGGGCCAGGAGCTTCCAGCGCGGGCGGACGAGGTCGAGGAGGTCGGGGAGGAGGGCGCGGAGGCGCTCGGACTTCGACCGCTTCGGGACGTCCGGGGCGGCCGCGGTCATCCGGGGAAGACTTCCCGGTGCGCCTCCGACATCTGCACCCCGCGCAGCGCCAGCTCCATCCGGAACCGGTCGTAGACCGCGTGGTCGCGTCCGAGGAGCTCGAGCGGCAGGACCCCGGGCGTCGCGATCGTCCCGTCCAGGATCATCCGGACGGCGATGGCGCACGGGAAGCCGGTCGTCCGTGCCATCGAGGTGGCGCCGGTCGAGGCGTCGGTCCGGTCGAGGAGCCGCGTCGTGATCCGCGTCCGCTTGCCGGCGTGGATCCCCTCGCAGACGACGACGAGGAGCGTGAACTCCTCCTCGTCTTCCGGCCGCCGCCACTTCTCGAAGAGCAGCTTCTCGGTCAGCGCCCGCGGGACCACCTTCACCCCGCCGGCCTCGACCGGCTCGCCCCCGAAGAAGCCGGTCTCGCGCAGCGCGCGCATCAGGACGGCGTGACCCGGGTAGCGGAGAGTCTTCTCCCGCATCGTCGGCGCCGGGATCGTCCGGATCACCGTCCTCAGGCCGTCCGTCAGGAACGCCTCGAGCGTCCCGACGCCCGGGAAGTCGATCTTCTCGACCTCCGAGAGGGCCGGGTGGGTGACGACGCGCCCGTTCTCGACGACGCGGGCCGGGCGCGTGTACTCCTCGACGACGTCCGTCGGCGAGAAGACCGACCGGTACTCGTACGGCCAGAAGCGGGGCACGGGAAGGCCCCCGACGAAGATCCGGAGCGACTCGATCGGGTCGAGCTCGGCGGCCGCGCGCCCGGCGGCGAGGTTCGAGAGCCCCGGCGAGACGCCGCAGTCGACGACGACGGGGATCCCCGCGGCCTTCGCCGGGGCGTCGAGGTCGAACGGGTCCTCGGGCGAGAACGAGATGTCGGCCACCGGCACCCGCTTCTCGATCAGGACCCTCAGCGTGGCCGTCCCGAGGAAGCCCGGCACCGCCCCGACGGCGACGTCGGCCCCCTCGACGGCCGCGGCGACCTCCGCCGCCGAGGAGAGGTCCGCCACCCGCGTGGCGAGGTTCGCGACGCCGGAGAGGGGGGCGAGCGCCTGGGCGCTCCGGTCCACCGCCAGGACGGAGAGGCTCCCGTCGGCGGCGAGGTCCCGGGCGATGAGCGACCCGACGAGGCCGGAACCGAGGACGACGACCTTCTTCATGGCCCGGGATTATGGCCTCGGGCCGGGTAGGATCCGCGCGTGGGGTTCGTCCTCCTCCTGGCGCTCCTCGGCACGCCCCCGGCCCCCGCGGGACCGGCCCAGGCTCCCTCCGAGGCGGCCCTCGTCGAGTTCGCCCTGGAGGCGCTGGCCCGCGAGCCGGAGGCCCGGATCGAGGACGCCTACAAGTGGCTCTACCAGGCGACGAGGGGCGGCGAGCACGCCGTCGCCGACGAGACCGGTCCGCGGCGATGGCTCGACGCCGAGTGGACGACGCTCGCCCCCCCCGCGCCGGGCGAGCCGCTGGTCGTCCCCCTCCGCCCGGACGGCCTCGTCGTCCGTCTGAACCTCCGGCCGTACCGGGCCAGCGGCGGGGGCCGCGAGGAGCTCCTCGCGGCCTTCCTCCGGAGCGCCCGGCGGTTCGAGGCGGACCCGGCGGCGTTCCGGGCTGCCTGGAGGGAGCTGGGCGAGCGCCTCCGGAAGGGGCCGCGCGGGCGGCTCGACCGGGACGGCTGGGAGCGGCTCGAGGCCGAGGCCTCCCGAGCCGGCTACCCGGCCCTCCACCACCACCCGGCCTACGCGGCCGCGACCCGCCCCGCCTACCGCGTCCTCACGGAGGCCGAGGCTCGCGCCCTCGTCGAGCTCCTCCCGACCCCGTCCCCGGCTCCGGAGCCCGCCCGGGGGGGACCGGGCCGCTAGGCGGAAACGACCCGGAAGGCGGAGCGGGCGCCGGGGACGGCGACGTCCAGCGGCTCGAACGAGACTCCCTCGACCTCGCCGACGGCCTGCCGCACCGCTCCCGTCACGAGGACCTCGTACGCCGTCGCGGTGTCCTCGCCGAGCTTGCTGGCGGCGTTCACCTCGGCGCCGAAGACGTCCGTGTCCCCGATCCTCAGGACCCGGCCGTAGCCCAGCCCGACACAGAGGAGGATCCGCTCCTCCGGGGCCCGGCCCTCGTTCGCCGCCCGGCAGGCGAGCTGCATCGCGAGCGCGCAGTCGAGGGCGGTCCGGGGACGCCGGAAGAGGGCGAGGAAGCTGTCGGCCTCCTCCTTGATGAGGATCCCGTCCCGGGCTGCGACGATCGGCAGGAGGAGCTTCCGCTGCTCGTGGATCACCTGGAGGAAGTGGATGATCCCGAACTCCGCCACCCGGCGGGAGAAGCCGGCGAGGTCGGTGAACATGACGGCCCACTCCTCGCCGAAGAGGTCGTCGATCCGCCGGTCGATCGCCGCCTTGTCCGCCCCCGGCCGGGTCCGCTCCTCCACGAGGCTCCAGAGCCTCGCCGGGCTCCCCTTCAGGTCGTCGCCGGTGAACCAGCGGGTCACGAGGGGATTGTACGGACCCGCCGGGGCGGGGCTTCCCTCGCCGGCCTTCTCCGCGAGAGGATCCCGGGGTGAGCTCGGGAGAGCCGATCGGCGCCGGCTGGCGGGAGGAGGTCGTCCTGAGGGACGGGACGGCGGTCGAGCTGCGCCTCGTCCGCCCAGAGGACAAGCCGCTCTTCCGCGAGGGGTTCGCGCAGATGTCGGCCGAGTCGCGGTTCCGCCGCTTCCTCTCCGAGAAGGACGTCCTCACCGAGCCGGACCTCCAGTACCTGACCGAGGTGGACGGCGTGGACCACGTCGCGATCGGCGCGGCGGCGCTGGACGAGATCGGTCGGTACCGCCCGGTCGGGATCGCGCGGTTCGTGAGGCTCGAGGAGCGCCCCGACGTCGCCGAGCCGGCGGTCGTCGTGGTCGACCCGTGGCAGGGGAAGGGGGCGGGCCGGATCCTCCTCGAGCGGCTCGTGGCCGCCGCCCGGCAGCGCGGGATCCGGGTCTTCCGCTCCGAGGTCCTCGTCGGGAACGACCCGATGCTGGCGATCTTCGAGGGGATCGGCCCCCTCCGCCTCGAGCCCGCCGGCGACGAGGGGGTGGTGGTCTGCGAGGTCGAGATCGGCGAGGGGGCGCCGGGGGCGGACGGGGCCGTGCCGGCGATCCTGCACGAGCTGTTCGGGCTCGTGGCGCGGGGGCTCCTCGGTGTCCGCCGCGCGCTGGACGGGATCCTCCGCGGCAGGAGCCCGAAGGGCCTCGAAGGGCGATAGGGAGTACCCCGGCCGCCCCGGCGGGAATAGACTGTCGGCGGAGACGGTCGTGAGCCGGACCGGTGGCCCCTCGCGGCGCCGCATCTCGGTGCGCCTCGTTGTCGGGGGAGCCGTGCTCGTCGCGGGACTGTCCGGCCACGGCTGCGGCGTGCCGGTGTCGTCCCCGGCCTCGGCCTCCCCCGCGCCCCCCGCCTCCCCTCCCCCCGCGACTCCCGCCCCGACGGAGGTGGACGCCATGGCCGTCGCCCGCGACCGGATGGTGACCGAGCAGATCGAGGCACGAGGCGTGGCCGACCCGCGGGTCCTCTCCGCGATGCGCCGCGTCCCGCGGGACCGCTTCGTGCCGGGGTGGGATTCGCGTCAGGCGCACGACGACGGGCCCTTCCCGATCGGCTGGGGCCAGACGATCAGCCAGCCCTACATCGTCGCGGTCATGACCGAGCTGGCGCAGCTCCCCCCCGGGGCCAAGGTCCTCGAGATCGGGACGGGCTCGGGGTACCAGGCCGCCGTCCTGGCCGAGATCGCCGCCGACGTCTTCTCGATCGAGATCGTCGAGCCGCTCGGGAAGCGGGCCGAGGAGACGCTCGCCGCGCTCGGCTACCGGAACGTCCGGGTGCGGATCGGGGACGGCTACCGGGGCTGGCCCGAGGAGGCGCCGTTCGACGCGATCGTGGGGACCGCGGCGCCCCCCCAGATCCCCCGGCCCCTGAAGGAGCAGCTGAAGGTGGGCGGGCGGCTCGTCCTTCCCGTCGGCGACTGGGCGCAGGAGCTCGTCGTCGTGGAGAGGACGGTGGAGGGCTTCACCGAGCGGTCCGTGATCCCGGTCCGCTTCGTCCCGATGACGGGAGAGGCGCAGCGGCAAGAGCGCTGACCGCGCCCCTCCCGCCGCGCGTAAACTGCACGGACACGGAGGAGACGTCACGATGAAACTCCTCAACCGCGAAGAGCTCCAGAGGATCCTCGCTCCCCATCCCGCGCCCTGCCTCTCTCTCTTCATGCGGACGCACCGGCATCCGCCCGACAGCGACCAGGACCCGATCCGCTTCAAGAACCTCCTGAAGGACGCCGAGCGGCTCCTCTCGGAGCGGTACGTCGGCAAGGAGAAGGACGCCGTCCTCGGCCCCGTCGCCGCTCTGGCCACGCCCGAGCTCTGGCGCGACCGCGCGGACGGCCTGGCGGTGTTCCAGGCCCAGGACCACTCGTCGGTCTACCGGCTCCCCGTCGCCCTCCCCGACCTCGCCGTCGTGGCCGACAGCTTCCACGTCAAGCCTGTCCTGGGGTTCCTCCAGTCCAACCAGACGTACTACGTCCTCGTCCTCTCGCAGAACGCCGTCTCCCTCTGGGTCGGTACGGCCGCCGGGGCCAAGCCCGTCGACCTCTCCGGCCTCCCCCGCTCGCTGACGGAGGCGCTCGGCATCGAGCGGAAGGAGGCGCACACGACCGCCTTCGCCTCGGCGGGAGGCGCCGTCTTCCAGGGCCGCGGCGCCCCGGAGGCGACGAAGAAGGACGACCTCCTCCGCTTCTTCCGGGCGATCGACCAGGCCCTCTGGCAGGCGCTGCGCGAGGAGCGCGCCCCCCTCTTCCTGGCGGGGGCGGGCTACACCTTCCCGATCTACCGCGAGGTGAGCCGGTACCCGCACCTGGCCCCGGGGGGGCTCGAGGGGAGCTTCGAGGGGGTCGGCGCCGACGACTTGCACCGCCACGCCTGGCCCGCCGTCCAGGCCCACCTCCACGCCGTCGAGGACGACGCCCTGGCCGAGTACGAGCGGCTCTACGGCCGGAAGCTCTCGAGCGACATCCTCACCGAGGTCGCCCAGGCCGCCGTCCAGGGCCGCGTCCGGCGGCTCCTCCTCGGGAGGGGCAAGAGGCTCTTCGGCCGGCTGGACCGGACGACGGGCGAGGTGACGCTGCACGGCCCCGCCCAGATCGGCCCGGTGGACGACGACGTCCTGGACGACCTGGCCGAGGTGGTCCTGACGAAGGGGGGCGAGATCCTGGTCATCGAGCAGAGGCGGATGCCAGGGGACGCCGCCGCCGCCGCGACCTTCCGCTGGTAGCCGCGGACCCCTCGCGCCGGCGTGGATCAAACGGCTCATGGACAGGGCCCCGCCGGGGCGTCATTGATAGGTCAGGCACCGACGCCGGAGAGGGGGTCGTCATGGTCGTGTCCGTCGACCTGAACCAGGTCGTCCTCGCCCTCTCCGACGCGCTCGACCTCGTCGGCGTGGAGGTCGTCCTGCACGGCAAGCGGGTCGCCTTCGTCGCGGACGCGACGGCATCCGTCCTTTCCCTGCCGGAGCGCGACGCGCAGGACCTCTTCCTGGCCTGCCTCCTCCACGACTGCGGCGTCTCCTCCACGAGGGCCGCCGGCCACCTCCTTTCCGAGGTCGACTGGGAGGACTCGAACGAGCACTGCGTGGCGGGGGCCGAGCTCCTGGGGCGGTTCGAGCCCCTGGCCCGGCAGGCGGCGATCGTCAGGCTCCACCACGCCCACTTCGACCACGGCGAGCTGGCTGCCGCCCCCGACGGCGTCGGCCGCCTGGCGAACCTGGTCTTCCTGGCCGACCGGGTCGACGCGTTCCGGCAGAAGAAGACGGGGACCGACGTCCTCCTCGCCCGCGTCGAGATCCGCGAGTCGATCGCGGCGCTGTCGGGGTCCTTCTTCGCCCCGGAGCTGGTCAAGGCGTTCCTCTCGGCCTCCGAGCCGGAGGCGTTCTGGCTGACGCTCGAGACGCACCACCTGGAGCGCTGGCTCCTCGAGCGGACGCGCCGGGCCGAGCCGCGCCAGGCGGACCTTCAGGCGCTGAAGGGGCTCGCCCGCGTCTTCGCGCGGATCGTCGACGCCAAGAGCCGGTTCACGGCGAACCACTCCGAAGGCGTGTCGAGGCTCTCGGGCCTCCTCGGCCGCCTCGCCGGCCTCCCCGCCGAGACGTGCGAGCGGATGGAGATCGCCGGGCTCCTCCACGACCTGGGCAAGCTCCGCGTCCCGGACGAGGTCCTGGAGAAGCCGGGGGCGCTCGACGAGAGGGAGTTCGCCGCCGTCGAGCGGCACACGTTCGAGACGTACCAGATCCTCCGGCGGATCGAGCCCCTCTCGGAGGTGGCCGAGTGGGCCGCCTTCCACCACGAGGCGCTCTCGGGCCGCGGCTACCCGTTCCACCTGAGCGGGGAAGAGATCCCGTTCCCGGCGCGGCTGGTCGCGGCGGCGGACGTCTTCCAGGCCCTGGCACAGGACCGCCCGTACCGCGGGCCGCTCACGCCCCAGGAGATCCTCGCGGAGCTCTCGCGGATGTGCGGCCGGGGCAAGCTGGACCCCGCCGCGGTCTCCCTCGTCGCGGGCAACCTCTTCGAGTGCTGGACCGCGGCGACCGAGGAGGGGGCCGCGAACCGGACCTGAGAGCCAGGCGCGGGCTCCGGGTCCCCGGCCCCGGCGGGGCGCTACCCTGGGGCCGATGACGCCCGCCCACGTCCTGGCGCTGGTGGCTTCCTCGTTCGGCGCGGGCGTCATGAACGCCCTGGCCGGGGGAGGGACGATCCTCACCTTCCCGACGCTCGTCCTCCTCGGGATGCCCTCGATCCAGGCCAACGCCACCTCTACGGTCGCCCTCCTCCCGGGGGCGGCCGCGAGCCTGGCCGGCTACCGGCGGGAGGTGGCGGCCCACCGCGAGTGGCTGAAGACGCTCTTCCTCCCGAGTCTGCTCGGCGGGGCGATCGGGTCGGTCCTCCTCCTCAGGACCCCCGAGCGGCTCTTCTCCCGGATGGCCCCCTTCCTGGTCCTCTTCGCCACGCTCCTGTTCCTCCTCCAGGTCGCCACGAGCCGGCGCTCGGAGGCGCCCCCGCGCCCCGGTCACAGGGGGCGCGCGGGGCTCCTCGCGGCGACGCTCTTCCAGCTCGGCGTGGCGGTCTACGGGGGCTACTTCGGGGCGGGGATCGGGATCCTGATGCTGGTCGTCCTCGGATGGCTCGGGCTCTCGGACATCCACGCCATGAACGGGCTGAAGAACTTCTTCGGGATCTGCATCAACGTCGTGGCGGCGGCGTACTTCGTCCTCCGCGGCGCCGTCGACTGGCCGGCGGCCCTGGTGATGGTCGCCGGGGCGAGCCTGGGCGGGTTCGCGGGGGCGCACTTCGCCCGGCGGATCGGCAGGGAGAAGGCCCGGGCGGCGGTGGTGGTGATCGGGTTCCTCGTCACGGGCGTCCTCCTGCTGCAGGGCCGCAGCTGAGGCGGGCAAGGGGCGGGTTAGGCCGGGACCGCTGGCGACACTCCCGAGGGGGCCGTCCACGCGGCCCCGGAGGTGAGTGTTGAGAACCATCGCGATTCGCCGCCCGGCCACCCTCCTCGCCACGCTCACCGTCACGTTCGCCCTGGCCAGCGCGGTCCCGGCGCGTGGGGCCGAGGTCGTCCTGCCGACCGTCGCCGTCGACGTCCTCGGCCTCCCGACCAGGATGGAGATCCCCACCCCGGTCCACTTCTCCACCGAGGTGCGCGTGACGAACCTCTCCGGCGCCCCGAAGCGCTTCGCCGTCGTCGACTGGATCGGCAGCTGCGGCTTCGTCCCGCGGGAGCACACGGTGGAGCCCGGCGCGACGCTCTCGCTCGGCGGCTGGAGCCTCTTCGGCCTCGGCCCGGACGGGCCTCTCCCCGCCTGCGTGACGGGCCCCGTCTACGGCGTCGCGGTCGCCGAGGCCGACGCGTCGCTCCTCGTCCAGACCGCCCTCCTCTCCTCCCCGCTGGAGACGCGCCCGACTCCCGCCGTGATCCACCTCTGCAAGAGCTGGGAGGGGGGGCTGAAGAACGCCGGCCTCCCGTTCTGCAACCCCGGCGCCGGCCCGATCGTCGAGAACGACCGCGGCTTCTTCCCGGCCAACGCAACGCTCCACCTCCCGTGGCTCCACACCGACGAGGGGCGCCGGACGAACCTCGTCCTCGTGAACCCCGACGACGCGGCGGCCGAGGCGACGCTGATCGTGACCTCGGCGGACGGGAAGCTCTCGGTCCCCTACACCCTGGCGCTCGGGGCCCGGGCGTACGTCCAGCTGAACGACCTCTTCTCGCAGTTCCCCTGGAGCGCCGTGAGGGAAGGCAACCGGAGCCTCGACTCCGCCGCCGCCCGCGCCACCGTCCGGTCGACGGGCCGCCTCTACGCCGTCGCCTACGTCCACTCCAACTACGACGGGGGGACGAGCGTCGTCCTGCCGAGACGGGTCGACTGACCGGCCCGGACCGGGGAGGGCGAAGGCCTCAGCGGGGCTTTTGCCCGGCGTCGAGAGCGGCCAGGACGGCGGGGAGGACGTTCCTGGCCAGGAGCTTCTGGCCCTCGGCGTTCGGGTGGACGCCGTCCTCGAGGTTCAGCTCCGGGACCCCCGCGACGCCCTCGAGGAGGAAGGGGACGTGCCCGACGGGAAGCTCGCGCGCGAGGCGGAAGAAGAGCTTGCCGAAGCCGGTCTGGTACTCGGGGCCGTAGTTCGTCGGGATCAGCATCCCGCAGAGGACGACGCGTGACCCCGAGGCCGTCGCCCGCGCGACGATCTCCCGGAGGTTCCGCTCGGTCTCCCCGAGCGGAAGGCCGCGGAGCCCGTCGTTGGCGCCGAGGGCCAGGACGAGGACCGCGGGCCTCTGCGTCAGGACCCAGTCGACCCGCCGGAGCCCGCCGGCCGTGGTGTCCCCGGAGACCCCGGCGTTGACGACCCGGACCTGCCTCCCCCGGGCGGCGAGCTCCTCGCCGACGAGGGCCGGGTAGGCCTGGTCGACCGGGAGGCCGAGGCCGGCCGTCAGGCTGTCGCCCAGGAAGACGACGACGGGGGTAGCCGCGGCCGGGGACGGAGCGGGGGCCGGGGGCGCTCCGGCGGCGGGTCCGGCCGGCGGGGCCGCGGGAGCCGGGAGCCGGTCCCGCCCCTTCCCGCAGGCGGCCAGGAGGGAGAGGACCGCGATCAGGAGGGGGCAAACCGTTCGCCGCACCGCGGCGGATGTTACGGGAGTGCGGTCGGTCACTGTCAGTGCGTAGTTTAGCACTACTCGGTGGCGCCACGTTGGCGCCGTCCCGACTTTTCCACAGCCGCGATGGCCTCGACGGCCTCCGTCAAGTGCTCCGTCGAGAGGTGGGAGTAGCGGAGCGTCTGACGGATGTCGGCGTGCCCGAGGGACTCCTTGATCTTCACGAGCGGGACGCCGGCCTGGGCCTGCCAGCTGGCGCCCGTGTGGCGGATCGTGTGGACGTGGAGCGCCTGCCGGAGCCTGGCGGCGTCGCGCGCGTCGTAGAAGATGCCGCGCAGAGCCGAGGTCGTCCACGCGCCCCCGTCCGGCCGGGTGAAGACGAGGGCGCGTCCGACGCCCCGGGGCAGGGCTTCGAGGATCTCGGCCAGCTCGGGCGTTACGGGGAGTGACTTCGGCTCCCCGCGCTTCTTCTGCATCTCGAAGGTGACGCGCTTGCCGGCCAGGTCCACGCCCGACCACCGGAGGTCCACGAGCTCGCCGACGCGAGCGGCGGTCAGGAGGAGGGCGCGGAAGACGGGGACGGCCTCCGGGCGGCGCTCCTCGAGGGCGACGACGAACCGCTCCCATTCCTCGGGGCGGAAGTAGTCCGTCTTCGGGACCGGCACGGGCAGGCTCTCGACGGCGCCGCGGGGGACGGGGTCGCGGTCGAGCCATCCGAACGCGACCATCTTCCGGACGATCGCCAGGAACCACATGACCTCGTTGTTCACGCTGATCGGCTTGAGTCCCTCGGCGAGCCGCTCTTGCTGGTAGGTAGTCACGTCCGACGGGCGGAGCGTGGAGAGGGCGCGCGTGCCGAACGTCTCCTCGAGCCGCTTGACGGTGCGCTCCACGTTGACGAGGGAGCCCGGGGCGAGGCGCGTGCGCTGGACCTTGAGGTACTCCTCCGCGGCGTCGTGGAACGTGAGCCGGCGCGGGATGGGACGGCCGCGGCGGGCGGCAGCGCGGGCCACGGCGAGGCGGTAGGCGGCGACGGCCTCTTCCCGGGGCGTCCCACGCGGGAGCGTCGTCTGGACGCGGGGGCCTTGCTTCGTGCCGTTGGCGTAAATCCGCCACTGCCAGCGGCCATCGGGAAGCTGCTTGAAGCCGGGCATCGTCTTCACGGTGGAGCCTACTCCTCGCCTTCGCGGGCGTCGGTCCGGAGGCGGCGGGCGATGGCGACGCGGATCCACCCGGCGATGCTCTCGCCAGTGCGTTCGGCCTGGCGCTCGAGCCGTTCGGCCATCTCGTGGGGGATGCGGAGGTTCAAACGGGCGTCGTTCTCGCGCCCCGGGGGCCTGCCGCGGGGGCGTCCGGTGGGCTTTGTCATCGGATTTACGGTACAGCTTGACGCAGTGGAGCGTCAAGGGTAGAGTGCGGGCGTGGCACCCATCGCTTATGAGGCTTGGACGCTGTTCAAGGGGAGTGCACAGGGCGCAGAATCCGGTTTCTAGTATGCCCGATAATCGGTGTTATGACAAGAAACGGCCCCCGCGAGCGATACGAAGGGTTTTCCACGACCCCGCGGGGCCGAAACTGTTCACGAGATAGTCGGTGATTCAAGAAACCGAAGGCGAGGAGCACGGATAGACTACGCCCGGGAGGCACCGATGTTCGTTCCGCTCGTCCTCCTCCTCGCCGCTCCGACGCCTACGCCGCGCCCGGTAGCCACGATCGCGCCGAAGGTCATCGGCGAGACGCAGAGTGACTCGGGCCTCGGTGCCGCGGCGAAGAAGATCAAGCTCAACCGAAACGTCTCCTTTGACCAGAACGTCGTCCCGGACCCGCCCGCTCCGACCGCCACGCCGAAGCCCGGAGCGGCGCCGGCCGTGACGCCCCATGCGAGCGACGTGCTGACCGATGAGAAGCGCTGGCGGGACCGGAAGGCGAAGCTCGAGGCCGATCTCGCGGCGGCCGAGAAGGAGTACGACAAGGCGTCGGCGCTGAACACCGTGAGCACGACGGGCGACCCAAACGCGCCGGAGTACCAGGCGATGCTTGCCGCGCGGAACGCCGCCCTGACGCCGTACCGGATGAAGGTGGACGAGTTGCGGCGCGAGCTGACCGGGCTCCCCGAGGAGTGCCGGAGGACGATCGGCTGTCAGCCGGGGTGGGTGCGCTAAGCGGGCAGACCCGACGAGGGGGCTGGAGGTCATCGGGCGCGAGGGGACGCCGGCCGCCCGGAGCGAGAGGAGCACCGTGGACGACGCGCATCCCTCCCGCTCGGCGACCTGGCGGAGCGACAGGCCGGAGCGGTAGAGCCGAGCGCGGCGTCGGTCGGTGGCGGACGGCACGGGCGCAGCGTAGCGCCACCTTGCGCGCCAGCTAGTGAGGGGTTCTGACCAGGAAGGCGGTGATTAACAGGGAGCCGGCGAGAAGCAGCAAGCGAGTCATCGGAGACAGGTCGGTCCCATCTTCATCTTCGATCTGGCGGATGCTCGGCTGAAAGCCGGTGCTGGCCAGGAAGAAGTGGAGCCATCCCCAGAAGGCCGAGATGAAGGCGAGCAGCATCACGGTCGCGCTTGCGTAAGCGAGGAGTGCGAGAAGCGACGCCGCGCCTGAGGAGCTGATAGGCGTGTTCTGGACATCTTCGTGGAGCGTCATCAGCCCGCAACCCAGCGGAAGCGAGACGGCGAGGAGAACAAGCGACGAGTCCTTGCCTTTCAATCCACGGACCTTCTGCCAGAGGTTCATCGTGACGGAAGAATACCGCCGGCTCGGCCTGGGTATGTGTGCCCGTCCTCGGCGACGGCCCGCACGACCGCCGACAAACAACGACAACCTGCGACGGCTTCGCCCACCTGGGGGCCGTCGCCTTTCCGGACTTCCGGACGGGTTTCGGAACAGCGAGGCGCACTCCGGATCAATCTGACGAGCCTTCCTTGGAGGCGCCGGAACGCGTCAGTTCTTGCGACAGGCGAGCAGTTGGATGTAGGGCGCGTTCGTGCCGGCGACAGATCCAGACGGGGAATTCACAGAAATGCCGGTCGTGCTTGAGGAGGAGCTAAGCGTCATCGAGGGATCACCGTACGTAAGGACCAAGCCGCTCGAGGAATACACTCCATAGAGCTTGAATGACATGGTGTGTTGATGCCCGGGATCAGTGATTGGATGGGAATGAGAGCCTGTCGGTCGGTCTTCAAGGCTAGACAGCGCCGTGCCAGCTGTCCCTTCGACAGTCCCACCGCTCAGAATCCCGACGACGTAACGTCCATTCGCAGCTGCATAGGCGCTCCAGCCAGTCGGGCAGTCTGACAGCGCGAAGAACGCGACCATCCCGCTCGGGAGTCCACTTCCCGGGGGGGCCGAGCTCGCGATCGTGACACTGTCCGGGCCGTTCGTGATCGAGACGTTGTCCCCCTCCACGAGCGACACGACGCCGGAGATGCCATTCAAGGAGGTCACGCTGGGCTGTTCTGCGTAGTACCCGTTTATGTCGAGGATGAGGTGGGTGTCGTAGCTAGCCAGCACATCGATGGAGCCGGCGGTTCCGGCGGCTACGACGGCAGCATTGTTCGAGAGCTGTTCCCCGCCGAAGTTGAGCGTGGCGACTACGGGCATGGAGGTACCGCTGGGCCAGGCAGTGAGAAAGGCGTCCGTGTAGCTGCCAGCGGCGCCGATGACGGTGAGATTCAGGGAGAACGCTGCCGCGTCGACGGGAATACCGCTGCAGGGGCCGGCGGGTATGTTAAAGGCGCGCGCAACGTAAGCCCTCAGAGCGGGTCGACCGTAGGCGCCTCCGTCGCTTCGGGTGTCGACGATTCTGCAGGGCGTGATGGCGAAGAATGGCAGGGCGCCGGTCGGGAGGGCGTTTGGTCGGGACATGTCGCGTCTGGTCTCTCGACCGTCAAGCGAGCGAGGGGCGTCGGGGACGACGCCCGTGGCGGACCTGCCCGGTAGCCAGAACGGCGGTGCGGGCCAGTTCCTCGGGCTCACACTTTCCGACGGTTCGGCGGGAGTCGATTGCCCGACACTGATGCCCGCGCTGAGCACCAAAGGCACGAGAACCGCAACTGCGAGACGCCGGAGTTGGAAGCTAGCCATGTGACTCCTCCGCCCGATGGCACGATCGAACGAGACTACTGGTTCCCCATAGGAATTCTAAGTCCGCGCCGTGCCGTGACGCGACTCGCGACTAGATCTCATGCCGCTACGCTTCCTCATCTCCGGGAGCGGATCTCCCCGGCCAGCTCGAGCCATCCCGCCCCGGGCCGGGGAGCCTCGGCGGTCCACGCGGCCAGGGCGACGGCGAGGACGAGGTCATCGTGATCCGCCTCACGCCAGGCCGCGTAGCTCTCGTGCGCCGTCGCCGGGTTGATCGTCACGCGAAAGCTCCGAAGCTCCTCCGTCAGGACGGGCGCGAGCGGGAGGGACGACGCGATCCGGAGCCGGCCGCCTTGCAGGAGGACGGCGACGACGGCGGCGAGGTTGCGCTTCGGGACGCGGTAGAGGTCGCCGTCGCGGGTCACGCGGTCGCCTCCGTGGATCGTCACGGGGACGAGCTCGGAGCCGAGGTCGGCGCGGCGGAAGAGGTCGGTCACGGCGGCGCCGACTCCGGTAGCGTCAACGGCCAGGACGGACGAGCCGGCCAGCGGAGGGCGGAGGAGGAGCCCGCGGACGTGCTCGACGATGTCGAGGTACGAGATTCCCCGGACCCGTTCGGCGTGCCGTAGGGCGTAGGTCGCCAGCGGTCCGGGCGCGTCCCGCTCGAGGACGACGAGGGCCGTGTAGTTCTGAGCCTGTCCGAGGTCGAGCCCGACGAAGTAGCGGCGCATCAGAACGCCACCCGCGGGCGCCGGAACGGGACGAAGTGAACCTCGACCGGCGGCTGATCCGCGACGACGAGGGCAAGAGCCAGGGCGAGGACGAGGTCGTCCGACGGCCGCTCGCGCCAGGCCAGCTCGGAGGCGGGGCCGGCGGCCGGCTTGGGGCTGAACGTCCGGAGGTCGCGGGCCAGCTCCTCGGCCAGGGGGCCGGCGGCGATGGCAAGCCGCTGCTCTTGCAGAACGATTTGCAGGCGGGCCGCGGCGTCCTGGCGGGGGATGCGCGTGTCGGGGCCGGACGCGAGCGTCTCGCCTGCCGTGAGCCGGTAGCGTCGTGTCCACGCTTCACGCCAGGTGAAGAGGTCGGCGATGGGGACGCCTACGCCCGTAACGTCGAGGACGACGGTCCTCTCCCCGATCAGGTTGACGAGGATGGCCTGCACGTCGGCGACGATCTCCCGATACCCGCTGCCGGGCGGGAAGCGGCGGAGGTGACGGACGGCGTGAGACCACGGCGCCGCGGCGGGGCCGGCCGACTCGGGGCGCTCCGTCGTCTCGACGACGACGAGTCCCGTCGTGTCGCTCGGCGGGCCGATCGAGAGCCCGATGGTGTAGCTGGGCGCGTCGCTCGTCTCGCCTCCGGGCCGAAGACGAGGGGCGCTCGTGTGCTCGTGGCGGTAGAAGAGGCTCATCGTGCCTCCGGTCCGAGGAGGAGCGGCGCGGGGAGCACCGGCTCCGCCGGGAAGAGTGGCGCCACGTCGCCGGCCAGGGCGCGGGCGATGTCCTCCTCGCGGAAGAACTGCCCCTCGGCCTCGGTGAAGGTCGCCTCGTACTCTGCGGCGAACCACGAAGCGGGCATGGCACGGCGCTCCTCCGCGAGGAAGTCGGCAGGGATCCGCGGGCAGTCGTAGGCGGTGATCCGGACGCGCTCCCACGGGTCGGAGCCCTGCCAGGCGTCGAAGTACCAGCCGCGCTTGCCGAACGGCGTGCTCAACGCCAGGAGCCGGCCGCCCGAAACGGCCAGCATCGGCCGGACGCTGAAGTAGAGCGAGTCCGGGACACGGGCCGCTTCGTCAACGGCCAATAGCGAAACGCCGGAGTAGCCGCGGATCGTCTCCTCCGTCCCGGGGAGCGAGACGATCCGGCTTCCGTTCTCGAGCTCCAGGCGGAGCGCCGACTCGCCGACGGAACGCGGGGGCGACGGGAGGGCGCGATAGAAGTCGAGGACCTTCCGGAACAGCTCGCCGGACTGACGGAGCGACGGCGAGAGGAGGAGGACGAGGGCCGGGGCGCGGTGGATCGCCTCGAAGAGGGCGAGACACGCGGTGGTGGTGGACTTGCCGGACTGGCGCGAGCAGAGGAGGAGCGTCCGTGGCGCCCGCGAGAGGAGGACGTCCCGCTGCCACGGGTCGGGCGCGAGCCCGGCCTCGCGGAAGAGGTCAGTTGCGGCCGGGCGGTTCCGGATCAGGAGCGCCGAGAGCCGGCGCCTCTTCTCCAGCGGCCAGCTCGTCACGGAGTCGAGCGACCAGCTCATGGGGGTCGAGGATCCTTTCTATCTGGATCGGCGCGCCACCGGGGCCGGAGTGCTCGTGGCGCTCGGTCTTGACGGGGTAGAGCCCGAGCAGCTCGTTCAGCTCCTTCTGACAGGCCAGGGCGTCGCGGTAGCTCTGGACGCGGTAGTTCTTCGAGTAGAGGTCGTTCAGCCGCTCGCGTGCCTTGCCTAGCTCCTCCTCGTGGATGAAGCTGGCCAGCTCGCGGAGCCGGGCGTTGGCGCGTGCGAGGTAGTCTTCTGCCTGACGAGTGGCGAGGTGCCACCGGTCCGCGGCGTGTCGCAGGATGTCGGCGCGGCTGGCTCCCCGTATCAGGAGGATGTAGACCTCCGTCACTCGCTCCTCGACCTCGGCGTGCGTCGCCTTGCGGCTCACTCGAGGACCTCGCGCATCCATGCGGCGTGAAAGTCGAAGAGGGCGCGGTCGTTCGTCACGGTCATCTGTTCGGCCCGTCTGTTGCCGGTCCAGTTGCCGCTGCCTTCGAAGACGAGGAAGTCGGGGGCCGCGGACAGGACGATCAGCTTGCAGTGGTTGAGGTGCGCCCGGATCGGCATTCCCCGGGCGAGCATCCCCTCGGTGATGGTCGCGAAGACGTGCGGCTCTCGCCTTGAAGTACTCGCCGACGAGCAGGCCGGCGCGGCGGATGCGGCCGCGGTCCAGCTGCGAGAGGAAGTCGAGCGCGAACGCCCGGTTCATCGTCCACGTGGCGGCGAGGACCTCGCCTGCCGGCCGGCCGAGGAGGTCGAGGGCACGCGGGAGGAACTGGTACGTGTCCGAGCATCCGTCCATGACGAGGTGGAGCGCCTCCCCGGGGAGGGGCAGCTCGACGAGGACGGCGTCGAGGGCTTCCTGACGCGGCGCCAGCATCGTCTTCCGCCGCCCGGGACGCCGGAGGAGCCGGCGCGAGCCGTTCAGCGTGAAGGGGACCTCGAGCGGCGCGTCGGACAGGAGCGAGGCGGTGTCCGACCTTGCGTCGAGGGGCGCGTCGTCGAGGAGGAGGGCGAGGTCGTCGCCGGCCGTAGGCGCCTCGCTGCAGCCGTGGACGAGCGGGGGGTGGACGAGGGCCTCCCCGGGGCGGTCGCGGCCGGTCACGCTGGCGCCTCCCCGGGGGCCGGGGCCGTCTGGCGCCGGGCTGCCAGCTGCCGGCGGCGGTCCTCGGCGCGGGCCTGCCGAATGGCGCGCAAGGCCTCGCCACGGGTGAGGTCGCGGAGCCGGCCCGACGCCCGGAGTCGCTCGAGGAGGTCGAGGTCCTGGCGGAGGTGCGCGTTGCCGTAGCCGTGACTCACGGGACCTCCCCGGGGAGGAGGTCCAGCTGGGCCTCCGGGGCCGGCGGCGGGGTCACCCGGACACCATCTGTCGGTCTGGCAGGGCTGCCACGTTCGATTCCCACAGGGACGACCGGGCTCCGGGCCACTTTCGGGGCAGTGGCGGCGCAGTAGCAGCTCGGGCAGAGGAGGTCCCCCGGGTCGGGCAGCTCGGCCCGGCATCTGACGCACCTGCCATCGACCCCCGGCTCCTCCCTGGGGGTCCCGCACGGGCACCGGAGGGTCGGGTCGGCGGCCGACGACCGCCATCCGGACGCCCGGCCGCAGCCCGAGCAGGCGGGCCAGGGGCCGGGGAGGACGGGGGCCAGCGGGGCGGCCGGAGGGGCCTCGAAGTTTGAAAAACGGATAGGGTAGGCGCCTGCAAAACCCCCAAAACTAGGTTCTGGGGGTTTTGGGGGTGCATAGGTAGGGGGTTTCCCAGAATCCGCGGCGGGGCCGTCGGGAGTCCAGTCGGTCCAGCGGGAGCGGAACGCCTCGCTCATCGGGCGGTCCTCCGGAGGTCGGGGTGGAGCCGGAGGAGAGTGGACGGCCGGCCGCCCCGGTCGCCCGGTTGGGTGTCCTCGATCCGGAGCCAGCCGTACCGGGAGAGGACCTCCGCCGCGGCGTAGACGGACCCGTGGCTCCGGAGTCCGGACCAGTCGCGTTGAGCGATCGCCCGGACGCTCGTCCCATCCCGGACGGCTCCCTCCTCGATCTTCTCGGCCAGGGCGTGGGCCGGCCCCATGTCGCCGGCCAGCTCGGCGGCGTACACCTTCCGGGCGTGGGCCTCGAGGAAGTCCGTCCACGCCGCGGCGCGCTGGGTCGATCGGAGCGTCACCGGCCCGGGCCGGGCGCCCCCGTCGGCGACCTCGGCCAGGTGGAAGAGGAGCGCCAGCTTCGGGAGGAGCGAGCGGTACTTGGCGAGATGAGCCTCGAACGCGGGGGCGGCGCGCATCTCCTCGGACCGGATGCGCCGCTCCAGCTCGTGGCGCCATTCGATGAAGAGGGCCTGCGCCGCGGGATCGAGGCGGAGGTAGGGCAGCTCCCCTTCCTCCACCGTGGCGCCGAAGTGGACGGGGTCCATGAGCGCGAGCCGCTCGTACACGTGGAACGCCCGATCCCGGGCTTCCTTCGCGGGCCAGCGGTCAACGGCGCGCCATTCGCCGAAGTCGTCGGGCCAGACGATCAGCTGGAAGCGCTGGAGCAGGCCGTCAGCGTCTTCCTCGCCGGCGACGGCTCCCCTGACGTAGGTCGAGAGCCTGCCGGGCTGGATCCCTCCGACGATCGAGAGGCACAGCGCCTCGACGTGGAGCGTCCCGCGGATGATCCGGTCCACGGTGAAGCTCCCCGTCCCGTTCCACGCCTCCAGATAGAACGCCCGATCCTGGGCACGATCGTCGCGGTCGAGCCCGCGGAACCATCCCGTCAGCTCGTCGCGGACGACGAGCATCCCTCGCGGGTTCTCGTTGAGCAGCGCCCCGAGCTTCTCGATCGTGGCGTCGCTCGTCGTGTACCGCCGCTCCGTGACACGAGCGGCCTTCGCCTCGGCTGAAAGCTCCAGAAACTCCGACCGGCCGGAGGCGATTCCGGCGGCGTCGCGCTTCTTTGCGGCCGCTTCCATGCGGCTCTTGGCGGCCTTCATCTTGGCTTCGAGAGCTGCGGCGTTGGCGTCGCGGTCCGCGGCGGACGACTCGAAGGCCTTCCTCGCCTCCACGACGAGACGGCGAAGAGGACGTAGCGCCTGCTCGACGGCGGAGGTCTTCATCGTCCCGGGCGGACCGACAATTCCCCCCCACAGGTTGCCGGGGATGCTGAAGTCGTCGTAGGCGAACGGACGGACGGCGATGCCGCGCCCGACGACGGCGCCGAGTCCGACGAGGGCCGGCGCGGCGACAAACTCCAGCGGGATCGAGACGCGCTCGGCTACGTCGGTGAGCCAGGGTGCCAGCACGTCGGGCAGGAGGTCCGCGGGGAGCGTCGGGACGGGCGCGGTGAGGGGCGGGAGCGGCTGCCGGGCCGGCCAGGGCTCCTCGGGCGGTGCGGCCTCGGCGGGAGCTGCGAGGGCGACGGCGCAGCGGGGGGGCGACGAGAGGGCCGTCGGCCGGAGGGCCGGGAGCGAGCTCCGGGGCTCGCGCTTGAACGCTTGCCGGAGCGCCCCGAGGGCTTCCTCGTCGGCGAAGTTCCGTTCCGGCCAGAGGGCGCGGACCCTGTCGGCGTACTCGCGGAGGTACATTGTCGCGCCTACTCGAGTGAAGCCGGCGTCCCGCAGCTGGCAGGCCAAGTCGAAGCCGCTCGGGTTCCGCCCCCGCGTGGTCGCGGCCCGGCGGAGTGCCCACGCGACGAGACGAGAGGCCAGGGCCGCCCGCTCGTCGTCGGCGAGGGGGACACGCTCCGGGGCGGGGGCCGTCGTCTCGGGCGGTGCCTCGGGCAGCTCGAGGAAGTCGGCGAGGTTGTACCGGGCCGGCTCCGTGTCACGGGCGTCGAGCAGTCGCACGGGGCGGAGGGCGTCGGGGTTCTTCGTGTTGACGGTCCCGGGTAACCGGAGGATTCGCGCCAGGTCGGCGACGCGGTCGAAGGTCCAGCCTCGCTCGTCGGCGAGCGTCGCGACGTGATGCTCGAGCCGGGCCGCGGCGTCGAGGTAGTGCGCTCTCTCTGTGGGATTGGAGAGGGCGACCGGCTCACGGAGGAGCCAGTAGGCTTGAAGGCCGAAGCCGGAGTGGACGCGGACGGAGGGCGGGATCGCCAAGGCCGCGAGCAGCTCCTCGAGCGCGGCGAGGTCCTGGGGGAGCGCGGCGCTTCGGTGGCGGTGACCTGGGAGAAGCACGTCGAGGTCTGCCCAGAGGGCGGTCGCGACGGAGGCGGAGTCGCTCGACCCGCGGCCGTTGACGGCGGCGAGGTCGTGGAGGGCCGCGTGGACGTAGACGTTCTCGCTCGCGCTCCAGCCCGCCGCAGCCCTGATCGTCGCGGAGCGGTCGGTCGGGGCCGTCCAGGCCGCGCTCTTCGACGGTAGGGCAAACGGCCCGACGCGGGCCGCGGGCGGATAGTCGAAGCTGTCCGGGAAGAGCACGCAGAGGAAACGGTCGGCCTCCGCAGCGTCCAGGCCAAACTCGCGGAGGTTCGGGGCGGCGCTCACGCTGCCGCTCCTCTCGTGGCGTCGAGGATCACGGCCTCGACGAGGTCGAGCGCGTCCGGCAGGTCGAAGCACGACGAGCACAGGCCGTAGAGGACGGTCCGGTCCTTCCCGACCGGGGCGCCGTACGCCTGCGAGTCGGCGGGGAGGAACGCTGCGAGGACGGCCGACGGTGCCCGGCACAGTAGGCACTGGCTGGTTGCGACGGCGAACGGGTGGTCGGGGCCGAAGGGAGAGGGGAGGAGGGCGGGGGGGGTCATGCCGCACGCTCCTCGGCCAGGAGGAGCCCCATCGCGACGAGTAGAGCCCCGGCGGCGGGCGGCGCGGTCCGGACGGCGGGGGGAGCGCGATACGATGGGGGCGGCGTAGACTTGGGACGAGCTGTTCTGGTCGATCGCCTGGGCCGTCTCGCGCTGCACACGCGGACGGCCCGCTTTGTTTCGAGGAGGTCGTCGCATCACGCGGCCTCCGACCCCGCGAGGCGGCGCAGCTCGTCGGCGGGGACGAGGACGATGCGGCCGTGGCGGACGGCGCGGAGCCGGCCGTCGTGGATCATCCGGCGGAGGCCTGACACGCTGATGCCGACGAGCGGCGCGCAGTCGCTCAGTCGGTACGCGAGCGGGCCGGTGGAGGGGCGGGGGCGCTTGCGGGTGGAGTAGGTCGGCATCGGGGTTCCTTTCCGTCGTGGCGCGTCTGCGTCCGACGTGCGGAATCTGGCCCCCCGTGCGCCGCGAGTCACGAAAACCCGGGGTGTCAAACGTCATCGTTTGGCCCCCCGAGTTCCCCTGTCTCCGAGGCGGGCGAGGGCGCGGCGAGCCGCGGCGTAGTCGAGCCGGTCGGGGCAGCGGTGGAGGAGGATCACGGCCGCGGCCTCGCGGAGCGGCAGGGGGCCGGGCGTGTCGGCGTGCTCGTGGCGGTAGTGCGCCAGGACCTTGGCTGCCAGAACGTCGCGGTCGTTCTGGCACGTGCGGCAGGGGACGCGGGGGCCAGCGTTGACGGTGATGGTGCCCGAAGCGGCGCCGACGAGTGCGGCGCGGAGCGAGTAGCTCCTCTGGTTCTCCGCCCGGAGCCGGCGAAGCTCGGCCAGGATGTCGCTCGGGTCGTCGAGTCCCGCGCTCGCCTTGCCCTGCTCCCTGAGCAGCCGCACGGCTGGGGGAAGCCGGTCGAAGAGGAAGCGGGCGGCGGCCCGCTCGCGAGCGGCCCTGACGCGGGGGTCCCGCGACTTCGGCTTTCCGGCCTCGACGAGAGCCGCGGCGACCTTGTCGAGCAGCTCGCGGGCGGCGCGCGTCTCGTGCTCCCTCCCCGGGACGTCTTGGGCGGCGACCGTCCACGCTCCCGCGAGCCAGGTTGCCGCGAAGAGTGGGGAACCGAGCAGTTCGACGATTCCCTCCTCCCTGAGGAGCCCGACGAGCCGCTCGAAGACACCGGCGGAATCGGGGGAATCTCCCTCCTTGAGGGCGCGGGCCACGTGCCGATCCTGAGCGGCGGAGAACGTGAGGAAGAGCCGCGCAACGTCAGGGCTGCCGTGGGCCTCGGCGAGGTCGTGGAACGCCCGGAGGAGCGCGAGGGCCTGTCCGGCGAACCGCTCGGCCTGAACCTCGCGCCAGGCGGAAAGGTCGCGCGTCACGGGGCCGAAAACCCGTCCCTCCTGCATGAGGGCTTGGTAGAGCGCCTCCATCTGCCATGCGCGGCGCTTGAACCGCGGGAGGTCGGTACGCTGCCACGAGGTGACGGCCTGCCAGACCTTCGGACGGTGGGGGCCGTCGTCGTCTTGTCGTCGCCGGGTTGGTGTCCTCGCCATGGTCGTCCCCTTCCTGCTCGTCCTTGCCGGGGAAAGGTCCGGGGTGGGGACGCGAGGGGACGAGCAAACGCTCGGGCCGGTAGCTACTCCGGCCCGCCCCACCCCGGACGGGATCTACACGGGAACGCTACCGCGGTGGGCGGCCATGCCGACACGGAGGATGTCGGCGGCGGCCTCGCCCGGGGTGACACCCTGCCGGCGTGCGGCCTCCCGGACGGCCTCGGCGACGCGGCCGCGGAGCACGACGGAGAACGGCGCGTGTCCCGGGGCCTCGAAGCGGAGCCGGAGCGGGGCCGGGCGAGGTTCTGTCGGTCTTGTCGGTGCGGAGGGAGGGGGATTCTGAGACTTCACGGGCGGGCCTCCTCGCGGTGGCGCCAGGTGGCGCCGTTCGGGCTGGCGGTGCGTCTTCTGCGCGTGGGCAGAGGGAGAGTCGTCGGCTGGAATCCGCTCCCTGCGCGGGTTGCGTAGGGTGGGCGAATGCGGCCTCTAGTTACGGGAGTGCGAGACTCCTCCCCGACATGACGCCCCTCCTCGAGCTGAAGCAGGTCACCAAGGAGCTCCCGTCCGGGAGCCGGATGCTCCGGATCCTCGACCGGGTCGACCTCTCGATCGGCGCCGGCGAGTTCGTCGCGATCCTCGGCCCGTCGGGGAGCGGCAAGTCGACGCTCCTCGGGCTGATGGCCGGGCTCGACCGCCCGTCCTCGGGAGAGGTCCTCCTCGACGGCGCGCCCCTCCACGCCCTCGGCGAGGACGACCTCGCCCTCCTCCGTCGCCGGAAGGTGGGCTTCGTCTTCCAGTCGTACCAGCTCCTGGGGAACCTGACCGCCACGGAGAACGTCCTCCTGCCGCTCGAGCTGGCCGGCCTCGACGACGCAGAGGGGCGCGCCGCGCGGCTCCTGTCGGCCGTCGGCCTCTCCGAGCGCGGGCACCACTACCCCACGCAGCTCTCGGGCGGCGAGCAGCAGCGGGTGGCGCTCGCGCGCGCCTTCGGCGCGGGGCCCCCCCTCCTCCTCGCCGACGAGCCGACGGGGAACCTGGACAGCGCCACGGGCTCCTCGGTCCTCGACGTCCTCGGCCGCCTCAGGAGCGAGAGCGGGACGACGCTCGTCCTCGTCACCCACGACCCGGCCGTCGCCGCGCTGGCCCACCGCCGGATCCACCTCAAGGACGGCCGCGTCGAGCGCGACGAGACGGCCGCTTGAAGCCGGCCCTCTTCCTCCGGCAGGTCGTCCGCGACAGCCGCGGCTCCCGCGCGCGGCTCGCCTTCTTCGCCGCCTGCCTCGGCACGGGCGTGGCCGCCGTCGTCGCCGTGGCCGGCCTCTCGAGCGCTCTTTCGGAGTCGATCCGGAGCCAGGCGCGCGAGCTCCTCGGGGCCGACGTCTCGGTCGAGTCGTACCAGCCGCTCCCTGGCGAGGTGACCCGGGCGCTCGCCGCGATCCCCGGGGCCGTCACGACCCGGACCGAGGAGCTCGTCACGGTCGTCTTCGCCCCCGGGGGCGAGGCCGCCGAGCCCGGGGCCCCGCCCAGGAGCCTCCTCGTCGAGCTTCGGGCCGTCGAGCGCCCCTACCCCCTCCACGGCTCGGTCACGCTCGACCCCGACCGCCCCCTCGTCGACCTCCTCGCGCCCGACACGCTCGTCTGCCAGCCCGAGCTCCTGCGCCGCCTCGGCGTCGGCGTCGGTGGGACGATCTCGCTCGGCGGGGCCGCCTTCCGCGTGGCCGGGACGGTCGTGGCGGAGGCCGACCGGATCGCGGGCTCCTTCCGGATCGGGCCGCGGGTCTTCGTCTCGCGCGAAGGGCTCGCGCGGACGACGCTGACCGGGTTCGGGAGCCGGGTCCTGAGGCGCGAGCTGGTGAAGCTCCCGGAGGGGATGAAGGTGGCCGAGGCGCGAAGGCTCGCCGGCGACCTCTCCCGCCGCTTCTCGTCCCTTCCCGCCGTGAAGCTCGAGAGCTGGCTCGACGGCCAGCCCGAGCTGCGCGAGGCGATCCGGCGGACCTCCCGCTTCCTCGGCCTCGTGGCGCTGATGTCGCTCCTCGTCGGGGGCGTCGGCGTGGCGCAGACGGTCCGCGCCTTCCTCGCGAGCCGCCTCGACGCCATCGCCGTCCTCCGCTGCCTCGGGATGACCTCGCGCGAGGCGATCCTCCTCTACGCCGCCCAGACGGCGGGGCTGGGCCTCCTGGGGAGCCTCCTCGGCGCGGCGGCGGGGATCGGGCTCGTCGCCCTCGTCGGCGGCCTCTACGCGGACCTCCTCCCCGGCGGCGCCCTCGACCCGTGGCAGCCCGCGGCCGTCGGCCGCGGCCTCCTCCTCGGCGTCGGGATCTCGCTCCTCTTCGGCGTCCCCGCCCTCTTCGCCGTCCGGCGGGTCCCGCCCGCCCGCGTTCTCCGGCGCGACGCCGAGCCGATCCCTCCCTCCCTCGCCGCGCGCGTCCTCGGCGTCCTGGTCCTCGTCGCCGGGGTCCTGGCCACGGCCTGGGTCCAGGCCGGGATGCCGCGCGTGGCGCTGATGTTCACGGGCGGCCTGACGCTGTCTGCCCTCTTCCTGGCGCTGGCGGCGCGCGGCCTCCTCCTGGCCGTCAGGCACCTCCCCCGCAGACGGGTCCCCTTCGCGCTGAGGCACGGGATGGCGGCGCTGGCCCGGCCCGGCGCGGGGACCGTCAGCTCGATCCTCGCCCTCGGCCTCGGCGTCCTCGTCGTGGTCCACATCGGCCTGATGCAGCGCGACTTCTCGCGGCAGCTCGCCGCCGACCTGCCCAAGGACGCCCCGACCGCCTTCTTCCTCGACGTCCAGCCGGACCAGTGGCCCGGCATCGAGCGGACGCTGAAGGAGGAGGGGGCGACGCGCGTCGACTCGGTGCCGGTCGTCATGGCGCGGCTGACCGCGGTCGACGGGACGCGTGTCGAGGACCTGGCCGCCCGGCGCGAGGGGGGCGACGCGCGGCGGCGGCGCTGGGCGCTGACGCGCGAGCAGCGGCTGACGTACGTCCCCACCCTCCCGGCGGACAACCGGGTGGTGGCCGGGAGCCTCTGGTCCGACCCCTCGGCCCCGGAGGTGAGCCTGGAGGTCGACTTCGCGCGCGAGAACCTGGGCGTCGACGTCGGCTCGACGCTCGACTTCGACGTCCAGGGGGTCCCGCTCCGGCTGAAGGTGACGAGCCTGCGCTCCGTCGACTGGCGGACGTTCGGGATCAACTTCTTCTTCGTGGTCGAGCCGGGCGTCCTGGAGGGGGCGCCGCAGCAGCGCCTGGCGGCCGCCCGGCTGCCGAAGGAGCGCGAGGGGCGGATCCAGGACCTCCTGGCCCGCGACGCCCCGAACGTGGTCCTGATCCGGACGCGCGAGGTGCTGGAGCGGGTCGCCGAGGTGGCCTCGCGGATGGGGCAGGCGGTGCGCGCCCTCGGCGGCTTCTCGGTCCTGGCCGGGCTCGTCATCCTCGGGGGCGCGGTCAGCGCCGGCTCGGCCCGCCGCGCGCGCGAGGTGGCCCTCCTGAAGGTCCTCGGCGTGAGGCGCGCGGGGGCGGCCCTCGTCCTGGGCGTCGAGTACGCCCTCGTCGGCCTCGTCGCCGGCGTCGTCGGGACCGCCGGGGCCGCGGCCCTGACCGGGGCGATCCTGAGGGCCGCCTTCGAGATCCCGTTCCGGCCCGACCCGCTCGTCCTCCTCCTGGCGCCGGTCGCCGCGGCGCTCCTGGCGGCCCTCGCGGGGCTCTCCGTCTCCGTCCCCGCGCTCCAGCAGCGCCCGCTCGACGTCCTCCGCGGGGAGTAGCGCGCCCTCGGGTAAAGTCGCCCCCATGCATCCCGACAGGCCGCTCCACGAGGTCGTCGACCTCCTCGACCCGGAGTCGAACCTCCTCCACGGCACGACGCTCGGAGGGGCGCGCGCCGCCGTCGCCTCCGGCGACCCGGCCTCCGTCGCCGCGATCCGCGGCGACTTCGCTCTCGTCGCCCGCGACGGCAACCGCGTCCGGATGGCCCGGTCGCTCTCGCGGCCGCTCCGGTACTTCCTCGCCAAGGGGCCGGGCGGGCCCGTCCTGATCGTGGCGGAGCGGATCGACGAGATCCGCCGGGAGCTCTCGCGACGCGGCTGGGGCGTCCAGTTCCACCCCTCGTACACGCGGATGGTGCCCGCGCACCACGTCCTGACGGTCGACCTCGTCGGCTGCCCCGACCCGAGCCCGACGCTGGCGCGCTTCCTCGCCCCCGAGCGGGCGAGCCTCCCGGCCGACCCGGAGAAGCTCGGGACCCTCTACGTCGAGAGGACGGCGGCCGAGATCGACGCCTGGCTCGACGCCGTGGACCCGCGCGAGCCGATCGGCGTCTCCTTCTCGGGCGGCGTCGACAGCGGCGCCGTCCTCCTGCTGCTCGACTTCCTCCTCCGCCGCCGCGGGGAGCCGGGGACCCGCCTGAAGGCCTTCACCCTCTCGGTCGAGGGGGGCGGCGAGGACCTCGCGCAGGCCCGCGCCTTCCTCGAGGCGACCGGCCTCGGCTACTACCACGAGGCGCTCGAGGTGCCCCGCTCGGCGGTCTCGGTCGACGAGGCGGTCCGGGTCGTCGAGGACTACAAGCCGCTCGACGTCCAGGCCGCCGCCATGAACCTGGCGCTCTGCCGCGCGATCCGCGCCCGGTACCCGCTGTGGCGCCACCTCGCCGACGGCGAGGGGGGCGACGAGAACTTCAAGGACTACCCGCTGGAGACGGGGGGCGAGGTGACGATCCGGAGCGTCCTTTCCAACTCGCTCCTCTACCACGAGGGGTGGGGCGTCTCGGCGCTCAAGCACTCGCAGACTTACAGCGGCGGCCTCTCGCGCGCCATCACCCGGACGCACGCCCCGGCGGCGTCCGTGGGCCTTCGTGCCTTCTCGCCCTTCACGCGGCCCGCGGTCGTGGCCGCCGCCGAGGCGATCCCGTTCGTCGAGCTGACCGCCTGGGACGAGGAGCGGCTCTACCGGCTGAAGGGGGACCTCGTCTCCCGAGGGGTCCGTGCCGTCACCGGGCGGGAGATGCCCGTCTTCCCCAAGCGGCGCTTCCAGGAGGGGGCGGCCTCGGAGGAGGACTTCCGGAGCCTCTTCCCCGCGGAGGAGCACGCCTACCGCGAGGCGTTCGCGAAGGTCTTCACGGGGGCGTTCGCGTAGGGGACGCCGTGGGCGTCTCGCTCCCAAACGCTCGGAACGGCTCCGAGGTCTCCCGCTGGGTCGAGCGGCAGCGGCCGCCGCTCGCCCGCCCGGACCCGGAGGACCTCCCCGAGCCGCTCCTGGAGGAGGAGAGGACGCGCGAGGGGCGCGTCGAGCCGGTGGCCACGCTCTTCCTCGCCAACCGCGAGTGCGCCTTCCGGTGCGTCTTCTGCGACCTCTGGAGGCACGCGCGCGCCAGTCGGCTCGCCCCGGGCGAGGCGGTTGCGCAGGTGCGGCGCGGTCTGGAGGCCCTCGTGCCCGTCCCACACGTCAAGCTCTACAACGCCGGGAGCCTCTTCGACCCGGGGCAGGTCCCGCGCGAGGACCTCCCCGGGATCGCCCGGCTCCTCTCGGGCTTCAAGGACGTCGTCGTCGAGTCGCACCCGGCGTTCGCCAGGCGCGCGCCCGCCTTCCGCGACGCGCTGGGCGGCACCGAGCTGGAGGTCGCGATGGGCCTCGAGACGGCGGAGGAAGCGGCTCTGGCGCGGATGAACAAGCGGATGACCGTGGCCGGCTACGCCGCCGCCGCCCGGTGGCTCCGGAGCGAGGGGATCCACGTCCGGACCTTCCTCCTCCACCCGGCGCCGTTCGTCCCGGAGGAGGAGGCCGAGGAGGCGACGCTCCGGTCGGTCGGGGTCGCCCTCGACGCCGGCTCCGGGTGCGTCGTCCTGGTCCCGACCCGCTCCGGGAACGGCGCGATGGAGGCGCTGGCCGACGCGGGCCTCGCCCCGCGCCCCACGCTCGCCTCCCTCGAGCGCGTCCTCGCCCGGGCCCTCGCCCTCTCGGCCGGTCGCGGGCGCGTCTTCGTCGACCTCTGGGACCTCCCCCTGCTGGCTGCGGGCGTCGAGGACTGGGAGGAAGCCGCCGACCGCCTCCGCGAGATGAACGACACCCAGCGGCCCGCCGGGGCCTGAGGAACGGGCCGAAGGACCCGCCCCGCACCCGTCAGACGTCCGGGAGGCGGAGCCTGCCGACGGCGCGGTCGGCCTCGAAGCCGAGCGTCGCCACCGCCTGGTCGTGCAGCGCCCGAGCCTCCTCGTGGGAGTTCGCGACGGCGGTCAACCCGAACCGGCCGAGCTCCGTCAGGCCGCTCAGCATCTGGAGGACCACCCCGGTCTGGGTGGCGTGGTCGTAGTGGAGGCCGTGCCGGACGACGAAGTCGAAGATCTCGTCCGGCGTGATCGCCCGGTAGGCCGGCGAGGAGACCGCCTGCGTCGAGAGGTAGCACTTCCGCTGGCCGCCCCGGGCCCGGAAGCTCCCTTCGTCGACGTCGTACCGGCCGTCGGTGAGGAAGAGGAGGGTCAGGAACGGCATGCTCGGCTCGCTCTTCCCCAGCTCGACCTGGAGGGCCTCGTGGCGCCAGGCGCCCCCCGGGTCGCGGCTGACCTCGAAGACCGCCGAGAAGGAGCCGAGGACCCCCGCCCCCCGGAGCCTCTCCCCGACGCCGAGGGCGTCCTGGGAGACGGCGCTGGCGTAGGCGGGGTCGGCCGGGAAGCTCCAGCCGGTGCCGCCGCGCGAGGGCCGGTCGTGCGTGGCCTGCAGCTCCACCGTCCCCGTCGGCGTGATCCGCAGCTCCACGCTGACGAGCCGCTGCTCCTCGCCGGAAGGGACCGCCTCGACGACGGCCCCCTCGGCCTCCACCCGCTTCCAGAAGCGCTCCCCCCCGATCGCGACGAGCCGCTCCTCGAGCGAGCGCGCGGCCTCGTCCCCGCCGCCCGCCAGGCTCGCCAGCCCGATCCGGAGCCCGCCGCGCCTCGGGTCGGCCCGCTCGGCCTCGACGCGGGCGACCAGGAGGTCGGGGACCCGCTCGTGGAGCTCGAGGACCGCCCGCGCCGCGTCGGCCGGGCTCCTCACCCCGCCCACGCCCGGCGGGTGGGCGATGCCGGTCTCCTCGAAGAGGCGCCGCGAGCCGCTCCGGGTGGCCACCTCGTCGAAGACGGGATCCGCGCCGAAGGCCGGGATCCCGAGGGCCACCGAGAGGCCGCGCTCCAGGTCGGTCGTCGCGAACGGCACGAGGTGCGTCGTCTCGGGGTCGGGGATCAGGTCGCGGAGCCGCTCGACGAGGCGCGGCCTCTCGAGGATCTTCCGCGAGAGCGGGCGGGGCGAGCCGTCGTGGACCTCGAAGAGGTGGAGGCGCGCCCGCGCGTGCGCCGGGATGACCCCGGGCAGGAGGCCCAGGAAGTAGTCGACGATGCCGGGCGCGATCGCCTGCGAGGTGCAGTAGATCATCCGGGCCCGCGGCTTGCGGAGCAGGAGGAGGAGGCAGAGGAGCCGCTCCTCCAGGGCGAGGAGGGCCGTCCCCGAGCCCTCGTCCCCCGATGGCTCCGCGGACGGGACGACGACCATCGCCTGCTCGCGCTGGTTCATCGACTGGATCAGCTTCCACTGGCTCGCCAGGCGAGCCTGGAGGCTGCCGAAGCGACGCCCCAGCTCCTCGGACGAGATCCCCAGGAGCTCGCTGGCCGGGCACGGGTGCGACATGACTCCTCCTGCCGTGCGGTCGAGAGGCCCTCCGCCGCGAGGGATCGTACCCGAGGGACGGGCGCGGGCGCCTACTCCCGCGCCGCGCCAACGGCGCCCGCCATCTGGCTGAGGAGCAGGGCCGAGGGAATCCGGCGGGTCAGCGCGGGCGGCCCCTCGAACCGCATCCGCCCCGAGCGGAGCGCGTCCTTCAGCGGGAGGCGCCCCAGCCAGACCTGGTGGAGCGTCCTCACGTCGGAGGCGATCGTCACGTCGACCGCGAAGCCGGGGTCGGTCGTGCAGATCGACGGGGAGCCGGACTCCACCACGATCCAGTAGACCCGCCGGTCGTCGGTGAACCGCACCTGGAAGACCTGGCGCTTCCCGGGGAACCCGGACGTGTCGAGGCGCGCGTGCATCCGCCAGACGAGGAGCTCGGCGTCCAGCTCGTGCTCCTCCGGCTCGCCGAAGGCCCACCGGGCCCCCCACTCCCCGAGCCCGAAGACGACCGGCCTCAGGTCGCGGCCGGCCTCGGTCAGGACGTATCCCCCGCCGGAGCGCTCGACGAGCCCCGCCCGCTCGAACTGGCGAAGGCGCTTCGCCAGCAGGCTCCGCGACAGGCCCGGGAGGCCGCGCGCCAGGTCGTTGAAGCGGGTCGAGCCGACCAGGAGGTCGCGCACGATGAGGAGGGACCAGCGCTCGCCGAGCAGGTCGAGCGCCCTGGAGATCGGGCAGTACTGGCCGTAGCCGCGGCTCCGTTCGCTCACGCTTTCACCTCGAACGAGCATTCCCCGGGTCCAGATTCTGGACCAGGCCGGTCTCCGTTTTGTACTTTTCCTCCGGGCGGCCCCTCCCCATCTTCCCTGGCATGAAGAGCACAGAGGCCGCCCCCGTGCCGCAGACGGCGACCGACTGGGTCCTCCTCGCCCGCGAGATCGGCGCGACCCTCGCGCCCGGCGTGGCCGAGCGCGACCGCGATGGCGAGATCTCCGTCTCGGCCTTCCGGACGCTCCGCGAGACCGGGATCACGAGCGCGCTCGTCCCCGCCGAGCACGGGGGCGGCGGCGCGTCTCACGCCGGGATGGGCCGGGTCCTCCGGGAGCTGGGGCGCCGCGACGCGGCGACGGCCGTGACGCTCTCGATGCACGCCCACCTCCTCGCCGCCCAGGTCTGGCGGCACCGCCACGGGATGGACGCGACGGTTGTCTTCCGGAAGGTCGTGGGGAACCGGGCGGTCCTGATCAGCACCGGGGCCTCGGACTGGGTCGCCTCGAGCGGATCCGCCCGGCGGGTCGAGGGCGGCTACCAGGTGAGCGCCCGGAAGGCCCCTGCGAGCGGGTGCGAGGTCGGCGACGTCCTCGTGACGAGCGTCCGCTTCGAGGACGGGCCCGAGGGCCCCCGCGTCCTCCACTGCTCGATCCCGCTCCACGCGGAGGGCGTGCGGATCGAGCGGACGTGGGACACGCTCGGGCTCCGGGCCACGGGCTCGCACACCGTCGTCCTCGAGGACGTCTTCCTCCCCGACGCCGCGGTCTCCCTCGACCGCCCCGCCGACCGGTGGCACCCCGTCTGGAACACGGTCCTGGGCGCGGCGATGCCGCTGATCCTCTCGGCCTACCTCGGCATCGCCGACGCGGCGGTCGACCTGGCGCGCGAGGCCGCCGCCGGGCGCCAGGGCCCCCACGTCCACCCGCTCCTCGGCGAGATGGTCAACGCCCACACCACCGCCGACGACCTGATCGCGGCGATGTTCCGGGACTCGGACGACCTCCGGTTCGCCAACACGGACGGGCACGCCGCCCGGACGCTCGCCCGCAAGACCGTCGCGTCCGACGCGCTGGTGCAGACCGTCCGCCTCGCCCTGGAGGTGGCGGGCGGAGCCGGCTACTCGCGGGGCTCGGACCTGGAGCGGCTCTACCGCGACGTCCACGGGTGCCTCTTCCACCCGCTGCCCCGGGCGAAGCAGACCCTCTTCACCGGGCGGGTCCTCGCGGGCCTGAGCCCGATCGCCTGAACCCTCGCCGGGGCTCCCGACGCCGTCGCTCCGGCGGCGCGCGAGCCGGATCGAAGCACCCGAGAAAGGAGACCGTCATGCGCATCCCCAAGGACCAGATCCCCGCCACGATCGCCGCCCCGGGCGCCGTGGCTCGCCAGGCGACCGACTTCGGCGACGCCGCCGGCTTCGGGAGGATGGCGGCCGAGTACTTCTCCCTCGGAGCCGGCACCGACATCGCGCCGCTCCTCGAGGGCCTGAAGGACGACGCCTGCCACGCTCCCCACTGGGGCTACGTGCTCTCCGGGGAGCTCGTGGTGACGTACACGGACGGGCAGGCCGACACCTGCGCCGAGAACGACCTCTTCTACTGGCCGCCCGGTCACAGCGTGCGGGTGGTCCGGGACTCCGAGGTCGTCCTGTTCAGCCCGCAGCGCGAGCACTCCCAGGTCCTGGACCACATGCGGAACGCGATGAGGGGCTAGCGGGCGCGTCCGCTGAGCCGGATCCGGCCGGAGGGTCGACCACGGCCTCGGTCCACCGGGGGTCACACCCGGGGGGTCCACCCGGGGGGTCAGAGCTCCGTTCTACGTTCTACGGAACCCGCCGCGGCGGCGCGACGGTCGCGTCACATCCCGAGCATGACGCGGGCGAGCTTGGACATCATGCCGGGGTGCCAGGGCGGGTCCCAGACGAGCTCGACCTTCGCGTCCGTCACGCCGGGGACGGAGCGGACCATCCGCTCGACCTCGGCGGGGAGCGAACCGGCCACGGGACAGCCGGGCGCGGTGAGCGTCATCTTCAGGTCGACCGCGCCCTCGGGGGTGACCTCGATCCCGTAGACGAGCCCGAGGTCGTAGATGTTCACCGGGATCTCGGGGTCGTAGCACTTCTTCACCGCCCCGACGACGCCCTCGCGCAGGAGCTCCTCGGGCGACTTCGTCGGGGCCGCGGCCCCCGGCGCCCCTGGCCCCTGGTCGCTCGGGGCCGCCGGGGCCGGGTCGGCCGCCGCGGCCTGCGGCGACGAGAGCGGCGCCGACGTCGCCGCCGGCGGAGCCTCTTCCTTCCTCGACCAGGGCCAGTTCACGGCGTCACTCCTCCGTCGAGGTCTCGTCGCGCCCCTCGAGGGCGGCGTGGAGCGTGTGCCAGGCGAGGCTGGCGCACTTGACGCGCGCGGGGTACTCGCGCACCCCGGCGAAGACGGCGAGCTTCCCGAGCCCCTTCGTGTCGGCCTTCGCGTCGGGCGGTCCGGTGACGAGCTCGTGGAAGCGGCGGAAGAGGGCCTCGGCCTCGGCGACGGTCTTCCCCTTCACCGCCTCGGTCATCAGAGAGGCCGAGGCCTTCGAGATGGCGCACCCCTTCCCCTGGAAGACGACCTCTTTGACGACGTCCTCCTCGACCCTCAGGAACAGGGTGAACTGGTCGCCGCAGAGCGGGTTGTGCCCGAGCGCCTTCCTGTTCGGGTCAGGGATCGTCCCGTAGTTCCGCGGCGCGCGGTTGTGGTCGAGGATCAGCTCCTGGTAGAGCTCCGCGAGGTCCGTCATCCGCCGAAGACCTCCCGCACCTTCGCCAGGCCCGCGACGAGGGCGTCGATCTCCTCGCGCGTGTTGTACATCCCGAGCGAGGCCCGGACGGTGGCCGGGACGTCGTACCGGGCCATCACCGGCTGCGCGCAGTGGTGGCCGGTCCTCACGCAGATCCCGTCCTGGTCGAGGATCGTCCCGACGTCGTGAGGGTGGACGTCGCCGAGGACGAACGACAGGACGCTGGCCTTCTCCCGCGCCGTGCCGATCATCCGGAGCCCGGGGACCTCGAGGAGCCGCCGCGTCCCGTAGTCGAGGAGGTCCCTCTCGTGCGCGGCGATCGCCTCGATCCCCACCGTGGAGACGAACTCCAGCGCCGCCCCGAGCCCCGCCGCGCCGGCGAGGTTCCCGGTCCCGGCCTCGAACTTGAACGGGAGCGAGTTGTACGTCGTCTTCTCGAACGTCACCGACGCGATCATGTCGCCGCCCCCCTGGTACGGCGGCATCCTCCGGAGCCACTCCTCCTTCCCGTAGAGGACGCCGACCCCGGTCGGGCCGTAGACCTTGTGCCCCGAGAAGGCGAAGAAGTCGCAGTCGAGCTCGCGGACGTCGACCGGCAGGTGCGGGAGCGCCTGCGCGCCGTCGACGAGGACCGGGACCCCCCGCTCGTGGGCCTTCGCGACCATCCGCCGGACCGGGTTGACGGTGCCGAGCGCGTTGGAGACCCAGAGGAAGGCCGCGATCCGCGTCCGCTCGGAGAGGAGCCTCTCCCACTCCTCGATCACGACGTCTCCCCGGTCGTCGAGGGGCGCCACCCGGAGCCTAGCTCCGGTCCTCTCGCAGAGGAGCTGCCACGGCACGATGTTGGAGTGGTGCTCCATCCCGGTGATCAGGACCTCGTCGCCCTCCTTCACGAAGGCCGACCCGAAGCTCGAGGCGACGAGGTTGATCGCCTCGGTCGTCCCCCGGGTGAAGACGACCTCCTTCGTCGAGGCGGCGTTCAGGTACCGGCGCACGGTCTCGCGCGCCCCCTCGTACGCCTCGGTCGCCTCCTCCGAGAGGAGGTAGGTCGAGCGGTGGACGTTGGCGTTCGTCACGCGGTAGAAGCGGTCCGTCGCGTCGAGGACCGCCTGCGGGCGCTGCGTGGTGTTGGCATTGTCGAGGTAGACGAGCGGCTTCCCCCGGACCGAGCGCGAGAGGATCGGGAAGGCCGCGCGGACGCGCCCGAGGTCCAGGGCGGGCGGGGCGGCGGCCGTCGATTCCGCGCTCACCGCGGCCTCCCCGCCGGGACCTGGGCCCCGAGCCAGCCGAGGACGCGCGCCTCGACGTGGTCGCGCAGCGGGCCGACCTTGACCCGCTCGGTGATCTCGCTCCCGAAGGCGAACGTCAGGACGCTCCGGGCCTCCCCCTCCGAGAGGCCCCGCGACCGGAGGTAGAAGAGGGCGTCGGGGTCGAGGCGGCCCGTCGCCGAGCCGTGCGTGCACTTGACGTCGTTGTTGTAGATCTCGAGCTGCGGCTTGCTGTCCACCTGGGCCTCGGGCGAGAGGAGGAGGTTGCGGTTCTTCTGGTGCGCGTCGGTCCGGGCCGCCGCGGGACGGACGACGATCCGCCCGTCGAAGGCGCCGCGCCCCTTCCCGTCCAGGATCCCCTTGTAGTACTGCTGGCTCCCGCAGTGGGGGCGGGCGTGGTCGACCAGCGTGTGGTTGTCCACCAGCTGCTCCCCCGAGGCCAGGAAGAGGCCGTCGAGCGTCGTACCGGCCCCGTCGCCGTGCAGGTGGACGGTCGCCTCGTTCCGCACGAGCCGCCCGCCGAAGGAGAAGACGTGCGAGAAGTACTGGCTCCCCGGGGCGGAGTGGACGAGGACGGTGCCGACGTGGAAGGCGTCCGGCCCCTCCTCCTGGAGCTTGTAGTGGTCGAGGAGCCCCTGACGGCCGAGGAAGACCTCGGTGACCGGGTTGACGAAGGCCTCCCCGAGGCTGACGTACGTCTCGAGGACGGTCGCCTGGGCGTTCTCGCCGATCGCCACCAGGAGCCGCGGGTGGGCCGCGACGCCGCCCCCGTTCCCGTCCGTGACGTGGACGACGTGGATCGGCTCGGAGACGACGGTCCGGTCGGGCACGAGGAGGAACGCCCCGTCGTAGAGGAACGAGGTGTTCAGCGCCACGAAAGCGTTCTCCCGGTGCCCGCGCATCAGCCCGAGCCGCGGCTCCAGGCTCGCCGGCTCGCGCTCGAGGAGGCGCGCGACGCTCTCGATCCGCACCCCCTTCGGCAGGCCCTCGACGCGGGAGCAGTCCGGGTCGAGCCGCCCGTTGAGGAAGACGAGCTGGTGCATCCCCCGCTGCGAGACCCCGAGCGGGCCGAGCGCGTCGGCAGCGCGCCGCGCGTCCTCCCGCGCCTTCAGCGACACCGGGCCCTCGGCGGTCCCGGGCGCCCCGGTGACGCGGCGGGCGATCGGCGCCACGGGGAAGTAGCGCCACTCCTCGTCCCCGGGCTTCGGGAAGCCGAGCTTCAGGAACGCCTCGAGGGCGTTCTGCCGGAGGTTCAGGAGCCACGTCGGCGTCCGCCCCCGCTCGGAGGCGGCGAAGGCACGGGCGCTCTCGGCGAACGTCTCGATCCCGGCCTGGAGCGTCTCGACGGCCGTCATCGCCCGGCCGGGACCGGCTGCTCCTCGTCGATCCAGCCGTACCCCTTCTCCTCGAGGAGGTGCGCGAGCCTCCGGTCGCCCGACCGGACGATCCGCCCGCCCGACAGGACGTGGACGAAGTCGGGCTCGATGTAGTTCAGGAGCCGCTGGTAGTGGGTGATGACGAGCATCGCCCGCTCCGGGCTCCGGAGGGCGTTGATCCCCGACGCCACGACCCGGAGGGCGTCGATGTCCAGGCCCGAGTCGGTCTCGTCCAGGACGGCCAGCCGCGGGTCGAGGACCGCCATCTGGAAGACCTCGTTCCGCTTCTTCTCCCCGCCCGAGAACCCCTCGTTCACCGCGCGGCCGAGGAGGGCGTCGTCCAGGTCGACGAGCTTGGCCTTCTCCTCGACGAGCGAGAGGAAGTCGACGGCGTCGATCTCCGGCAGCCCCTTGTGCTTGCGGATCGCGTTGAGCGACATCCGGAGGAAGTAGGTGTTCGACACGCCCGGGATCTCGATCGGGTACTGGAACGAGAGGAAGACCCCCTCCCGGGCCCGCTCCTCCGGCGCCAGCGCGAGCAGGTCGCGCCCGTCGTAGAGGACCTCGCCCCGCGTCACCTCGTAGCCGGGCCGGCCGGCCAGGACGTGGGCCAGCGTGCTCTTCCCCGAGCCGTTGGGGCCCATGATGGCGTGCACCTCGCCCGGCGCGAGCGTCAGGTCGATCCCCTTGAGGATCGGCGTGCCGTCCTCCTCGATGCGCGCGTGCAGGTTCTTGATCTCGAGAAGGCTCATCCGACGCTCCCTTCCAGGCTGACTCCCAGGAGCTTCTGCGCCTCCACGGCGAACTCCATCGGGAGCTCCTTGAGGACGCGCTTGGCGAAACCGTTGACGATCATCGAGACGGCGTCCTCGGCCGAGAGGCCCCGCTGCTGGCAGTAGAACAGCTGGTCCTCGCCGATCTTCGACGTGGACGCCTCGTGCTCGATCTGGGCGGTCGAGTTCCTGACCTCGAGGTACGGGAACGTGTGCGCCCCGCACTTGTCCCCCAGGAGGAGCGAGTCGCACTGCGAGTAGTTCCGCGCCCCCTCGGCGGACTTCAGGATCTTCACGCCGCCGCGGTAGGTGTTCTGCCCGTGCCCGGCCGAGATCCCCTTCGAGACGATCGTCGAGCGCGTGTCCTTCCCGACGTGGATCATCTTCGTCCCGGTGTCGGCCTGCTGGTGGTTCGCCGTGACGGCCACCGAGTAGAACTCCCCGACCGAGCCGTCGCCGAGGAGGACGCAGCTCGGGTACTTCCAGGTGATCGCCGAGCCCGTCTCCACCTGCGTCCAGGAGATCTTCGACCTCCGCCCCGCGCACTTGCCGCGCTTCGTGACGAAGTTGTAGATCCCCCCCTTCCCCTCCTTGTCGCCGGGGTACCAGTTCTGGACGGTCGAGTACTTGACCTGCGCCTCGTCGAGCGCCACCAGCTCGACGACGGCCGCGTGGAGCTGGTTTCTGTCCCGCTTCGGCGCCGTGCACCCCTCGAGGTAGCTGACGTAGGCCCCCTCGTCGGCGACGATGAGCGTCCGCTCGAACTGCCCCGTCTCGGCCTGGTTGATCCGGAAGTAGGTCGAGAGCTCCATCGGGCAGCGGACCCCCTTCGGGACGTAGCAGAACGAGCCGTCCGAGAAGACGGCCGAGTTCAGCGCGGCGAAGAAGTTGTCCGTCGCCGGCACGACCGACCCGAGCCACTTCCGCACCAGCTCCGGGTGCTCGCGCACCGCCTCGGAGAAGGAGCAGAAGACCACGCCGACCTCCCTCAGCTTCTCCTTGAACGTCGTGGCGACCGACACGCTGTCGAAGACGGCGTCCACGGCCACGCCGGCCAGGACCTCGCGCTCCCTGAGCGGGACGCCGAGCTTCTCGTACGTGGCCAGGAGCTCCGGGTCGACCTCGTCGAGGCTCTTCGGGCCCTCCCCCTTCGACTTCGGGGCGGCGTAGTAGCTGATGGCCTGGTAGTCGACCGGCGGGTACGAGACCTTCGCCCAGGTCGGCTCCTTCATCGTCAGCCAGTGCCGGTAGGCCTTCAGCCGCCACTCGAGGAGCCACTCCGGCTCCCCCTTCCGCTCGGAGATCGCCCGGACGACGTCCTCGGAGAGGCCGGGAGGGATCACCTCCGCCTCGATCTCGGTGACGAAGCCGTGCTTGTACTCCTGGTTGGCGAGCTCGTCGAGGACCGTGGGGCGTGTCATCAGGCGTGGCTCCTGTGGGGGAGGGTCGCGCCCCGCGGAGGCGGGGGCGCGGTGAGGCCGGCGAGCGACGGGCCGAGCGGCCTCGCCATGTCGGCGAGCGTCAGGCTCGTGAGCGCCTCGAGGACGGCGCGGTTGACGACCTGCCAGTTGGCGCGCGTCGGGCAGCCGCGCTCCATCCCGCAGACGCCCGGCGACTGGCACTCGGTCAGCGCGACGGGCCCCTCCAGCGCCGCGATGATCGACGTGACGGTGATCTCCCCGGGGAGCCGCGAGAGGGCGTATCCCCCTTTCGTCCCGCGCTGGGAGACGAGGATCCCGTCCTTGACGAGGAGCTTCAGGACCTTCCCGACGGTCGGGAGCGGGAGGCGCAGCTCCCGGGCCAGGTCGCGGGCGCTGCGGCTCTCGTGCGGCGACTGCGCGAAGCGCGTCAGCAGGACGACCCCGTAGTCGGTGAGCTTGTTCATCCGGAACATCGCGTCGTTCCTCGAGGCCCGGCCCGACCTATATCGGACCGAGCCGGTACCATATCTCCGCCGACCCGGGGCGTCAAGGATTCCCTCGCTCCCCGTCGGGAACCCTGCTTCGGGGCCCGCCCCCGTCCACGGGAGGCGTGACGGCCGTCACGCGCAATCGTCCGAACGCGACGAAACCCACGGCACGCCGCACGATTCCCGTGAAAGCCGCCCCGATCCGGCGCACATTCGTGGAGCACGAGGCCGCGCCTCGGGGCCGGCCTCGGGGAGGAGGGCCCCATGGGCGCGACACCGACCTACAGCGACTGGACGTCGATCATCGCCAAGGAGCTGTTCACGCGCGGGGGAGACCAGGTCCGCGACAAGGTGATGACGAAGCTCGCGGGCTACCTCGGGCTCAAGTGGCACGCCGACCTCGGCTCCCTCGTCGACGACGCGGGCGAGAAGGTGGTCGGCTCCAGCATCCCGGGGATCGTCGCGAGCGGGCTCTCGTGGCTGCTCTGGGGGGGGACGATGCTGACGAAGATGCCGGCCCTGAAGAAGAGCGGCGGCTGGGCCGGGGACGACAAGAACGCCTACAACCCGACCCGGGAGGACCAGCAGGGCCCCTACGTCGAGTGCCTCCTCGTCTCCTGGGCCTACTCCTACTACGTGACCGGAGTCGGGACGCCGCTCTACAAGTGGTGATCGCTCCCCGGCAGCGACGGCCGCGGCCGGTCGTATGCTCTCCCCTGCCCGGGAGCGGAAGTGGAGAGGCCCGTCCTCGCGATCACGATCGGCGACCCGGCCTCGATCGGGCCGGAGATCGCGGTGAAGGCCCTCGCAACGGGGGGCCTCCGGGACGTCTGCCGGCCGGTCGTCGTCGGCGACGGCTGGTCGGTCGACCGGGCGCTCGCCTCCACGGGCGTCGACCTCACGCTCCGGACGATCGGCCACCCTTCCGAGGGGGCGTTCGTCCCGGGCGTCCTCGACCTCCTCGAGGTCCCCGTCCCGGGCGCCGAGTCGGTCGTCTGGGGAAAGGTGCAGGAGGCGGCCGGGAGGGCGGCGCGGGCCTTCGTCGAGCGCGCGGCCGCCCTCGCCCTCCAGCGGGAGGCCGACGCAGTCGTCACCGGGCCGGTCCAGAAGGAGGCCCTGAAGGCGGCCGGGGTGAAGGAGGCGGGCCACACCGAGCTCCTCGCCACGATCGCGCGGGTCCCCGACCCGATGACGATGTTCGAGACGGGCCCGCTCCGGGTCTTCTTCCTGACGCGCCACCTCTCGCTCGCGGAGGCGCTCCGGCGCGTCACTGCGGACCGGGTGCTGCCGGCGCTCCGGCGCGCCTCGGCGGCTCTCGTCCGGCTCGGGGTGGCCCGGCCCCGGCTCGCCGTGGCCGCCCTCAACCCGCACGGCGGCGAGCACGGCCTCTTCGGCTCGGAGGAGGACGTGGAGATCCGCCCCGCCGTCGAGGCCGCCCGCGCGGAGGGGATCGACGCCACGGGCCCCCTCCCCGCCGACTCCGTCTTCTGGCTGGCCGCGCAGGGGCGCTTCGACGGCGTCCTGTCCCTCTACCACGACCAGGGGCACATCGCCGCCAAGATGCTGGACTTCCACCGGACGGTCTCGATCACGATCGGCCTGCCGTTCCTCCGCACCTCCGTCGACCACGGGACGGCCTTCGACATCGCGGGGACCGGGACGGCGAGCGAGGTGAGCCTGGTCGAGGCGATCCGGGCCGCGGCGCGCTACGCGCCGGCCTTCCGGCGAGGGTCCTCCGGGACGTCCGGCCGGCGCCCCTGACCCGGCCCGGGGTGACAGACTCCGCTCCATGCTCCCCACGCGCCTCGCCGCCGCGCTCCTCGTCCTCCCGGCCCTGGCCGGCCCGCCGGTCCCGACGCAGCCGGTCCCCGACGAGCCGCTCGCGCTGATCGAGGCGTCCCGCGAGGCGGCCTCCCGGCGCGACGACGCGCGCGCCCTCGACCTGCTCGCGCGGGCCGCGCGGTTCCTCCCGTTCGACCCGCGGGTCCCCTACGACCGCGCCAAGCTCCTGGCCCGCGCCGGGCGGGACGCGGAGGCCCTCGTCGCCCTGCGGGAGGCGTTCGAGCGCGGCGGGGCCGGGCGCGCCCCGGAGGAGGCGGCCTTCGCGACGATGAAGACCCGCCCCGAGGCGCTCCGGCTCTTCGTCGAGATCGCCGACCGGAACCGGCCGAAGGGGGAGGCCAGCGTGGCGTTCACGGTGCGCCAGAAGGACCTCCTCCCCGAGGGGATCGCCCACGACCCTCGCTCGGGGGCCTTCTTCCTCTCCAGCCTCTACCGCCGCAAGGTGGTCCGGGTCGCCCCGGACGGGGCAGCGACGGACTTCGCCGGCGAGGCCCGCGACGGCCTCTGGAAGACGGTCGGACTGAAGGTGGACGCCGCGCGCGGGCGCCTCTGGGTGATGTCGGGCGCCGACGACGCCGCCATGGCGCGCGTGGAGCCCGAGGGCGTGGGCCGCTCGGGCGCGTTCGTCTACGACCTCGTGACCGGCGCGCTCCTGCGGAAGTCCGTCCTCGACGGGCGGCCCCACTTCCTCAACGACGCGGCGATCCTCCCGGACGGCGACGCGCTCGTCACCGACAGCGAGGCGGGCGCCCTCCTCCGGGTCTCCGGCTCGGACGGCGCGATCTCGACCGTCCTGCCGCCCCGCTCTCTCCCCTACCCGAACGGCGTCGTGGCGACGGAGGACGGGAGGAGAGCGCTCGTCGCGCACGCCGCGGGGGTCGCTCTCGTCGACGTCGCGACGGGGAGCTCCCGGGAGGTGCGCCCCTGCAAGGGGGTCGCCCTCGTCGGCCTGGACGGCCTCGCCTGGAGCCGCGGGACGCTGATCGCGGTCCAGAACGGCCTCTTCCCCGACAAGGTCGTCCGCTACCGGCTGTCGGCGGACCTCGGGTCCGTCCAGTCGGCCGAGGTCCTCCTGCGCGCCGACCCGCGCTTCCGGATCCCGACGACCGCGGCCGTGGCGGGCGACGACCTCTACGTCGTCGCCAACAGCCACCTCGACGCCTTCGACTCCCTCGGCCGGCCGCGGGGGGAGGGACCCACGGAGCCGGTCGTCCTGAAGGTCCCGCTCGGCACGGGCCGGCCGTAGGCTCCGGCCGCCGCCCGCGCCCGGTCAGGACGGCTCGGCCAGGAGCTCCTCGACACGGCGCGCGAGCTCGCTCTCGCTGACGCGCGTCGGCGTGTAGAAGCGGACGACCCCCTTCCGGTCGACGAGGACGATCGTCGGCGTGGCCGAGGCGCCGTAGCGGACCATCGTCTCGGTGTCCACCGGGACCGGGACGGAGGAGAGGCCCTCGGTCGCCCCCCACGCCTTCGCGATCTCCGCTTTCTCCTCGGCCGGCGTCGGCGTCCTTCCGCCCGGGCCGTCGCCGTAGAGGCGCGTCGGGGCGACCACGGCCAGGCCCCGGTCGCGGTACCGCGCCAGGACTCGTGCCAGGACCGGCGCCTGCGCCTTGCAGTCGCCGCACCCGGCCGCCCAGAGGTAGACGAGGACCGGCCGTCCGCGTAGGGAAGCGAGCGAGGGCGCCGGCTCCCCCGCCGGGCCCGTCCCGCCCACCTCGGGGGCCGGCTGCCCCTCCAGCGACAGGAGGTTCACGTTCTTCCGGATCCGCGACCGCAGGGCCGGGTCCTTCGCGCGGGCGAGCTCCTCCTCGAGGAACCGCAGCGAGGCGCCCCGCCCCTCGCGGGCCAGAAGGAGCTTCCCCTCCACCTCGACGGCGGCGCCGAGCGGGACGACGACCTCAGGCGTCTCGCCCGGAATCGCCGCGCGCAGCTCGGCCACGTGAGCGGCCGCGCGGTCGCTCCGCCCGAGGAGAAGCGCCCCCCGCGCCAGCCAGCCGACGGCGTCGAGCGCCTCGGCGTCGAGCCCCTTGGTCCTCCGGTACTCCTCGACCGCGGCCTCGCCGGTGAGGAGGTCGCCGGCCGAGATCTTCAGCCGGACGAGCCGGGTCAGGTCCCCCGCGCGCGCGGCGGCCGGGACGATGAGCGCGGCGAGGACGAGACCACAGGCCAGGGTCCGGGTCCGGCGGGTCCGTCCGGTGTGCACAGGGCTCAAGCAAGCCTCCTCGGCCGGACGTCCCTCCCGGGTGGGGAGGTGCCCGCGCGACGCTGGGTGACGGGCCACGCACCGGCCGTGCCAGGTCCGGCCGCCCCCGCTATGATCTCCGCCCTGATCTCCTCGCTCCTCGGCCTCGCGTTCCTCGGCATCGCCCTGCCGCCGGCCCCGGCCGACGCCGCTCCCCCTCTCTCCCGGTACGTCCAGGAGACCTGGCAGGAGGAGCTCCCGCAGTCGACGGTCCACGCCGTCCTGCAGACCCGGGACGGCTACCTCTGGCTGGCCACCTACGAGGGCCTCGTCCGGTTCAACGGCGCCAGCTTCCGCGTCTACGACCGCGCCAGCGTCCCGGCGATGCGCAGCTCGGCCGTCTGGTCCCTCTGCGAGGGCCCCGACGGGACGCTCTGGGCCGGGACGATCGGCGGGGGGCTCCTCCGCAAGCGCGGCGACGACTTCCTCTCCGTGACGTCGACCGACGGCCTCCTGTCGGACCTCGTCTACTCGCTCCTCGTCGACCGCAAGGGAGACCTCTGGATCGGGACGAACCGCGGGGTCAACCGCCTCCGGTCGGGCCGGCTGGAGTCGTTCGGCCGCGAGAGCGGCTTCGGCGAGCGTCCGGTCCGCGCCCTGGCCGAGACGGCGGACGGGAGCGTCTGGGCGGGCTCGGACGGCGACGGCCTCTTCCGGTTCCGCGACGGGGCGTGGTCGAGGATCGGCGCCGCAGAGGGGCTCTCGCACCCGAGCGTCTGCGCGCTCCGCGCCTCTCCCGACGGCTCGTTGTGGCTGGGGACGTACGGGGGGCTGCAGCTCCTCGAGGCCGGGCGTTTCCGCACGTTCGGCTCGGGGGAGGGGCTGCCGAACCTGCGGGTCTGGTCGATCCTCCTCGACCGCGAGGGGACGCCGTGGGTGGGGACGGAGGGCGGGGGGTTGAGCCGCCTCCGCGGGGGGCGCTTCGAGACCCTCCGGTCGGGCGACGGGATGCCGAACGACCTGGTCCGCGCGATCGCGCAGGACCGGGAGGGGAACCTCTGGGTCGGGACGAACGGCGGCCTGACGCGCCTGCGCCTCGGGACGTTCGCCGCTCACGGGAGCCGCCACGGCCTGACGAGCGAGTTCGTCCGGACGGTCCTCGAGGACTCCGCCGGCCGGGTCTGGGCCGGGACCGACGGAGGGGGGCTCTTCCGGCTCGGCGGCGAGCGCTGGGCGCAGGTCCCCCTCCCGGGAGGCCCCGGCAGCGAGCTGATCCGCGCCCTGGCCGAGGGGCGGGACGGCGCACTCTGGGTGGGGACCGCGGGCGCCGGCCTCGTGAGGCTTGCGGACGGCGAGACGACGCTCTACGCCGCCGCGCAGGGCTTCCGGAGCGGCTACGTCCGGTCCCTCCTCGTCCGGAGCGACGGGACCGTGTGGGCCGGGACGAACGACGGGATCTACGCCGTCCGCGGAGGGCGGGTCGAGCCCGTCGGCACCGACCCACGCCTCCGGCGGCCCATCGTCGCTCTCCTCGAGGGGCGGGACGGCCGGGTCTGGGCCGGGACGAGCACCGGGGGCGTGGTGGCGCTCGAGGGGACGGGCCTCCGCGTCTGGGGCCGCGAGCAGGGGCTCCCGGCCGAGGGGATCTTCTCCCTCCTGGAGGACGCCGACGGCTCGATCTGGGTCGGGACCCAGCTCGGCCTCTGCCGGATCCGCGGCTCGGAGGTGGAGAGGTTCGGGCACGAGGCGGGCGTCCCCGAGGACGCGGTCTTCTCCATCCTGGACGACGGCGACGGGGGCCTCTGGCTGAGCGGGAACCGGGGCGTCCTCCGCCTCTCCCGCGCCGCGCTCGAGGGCGTGGCCGAGGGGTCGCTCAGCCGCGTCCCGGTCCGCCTCTTCGGCAAGGCGGACGGCATGCCGAGCCGGCAGTGCAACGGCTCCAGCCAGCCGGCCGGGTTCCGGGGCCGGGACGGACGCCTGTGGTACGCCACGGCGGGGGGCCTGGCGGTCGTCGACCCCCGCCGGATCGCCAGGAACCTCGTCGCGCCGCGCGTCGTCGTCGAGTCGGTCCTCGTCGACGGCGAGCCCAGGGCCGCCGCCGGGACCCTCGACCTCCCGCCCGGGACGCGGCGCGTCGAGATCGCGTTCGCCGCTCTGAGCTTCTCGGCGCCGGACCGGGTCTCGTGCCGCTACCGCCTCGAGGGGTTCGACCAGGCGTGGCGCGACGCCAGCGGCTCCCGCCGCGCCGAGTACACGTCCCTCTCGCCGGGGACCTACCTCCTCGTCGTCGCCGCGGCCAACGAGGACGGGGTCTGGAACGAGACGGGCACCTCGCTCACCTTGCGCCAGCGGGCCCGGCTCCACCAGAGCCGCTGGTTCCTGGGGGTGGCGGCGGGCCTCCTCCTGGCGGGGACCTTCGCGGCCCACCGTATCCGCGTCCGGAGCCTGACGGCGCGCCAGGAGCTCCTGGAGCGGGTCGTCGAGGAGAAGACGCGGGCGCTCGTCGAGGAGGTCCGGAGGACGGAGGAGGCGAACAGCCGCCTCTCCGAGACGAACCTGACGCTGGAGCGGATCGCCCTGGTCGACCCGCTGACGGGCCTGGCCAACCGGCGCCGCTTCGAGGAGGCCCTCGACGGGGAGTGGCGGCGCGAGCGCCGCGCCGGGGAGCCGCTGGCGCTCGTCCTCTTCGACGTCGACCACTTCAAGGCCTTCAACGACCAGCTCGGCCACCCCGAAGGGGACCGCTGCCTGCGCCAGGTCGCCGAGGCGCTGGCGACCGGCGTGAGGCGCGGCGGCGACCTGGTCTGCCGCTGGGGCGGCGAGGAGTTCGCCGTCCTCCTGCCCGGGACCGCGCTGGCGGAGGCCGCCGACGTGGCCCGGACGCTCCTGTCCCGGGTGGAGGAGCTCGGGATCCCGCACACCAGCCCGCCGTCGCCCGCCCCCTTCGTCTCGCTCAGCGCCGGGGTGGCGGCGATGGTCCCCACCGAGGGGCTCCTGGCCGAGTCGCTCGTGACGGCCGCCGACGCCGCTCTCTACGAGGCCAAGCGTCGCGGCCGCCGGCGCGTCGTCGTCGCCGGCTGGGACCTTTGACCCGAAAGAGGTAAGGTGGCCGAGGCGCCATGCACGTCCTGATCACGAACGCCACGCTCGGTGGAGGGACCGGGCTCGAGCTCTGGGTCCTGGACCTGGCCCGCGGCCTCCTGCGGCGCGGCCACAGGGTCGGGGTTGCCAGCCCGGTCCACGGACCCCTGGCGGAAGAGGTGGCTGCAGCCGGGGCGGAGGTCGTCGCGTCGGCGCGCGAGCTCTCCGCGCCGCCCGACGTCCTGCACGGCCACGCCCACGCCGTCACCGTCGAGGCGCTCCTGGCGTTCCCGTCCGTGCCGGCCCTCTTCGTCTGCCACGACCGGCTCGCGGCGGCCGCCGTGCCTCCCCTGCACCCGAGGGTCCGCCGGTACGTCGCCGGCGACTCCTCGTGCGAGGAGCGCCTTCGCCTCTACGGGATCCCGGACGGGAGGCGCGCCGTCGTCCTCGACGGGGTGGACCTCTCCCGGCTCCCGCCGCGGGCGGCGCTCCCGCAGCGTCCCGCCCGCGCGCTGGCCTTCGCCGACGCCGGCGCCCTGCCGGACGTCGAGCCGCTCCGGGCCGCCTGCGCCGCCGGCGGGGTGGCCCTCGAGGCGGCCACGCGGGGTGCCAGCGGCGACGGCGAGCCGGGGCGGCTCCTCTCGGGCTACGACCTCGTCTTCGCCGAGGGGCGCTGCGCCCTCGAGGCCCTGGCCGTGGGCTGCGCCGTGGTCCTCTTCGGGCGCCGGGGGCTGGGCGAGGCGGTGTCGTTCGCGTCGGTTCCGCGGATGCGGGCGTGGGGCTTCGGGCCGCCCCTCCCGGCCCGCTCGCCCGAGGCCGCCTCCGTCCTGGCCGAGCTCGCCCGCTACGACCGGGACGACGCCGCCGCCGTGCGGGACGTCGTCCGGCGCGAGGCCGACGCCGCCGTCGCGCTCGACCGGTACGAGGCGCTCTACGGGGAGGTGCTCGAGGAGCCGCCGGCCCCCGGGTGCGCCGAGGAGGAGCTGAGGCGGTACCTCGACCTCCAGCTCCGCGCCGCGCTCGACGTCGCCGACCGCCCCTCTGCCTGCGCGACGGAGCCGCTCGCCGCATCGGCCCTCGGCGCGCTGGAGATCTCCTGGTCGCGACGCCCCGACCGCGTTCGGGCCGGGGAGCGTTTCGAGGCCCGGGTCACCCTCGCCAACCGCGGCTCGGGCCGCGTCTCCTCGGATCCCCCCTGGCCGGTCCACCTCTCCTACCGCTGGTTCGACCGCGACTCCGGGGAGGTCGTGGTCCTCGACGGGGCGCGCTCGCTGCTCCTTCCACCCCTGGCGCTGGACGAGCGGCGGTCCTATCCGGTCGGCGTCGAGGCGCCGGCGCGTCCCGGGTCGTACCGGCTCCTGGTCACGCTCGTCCAGGAGGGGGTCGCGTGGCTCTCGGACCGGGCCGCGCACCTCGGCCTCTCCGCCGACGTGGAGGTGGAGGCGCCGACGGCACCGAAGGCGTCCTAGCCTCCGGAAGCGCCCGCGGCCCGCGCGAGCGCGTGCCGGGAACGCGTTGCGGCCCCGGCGGGAAGCTCCTATCCTCCACGCTCCCGACCCGATCGGGACCGCCGTGCGCCGAACGCTTCACGCCGCCGTCCTCGCCGCCGCCCTCCTCGCCACGCCACGGGCCCCCGCCGAACCGGAGGCCGCGGGTCCGGTCACCGGCCTCCAGCTCCTGGGGCGCTGCGTGCTCGCCCGCGACCTGACCGTCGACGGGACGGTCGTCGGGGGCCTGTCGGGCCTGGCGTACGACCGGGAGGCAGATCGCTACTGGGCTCTCTCCGACGACCGCGGCGCCCGCGGGTACGCCCGCGCCTACCGCCTGCGGATCGACCCGAACCCGACGGCGGACGGCGCCCGCCTGGACGCCGGGTCGGTGACGGTGGAGGCGGTCCATCGCCTCCTCGACCTGGAAGGGCGCCCCTTCCCCCCCGCCGGGCTCGACCCGGAGGGGATCGCCAAGGCCCCGGACGGGTTCTACCTCTCGTCGGAGGGGGTCTCGAAGAACGGGATCCCCGCCTTCGTCGCGAAGCTGGGCCCCGACGGCCGGGTCGTCCGCCAGCTTCCGCTCCCGGCCCGCTACCTGCCGGGTGACGGGAGGGGCGTCCGCGACAACCTCGGGTTCGAGAGCCTCGCTCTCACACCGGACCGGAGCGTCCTCTTCGCGGGCCTGGAGAACGCGCTCGAGCAGGACGGACCCGCCGCCTCGCCCGGCACGAGAAGCCCGGCCCGGATCCTCCGCTTCGACCTCGCCCGGGGTGCCCGGCTCGCCGAGTACGTCTACCCGGTCGAGCCGGTCTCGGCCTCCTCGACGAGCCCGGACGGCATCTTGCTGAACGGCCTGTCGGACCTCCTTCCCCTCGACGGCGAGCGGCTCCTCGCGCTCGAGCGCCAGTACGTCGAGGGCGTCGGCAACTCCGTCCGCGTCTACGAGGTCTCCCTGGAGGGAGCCACGGACGTCTCCGCCCTCGACTCGCTCTCCGCCACGGAGTGGACCCCGGCGAAGAAGTCCCTCCTCCTCGACCTGGCAGAGCTCGGGATCCCGCCCGCGAACTTCGAGGGGATGACGTTCGGCCCCGTCCTGCCCGACGGGCGCCAGAGCCTCGTCCTCGTCACCGACGACAACTTCAACCCCCGCCAGGAGGCGACGACCTTCGTCCTCCTCGCCCTGGACCGGACCCCCGTGACCGTCTCGCGGATCCAGGGAGCGGGGCACCGCTCGCCCCTGGAGGGGCGCTGGGTGACGGGCGTCGCGGGGACGGTGACGGCGCTCGACGAGGACAAGCGGTCCCCGGGGTTCTGGATGGAGTCCCGCGAGCCCGACGCCGACGCAAGGACGTCCGAGGGGCTGCGCGTCACGTGCCCCGCCGGGATGCTCCCGCGCGCGGGCCAGGCCGTCCTCCTCTCCGGCTTCGTCGAGGAGGCCGCGCAGGGCAAGGGGCTTCCCGTCACCCGCCTGCGCGCCACCCGGGTGGACGCCTCCGGCCCGGCGCCCGCGCTCCCGCCGCCGGTGAGCCTGTTCGACGTCCTGCCGGTCCCCTCGCGCGTGGACGACGACGGCCTGACCGCCTTCGAGCCCGGCCAGGACGCCGTCGACCTCTGGGAGAGCCTGGAAGGGATGCGCGTGCGGGTCCCGGGCGGGACGGTCGTCGGACCGACCGCTTCCTACGGCGAGCTGGCGCTCCTCCCCGACGGGGTCCCGGCCGGGGCGCGCACGGGGGCGGGAGGTCTCCTCTTCTCCCCCGGGGACCCTCTCGTCGAGCCGGTCCGGATGGGACGGAAGCTCGCCGGGAAGGTCCCGGACCTCGACGTCGGGTCCCGGCTGGCCGGGCCGATCGAGGGCGTCGTGGACTACGACTTCTCGAGCTACAAGGTCCTGCCCGTCTCGCCGCTCGCCGTCGCGAGCGAGGCGTCCGCGGGCGAGGCGACGACCTCTCTTGCGGGCGACGCCCGGCGACTGACGATCGCCACGTTCAACGTCGAGAACCTCTCCGTGGCCGGCGACCCGGCGCGCTTCGGACAGCTGGGAGAGGTGATCTCCCGGCGCCTGTGCGGGCCCGACGTCCTCGCGCTGGAGGAGGTCCAGGACGACAGCGGGAGGACCGCGGGCGACGGCGTCGTCTCCTCCCGCGCCACGCTCGACGCCCTCGTCGGCGGGATCGCGGCCGCGGGCGGCCCCCGCTACGAGGCCGTCTGGATCGACCCGGTCCCCGACCGGGAGGGGGGGCAGCCGGGTGGCAACATCCGCGTCGCCCTCCTCCTGCGGTCCGGCCGGGTCGAGCTCGTCCGCCGGGGCTCGGCCGGGCCGCTCGACGCCACCGAGCCGCTCGGGGAGGGCAGGGACCTCCACCTCGGGCTCAGCCCGGGACGCGTCGCGCCCCGCTCGGCCGCCTTCGACCTGACCGAGGGCGAGGGCGTCCGCCGCTCCCTGGCCGTCGAGCTCCGGTTCGCCGGGAAGCCGCTCTTCGTGGTCGTGAACCACTGGTCGTCCAAGTCCGACGACGACAGACCCTACGGAGGGACGCAGCCGCCGCGCGCGCCGACCGCCGCCCGCCGCCTGGCGCAGGCGCGCGAGGTGCGAGGCTTCGCCGAGCGTCTCCTCCGCGCCGACCCGCGGGCGCGCGTCGTCGTCCTGGGCGACCTGAACGACACGGAGCGCTCGGAGCCCGTCCGCCACCTCTCGGCCCTCCCCTTCGAGAACCTCGTCCTCCGCGTCCCCGAGGCCGCCCGGTACAGCTTCAACTTCGGCGGCGTCTCGGCGCTGCTCGACCACGTCGTCGTCTCGCCGGAGCTCTCCCGTGAAGCCGAGGTGGAGGTCGTCCACGTCAACGCCGACCGCGCCGACAGCCGCCGGTCGAGCGACCACGACCCCGTCGTCGCCCGGCTCCTCGTCCGCTGACCCGGCGCTTCCGGGGACTCCCCTCCGGCGTAGACTGCGCGAGCATCACCCGGCCCGAAGGAGGATCCCTTGGCGATCACCGTGACCGCGAGCCCGACGACCCTCTCCTGGTCCAGCTTCACGCCGCAGACGATCGTCATCGACCCGAACGACGGCACCGAGCAGGACTGCGTCACCCGTTTCAACTTCGACATCCCCGACCGGCCGCCCCGGACCGTCGACGGGCAGCAGGCGCTGGCCGAGACGTTCGTCATAAGGATCACCCCGAACGCCCAGGTGAGGATCGGGGCCGCGAAGACGGCCGCCCTCCTCCGGCACGAGCAGCTCCACTACGACGTGGGGATCGTCACCGCCCGGGCGCTGGCGCGGGAGCTGATGCGGCTCCGCGCGCCCGACCTCCCGACGCTCGTCCAGAGGTTCCAGGCCGCCGTCGACCTCCACTTCTTCCGCCGGGCGGGCCTGATCCAGACCCGGTACGACCGGGAGTCGCGGCACAGCCAGAACGCGCACTACCAGGGGGTCTGGGAGCGGGCGATGGCCACCTGCCTGGCCGACCCGCGCGCCACGCACATCCTCGGCTGGTGGCTCTGACCCCCGCCGGGCCGGGACGGGCGCCTCGCGCGCGGTTCCGGTAGGATCCTCCGGCCGTCGCGGAACCGCTCGACGGCGAGGAGGCCCCCGTGGCGAACGTGATCACCGAGACGAGCTCCCTTTCCGCGGCCCTCATCCTCCAGGAGGACCGCTACGGCGCCCACAACTACCACCCCCTCGACGTCGTCTGCACGAAGGGGGAGGGCGTCTACCTGACCGACGTCGACGGGAAGCGCTACATGGACTTCCTGGCGGCGTACTCGGCCGTCAACCAGGGGCACAACCATCCCAGGATCGTCGAGGCCCTCGTCGCGCAAGCCCGGAAGCTCGCCCTGACGAGCCGGGCCTTCCGCAACGACACCTTCCCCCCGCTCCTGGAGAAGCTCTGCCGCCTGACCGGCTTCGACAAGGCGCTCCTGATGAACAGCGGCGCCGAGGCCGTCGAGACGGCGATCAAGGCGATGCGGAAGTGGGCCTACGACGTCAAGGGCGTCCCCTACCCGGAGGCCGAGGTCATCGTGGCCGAGGGGAACTTCCACGGCCGGACGACGACGATCGTCGGCTTCTCGACCGACCCCGACTCCACGAGCCGCTTCGGCCCCTTCACCCCCGGCTTCCGGATCGTCCCGTACGGGGACCTCGCCGCCGTCGCGGCCGCGATCACGCCCCGGACCGCCGCGATCTTCGTCGAGCCGATCCAGGGCGAGGCGGGCGTCTACATCCCGAAGGACGGCTACCTCCGCGGCCTGCGCGAGCTGGCCGACCGGAACCGCTGCCTCCTCGTCCTCGACGAGATCCAGTCGGGTCTCGGCCGGACCGGGAAGCTCTTCGCCTTCGAGCACGAGGGGATCCGCCCCGACGGCGTCACCATCGGCAAGGCCCTCTCCGGCGGCCTCTACCCCGTCAGCGCCTTCCTGGCCAAGGACGACGTGATGGCCGTCTTCACGCCGGGGATCCACGGCTCGACGTACGGCGGCAACCCGCTCGCCTGCGCCGTCGCGTCCGTCGCGCTCGACGTCCTCGTCGAGGAGAGGCTCGTGGAGCGGGCCGCCGAGCTGGGGACGCACCTCGAGGCGCGCCTCAAGACGATGAAGACCGACAAGGTGGAGGAGATCCGCGTCCGCGGCCTGTGGGCCGGCGTCCAGCTGAAGGCCTCGGCCGGGCCGGCGCGCCCGTACTGCTACGCCCTGAAGGACCGCGGGATGCTCTGCAAGGACACCCACGTCCAGACCATCCGCCTCGCCCCCCCGCTCGTCATCACCCGCGAAGAGGTCGACTGGGCCGTCGACCAGCTGGACGCCGTCCTGGCCTGAGAGTCCCGGCCTGAGGGTTGACGAGGCCTCTCGATCTGGATAGGCTCCTACTTGCGGATAATCCGCAAGTAGGAGCCATACGCAAGGCCGCCCCCTCGGATCGAACACCTTCTCCCGCGCCCTGAGGACGTTCCGCGGGAGTCGGGCCCAGAGCTCGCGGACCGGCGGCGCGACGGAGCCAGAAGGAGAGCGACGATGAGCGAGAACGGCAAGTGCCCGGTCACGGGCACCCCCGCCCGGCCCGCCGGCGGCCGAGGCACGTCGAACCGCGACTGGTGGCCGAACCAGCTGAACCTGGGGATCCTCCACCAGCACGCCCCGGCGTCCAACCCGATGGACCCCGGGTTCGACTACGCCGAGGCGTTCGGCAAGCTCGACTTCGCCGCCTTGAAGAAGGACCTCCACGCCCTGATGACCGATTCCCAGGACTGGTGGCCCGCCGACTGGGGCCACTACGGGGGCCTCTTCATCCGCATGGCCTGGCACAGCGCCGGCACCTACCGCGTCTCGGACGGACGCGGCGGGGGCGGCACCGGCAACCAGCGCTTCGCGCCCGTGAACAGCTGGCCCGACAACGGAAACCTCGACAAGGCGCGCCGCCTCCTCTGGCCGGTCAAGCGGAAGTACGGCAACCAGATCTCGTGGGCCGACCTGATGATCCTCGCCGGCAACTGCGCGCTGGAGTCGATGGGCTTCCGGACCTTCGGGTTCGCGGGGGGCCGCGTCGACGTCTGGCAGCCGGAGGAGGACGTCTACTGGGGCCGGGAGCGCACCTGGCTGGGCGACGAGCGCTACAGCGGCGAGCGCGACCTCGAGGACCCCCTGGCCGCCGTGCAGATGGGCCTGATCTACGTCAACCCCGAGGGCCCGAACGGCAACCCCGACCCGGTCGCCTCGGGCCGCGACGTGCGCGAGACCTTCGCCCGGATGGCGATGAACGACGAGGAGACCGTCGCCCTCGTCGCCGGCGGGCACACCTTCGGGAAGGCCCACGGGGCCGGAGACCCGAGGCTCGTCGGCCCGGAGCCGGAGGCGGCGCCGATCGAGGAGCAGGGCCTCGGCTGGGTCAACCGGCTCGGGACCGGCAAGGGGGCGGACACGACCACGAGCGGCATCGAGGGGGCCTGGAAGCCGAACCCGACGAGGTGGGACATGGGCTACTTCGACATGCTGTTCGGGTACGACTGGGAGCTCGTGAAGAGCCCCGCGGGCGCCTGGCAGTGGCTGGCCAAGGACGTCAGGCCCGAGCACATGATCCCCGACGCCCACGACCCGTCGAAGAAGAGCCGGCCGATGATGACGACGGCCGACCTGTCGCTGCGCTTCGACCCGGTCTACGAGCCGATCTCGCGGCGCTTCCACCGGGACCCGCAGGCGTTCGCCGACGCGTTCGCCCGTGCCTGGTTCAAGCTGACGCACCGGGACATGGGGCCCAGGTCCCGCTACCTCGGCCCGGAGGTCCCGGCCGAGGACCTGATCTGGCAGGACCCGGTCCCCGCGGTCGACCACCCGCTCGTCGACGCCGGAGACGTCGCCGGGCTGAAGGCCCGGGTCCTCGCCGCGGGCCTCTCCGTCTCCGAGCTCGTCGCCACCGCCTGGGCCTCCGCCTCGACCTTCCGCGGCTCGGACAAGCGCGGCGGCGCCAACGGCGCGCGGGTCCGCCTGGCGCCGCAGAAGGGCTGGGAGGCCAACGACCCGGCACGGCTGGCACGGGTCCTGGGAGCGCTCGAGACCATCCAGCGGGAGTTCAACGGCGCGCAGAAGGGCGGGAAGAAGGTCTCGCTGGCCGACCTCGTCGTCCTGGCCGGTTGCGCGGCGGTCGAATCCGCGGCCAAGGCAGCCGGCTGGGCCGTGGAGGTGCCGTTCACGCCGGGCCGAACCGACGCCACGCAGGAGCAGACCGACGCGGAGTCGTTCTCCGTCCTCGAGCCCCGCTCGGACGGCTTCCGCAACTACCAGAAGAAGGGCCTCGGCGCCGCGGCCGAGCATCTGCTGGTCGACAAGGCACAGCTCCTGACCCTGAGCGCGCCGGAGATGACGGTCCTCGTCGGGGGCCTGCGCGTCCTCGGGGCCAACACGGGCGGGTCGAAGCACGGCGTCTTCACGTCGCGCGTCGGGGCCCTCACGAACGACTTCTTCGTCAACCTGCTCGACATGGGCACGGTCTGGAAGCCCACGTCCGAAGCGCGCGACACCTTCGAGGGGCGCGACCGCAGGACGGGCGAGCTCCGCTGGACGGCGACGCGGGTCGACCTCGTCTTCGGGTCGAGCTCCCAGCTGCGCGCGCTGGCCGAGGTCTACGCGCAGGACGACGGCAAGGAGAAGCTCGTGCGCGACTTCGTCGCGGCCTGGGCCAAGGTCATGGACCTCGACCGCTTCGACGTCCGCTGACCCCCGGGGGCATCCAGGCCCGCCCCGTGCGTCCCCCGGCCGCGGCGCTCACCGCGGGACGGGGGACGCGAGCTCTTTCAGGAGGTCCTCCCTGCGGAGGACGCGGACCACCTTGCCGTCGCGGACGAAGGCGTAGCCGTTCCCCGCGAGGACGAGGTCGAGGACCTGCTCCCACGGGACGTCCGTGACCGTGGCCGTGACGGTCCCCTTCAGGTCCGGGGGGGTGACGAGGGAGACCCCGCGCCCCTCGACGAGGCCGCGGAGGACCTCTCCGAGGTCGGCGTCCTTGACGTCGAGGGAGACGCGGTCGTCGCCCGCGAGGCACGCGAGCGTCGGAGAGAGCGCCCCGACACCGCTCGCGTCGCGAGACGCGCTCTCGCCGCAGGGCCCGAACGTGCCGGGGTGGCGGGCGGCGAGGTCGAGAGCTCCCGCCGAGGATCCCGACGCCGCCAGGACGGCCCGGCCGGCGGCCTCGCGCCGGGTCTGGTACCTCCGGTCCACCAGCGGGACGAGCTCGGAGACGACGAAGCGCTCGAGCGCCTCGCCTCGCGCCGCCCCCGTCCGGCGGGCGGGAGGCGGGACCCGCACGACGAGGACCGGAGCCACGCGCCCCTCCTCGACGAGTCGGTCCAGCGCCGCGACGGCGCCGGAGAGCTCCCCGCCGTCGCCCTCCAGGAGGTAGAGGACGGGTACCCGCGTCCCCTCCTTCCCGGCGGCCCCGGGAGCGACCCAGATCTCCACCTCGTGCCGGCCCCCGAGAGCGAGGCTGTCGAGGGCGAGCCGATCGAGCCGCCCCCGCGGCGCCTCCCCGCCCCCGGGCGCCGCCAGCGCGAGCGCCGCAGCGAGGAGGAGCGGGATCGCCGGGACCACGACCCGAGCCTACTCGAGCCACCCGGAGACGTCGACGACGAGGTGGACGGTGCCCGCTCCGAACCCCGCCGCGACGTCGAACGAGCCCCCCGTGCCGAGAAGCAGGAGGACGTTGTTGGCCCGCGGCCTCCCCACGACGAAGTTGAGGGTGGAGGCGAGCGGCTGGCTCCGCCCCGTCGGGAAGAGGGTGAGGAAGCCCGGCGCCGCTGCGTCCACGGCCGTCACGTTGGCGACGAGGGCCTTCGCCGTCGCCGGGACGCCGCACGAGCCGTGCGCCACGAACGAGCGCGTGGCGCCCGCGGCGAGGGCGGGCCCGCCGAGCGGGCCCGCGGCCGCGCGTGTGTCGACGAGCCGGCAGGGCTCCAGCGTGAAGAGGCCCGTCGTGGCGACGACGGCCTCCCGGAAGGTGGCCGTGTACGTGGCTGGCGCCGCCGGGACGACGACGACGTGCGCGCGGGCGCCGCCGTCGGACCACGACTCGAGCTCGTACCAGACGCCCCCGGGGCCGGACTGCGGGGGCGCGTCGACGGCGAGCGACCAGCCCTCCCAGGCGGTGACGGCCGACGGGCCGGGGAGGGACGTCCCGCTCACCGTGACGTGCAGCCCCGGGGGGACCGTCGCGAACGTGAGCGTCACCTTCCTCGGCTGGAGGTCTCGCGAGACGGTGTGCGTGAGACCTGCGGAATCCGTGACCGTGAGGACCACCTCCAGCCAGCTGTTCGTCGCGGCGAGGAGGTCCTCGGGCGCCGGCGCCGGGAACGTCAGGCCGTTGCCGGCCGTCGGCCCGAGGAAGGGGTGCGTGTGGGTGTCGTGGTGGAGGAGGACGGTCCAGGAGAGGGCCGACGGCGGCAGCGCGCCGTCCTCGGCGTCGGTTCCGGTGCCGGTGAGCGTGACCGTCTCCCCGACCGCGAAGGTCGCGCCGGCCGCGGGCGAGGCGATCGCCGCGACGGGGAGCTGGTTGCCGGGGACGACCGTGAGGGTGACGGGAGCCGAGAAGGCGAAGTCCTGGTCGCGGGCGCGGAGCGTGACGGTGTACGTGCCGGGGGTCGTGTACGTGTACGGGGTCGAAAGGCTCGTCGTCGAGAACGCCGGCGAGCCGTCGCCGAAGTCCCAGAAGTAGGTCAGGACGTCCCCCGGGTCCGGGTCCGAGCTGCCGGCCGCGCTGAAGGTGACGTCGAGGGGGACGCTCCCGCCGCGCGGCGTGGCGGAGGCGGACGCGACCGGAGGGGAGTTCCCCGCGACGCCGTACGTGATCCGCCGGACCGACCCGCCGCCGGCGTACGTCGTGTAATAGAGAGCCTGCGCCGTCCCCCAGGGGCCGAACGTGAGCGAGGTCGCGCTCGAGCTGCCGAGGCCCTTGACGAAGTCCGAGGCGCCCCAGGCGCCGCCGGATTCCGTCAGCCGGAAGATCGCGCCGCAGACGTAGTCGGCGACGAGGTAGGCGCCGTCGAACCCGGGCCAGAGGCCGTTCGGGACGAAGGCGCCGCCGGTGACGGAGTTGCAGCCGGACGTCGTCGTCCCCGGGACCGTCGAGCCGTGCGGGTACTCCCAGACCGGGTCGACCATCCCGGGCGGCGCCGGGCTGCACGGCCCGGAGCTGCTGGCGACGTGCTCGCCCTCGCGGCAGTTCCAGCCGTAGTCGGCCCCCGCGGCGAGGGCGTCGACCTCTTCCCAGGCGTTCTGTCCGACGTCGTTGACGAAGAAGCGGGTCGTCGCGGCGTTGGGGTCGAGCGCGATCCGGAACGGGTTCCGGAGCCCCCAGGCGAACGTCTCCTGGCACCGGTTCCCCGGCGTCGTCTCGCCGGCGACGTTGCATCGCGCCGTACCGGGCCCCTGGAACGGGTTCGTCGGCGGGATGCCGCCGTCGCGGGTGATCCGGAGGACCTTGCCGAGAAGCTGGAACTCGTCGCGGGAGGCGTCGTTGCTCCCGCCGCCGCCGCTGTCCCCGGCGTAGTCGGCTCCCCCGTCGCCCGTCGTCACGTAGAGGGTCCCGTCCCTCCCGAACCTCAGGTCGCCGGCGTTGTGGTTCCCGTTCGGGGAGCGAACGTTGTCGACCAGCACGACCTCGCTCGCCGGGTCGACGACGTTCGTGTCGGGGAGCGTGAAGCGCGAGACGCGGTTCACCGGGTTGTCCGTCCGGGTCGGCTGCCCCGTCGGGCAGACTCCCCACTTGCGGAACGTGTAGAAGAGGTAGACGAAGCGGTTCGTCGCGAAGTCCGGGTCCACCGCCACGCCCAGGAGGCCGCGCTCGGAGTTGGCGCAGATCCGCGCCGACGGGATCGTCAGCGCCGGCGTCGGCAGGAGGACCCCGCCCAGGAGGACGCGGAGCGTTCCCCCCTGCGTCGTGACGAGCATCCGGCCGTCGGGGGTGAAGGCGATCGCCGTCGGGGCGCCGACGGAGGCGACGAGCGAGTCGGCGAAGCCGGCCGGAAGCGTCTGGCCGCGGGCCGCCGCGGCGGCGAGCGTCAGGGCCACGCCGGCCGCGAGGAGGGGCGGGTGGTGTCGGGGCATCGGCGGTCGTCCTCCCGGCCCCCCTCCGGGCCGAGAGGCGAGGCGTCCTTCCGTCTACGAGAAGAGCGGATTCTAGACGACGAGGGCGCGGCGGCCCTTCCGGCCCGCCGCGCCCCCCGTCGCGACCGCTGCGTTCGGCCTGCTCAGCCCATGTGCTCGATGACCGCGTCCCCGAACTCGCTGCACTTCACCTCGGTGGCGCCCTCCATCAGGCGGGCGAAGTCGTAGGTGACCGTGCGGGCGTTGACTCCAGCCCACCTCGGGATGGCTCCCCTTTCCGACCGCCCGACTTGCTCCCTGTCCGAACGGCCGCCGCAACCGCCTTACCTCTCGCTCGGGCCGGGCCCTCGGCCCGGCACGCGCAGCTGGACAGATGCCCGGGCGAGGGCCTTCAGTGCCCGAG
>RHKY01000115.1 GCA_008363385.1 Acidobacteriota bacterium | reverse complement strand
CGTCGTCGACGGGACCCGCTTCCTGCACCGCTACGGGAGCCAGAACACGTTCGTCGGCGAGGCCGCCGGGAACTTCACGACGACGGGCAACAGCAACACAGGCGTCGGCTCGAACGCCTTGAACGTCGTGTCCGGCGGCTCTGGCAACACGGCCGTCGGGGCGACGGCGCTCGCGGCCAATGGACAGGGCGCCGACAACGCCGCGGCGGGGACCGGGGCGCTCGGGCACAACAGCTACGCGTCCGCCAACACGGCGGTGGGAGCCCGCGCGCTGGCCACGCAGTCGTACCACATGGGCTTCGAGGTCTGGAGTACCTACAACACCGCCGTCGGCTACGAGGCGCTCTTCAGCAACGAGCTCGGCGACTTCAACCCCTACACCGGCAGGATCCCGGGCAGTCTCAACACCGGGCTGGGGGCGGACGCCCTCCGCGCGAACGTCTCGGGGAGCTACAACACCGCGGTCGGAGGCCTGGCCCTTCACGCGCAGACGTCGGGCGACTCCAACACCGCGGTGGGGCAGGGCGCTCTCGCCAGCCTCGGCACGGGCAGCGGAAACGTCGGGATCGGCTCGGGCGCGGGAGGCTCGGGGGACTACTCGAACAGGCTGTACATCGCCAACACGACTGCCCGGACGCTCATCTGGGGCGACTTCGCGCTCGATCGCGTCGCGATCAACGACACCGCCGCCACCGACACCCTCGACGTGAACGGCACCCTCCGCGTCCGGGCGTGGAGCTCGGGCTCTACCGGAGTCTGCAAGGACGCCAACGGCGTCCTAGCGAACTGCTCCTCCGACTCCCGCCTGAAGGTGAACGTCGTCCCGCTCGGCGAGGAGGTCGACGTCCTCCCGGCGCTCGACCGGATCCACGGTGTCGCCTTCGACTGGGACCGCTCGCAGGACCGCGCCCGGGACCTCGGCGACGCCCGTCAGATCGGCCTCCTGGCCCAGGAGGTCGAGACCGTCCTCCCGCACGTCGTCGCCACGGCTCCCGACGGCTACAAGTCCCTCGACTACTCCGGGCTGACCGCCTTCCTCGTCGAGGTGGCCCGAGCGCAGCAGACCCGGATCGAGGCCCTGCGCCTCCGCCTCGAGGAGAAGGACCGCCTCCTCGACTCCCTCCTCGTCCGCCTCCGGGCCCTGGAGCAGCAGCCCGGCTCCGGTCCCGGGAGGTCCGCGGAGGACCGCTGATGCGCGTCCCCTCCCCCCGTAGGAGACCGGATTCCGTTCCACCGTGGACGGCGGCGTGCGCCACCGTCCCCCGCTGCGACCGGGCCCGCGTGGCCCCGGAGGTCTCCATGAGAAACGCCTGGCACGGTGCCGCCCTGCTCCTCCTCTTCGTTCTCCTCCCCGCCCCGCCGGGCCTCGCGGGCCCCCAGGAAGAGCCTGTGCCTCTCGCCGGCTGGGCGGCGCCTCCGTTCTGGCTGCCGTCCGCGCCCGACCGTGGCGCCCGCGAGGACGCGGCCATCCTCCCCGCCGCGGGAAGCGCCTCCCCCGACGCCCTTCCTTCCGGCGCCCTCCCCTTCTTCGCCATCACCCCGT
>RHKY01000027.1 GCA_008363385.1 Acidobacteriota bacterium | reverse complement strand
GTTCGTCCCACGATGGCCCCGATCTGGGCGAGCGTGAGCCCCTTCCTTCGTAGCCGCACAGCCTGGGCGAGGTATGGGATCGGGCGTGGACCCCGGGGTGGGCACGCACGGCGCATCTGCACGCCGGCTTTCCGGAGCGTGACGAGAACGGACGGGGACGTGACTCCTTCTCGCTCGGCGATCTCGCGGAGCGTCATGCCCTGCCGGTACATCGCCGCACGGCGGCGCCACATGCGGAGGTCGGGCGATCCCGCCATCGGCGCAGTATCGCCCGGCCGAGATCATGACGGTGCCGGCGCCCCGACGGATCAGTTCCTTCGGAGCAGTAGAGGTGCCGCGTCTCGTCACCGGGATCCCACGTGCGTGCGGTCCGGCGCCTGTGTGGGTTTCGGTCCCTCGGGGGCACTGCCAAGGAGAGGAACGACTCCTTGGCGAGCCTCGCTGCTCGGGATTCCGTTGATGCCACGTCCCTCATGGCGTGCCCGTCTATGAACCATCGGTTCTATCGACTCGGATACGAAATGAACCAAACAGACTACTGTTTATCGACTCACCGAAGGATCAGACTGCTCCTGCGTAATCGTCGGCGTTCACGACTCTGGGCCTTTGTGCAGGAGCGCATGCCATGACGCTCGTCGCTCACGGCTTCACGGGCACAGTCCCTCGACTCGATCGGGCCCCTCGCCCGCACTACGCTCGAAGCAACGTCGGCCACTCGTCAACCTCGACAACAGGCTCACCTCGCCACTGCCACAGCCGCGGCCACTGGAGGCTCTCATGGACAGACCTCGCCGTCTCCCCTTTGCATTCCTGACGCCGCTCGTCCTCTTCTCCGAGGTCGCACTGGCCGTCTGGCCGTTTCCGGGGTACTGGACGTACGGATCCCCCGGCGCCGAGTCGTACCAGAGGAAGGTCGACGCGCGAAGCGCGCGCAGCCAGTGCGTCCCGGACACAGGGGGCGAATTCGTCGGCTGGTGCATGGGCACGTCGCTCCCGGGAAAGTCGTGCCCGGGCTCCAGTCAGTTGTGCGGTGGACCCCAGCCTCGAATCGTGTCGGTCTCTCACAAGAGCGTGGCAGGCGGACAGATCCAGCTCGAAGTGGAGTACGACATACCGAACGGCTACTGCTGGACCGATCTGGTCTACCCGGACCAGTGGCCGACGACTACCCAGACCCACTCGCTGATCCTCCGGCTCTGGGATGGAGCCTCACTGCTCAGAACCAGCAACGCGGTCTTCGAGAGCGGTCGCTGGATGCCCACGATCGGCTGCCCCGGAACCTTGAAGAGTCTCCGCGTCGAGGTCACCCGGTCCTGTGGAAGCCCGGCATCAGACTCGAAGTTCTACGAAGTAGGCGGGGACGGCTGCCCCACGCTGGATTTCCAGCCATCACCCGGATGCCCTAGCGGTCCGGGAAACGTCCCGCTGACGCCGGCCACGGCGCCCGCCCCCCCGAACGGCACCCCCACGGATCTCGCCTCGACCCCCGCCTTCGGCGAAAGCCCGATCGCGGGTCCGCTCGCCCCGGGGTTCTTCTACAACGGGAACAATGCGAGAGGCGGCACGGGTATGGGTCCCGCCTGGAACTTCGCGTACGGTCAGACGCTGCGCACCGATGGCACCGGGACGCTCGTATGGACCGACGAACGTGGCTTCCGTCGCTCCTACACCGGCTCGGACGGCAGCGGCTACACGGCGAGCGCGCCGGGTGATGCCGTCGGCACCGTGGCCAGGTCCGGCAGCGACTACATCCTCTCGCTCCCGGATGGGACCCGTCACACCTTCGTCGCCGACAACGCGGGCTTCTGGAGGCGAACGATCAACCGCTGGGGCAACGGGGCCGAAGGGAACACGACGAGTACGGCCCGGCCGACTACGGTCCAGGAGCTTTTCGGCGGCAACACCACCGGCCGGCAGATCTCGCTGGCTTGGGACGTCACTTCCACCCTGCAGAGCATCACCGACACGAACTCCACGATCTGGAACCTCACGTACGACGGCGCAGGACGCCTGCAGAAGATCTGCAGCCCAGGGGCGGGCTGCTCTGCCCCGTGGTGGCGCGTCTACGGCTACGACACCACGAAACCCGTCAGCCTCACGTCCATCAGGGACTCCGGTGACTCCGTCGTCCGGGCCTACCACTACGACCTGAACGGCGTCCTCGACCAGACGTGGATCGGGGCAGCCACGTTCACGGACCTCAACGCCAGGGAGAAGACCCAGTTCGTCCGCACCGGGTCCACGGTGACGGTCAAGCGCGCCAAGGAGGGCGGTGGAACCGTCGACACGGACTACGTCGTCGAACCGATCGCGGGCGGCTATCGCGTCACCCAGATCAGCGGGGCCTGCCCCGAGTGCGGCGAGGAGAACTCCACGACGACGTACTACCCGACCACGGGTCGGCGAGCGACCCGCGTCGACGGCAATGGCCACGGGACCATGTGGTCGTACGACGCTTACGGGAACGTGATCCAGACGGTCGAGGCCGTCGCAACCCCGAAGGAGAGGACGACGAACCTGGGGTACGCCATTCCCGGAACCGACCTGATGCCGGCGGTCTGGGGAAACAGCGTGTACGACTTCTTGAAGACGCGATCCTCTCCGTCCGGGATCAAGCCGGCAAGCACGACGACGACGGTTCGGGCCTGGAGCGGCACCGGGAACCTGGTCCTCTCGGAGACCGTTTCGGGCTACACCTCCGCGACCGGTTCGGCCGAGGACCGCACGACGACCACCACGTACGACGCGCAAGGGAGGGTCCTCTCCCGTGACGGCCCTCGGACCGACGTCACCACCGACGTGACGATGTACGAGTACTACACGAACGGGGAGACCTCTGTTCCGGCCAGGAATCGCCTCAGCCTCCGGACCGACCCGGACGGGACGCAGACCCAGTACGACACCTACCACGCCCTCGGAGGCGTGACGAAGCAGACGCGGAAGCAGAATGCTGGCACTCAGGACGTCGACGTCGTCACGGAGAGCACCTTCGACGACCGCGGTCGCCTGACGAAGCACGTGCTGAAGGCCACGACGGGAGCCGAGCCGGACATCGAGACCTGGACGAGCTACGACACTCGCGGCCGGGTGACGGAGACGAAGGTCCTCCCGACGGGTGGCGCCGTCGTCTCGCGCTCCGAGTACGCCTACGAGAACGGAACCGACAGGCTCCTGACCCGGACGGAAACCGCCGCCTCGGGCGGTGCCGGCGACCGAGTGACGTACTCCTACGACGACCGGGGCAACGTGGCCGCCGAGTCGTACGGGGTCTTCAACGGGTCGACCACGACCACGGACTTCACCGTCCAGCGCCAGTACGACGGACTGTGCAAGGTCCGCCGGCAGATCTACCCCGTCGACTCGGCGACCACGCGCTACGACTACGACTGCGCCGGGAACCTGACCGGGATCGCCGACGCAAACCACTACGTCGACGACACGACCCCGGCCAACCTCTCCTACGGCTACGACGAGCTGAATCGCCTCTCGTCCGTCACACGGACGGCGGCGCCGACCCCCGACGTGACGATCTACGGCTACGACGCTCGCGACCAGCTCACCTCCGTCACCGACGCGAACGGGAATCCCACCGGCTACGTCCACGACGACTTCGGAGCGCTCCGCCAACGGACGACGACTCTGTCCGGAACGGGTCCGAACGAGGTGACGACCTACTCCTACGACGAGGCGAACAACCTCCTCTCGACGACGCAGGAAGGGGTCCGCGGTACCGTGCGGACCTACGACGGGGCCGACCGTCTCCTGACGGTCCGCAATGACCCGGCCAGCCCGACCCTCGCGATCGACTACACCTACGACACGGGTTGCCTCACCGACCCGCTCACCGGCAGGCTCCACGGTCAGGGCCGGATCTGCCAGGTCGTCGACGGCTCGGGGACGACGACGTACGGGTACGACAGGCGCGGCCTCGTCGTCACGGAGCGGAAGGTCCTCCTCGGACGGCCGCGGCCCCCGACGGTCCAGTACGGATACGATGCCGCCGGGAGGAGAACGGAGGTCAGGTACCCGAACGGCGGCAAGACCACGACGAGCTACGACATCGGCGGCCGGCCCACGAACGTCGTCTACGCCCCGAGGTATCAGATCCCCGTGTCCATCCTCTCGTCCGTCTCCCACAAGCCCTTCGGGCCTGTCAGCGCCTACACCACGGCCGGAAACGTCGCGGAGACCCGGACCTTCGACACCCGCTACAGGCGGGTGGACCAGACCACCGCCGTCGTCGGGGCGAAGACGCTGATGTCCCTCGCCTACCACCCCTGGGACAAAGAGGGCAACCTGCTGGCCGTGGACGACCTGACCCCCGATTCCCCGCCCGAATACGACATGACCTTCGGCTACGACCCTGGCCGCTACACCCTGACGAGCGCCACGGGGCCCTTCGGTGACGACCACCGGCAGCGCACTTTCGACTGGACGTACGACAGGACCGGGAACAGGCTCACCGAGTCCAACTCCGACCTCGGCACGACCATCTACGGCTACGGCACCGACGGCAGCGGGCACTCCAACGGCGTCCTGACCTCGATCACGCCCCCGGGTCTGCCGGCGATCCCGATCGCCTCCCTTCGCACCGGCGACCTCCAGACGGATGACGGCTCCATCCAGTACGACTACGACGCGCTCGGACGGCTCGAAAGAGCGCAGATCCCCGGCCCGGGGTGCGGGTCCTACCCCGCCACGTCGAGGCTCTACCACGACGCCGAAGGTCATCGGGCCGCCAGCGAGCTCACCCCGTGCGGGTCGAGCGGCCCGTGGAGGACCGAGCTCAACTTCTACGGGACCGACGGGAACCTCCTGCACCGGGAGCGGTATGCCGAAGACGGCTCGCAGCTCACGCGCCAGGACTACGTCTGGCTCGAGGGCGAGCCGGTAGCGATCATCCAGGCCACCATCGACGCCATCCCCTACTTCCTCCACGGCGACCACCTCGGCAGGCCCCTGGCGATGACGGACGGGAACGGCGCGCTGCTCTGGCGCCCGGAGTACGAGCCGTTCGGGAGGAGCCGGCCCCCGCGCGTCAGCCTCGCCTTCGTGCCGGGACTCAGGTTCCCGGGGCAGTGGGAGAGCGAGGACTCCGCGGACGTCCCCGGAGGCCAGACCGGCTCCCTCGGTCAGCTCGCTCGCCTCACCGACAACTGGCATCGCACCTACAAGCAGGAGTGGGGGCGGTACACTCAGCCAGATCCCTTGGGGGCCTCCGGTCCCTACTTGCCCGGACGTTCCCCCTGGGGCGAGAACGTCTCTCTGCCGGCCAGTGCTTTAGCCGATTTGCCCTTCTCCTATGCTTTGGCCAACCCCCTGCGCTATACGGATCCGTCCGGGTTACTCACGGCTCAACAGGTCTCGTGCATCCTCGCCTACGGCTCTGCGGGTGCTTCCGGCGGCTTCGTATGGGGTGGCGGTATCACAGCTCTGGCTACCGGTGGACTCGGCTTCCCGCCTGGTGCCGTCGTCGGAACGGCGGTCGGCGGAATCGCCGGTATCGGCGTCGGGATTCTCGGCTGCACGGATATCTGTTCGCTCGACATGGCACGGGCAAATCGCTGGCGGTGCCGGGCGAAATGCAGCGTGTATCAGATCCCAGGCGATATCGGGGCCGGCTACACCGAGGGCTTTGGCACGGGCAAGACCGAGCAGGATGCATGCAAGGCTGCGAAAAAGGACGCTTCAAGTGGCATGCCCTTAGGCCACCGAACCAAGCACTGCCAATGCTATTGCGAGTAGATGTCGAATCATGAGGGCTTCCTCGAACATCCATGAAGAACTCCGGATGCGGCTTTCGTCTCTTCCGGCCCCGCTTCGTTCCAAGGCCGCGAGAGATCTCGCACGACTGAAGAGGGAAGTCTCCTCCACGGACGACCTGCTTCGTCTCGCTTCTTCCCCCCAGCTCCTACCCGAGGAACGCGCGCGGGCAGTGTGGGCGCTCGGTGTACTTCGCGAGCGCAAAGCCCAACCGGTGCTCTTCGCGCTTCTGACAAAGCCGATGAAGGCGGAGGTGCTCGCCTGGGAAACCGTGAAAGCGCTCGCACAGCTAAGGCCGCGAGGCGCCGCGGCCGCGCTCGAAGAGGGACTCGGCCACCGAAGCCAGCTGACGCGGAAAGTGTCTGCCTGGGCGCTCGGCCAGCTTGGACTCAAGCGAGCCCGCGTTCCCCTTGAGATTCGACTTCGCGATAGGCGCGAGGCTCCTGATGTTCGCGCGCAAGCAGCAGAGGCACTCGGCTCCATTGGAGCCAGGCAGGCCGCGGAGGCTTTGATCGAGGCGCTGGAGGATCGGGACGCTGGAGTTCGGTTCTGGTCGGCCTATGCTCTCGGGGAGATCGGCGATGCGCGAGCGTTGGCACCACTTCAGAAGCTCATCTCAGACAAGAGTCCCGGAAGCGGACAGCACTCCGTTGGCCTGGAAGCGCGCAGGGCTATTGCTCGCATCCGAGGGAAGACTAAAGCCAGGTCATGACCGCTCGGAGTCAGGTCTTCACGTTTCACTAAGCGTCGGTCTCCGATCGCTCCGTAGAACACGAAGCAAATCCGTAGGCCGCCGGGGGAGAGCCCGAAAGGGCGCCCCCGGCGGCTTCGTCGCGCGGGGCGAGGAAGGTACGGGCGCGAGCACGGCGCGCGCCTGATGCACCTCTCCGACCCACCTTCCGTCGCGTGCCGTGAAGTGCCTCGCGGCCGAAGCCGCTTCGGCTGGTACCGGTCGTCGGATGGGCCTCCATTCTCGCGAGCACGATCCTCGCGGCGCGGATCCACCTCCGGCACAACGGCTTCCGTGCTGAGAACAAGTTGAGTCTCCACGGCCCACCCTGAGAACGGAGTTCGCGTGGCCGAGCGAATGCGGAGCCATTGACCCTCCCCCGCCAACCTGGCGGTTCTAAGAAGCCCCGCGACGACCTCGCGGGGCTTCTCGCGTAAAGGGCCATGTGGCAGAGGGGCTTCGCGGAGGGGCCGCACCGGGCGACGCGAACGGGCTGTAAACCAGAGAGCGCGGTCGGCCGCCGAGATGAGGGCGAAACCGCTCTCAGACGGCCCGGGAATGTCGAGAGCGGCCGAGAGCGGTTAACAGCTCCGAGCAGGATCGCTCCGGGCGGTTAGCAACCAGGATCTCGGCGTTGGCTGCGACACCTCCCGCTGTAGGCTGACGCGGAACCAGCGCGGAAAGACCGGAAGGGCGGCGGACATGAAAGTGGCCGGAATCGACGGGACGAGCAACGGCTGGGTCGCGGTCGTGCTCCAGGGCGGGAAGGTCGCCGCGGTGAGGCCCTTCGCAGACTTCGCGTCAGCCATCGAGGGCCTTCGTGACACCCGGTTCATCGCCATCGACATCCCCATCGGACTTCCCAGGACCGGACCGAGGCAGGCAGACGTGCTCGCCAGGAAGCGGCTCGGGGTCCGCGGGTCCTCCGTGTTCACGGTCCCGCCTCGCCGCGTTCTCGAAGCGGCTGACTACGAAGCCGCGAAACGGATTGCCGCCCCGGGGAGGAAGCCGTCACGCCAGGTCTTCGGGATCAGGGAGAAGATCCTCCAGGTCAACGACAGCCCGCTCCTCGACTCCCGGGTCTTCGAGGTGCACCCGGAGGTCTCCTTCTGCGAGATGGCAGGCGAACCCCTGCCGTCGAAGAAGACGTGGAACGGGCTCTGGAGACGGATCCACCTGCTCGCCAGGGAAGGCATCGACCTCCCCAAGGACTTCGGGGAAGCGGCCGACGCCCGTCCTGACGACGTGCTCGATGCGGCGGCGGCTGCGTGGACCGCGCTCCGAAAGTCAGCGCGGCGAGCGGGCTCTCTCCCCGACCCGCCGGAGACGCTCGCCGGGCGCCAGGTCGCCATCTGGTTCTGACCAGGAGACCCGCAGCCCTTCGGGCGCAGAGAACTCCAAACCTCCATCGGCTACCTTTCGGGGGGCAGGTCCCTCAGCGTCTGGCCCCTCAGCCGCTCCAGGACGAGAAAGGGACGGCCTTCGTACTCCCCGATGTCGAAGACCGCGCAGATGTGCCGGTGGTTCAGGGCAGAGGCGGCCTTCGCCTCGCACTTGAACCGTTCGAGGGACTCCGGACCCGCCATCGCCTCCGGCAGGACCTTGATCGCCACCTCGCGGTCCAGCCGGGTGTCCCGCGCCTTCCAGACCTCGCCCATCCCTCCCGAGCCGAGGGGCGAGAGGACCTCGTACGGGCCCAGGCGGGTGCCTGCCGCGAGCGACACGGGGACTTCCTCCGACCTCTGGCTGCGCGAAGTATCTCAGGGGCCGGGATCAGGCGTGCCGGCCGGCCCCCGGGGCCGTCGGTCTCGAAGCTGCACGGCCAGGGACGGCGAGGACGGTCTGGTTCGCCCGGCGCTTCCCGACGGTCGACCCGGACTCCAGCCGCAGATCCGCTCGCTCCGATGTCAGCGCGGGAAGCCCTTGACCCTCCCCCGCCAGCAAGACCCCTCGGGCGCGGTTGACCGAGACCCCGGGATTCCCTCCCGGGATTTCGTGCTCCTAGCGCCAGGCGATGCAGGTCTACCTCCTCTCGCCGCCGATCGCGCCGGACGAGGCCGGGCTCGTGTTCGGCGAGCCGACGGCGTCAGGGGCGCGACAAGGCTCCCGCGAGCGCACCGCGTCGCACGACCTCTCGCATCGGGCACATCGATTCGTTGACCCGTCGTTGGTCCGTCGATAGAGTCCGATCGCTCGTGAGATCCCGTAGCGCTCATCGAATCTCCAAGGTTCTGCTCGTCCTCGCCTGCCTCTCTTTCTGCGGCCCCGCCCGCGCTGGCGAAGGCATCTGGACGACGGGCGGGCCGTACCACGGGCGGAACGTCACGGCGATCGCCTTCGACCCGGTGACCCGCTCCACTCTGTACGCCGCGAGTTGGGACTCGGGCGTGTATCGCTCGCTCGACGGCGGCGGCTCCTGGATGAAGAAAGGGGTTCCGACGAGCAGTCTCTACGACCTCGTCGTCGATCCGGCGCACCCGGCGACGCTCTACGCCGGAGTGGCGACCAGCGGCGTGCTGAAGTCGGACGATGCGGGCGACACGTGGACGTACTCCAGCGCCGGCTTCATCCCCTGGGTGGACGGCTTGTCCCTGGCAATCGACCCCTCCAATCCGTCGACGCTCTACGTAGGAACCGACAACCAGGGCATCTACAAGTCGACCGACGCGGGGGCGAGCTGGTCCTGGAGCGGCGAGAGCTCTTACGTCTACGGGCTCGCGATCGACCCCGTGGTGACGTCGAACGTGTACGCGGCGTCCTGGGGAGGCGGGATCCTGAAGTCCACCGACGCGGGCGCCTCGTGGGCCGCCGCGAACGCCGGACTGTGGGATGCACAGACCGTGGCGGTGGCCGTCGACCCGCAGACCCCCTCGCGGCTGTACGCCGCCGGCTGGGACTCGGGAGTGTTTCGCTCGACGGATTCCGGCGCGACGTGGAGTCCGGCGAGCATCGGCATCACGGACCTGCGTGTGTGGAAGATCGCAGTCGATCCGGCAACGCCGTCCACGCTCTATGCCGGGACCGGCGGCGGGGTCTTCCGCTCCACCGACTTCGGTCTGACCTGGGTGCCCGCGGGCGGCGGGCTCCAAACGCTCATGGTCTTCGCTCTCGCCATCGATCCGGGCAGACCCTCGACGATCTTTGCCGGAACCGAGACGGACGGCGTCTTCAAGTCGACCGACTCCGGGGCGACCTGGAGCGACGCAAACACCGGGATGTCGGACTTCCGGGCATCGTCGTTCGCGTTTCCCACTGGGGTGCCGGGCACGGTCTATGCGGGGACACTCCTGCCGGGCGAATTCAACCTCAACTGCTGCGGCGTCTACCGGAGCACGGACTCCGGAGCGTCGTGGTCCTCGGCTGGGCTCGCCACCTCGATGGTCAAGTCCTTGGCGTATACCCCGACGGCGCCGGCCACCCTCCTCGCCGGGACGTGGGACGGTTTCTTCCGGTCCACGGACCTTGGGGTGTCCTGGACCCGCCTCACCGGCGACGAAGGGTCTTTCGTCTCGTCCTTCGCGGTCCACCCGGCGGACCCGTCCACGGTGTACGCCGCCCGGGAGTCCGGGAAGGGAGGAGTGATCCGGTCGACGGACGGGGGACAGTCGTGGGTCGTGACGAGCGCCGGCCTCGAGAAGTCGTGGGACTGGGGCAACTTCCTTTGGGTGACCGCGCTCGCGATGGACGCGGCCGACCCGTCAACGCTCTACGCCGGGACCTACGGTTACGGCGTGTTCCGCTCCACCGACGCCGGAGGAAGCTGGTCCGCGACGCAGTACGGTTACGTCGTCGTCACAGCGCTCTCCGTCGGCGGGTCCGCCGTCTACGCGGCAACGAGCAACGGCGTCTACCGGTCGACGGACTCCGGGAGCCACTGGGCGCTCTCTAACGAAGGGCTGACCGACACCGACGCGTTCGGGGTGGCCGTCGACCCGCTCGACGGATCGAGGGTCTTCCTCTCCACCCGAAGTGCCGTCTTCGCGTCGGCGGATGGCGGGGCGACGTGGGCCCCCCGGACCGACGGACTCGGCAGCGCGATTCGCCGCCTCTCCTTCGATCCAGAGGGCACTACGGTGTACGGCGGCGGCTCGGGCGTGTGGCAGTTCACGCCCAGGGACGCCGCAAGTCGCTTCCACGTACTCGCGCCGTGCCGCGTCTTCGACACGCGAAACGGCGACGGAGACGACGCGGCCGCGCCGGCCCTCGCGCCGCACACCCTCCGGTCGTTCCCGCTCGCAGCGCGCTGCGGCGTGCCGCCCCGGGCGAAGGCCGTCGCCGCGAACGTGACGGTCACGGGCGCGACGTCGGCCGGCTTTCTCCGGGTCTTCCGTGGCGATCTCGGCGTCGTTCCTGCCCCGCCCACCGTCACGTTCCGCGCCGGCGTGACCAGGGCAAACAGCGGGGTCCTCGCTCTCTCGCGCGACGGGAACCTGTCGCTGAAGGTCTCGAACGCGAGCAACGGACCGGTGGACTTCGTCCTCGACGTGAGCGGTTTCTTCGAATAGCGGAGGGTGCACGGGCCCGAGCCGGGAAGGGACCTAGCTATCGACGGGCGACCGCCGAGGAGGGCAGGACAGGATCGGCCTCGATTCTCGCGAGCGGGAGGTGCGCGCCGTGAGTCCGCCTCCACCCGAATCGGTTCTCCAGCCTGAGAACGAGTTGAATCTCCAGCGCCCGGCCCGAGAACGGAGTTCGTGTGGCCGACCGATCGCGGAGCCATTGACCCTCCCCCGCGAACTCGACCCGAGTGAGCGGTTGACGGAAGCCCCGGGACGACGCTCCCGGGGTTTCGTGTTTCAAGGGCCACGGGACGATGGGTTTGCGCTCGCTTGGCCCTTCCGACCGCGATCCCTCGGAGGGGCGCAGAGAACGCCACGGCCCCTGGCCGGACCTTCTCGGGTCGCCGGACCGCTCTCGGGAGCACGTTCCAGGGAGAGAGCGGTAACAGCTCCGAGCGGGATCGCTCCGGGCGGTTAGCAACCAGGATCTCGCCGTTGGCGGCGACACCCCCAGCTGTAAGCTGACGCGGAACCAGCGAGGACGAGGAGCACGGTGTCAACGATGAGAGCGGCCGGGCTCTCGAGGTCACGACGTCGCCGGACGAGGCGCGGCATACCTCGCCGATCTGGTCGAGCGCGAGTTCAATCGGATTCTCCGAACCGGCCCTGGGGGCCGACCTGACGTACGTGGCGACGTGGCAGGGCTTCGTCCACGTGGCCCCCTCCCGAGTGCGGAGGCGGTATTCTCCGGCCGTGACGCTGATCGTGGAATTCGAACGCGAAGAGGACGGGCGCTTCCTGGCGGACATCCCCGCGCTGCCGGGCACGATGGCTTACGGCGCCACGCGCGAGGAGGCGCTCGAGAAGGTGAAGGCCCTGGCGCTTCACGTCGTGGCGGACATGCTGGAGCACGGCGAGCTGCCCGAGCCCATCGACAGCGTCGTCTTCACCCTGCCGACGGCCGCGTGAGCGAGTGGCCGGCCGTCAAGGCCCGGCGAGTCCTCGACGCCTTGCAGCGCATCGGCTGGGTGATCGTCGGGACTCGCGGCTCGCACCGGCGCCTCGCACGTCCAGGCTGGCGGCAGATCACCTTCGCTTTCCACGACAGCGCCGAGGTCGGCTCCGCCGCCCTCCGCCGCATCGCCCGCGACAGCGGCCTGAAGCCCGAAGACCTCTGAGCTCGGGCCGAGGGCGGGGCGGACTCGGAGGCAGGGCCCCCGGGCACGCCCCCTGCGGAGCGGGTCATCGGCGCGCCGCGCTCAGCGCTCCCTCTCGCCTCGTCGCCGCGCAGGGATGCAGGCTCGACGTGGACGGGGGCCCGAGCAGCGCCCCCTGGTCCGGACGGGCACCGACGCCCCCTCGTTGAACGGGCTGGCATTCCCGTCGGTCCTCGCCGGGGAGTCCCGACGTCCCACGATTCCGACGTCTTCCTCGGCCGAGGACGATTCGAATCGCCCCCTTCCCGCCCCGAGATCGAGGTTCGCGTGGCCGAGCTAGTGCAGAGCCATTGACCCTTCCCCGCGAACTCGACCCGAGTGAGCGGTTGACGGAGGCCCCGGGACGACGCTCCCGGGGTTTCGCGTTTCGAGGGTGACGGGACGAAGGGCTCGCGACGGAGCCGGTGCTCGCGACCTCGCCGACGACGAGACGTCCTCACGGCCACGCGCCCGCGAGCGAGGCTCGACGCCCCGTCGAGCGCCGGGGACCTCGCCGCCTTGGACGTGCAGCTCCTTTTCCTCGCTGGGGATCCCGAGCAGCACCCGACATGAGGCCACGGCATCCTACGACCGTGACGCTGACGGTGGACTTCGACCGCGAGGAAGACGGGCGGTGGATCGCCCTGGTGGAGAGCATTCCCGGGTGTCACGTCTACGGCGCCACGCGCGAAGAAGCCCTCGCCAGGGTCGAGGCGCTCGCGCTGCACGCCGTCGCCGATCGCCTGGAGGACGGCGAGGTCACGGCCCAGGAGGCGGCGAGCGTTTCCTTCGTCGTTTCCGCCGCTGCCTGAGCGTTTCAAGGCCACGAAGGCACGTCGGGTCCTCTCCGCGCTCGAGCGGATTGGCTGGACGGTCGTGAAGATCACCGGCTCGCACGAGAAGCTCGCACGACCCGGCTGGCCGAACGTCATCTTCGCCTACCACGACGACGAGGAGATCGGCCCGAGGATCCTGTCCCAGATCGCGAAGGAGACCGGGCTGAAGCCCGACGACCTCTGAGCTGCCGCTCGCGCGTGCGCGAACCCCGGCGAGCGCGGAGGCGCTGCAGCAGTCGCAACCGAGCGCGGTTCGAAGCGCCCCCGAGGCCCCCTTGGCGAGAGCCTCCCCGTTCGGCTCCCGGCCCCGTGCGCCGCCTCCAGCGCGTCGGCGACCTGCGCCCCCAGATCCAGAACCCGCTCGACCGGCAGCGCCTTCCCGCCGATGGCCTCCCTCAGCGTCTGGTCCCTCAGCCGCTCCAGGACGAGGAAGGGACGTCCTTCGTGCTCCCCGGCGTCGAAGACCGCGCAGATGTGCGGGTGGTTCAGGACAGAGGCGGCCTTCGCCTCGCGCTTGAACCGTTCGAGGGACTCCGGACCCGCCATCGCCTCCGGCAGGACCTTGATCGCCACCTCGCGGTCCAGCCGGGTGTCCCGCGCCTTCCAGACCTCACCCATCCCCCCCGAGCCGAGGGGCGAGAGGACCTCGTACGGGCCCAGGCGGATGAGGCCGCGAGCGAGACCATTCCCACGTCTCTCTGTGCGAAGCATCTCGGCGGCAGGGCCTACCCCGTGTCGATAGAATTCACGCGCCATGGCAGGCGACCAGCCCAGCCCGCTCGACACGGCCAGCGCCCAGGTTCTGCGGGAGCTGGCCGTCCGGTACGGCGTCCGGGACATCCGGGTATTCGGCTCCCGATCGCGGGGTGACGCTCGCCCCGACAGCGACCTCGACCTCCTCGTCCGCGTCGACTACGAGCGGGGCGTGGGCCGCCGGCTCGTCCGCTTCTGCCTCGAGGCCTCCCGGCTGCTGGGCCTGAGAGTGGACGTTGTGACGGAGCGGTCGCTCGATCCCACGCTCCACGCGCGGATCCTGCGCGAAGCCCGCGCTCTTCCCTGACCGCCGTGCTGGACGACCGCGAGTACCTTCTCCACGTGCAGCGGGCGACCCGGGAGATCGCCGAGCACACGGCCGGAATGTCCCGGGAAGCCTAAGAGGACGACTCCAGGACGCAGCGCGCCGTCGAGCGGAACCTCCAGATCGTCGGCGAGGCGGTTCACCGGCTCTCCGAGGGCTTCAAGCGCGTCCATCCGGAGATCGAGTGGGACGAGATCTACGCGACACGAAACGTCGTCGTGCACCACTACTTCGGGGTGGACAACGCGATCGTGTGGGACATCCTGCAGGAGGATCTCCCCCGGCTCCGGGCCGTCGTCGATCGAATCCTCGGCGGCGAGTAGAAGCCCGGCCCGGCCCCCACGGGAATCGCGAAGAGACGCTCGCGCGGGGAGCCCTGCGCGAGGACGATGTCCCAGGCCCCTCGATCGTCCCGGAACGCCAGGGCCCGCGACCGTCCTCCTCCGGCCCGGCTCAGCCGGCGAGGACCTCCACGGGCCCGAGCGCTGTGAAGTCGACCTGCCCGAGGCCCATGGACGCGGCGAGGTGGAGGTTCCCGGGGAGCGGCTGGCCCGCGAAGAGGCTGCACGCCCACGCGTCGAGCGCCACAGGGTCGAGCCCGGCCGCGACGGCGCGCACGGGCTTGACGTCGTCGAGGCTGCCCCCGACGGGGCCGTGGTGCATCAGGACGCGCGAGGCGTCGACGACGGTCAGGGTGGGCCGCATCAGAGCGGCGAGCTCGGCGATGGAGCGCTGGATGTCGTCGTGGAACATGACGCGCAGCTTCCCGGTGATGCCGATCCAGTTCTTCAGGCCGCAGGTGACCCCGGTGAGGTCGTGGTGCTTGGCGACCGGCACGTTGATCAGCTTCGTGGCGACGACGAAGGGCTCGAGGACGTCCCACGTCCCGAGCCGCTTCGAGACCTCGACCGGGACGTAGCGGCTCTCCTCGGGGAGGACGACCTCCGCGCCCGCCGCGCTGGCCGCCACGAGGATCCCGCTCCGCTCGAAGGCGCCGCGGGACCGGCGGACCGGGCAGTCGCTGACGACGACGCGGGAGGCCCGGGCCTCGCGGCAGAGCCGCACGACCTCGGCCACGACCTCCGGGTGAGTGTTGGCGCCCTGCTCCGGGGTCCGTTCCCAGCCGACGTTGGGCTTGACGACCACGACGTCGCCGGGGCCGACGAACCGGGCCATCCCCCCCAGCCGTTCGACGGCCGCCCGGACGTTGCGCGCCGGGTCGACGCCCCGGGCGATCACGATCCGGGGGACCGAGGCCGGGAGGTCGACCCGGTGGTCCGGGATCCGGTGATCCGCGCGGCGGACGAAGCGCCTGTAGCGGTCGGTGAGGAGGAAGCCGCCCGTGCCGAGGACCCCGGCGCCGGCCACTCCACCCAGGCCCAGCAGGACGCGGCGGCGCGTGAGGAGGCGTTTCGGCCTCCCGGCGCCCACCCCCCCGGGGCCGCTCGCCGAGCCGGGCTCGGTCATCGCCGGAAGTGTAGTCCTGGCGGGGGCCCGCGGCTTCCTGCTCCCGGCCGCAGGCGCGGGCTATAGTCGCGCTCGATTCACGAAACCTCGACGACCTCCGTCTCGCGCCGGGGCCCGGCGCCCGTCCGAAGGCGGCAGCCGTGACGCACCGGGGCCTCGTCGTCATCCAGCTCCTCGGAGCCCTGGGAATCCTCGCCTACCCGGCCGTACTCGTGGCGTCGGTCGCCGGGATCGCGGCCCCGGGGGGCGGCCTGCGCGCGTTGCCGTTCCGCCTCCTGATGCTCCTCGGGGTGGTCTACCCCGTCCTCTGGGGGCTGCTCTTCGTGGCCTCGTGGGTGGCGCTCCGGAGGGGTCACCCGGGAGTCGCGGTCGCCCTCTCCATGCCGCCTCTCCTCGTCACGGCGACCGGCGCCGTCCTCCTGGCGCTGAGCGCCGCCCGCGCCTCGGCGATCTCGCGCGGGTACCGCGCGGGAGAGGTCAGGGAGGCCCGGCGCGCGGGAGAGGAGAACCCGCTCGCCGGATCGGTCCTGCTCTTCTCGCGGGGGGAGATCGCGTGGCCCCGGCTCGAGGAGGCCATCCGGACGGCGTCCGCCGACGAGCTCTCCCGGCCGGTTGCGCGGAAGCCCGTCGAGGTGCCGGGGGTGACGGTGCGGAGGTCCCCGGGAGCGCCGGCGGACCCGGTCCGGCGGAGCACGCCGCTGGCGATCGCCCTGGAAGGGAGCCTCCTGGCGCGGAGCCTGACGACGCGGGATCCCGACCCTCTGCGGGACGCGGCCCAGGCCCTCCTCGCGCGAGGGGCCCGGCTATCGGCCGAGGAGGAGGCCGGCGAGCCGAAGCTGGTGTGGCTCGTCGAGGCGCTCTCGCGGCGGACCGAGCTACCCGACCGGGCCGCCGAGGCCGAGAACCCGCTGGTCTGGACGATCGTGACGAGCGGAGCGACCGAGCAGCCCCGGGTCGCCTCCGCGATCTACGCGGCCGCCCGCAACGCCCCGGACCTCCTCGGGAGGCCGACGACGACCTACGGCACGCCGCTGAGGGCCGCCCTCCTTCGCGGGATGAGCGACAGGGCCCGGGACCTGATCCAGAACGGCGCCGTCCTCTCCGAGGCGGAGCGGAGGATCCCGAGCGTGACGGGGCAGCTGGAACGGTTCCTGGACCTTCCGATCAACGGCGACTGCCGGAGGGCCTACGAGGAGAGCCTGAGGGAGCGGCCCGGGACGCCCGCCGGCGCGCCCTGAGCCCGGCCGGCCAAGTCACCAGACGGCCGCCGGGTAGCGGCTGCGGATCGCGCGGTCCTTCGTGACGAGCCGCGCGCGGTCCAGGGCGGCCTGCGCGACGAGGAGGCGGTCGAACGGGTCCCGGGTCCAGGAGAGCTCGAGCGCCTTCCTCGTCACCGCGGGAAACGGGGACGGGCTCACCGCCAGGCCGATCCTCGAGGAGAGGTCCTCGAGGACGACCGTCGCGGGCTCCGCCGTCCGGCGGGTCTCGAAGAGGTACTGCAGCTCCAGGACGACGACGGGCGAGACGACGAGGTCTCCCTCCTCGATCGCCCTTCGCGCCCGGGCCGAGAGGAGCTCGGCTCGGCCCGCGTAGAGCCAGGCCACGACGTGGGTGTCGAGGTGCGTCAGGGCCGCCACTCGGAGGTCCAGTCGAGGTGCACGAGCTCGGCGGGGTCGGCCTTCAGGTAGGAAGGCCTCGGCTCGAGGGCCGCGATCCGGGAACGGCGCTCGTCCGGCACGATCCGGAGCGTCCGCCCGCGGCGCTCGATCACGGCGGGCTTCCCCGTCTCGAGGACCTCGTCGAGGATCCGGTAGATGTCCGCTCGAAGGCGGGAGGCCGTCGTCTTCATTCCGTCCCCCGTGCCGATTGTATCGTACGTACGGAATTCTCAAAACGTACGTTCCTTTCCCCGACCCGGGCGGCACGGACGCTGCCGTCCCGGCCGAAGCCCGCGGCGACGAAGCCGGACCCGGCGGCGCTACGATTCGGCCTGCGAGCGTCCCGTATGCGGCTTCCGATCTCTTCTTCGGTCCGGCTCGCCTTCTCGTGCGCCGTCCTCGTGGCGGGCGCGACCCCGGCGCGCGCCGAGCCCCTCGAGGTGGCCGTGCGGGACAGCCTCACGGGCGCCGGGCTCCCGGCCTCCGTTGAAGTCCGGTCGACAGCCGGGACCGGCGCGACCGCCACCGGCGTCCGGGGCCGGCGGACGCTGACGGCGGGGCCCGGGGAGTCGTCGGTCGCCGTCACCGCGCGCGGGTACCGGCCCCTCTCGACGCGGCTCCGCGCGGGGGCCGGCGCGCCGCGCGCCGTCACCTTCTGGCTCGACCCGGACGAGCCGCCCGCCGAGCTTCGGCCGGAGGCTGTCCGGGCTCGGACCGGGCCCGGGCTCCTCCTTCTGCACGGGCACGTCGCCGACGGCGGCTCCCTCCTCCCGCTCCCCGGCGTCCGCGTCTCCCTGGCGCGCGCGGGCCTCTCCGCCGTGACGGACGAGCGGGGCTACTTCGCCATCCGTGTCTCGCTGTCGGGCCGGGTCGACCGCCCCGGCCAGGACGACCTCGTCCTCGAACGCGAGGGGTTCGTCACGCGCGTCGAGCGGCGCACGCTCCTCCCCGAGGGGGACGTCCACCTCCTCGTCGACCTGGCCCCGGGCGCGGGACGGGAGGAGGTGGACGCCCGGCATCGCCTGCTGGAGGCCGAGGAGGAGGCGCCGCCCCTCCCGCCCTCGCCGCACGCCCCCTCGGCCCCGGCGCCCGAGGACGCGGCCTCCGTCCTCGCCCTCCCGTCCCCGGACGTCCTGACGCCGGTGGCGCCCCCCGCGAGCATCCGCGTCGGGACGAGCTGCTCGTGCACGACCTGCTCGGGCGTCTCGGTGATGAGCCTGGAGACGTACGTCAAGCGCGGCCTCAACGACGAGTGGATCTCCTCCTGGGCCTCGCACTCGCTCGCCGCCGGCGCCATCGCCTACCGGAGCTACGGGTCGTACTACGCGCTCCACCCGATCTCGGGAAGCTACGACATCTGCTCGACGACCTGCTGCCAGGTCTACACGTCGTCGACCACGACCGCCACGGACGCCGCGGCGGCCGAGACCGCCGGGATCCTCCTCCTGAGGAGCGGCTCCGTCTTCCGGTCCGAGTACTCGGCCGAGAACAACTCCCTCCTCGGGGCGCTCTCGTGCGTGAACTCGGACCTCTCCTGCGGCGACGGGTCGGCGGGCTCCCCCGCGGCCGGCTGGCCCTGCCTCTCCGACTCCGTCTGCGCCGGGCAGAGCTGCTTCGGGCACGGCCGCGGCATGTGCCAGTGGGGGACGCAACGCTGGGCGTCGGGACAGTCGCAGCTCTGGCCCTGGATCACCGACCACTACTACAACGCCAACGGCTCCCCCTCCGGGACGCGCTCGGCCACGATGACCTCGCCGATCCGCCTGACGAGCGTCGCCCCGTCGCCCGCCCAGGTGAGCGCGGGCGGCACGTTCACTATCGACGTCGGCGCGGCGAACGACGCCGAGACGACGCACGCCCGCGTGTACGCCGGGGCGAGCCTCTACCGCTCCGGCGTCGGCTGGGTCTCGGACCCGCCGCACGACGCGAACGTCCCGCTCTCGCCCGGGGCCAACGCCGTCTCGCGCCTCTTCACGGTGCCGGCAGGGACCCCGGACGGGACGTACGACCTCGTCGTCGCGCTCTGGCTGGACGCCAGCGCGGGTGGGACGATCGGGTCGGGGGACCTCGCGCTCGTCTCGACGACGCTCGCGGGAGCGGTCGAGGTCGGGTGTACCGCCTCGGACGCGACGCCCCCTTCGGTCACGCCGCCCTCCCCGGTCACGGTCGACCAGACGATCTGCTGCGGGGCGTCCGGCGGTGCGACGGCGGCCACGAGCCCTTCGCTCTCGGCGTTCCTCTCCGGCGGGAGCGCGACCGACGGCTGCGACCCTTCGCCCGAGAGGCTCGCGCCGCAGGTCGGCGCCTCCGACGTGACCGCCTCGACCTGCTTCCCGGCCGGGACGACGGAGGTCGCCTTCCGCTACCGGGACGCCGCCGGAAACGTGGGGACGGCGGCCGCGAGCGCGACCGTCCGGACGTACGGCGACCTGAACCTCGACCTGGCCGTGGACACCGCCGACATGGTCGTGCTGCAGTCGTACTTCAACTTCGCCGCCACGCCGGGCCTGCCGCCCTTCGCCGCCCCGGAGCACCTGGCCGACCTGACGCACGACGGGCCGGTCGACCCGGCCGACATGGTCGTCCTCCAGTCGTACTTCAACTTCGCCGTGGCGTGCCTGGCGCCGTGAGGACTCTCCGAGCGCCGCTCCTGCTTCTGTCCGGCTTGCTCGCCGCCGGCTGCGGGGGGCGGTCGCCCAACGGCTCCCCCGACGCCGGACGGGCCGCCGCGTCTTCGCCCCCCGCGCCGCGGGGGGAACGGACCCCGATCGACCCGGGCGTCGTCCGGGCGGACGTGGAAGGGCACGACGACTTCGGGTCCCCGAGGAAGGCGGCCTGCCCGCGGCGGATCGAAGACCGGCACGAGGAGCGGCGTCGCTACCCCGCGATCGACGTCCTCGAGGGGCTCGGGTACGTCACGATCTCGGACGACACGTCGCGCGGGGCGTACGAGAAGGTCGTCGAGCTGACGGACACCGGTCGCAGGGAGCTGGGAGGCGACCTCGAGGAGGACGCCGAACGGTACGTCGTCACGGTGGCGCGGCGGGAGTACCTGGCGGGCTCCGAGCGGTTCGAGAACGCGCCGAACCGCACGGACCGCGTCGTCGTCAGCTTCCGGTGGCGGTGGAAGGGGACCAACGCGCTCGGCGAGCGCCTCGACACGAGCGCGCCGTTCAGCACCCGCCCGGAGCACCAGGGACGGGCGACGTACGACCGCGCCGGCGACGGGTGGGCGCTCCGCGAGCTGTGGCTGGACCGCGACGGGAGGGACTACACCCGGGGCGTGTAGCCCACGGGCCTCAGCCGGCCTGCCGCACCTGGACGCGGGCCTGGAGGAGGAGGAACGAGATCGTCGTCACCACGCCCGCGAGCATGACGAAGAGCTCGATCCCCGGCCCCTTGCCGCCCGTGCCGGAGAAGATCAGCGCGACGACGAGCGGCGCGACGAACTGGTTGGCGAACAGCCCGGCGAAGACGAGGCGGTTGGTCCAGCCCGAGGCGAGGAAGCCCCAGAGGAAGAGCCTCGGGTTGGAGACGACGGCCCCGGCCGCGTAGAGCGCCATCAGGCCCATCTCGAGGACCGAGATCCCGACGCGGGGGTCCGCGTGGACGCTCAGGTACGTCGGGTTGCCGAGGAGGTAGCCGAGGAGGCTGAGCCCCCCCGGGACGAGCGCCAGGTGGAGGAGCATGTCGTCCAGGAGGAACGCCGAACGGGGCGTCTGGCGGAAGACGATGACGAGGTCGTAGAGGCAGAAGAGGACGAGGCCGATCGACGTCATCACCGAGGTCAGGACGACCGCCGAGAAGCTGGCCCAGAGCTTGGCCGGCATCAGCGAGATCATCACGATCGACGAGACGTTCCCGCCCAGCACGAGGCCCGTCATCGCGAAGTTCAGCGTCACCGGCCAGTCCGGGTCGCGCAGGCGCGCCTGCCGGACGAGGACGAGGACGAGGAGCGAGAAGGCCGTGAACGGCGACGTGACCGGCGCCGCCTGCGAGTAGAGGAGCGGCCTGCCGAGGACCCACGAGAGGACGACGGCGGCCGACGCGACCGCGAGCGCCGCGTCGAGGCCGCTGGTCAGCCGCCGCTGGAGGGGGGTGAGGTCCACGATGTCCCGGGCCACGTCTCCTCGCGTCACTGGAGGCTCCTCCCCCGGTCCGGGTTCCCCGACGCCGAGCTGCCCCCGGGAGCCGTCCGGCCGTCGACACGGCCCGGCGGCCCCGCTCTCGGCGGCCACCTGGGGAAAGGGGATGGGGACCAGGCGGGGCGGAGTGTACCCAGAGACGATGGCCGGGCGCACCCGGAAAGTCGCCCGAGGCCGCCCCGAACGGACGATCGCGCTAACGCGTCTCCCATCGCGCAGAAACGCGCCCGGGGTCCTTCCGCGAGGGCCTCCTCGGGGCGACGGGGACTGCTGACAGGACGCTGTCAGGAGCGACCGGCGAGGCTCCTCCGGGAAAGGAGACCACGCGATGTCGCACCCGATCTGCTACGCCGAGCTGCACACGACGGCCCCTTCCGTCGCCCGGGAGTTCTACCGGTCGCTCTTCGGCTGGGGGATGAAGCACCACGCCGAGCTCGACTACACCGAGATCCGGCCCGGCGAAGGCCCCGAGGGGGGCCTGATGGGGCTGGCGCCCGCCGACTTCGACCGGCCGCTCTGGGTGACCTACGTCGGCGTCGAGGACGTCGAGGCCGCCTCGGCTAAGGCCGTCTCGCTCGGCGCCGTCGTCCGGGTGCCGAAGACCGAGGTCCCGGGGGCCGGCTGGTTCGCCTGGCTGGACGACCCGACCGGCGCGCGCTTCGCGCTCTGGCAGAAGGCGGAGGGCTAGGCCGGCCTCTCGGTACGATGGGCGCCCCCGTGCGCCGCGCCGACCGCCTCTTCCGGCTCGTCCAGCAGCTGCGCCGCCGCCGCGTCTCGACGGCGGCGCAGCTGGCCGCCTCTCTCCAGGTCTCGGTCCGGACCGTCTACCGGGACCTCCGGGACCTCTCGCTCTCGGGCGTGCCGGTGCGGGGGGAGGCGGGCGTGGGGTACGCGCTCGGGAAGGGTTTCGACGTCCCGCCGCTGATGTTCACCGGAGAGGAGGTGGAGGCGCTCGTCCTGGGCGCGCGGATCGTCGCCGCCTGGTCCGACCCGGAGCTGAGGCAGGCGGCCGAGGAGGCGCTCGCCAAGGTGGAGGCGGTCCTGCCGAGGCACCTCGCCCGGGCGATCCCGGACGCCACGCTCTTCGCCCCGGACTTCCACGTACGGGAGACGCTCACGCGGCACCTCCCCGTCCTCCGGCGGGCGATCCGGGAGCGGCGGAAGGTCCGGCTCGCCTACGAGGACCGCGAGGGGGCCGCCACCGAGAGGACCGTCCGGCCGCTCGGGCTCTTCTTCTGGGGGAACGCCTGGTCGCTCGGCGCCTGGTGCGAGCTGAGGCGGAGCTTCCGGAACTTCCGCCTGGACCGGATGGGCGAGGCGCGCCCCCTCGGCGAGGCGTTCGCCCCGGAGCCCGGGAAGACGCTCGAGGACCTCTTCCGCCACTACGAGGCGACGTGAAGGCGAGCCTCCTCCTCCTCGCCGCAGCCCTGGCCGGAGCCTCGACGCCGCCGCCGGGCACGGCGGCGCGTTCCGCCCCGCTCGTGACCGGTCTGGACCACGTCCCGGTGGCCGTCCGGGACCTGGACGCGGCGGCCGAGACGTACGAGCGGCTCGGCTTCTCGCTGAAGCCGGGCAGGCCGCACCCGAACGGGATGAAGAACCGGCACGTGAAGCTCCGGGACGGGACCCAGATCGAGCTGATCACGGCGCCCGAGGCGCGCGACGCGCTGACGGCGGAGTACCGCCGGCACCTCGAGAAGGGCGAGGGGCCGGCCTTCGTCGGCCTCTACGCGCCGGACCGCGACGCGGTGACGCTCCTCCTCGACCGGCTCTCCCTGCCGCACCGGCGCCAGGGAGGGCTCCTCGTCTTCCCCGACGGGTCGCCGCTCCGGTACCTCTTCTTCGGCGGCCGAAACGCCTCGCCCACCGACCGGCCCGAGCACCTCCGGCACGCCAACGGCGCGGAGTCGCTGGAAGGGGTCTGGCTCGCGGGCGACGACCTCTCCCGGGAGAGGGCCCTCCTAGCGGGGCTCGGCGTGTCGATCGTCGAGGAGGAGGTCCACGTCCCGCGGAGGACGCGCGCCCTCGTCGCGAGACTCCCCGAGGGGGAGGTCGTCCTCCTCCCCGGCGAGAGGCAGGTGGCTCCAGGACGTCGGATCGCCGGCCTGACCGTCCGGACGAGGAGCCTCGACGCCGCGCTCGGAGCGCTCTCACGGGCCGGCGGCCCGGCGCCCGCCGTCGTCCGGACGGAGCGAGGCACGAGCGTCTTCCTCCCCCCCGGCCTGGCGCACGGGACGTGGCTGGAGCTTCGGGAGGAGCGGCCGGGCGCCGCCCGGCGGCGAGGTTCCTCGTGACGGCCGGGAGCAGGAGGGGCGGCGAGGCGATGCTTCCGCGGGCCGTGGTGGGGCTCGGGCTGGTGAGCCTCCTGACCGACACGTCGAGCGAGGCGATCTTCCCTCTCCTCCCGGCGTTCCTGACGACGCTCGGGGCGTCGAACGCCTTCATCGGCCTCGTCGAGGGGGCGGCCGACCTCGTCGCCAACGTCCTGAAGTACGTGACGGGACTCCTCGCCGACCGGCGCTCGCGGCTCAAGCCGCTCGTCCTCGCCGGCTACGGGCTCTCCACGCTCGTCCGTCCCCTCGTCGCCTTCGCGCTCTCCCCGTGGCACGTCCTCCTCGTCCGCGTCGGGGACCGGATCGGCAAGGGGGTGCGGACGAGCCCGCGCGACGCGATGATCGCGGCGGCGGCGGACCCGTCGATCCGCGCCCGCGCCTTCGGTTTCCACCGGGCCATGGACCACGCCGGGGCGGCCGCCGGGACGCTCCTGGCCGCGGGCCTCCTCTGGCTCCTCGGGGCGGGCGGGACGACGACGGCGAGCGCGGCCCAGATGCGGACGGTCTTCCTCTGGGCGGCCGTCCCCGGAGCCCTGGCGATGCTCGCGCTCGCCCTCACCCGCGAGCCCGTGCGCGCCGCTCCCCCGGCCGGGCGCGGGAAGCGGCAACCGGTCCCGCCCGCGCTCAAGCGCGCGCTCGTCCCGATCGGCCTCTTCGCCCTGGCCAACGCGACCGACGCCTTCCTCCTGGTGAAGGCGGCCCGCCTCGGGGCCCCGCCGGTCGTGGCCCCGCTCCTCTGGCTGGCTCTCCACGTGGTGAAGGCGATGACGGCGACCACGGGCGGCAGGCTCGCCGACCGGCACGGGAAACGGAACGCGCTGGCGCTTGGCTGGACGGTCTACGCCGTGACCTGGTCGGCGGTGGGCCTCTCGGAGTCGGTCCCGGTCCTCTTCCTCCTGTCCGCCATCTATGGCACCTCGCACGGCCTCGTGGAGGGGGCCGAGAAGGCGCTCGTGGCCGAGCTGTCGGAGGGACGCACGGGCAAGGCCTTCGGGACGTACAACCTGCTCGTGGGCTTCGCGACCCTCCTCGCCGGGACGGCCTTCGGGGCGATCTGGGACCGGTTCGGCGGCCTCGCGGCGTTCGCCGGCTCGGGGGCGGTCGCCCTCCTGGCCGCCCTCGCGCTCCTCCTCCTGGTCCCCCGCGTTCCCCTCAGGGAGACGGGGCGAAGTACCCGCTGACGTCCAGGACGACGTCGACCGGGCCCGGCGAGCCGTTGAAGGCCGACACGCTGACCTGACCGTCGCCGGAGACCTTCACGAGGGCGTTGTTGGCGCGCACGGCGCCGGCCTTGTAGTTCAGGGTCGACGCGAGCGGCATCGCCGTGCCGCTCGGCCAGAGGGTGAGGTATCCCGGCGCCGGCGGGGCGACGGCGGTGACGTTCACCGCCAGGGCCTGCGCACCCGCCGGGACGCCGCAGCTGCCGGAGACGACCGGCCAGCTCCGGGTCTCCCCGGCCGCCAGCGACGGTCCGCTCAGCGTGCCGGGAGCGTTCCGCGTGTCGACGACGCGGCAGGGCGTCAGGGTGAAGAACCTCACGGACGCGCCTCCGCTCGCTCCCTGGGAGACGGTGAAGGTCCTCGTGGCGATCGTCACCGTCCCGGTCCGAGAGGAACCCGGGTTGGCCTGCCACGAGACCGTGATCGAGCCGGGCCCGGTCCCTCCCGTCAGGTTCGTCGAGAGCCAGGTGTCGTTCGGCGTCGCCGTCCAGCTCCCCCCGGCGCAGCCGGCAGGCGACCCGACGACGTCCACGGGCGTCGAGCCTGCCGACGCCGTGGGGCTGACCGCGGTCGGCGTGATCGAGAAGCTCGTGCACAAGGGCGCCGCCTGGTCCACGGTGAACGTGCTCCCGGCGATGGTCACGGTGCCGGTTCGCGCCGGACCGGTGTTCGCCTGCCACGACACGGTGACGGGGATCGACCCGCTCCCGCCCTCCGGCGTCACGGCGAGCCAGGGGGCGTTCGCCGAGGCCGACCAGGCCTGGCCGACGCAGCCGGCGGGCGCCCCGACGACGTCGACGGGCGTCGAGCCGGCGGCGGAGGCGGGGGCGGCCGAGGCCGGCGCGATCGTGAAGGAGGTGCAGGCCCAGAGCGAGAGGCGGGCGACGAAGGCGTCGAAGCCTCCGTCCCAGCTCGGGTCGTGCGTCCCGGCGGTGCCGGGGAAGTCGGAGCTGCTGGTGAGGCCGGTGGCCACCGCGTGGCCGGAGGCGTCCAGCGCGATCGCGCGCCCGTAGTCCAGCTCAGAGCCCCCGAGGTAGGTGCCGTACGCGAGCGCGCCGCCGCCGGGGGCGAGCTTGGCGAGGAAGGCGTCCGTTTCCCCGTTGTGCGTCGTGTCGAAGGCGTCGGGCGTCACCGGGAACCCGGCGCCCGCGCTCCCGGTCGTATACGCTGCGCCGCTGCCGTCGACGGCGACGCCCCGCGCGCCGTCCGCCGTTTCCCCGCCGAGGAAGGTCGAGAATTCGAGCGAGCCCCCGCCCGCGGAGAGGCGGGCCACGAAGGCGTCCTGGCTGCCGCCGAGCGTCGTGTCGAGCGCGCCGGCGGTCGTCGGGAAGTCCGCGCTCGAGGTCTCCCCGGCGACGAAGGCCCTGCCCGACCCGTCCACCGCGATGCCCCGGCCCACGTCCGTCGAGCCGCCCCCGAGGAAGGTGGAGTAGACGGCGACGCCGGAGGCGTTCAGCTTCGTGACGAAGGCGTCGACCCCGCCGTTGTGGGTGGCGTCGAAGGCTCCGGGCGTGATCGGCGTGAAGTCGGAGCTCTGGGTCTCCCCGGTGACGTAGGCGGAGCCGTCCCCGCCGACCGCGATCGCCAGCCCGGCGTCTTTCGACCCTCCGCCGAGGAGGGTCGAGTAGGACAGGAAGCTCCCCGCCGGGGCGAGCCGGGCGACGAGGACGTCGGTGCTCGACCCGGTCGCCTCTACGACGGAGCCCGCCACGAGTGCGCCCCCGCCGGCGTCGACGGCCAGGCCGTGGACCGAGCGGTTCGTCGTCCCGCCCAGGAACGTCGAGTAGACGAGGGTGGATCCGGTGGGGCCGAGCTTCGCGACGAAGCCGTCCTGCAGCGTGTCGAGCGTCGTGTCGTACGCCCCCGACGTCGTCGGGAACTCGGCGCTCCAGCTGTAGCCACCGACGTAGGCGTTGCCGGCGGCGTCGACGGCGACGGCCTGGCCCGCGTCGAAGGACGAGCCTCCCAGGAAGGTCGAGTAGAGGAGGCTGCCCGAAGGGCCGAGCTTCGTCACGAAAGCGTCGAGACGCCCGCCGAGCGACGTGTCCCAGGAGCCCGCCGTGGACGGGAAGAACGCGCTGCGGGCGGCCCCCGTCAGGTAGACGTTCCCGCTCGTGTCGGAGGCGACGGCCCAGCCCTCGTCGTCCCCGGTGCCGCCGACGAAAACGACGGCGGCGAGGGAGCCCCCGCCGGCGGCCAGCCACGAGACGAAGCCGTCCACGCTGTAGCCGTTCGGGTTGCCGAGCGTCATCGAGGCCGGCGTGAAGCTGGAGCTCGCCGTCGCACCGGCGACGCGGGGCCGGCCGGATTCGTCGAGGGCGAGGTCGTGCCCCGCGTCGTCGCCGTCTCCGCCGAGGTACGTGGAGTAAGAGAGCGCGCTGCCGTCCGCCGCGACGGCAGCGACGAAAGCGTCGGTACCGCCGCCGAAGGTGGTGTCGGCCGCGCCCGGAGTCACCGGGAAGGTGCCGTCCCCGGCCGTGCCCGTGACGTGGACGAGCCCGGCGGCGTCGACGGCCAGCCCCTCCCCGCCGTCGGCCCCCGCCCCGCCGAGGTACGTCGCGAACAGCAAGGAGCTCCCGGAGGCGCTCAGCCGGGCGACGAAGGCGTCGGCGCCCCCCCCGAGCGCCGTGTCGTGGGCGCCGGCGGTCGCCGGGAAGTCCGCGCTCTGCGTGCTCCCCGCAGCGTAGGCCTGGCCGCTCGCCGTCGCCCTCACGTCCAGGAGCCGGTCCCGCCCCGCGCCTCCGACGAAGGTGGCGTAGGAGAGCGTGCCCGTGGCCGTCAGTTTGGCGACGAACCCGTCCTCCACGCCGTTGAAGGACGTGTCGAGCGCGCCGGCCGTCGCGGGGAAGCCGCTGCTCGCCGTGGACCCGCCGACGTAGGCCAGGCCGGAGATCGGCTCGACGTCGACGGCGGTCCCCTCGTCGCCGGAGGCGCCGCCGAGGAAGGTGGACCAGACGAGGGCGCTGCCGGCCGCGTTCAGGCGCGTCACGAAGGCGTCCGTCGACCCGTTGTGCGTCGTGTCGTGCGGGCTCCCCGCCGTGGGGAACCCCGTGCTCGTCGTCCCGCCCGTGACCACCGCGCTCCCACCGGAGTCGACGTCGACGTCCGCGCCCCATTCCCGCCCCGACCCGCCGAGGAAGGTCGAGTAGACGAGGGCGTCGAGCCCTGCGGAGAGCTTGGCGACGAAGACGTCGTCGCTCCCGTTGTGCGTGGCATCGAAGGCTCCCGCGGTCGCCGGGAAGAGGGCGCTATTCGTCTGCCCGGTGACGTAGACGGCGCCGCTCCCGTCGAGCGCGACGCCGCTGGCGGCCTCGTTCCCGGTCCCGCCCAGGAACGTCATGCTCACGAGGCCGAAGTCCTCTTCCAGCCGCGCCACGAACGCGTCGGTCTGGCCTCCGTGGCTCGAGTCGTACGGCGAGCCGGCCCTCGGGAAGTCGGCCGATCCGGTCTCGCCGACGACGTAGGTGTCCCCGAGGGGGGAGGAGTTGACGGCGATCGCGTGAGCGGCGTCGAACCCGTCTCCGCCGACGAGCGTCGCGAAGACGAGCGTCGGGTCGATGACGAGCTTCTCCCGCCCGCTCCAGCGCTCCACGCGGAACCCGAAGCGCCCCTCCTCGTCTAGGCGGAACGAGACCGCCGGCGTCTCCCCGGCAGAGGTCGCGACGAGGTCCCGGTGGACGAGCCTCGCCCCGGAGGCCGTCACGTGGACGAGGTTCCCGTCCTGCGTCGACGTGGCCTCGGCCCCCTCGGCGCGGATCCGGATCCTCCCTGGGTCCGCCCCCGGGGCCACCTCGAAGTCGTACCGGAGCCGGCGCCCGTTCGGACGCAGGACGAGGTCGATCCCCGGGTATACCCCCTCGTACCTGACCCCGCCGAAGTGGGGAACGTCCTTTCGCCAGAGTGCTGGGTCCTTGCCGGTGAAGTAGTGGCTCCGGCCCGGGAGCGGCTCCACCGGGACGAAGCGCCCCTCGAACGCCCCCTCCAGGACCAGCCGGACCGTCCCGTGGCCTTCCGCCTGGCCCTCTCGGGCCTGCAGGTCGAGGACGATCGCCCCGTCGGTCACGAAGGCGGTGTAGCCCTGGGCCCGCGCCAGGAACCGCACCGCGCTGGACGACTGGCCGACGTTCGGCTCGAAGTGGAGGGGGACGCGCCCAAGGCTCGCCCGGACGGTCCCACTCGCCTCCGCCCGGGGGCCGGCAGCGAGCGCGGCGCAGGCCAGGACGGCCAAGATGGCGGCAGTCCGGCGGAGCTGGCACGCCGGGGCACGCCCGACAGATCGCTGGTCGTCTCGCGCCATGGCAGGGACCCTCCTCCTGCTCAGGGCGGGTCTTCCGGCCCGATCGCGCCCCGCTCCGGCACCGCCGTCGCGTCCCCTCGCGGTCCCCTCGCGGTCCCCTCGCGGGCTTCCCCGGCGCGAGTCGTGACGGGACACCACCCACGCGAGGGGCATGATACCCGCGGCGAGTCCCCTTCTGGCCCCCCTCAGCCGTCCACGCCGACCCGGACGCCGATCGAGGGGTCGTAGAGGTTCTCGCCTTCGGACTCGTTCCGCCGCGCGGTGAGGCGGACGAAGCCGAGGTACCGGCCGCGGTCGCGGGAGAGGGCCTCCGCGTCGGAGGGGAAGCGGGCCTTGCCCGACAGCTGGACCGCCTCCTCGAAGTCGCGCCAGTAGCGCCAGCCGTCGGGGAGGAGGTCGGCCTTCACGTCCGCCACGCGCCCGCTCGCGGCCCAGCTCCTCCTCCACCAGGAGGGGGTGTGGAAGCAGGCGCACTCGTCCTCCCAGAAGCGCTTGCCGTTCCTCTGCGGGCGGACGAGGTGGGCGGGGACCGCCTTCGGGAGGGGGCGGACGAGGCCGGGGACGACGACCCCGATCGACCCGCCCCTCCTCACGAACCCCGCCAGGTACGGGAGGTAGAGGTCGTCCGTCCCGAAGTAGGTGTAGGCGTCGACCGAGACGACGGCGTCGAAGAAGCCGCGGGCGAACGGCAGCGCGTGCGCCTCGACGCGCATCGGGCAGACCAGGTCGCCGACCCCCGCCTCGACGGCCCGCCGGTAGTTCTGGTCCGGGCCGATCCAGAGGTCGGCCGCCCAGACCTTCACTCCCAGCTCGCGGGCGAGCCAGACGCTCGTCATCGCCCGCCCGCACCCCAGGTCCAGGACGCGCATCCCGGGCTCCAGGCAGAGCTCCTCGGTGAGCCACTCGAGGAGCCAGAGGGCGTTCGGACCCATCTGGTTCTCGAGGACCCAGAAGGGGTCGTACCGCGAGGAGCGGGGGAACCGGGGGACGTGGAGGAGGGCCCGTGCCCTCTCCGCGGCGTCCCCGGCCTTCGCGCTGCGCCTCCCCCTCACGGCAGAGCCACGTCCTTCAGGACGAAGAGGTGCCGCGCGAGCGTCTTGGGCGTCTGCATCTTCACCCGCAGGCCCCAGTCGGGGCCCGGCTTCTCCCCCCAGCTGGAGAGGACCGTGTAGCCCTCGCGCTCCATCCGGCCGACCGTCTTCTCCTCGCCGGAGGCGTCGACGTAGGCGATGTCGAGGACCCGCTTCCTCGGGTCCGCCACCTTCAGGACGACGTCGTCCTCGCCGGGGGTGAAGAACATGTCGAGGAAGCCCGAGACGATCGACTCCAGCATCTCTCCGGCGATCCCGTCCTTCTTCGCCTCCTGCCTCTTCTTCTCGGCCTGCCTCTTCTTCTCGGCCTCGAGCTGCGCCTTCGTGACGACCGTGATCGAGACCCCGTTGGCGGCGAGCGCCGGGCTCTTCAGCGGCTGGCCCGCGCTGGCGAGGAACTTCGCGACGGTGGCCACGGCGTCGGGGTCCTTCCCGGGGGAGTAGAGCTCGATCTCCCCGCGGACCTCCTTGACGACGGTCGCCTTGCGGGCGGGGTTCTTCAGCTCGAGCGTGAGGGAGAGCGGGTCCTGGCCCGCCTCCTCCGCGCCGAAGCGCCCGGCGCGCGTCGGCTCCATCCTCTTCTCGGCCGCGTCCTCGGGGACGAGGTTGCGCCCGGTGTCGTCGACGGCCTTGCGGACGAGGACCCGTGCGGCGCCGACCTCCGAGGAGGGGACCGAGGGCAGCTCGAGGGAGATCGCGCAGCGGGCGAAGGAGCCGCGGCGGTCGTTCACCTGGCCGACCTTCACCTCTACGGGGGCGGCGCTGCCGGGGGCCTTCGGCGGGGACTTCTTCTGGGCCTCGGCGCCCGGCGCGGCGAGGAGGCCGAGGGCGGCGAGGAGGAGGCCTGCGAGCCGTGTCCTCATGGCGTCACCTCTTCCGGCGTCCGTCACGGGAGGGGGACCCCCGCGAGGTCGAACGGGACCTTCACGAGCGACTTCGGCGTCAGGAGGGTGAAGACGAGGGCCGTCCCCTTCGGCGGGTCGGTGGAGGGCTGCAGGACCGTGGTCTTCGTCGTCCCGTCCGAGCTCGAGCTCGACATCCCGACGTGCACCTCGGCGCCGTCGGGTCCGACGAGCTTCACGGAGTGGATCCGCTCCATGTCGGCGAGCTTCCCGGAGAGGATGACCGCGTTCTCGGGGACCTCGCCCCCCATCTCCTGGAAGGCCTTGGCCAGGCCGATGAGGGCGTCGATCTCCTTCTCGTCCATCCCGCGCTTCTTCCCCTCGGCGCGGATCTCGGCCTCCTTGGCGTCGTCGATCCTCTGCTTCTTCCGCTCCTCTGCGTACTTCTTCGTCGAGAGGAGCGTGACCTCCAGCCTGGCCGCCTTCAGCCCCTTCGAGGAGAGCGGCCTGTCGGGACGGGAGAGGGCGTCGTCCACCTTCACGACGGCGCTGGGGTCGCGCCCGGGGGCGAAGAGCTCCAGCGTCCCGGAGAGGTCGACCGTGACGGCCTTGCGGGCGGGGCTCTTCAGGTCGACGTCCAGCTGCCCGGAGTTGACGTCCGTCGACTGGAAGTCGGGGACCTTCGCCTCCTCCGGCAGGAGGGACGTCCCGAGGTCGTCCGTGGCGGTCGCCACGAGGACCCTCGCCGCCGCGACGCCGTCCATCCCGTCGCCCACCGGCTTGACGCGGACCTTCAGGCCGCCGCGCATCATCCCTTCCGAGTACCGGTCGTCGGTCACGTCGCCGGCGGTCAGCCTCACGTCGGCCTGGGCCGCCAGCCGGGCGGCCGGGAGCCCGAGCCCGAGGAGGGCGCCGAGGGCGGCCGCGATCGGGATCCCACGGGGCGTGGTCATGGTCACCTCCGAAAAGAACGCGCCGCAGTCTGGCGGCAGCTACGCTCCGCCGTCCGTGAGCCCCGTCACCCGGCGGGGCCCCGGGCGGTCCCCCTGGCGGGCCGATCCCCTCGCGTTCCCGGCCGTCGGTGCCCGGACGACAGTATGGCCCCGGTCCCCGGCCTCTCAAAGGGCGCCCTGCTGCCCCGGGGGTACGATCAGCGGGTGACTCCCGTCGAGCCGCGTCCCGACGACGACGACGTCGCCCGGATCGAGCTGCCCCGCCGCGAGGGGCAGGCGCCGGGCGCCAAGCCCGGGATCGAGCCCCACGAGCTGGCCTCGATGCCGAGCGAGGCGGGGCAGGCCCTCGTCACGTGCATCGACTACGCGACGGACGAGTACGGCCACGAGGACGTGACGGACGTCCCGGCGTTCCTGGCCCGGCACCGGCCCGACTGGAGCACCGTCCGGTGGATCAACGTGGCCGGGATCGGGGACCTCGGCGTGGTCGAGGCGCTGGCCCGCAAGTACCACCTCCACCCGCTCGCCATCGAGGACGTCCTCCACGTCGGCCAGCGGCCCAAGCTCGACTCCTACGGGGAGACGGGCGAGTACCAGGCTCGCCTCTTCGTCGTCACCCGGATCCTGACGCTCGTCGAGGGGACGCTCCGCGCCGAGCAGATCAGCATCTTCCTCGGGCACCGGACGGTCCTGACGTTCCTGGAGGACCCGGGCGACGTCTGGGACCCGATCCGGCAGCGCCTCGTGACGAAGGGGGCGCGCCTCAGGCAGCAGGACGCGAGCTTCCTCGTCTACTCGCTCCTGGACGCCGTCGTGGACCACGTCTTCCCGATCCTGGAGCGGTACGGCGACCGGCTGGAGGAGCTGGAGGAGATCCTCCTGGAGAAGCCCGACCGGGAGGCGGTCCAGGAGGTCCACCGGATCAAGCGCGACCTGCTGACGATCCGGCACGCCGTCTGGCCGATGCGCGAGGTGATCGCCGGCCTGATGCGCGAGACGCACGAGTGCCTGAGCGACGCGACGCGCCTCTACCTGCGCGACCTGAACGACCACGTCACGCAGATCATCGAGGTGGTGGAGGCCTATCGGGAGATCGTCCGGGGCCTGGCCGAGACCTACATGACCTCCCTCTCGGTGAGGACGAACGAGGTGATGAAGGTCCTGACGATCGTCGGGACGGTCTTCATCCCGCTGACGTTCCTGGCCGGCGTCTACGGGATGAACTTCCAGCACATGCCGGAGATCCCGATGCGCTGGGCCTACCCCGCCTTCTGGGTCGTCTGCGTCCTGGTCGCCATCGGGATGGTCGTCTGGTTCCGGCGCCGCGACTGGCTGTAGGGTTCGGGGGGAAGACCGCCGCCCGGTCCGGCCTCGAGACCGTCAGCGCGCTGCGCGCTCGAAGCGGCGACGGCGGGGCCCCAACCCCTCCGTCCCTCCCCCCGCTCCCCCTACCTTTCGGCCGCATCAGGAAGCGGTCCGCCGCTCGGAGAGCGCGGATCTCTCAGCGGGGGGCGAGGCGGGCGAGCGTGACGCCGGCCTCGCGCAGGCGCGTGGCGACCCGGCGCGCGATCTCGAGGGCCCCGGGCGTGTCGCCGTGGAGGCAGATCGTCTCCGCCGGGACCGCGACGTGCAGGCCGCCCCGCGAGAGGACGGTCCCCTCGACGGCGATCGAGACCGCCTGCCGCGCGGCCGTCTCCGGCTCCTCGACGAGGGCGCCCGGGAGGCTCCTCGGCGTGAGCGACCCGTCGGGCTCGTACCGCCGGTCCGCGAACGCCTCGGCGGCGACGACGAACCCCGCCGCGCGGTAGACCTCGAGGCACCGCGAGCCCGAGAGCCCCACCAGGACCACGTCGCGGCTGACGCGGCCCACCCCCTCCGCCACGGCCCGGGCGACCGCCTCGTCGCGGGCGGCGACGTTGTAGAGCGCTCCGTGCGGCTTGACGTGCCCGAGGCTTCCGCCGCACGAGAGGACGACGCGAGAGAGGGCTCGGACCTGCTCCTCGACGGCCGCGGCGACCTCCTCGGGCCCGAGGGACCGGGGTTTCCGGCCGAAGCCCTCCCGGTCGGGATACGACGGGTGCGCCCCGACGGCCAGGCCCCGCGCCAGCGCCGCCCGGACGGTGACCTCCATCGTCCCTTCGTCCCCGGCGTGGCCGCCGCAGGCGACGTTGACCGACGTCAGGTGCTCCATGAGGGCGGCGTCGAGGCTCGCCGCGCCGGGCAGCTCGCCGAGGTCGGCGTTCAGGTCGATCGTCCTCACGACAGCTCCTTTCCGCGCGTCTCGGGGAGGAGGAAGACGAGCGCGGCCCCCGCGACGTAGAACGCGGCCGTCGTCGCGAGGGCGCTCCCGAGGCCGAAGCGGTCGGCCAGGGCCCCGATCGTGGCGGGGGCCAGCGCGCTGACGGCCCGTCCGACGTTGTAGCAGAGCCCCTGCGCCGTCCCCCGGACCGAGGAGGGGAAGAGCTCGGCGAGCATCGCGCCGAAGAGGGAGAAGTAGCCGTGCCCCAGGAACCCGACGAGGGGGGCCAGGAGGAGGAGCACGGCCTCCGACCGCGCCAGGAGCCCCCAGGCCGGGACGACCGCCGCCGACCCGAGGACGAAGGCCAGGAAGACCGGGCGCCTCCCGAACCGGTCCGAGAGGAATCCGAAGGAGACGTAGCCCGTGAAGGCCCCGGCCTGCATCGCCACGACGAAGCCCGTCGACCGGACGAGGCCGAGCCCGGCTCCGCCGCTGGCGACCGGACCCGCCAGGAAGCTCGGCACCCAGGTGAAGAGCCCCCAGTAGGCGAAGAGGAGGACGGTGGCCAGGGCCGTGGCCGACAGGACTCGCCCGCGAAGCTCCCTCCCGAGGAGCGCCGCGAGCGTGGCGCCGGCCCCGGCCGGAGGACGCCGCTCGCGCCAGATCGCCGGCTCGGGGACCTTCCAGCGGACCCAGAGGGCCAGGAGCGCCGGGAGGATCCCGAGGGCGAAGAGCGGCCTCCACCCGTACGAGGGGAGGACCGCGGCGGAGGCGAGCGCCGCCACGACGTAGCCGACCGCCCAGCCCGACTGCATCAGGCCGATCGCCTTGCCGCGGTGGGCCGCGGGCCACGTCTCGGCGACGAGGAGCGACCCGGCCGACCACTCGGCGCCAAGCCCCAGCCCGACGAGCGTCCGCCAGAGGGCCAGCTCGGCGACGCTCCCCGCCGTGGCGGTGGCCGCGGTGAAGACCGAGTAGACGAGGACCGAGACGACGAGGAGGCGCGCGCGACCGAAGCGGTCCGCGAGCGCCCCGGCGGCGATCCCCCCGACGGCCGAGGCGACGAGGGTGAGCGAGGCGAGCGCCCCGGCCTGCGCCCCGTCCAGGCCGAACTCCGCCCGGATCGAGGGGAGCGCGAACGCGTAGAGCATCACGTCCGCGGCGTCCAGCATCCAGCCGACGCCCCCGGCCACGAGCGCGCGCCGCGCCTCGGGGGGCGCCTCGGCGAGCCAGCCTTCGCTCACGGCAGGAACGCCTCGCCCGAGGCCAGGCGCCGCTCCTGGTCGAGGAGCGCCTCGCGCGCCTCGCCGAACGTGACGCGGAGGAACCGGACCTCCTCGCGCGGGCGGGCCTGCGAGAGGGCCGAGCGGTCGGCCGAGACGACGCTCGCGATCTTCGGGTAGCCGCCGGTCGTCTGCTGGTCGACGAAGAGGACGATCGGCTGCCCGTCGGCGGGCACCTGGACGGAGCCGAACGGGACCCCCTCGGTCAGGAGCTGGCGCGAGGGCGGGGCGACGTGGGGCCCCGAGAGCCGCAGGCCCTTCCGGTCCGACGACTCGAGGACGCGGAACCGCCCCTCCCAGAACGCCGCGCGGGCCTCCTCGGCGAACCAAGACTCCTGCGTCCCCGGCGTGGCCCGCAGGAGCCGGCTCGTGCCGGTCCACCCTGCCGCGACCGGGTCGACGCGGCTCCCGCGGGGGTCTCCCGGAGGGCGCCCGGCCACGAGCCGGTCGCCGACCGCCAGAGGCCGCCCGTGGAGGCCGCCGAAGCGGCCGGCCAGGTCCGTCGAGGCGCTCCCGAGGACGGTCGGGACCGCGATCCCCCCCGCCACGCAGACGAGGACCCGCGCCCCCGACCGGGTCGGGCCGACCGCGAGCGTCGCCCCGGCGGGCACCTCGACGAGCTTCCAGGGCTCGACGGGCCTCCCGTCGAGCGTCGTGTCGAACGTCCCCCCGGCCAGGACGGCGAGGGCGGCCTCCTCGAAGGCGAGCGTCGGCCCGAGGAGCGTCGCCTCCAACGCCGCGGCCCCTTCCTCGTTCCCGAGGAGGAGGTTCCCGATCCGCAGGGCGTGGGCGTCGGCAGCCCCCCCGGAGGAGACGCCGAGGAGGCCGAATCCCGGCCTCCCGAGGTCCTGGACCGTCGTCTGGAGCCCCGCCTTCAGGACGCGGATCACGCCTCCTCCGACGCGAGCCGCTCGAACTCGGCCTCGGAGACGGGCCGGAAACGCACTCGGTCGCCGGGATGGAGGAGCGACATCGGATCCCGGTCCGTCCCGAAGAGCCGGAGCGGGGTCCGCCCGATCAGACGCCAGCCCCCGGGGCCGTCGATCGGGTAGATCCCCGTCTGTCCCCCGGCGATCCCGACGCTCCCGGCCGGGACGCGGGTCCGCGGGGTCGGGAGCCGGGGCGCGGCGAGCCTCTCGGGCAGCCCGCAGAGGTAAGCGAAGCCGGGAGCGAATCCCAGGAAGGCGACCTTGTAGCCGGCGTGTGCGTGGAGGGCCGCGGCCTCCTCCTCCGTCATCCCGGCCTCCTTGGCGATCCCGGCCAGGTCCGGCCCCGCCTCCCCGCCGTACCGGACGGGGATCTCGACGGGCCGCGCCCGCCTCGCCGCGACCGGGGCCGAGGCCGCGAGCGCCCTCCGGACGGCCTCCTCCATCTCCTCCGGCCCCGAGCGGACCGGGTCGTAGACGACGAGGAGGGAGGCGTAGGCCGGCCGGAGGTCGAGGAGCCCCCGGGGCGGGTCGGCGCCGAGCGTCCCCAGGAGCGTCAGGACGCTCCGGTGGGAGGCCTCCGACATCGACTCCCCGAACCGGACCAGGAGGGTCGCGTCGCTGGCCGGGACGACGACCGCCCGCTCGGGCATTCCCCCGGAGACTACGCCCGGACGGCCCGGAGCGGCTCGACCGTAATGCCGGGCCTCGTCGGGACCTCTCCTTTCGAGGGAGGGGCCGCGACGGCCCGCCCGGCGAACCGGGAACGGTTCGAGAAACCGACCCGAACGGAGGAACCATGAGCCAGACCCGCACGACCGGCGCGCTGCACGTGACGACCGCCGACTTCGACCGCACCGTCCTCTCGGCCGGAACGCCCGCGCTGGTCGACTTCCACGCCGACTGGTGCGGCCCCTGCCGCCGGCAGGGCCCGCTCGTGGACGAGCTGGCCTCGGAGCTGTGGGGGACCGCCGTCGTCGCCAAGCTGGACGTGGACGAGAACCCGGAGATCGCCGCGCGCTACGGCGTCTTCTCGATCCCGACGCTCCTCGTCTTCAAGGACGGCGTCGAGGTGGAGCGCTTCGTCGGGCTGACGCCGAAGTCCCGGCTCGCCGCGGCCCTCTCTTCGCGCGCGGCCGCCTGATCGGGGGGCCCGCGGCCTCCCCGACGCACCGCAGGAGGGCCTCCTTGGCCCGGTGGAGGAGGACGGCGACGTGCCCCGGCGTCAGGCCGAGGCGCGCCGCCGTCGCCTCGCCAGAGAGCTCGTCGAGCATCCGGAGCGTGACGACGTGCCGCTGGAGCTCGCCCAGCTTCGAGACGCAGCCCATCAGGCGGACGTGCTCCTCGGCGCGCGAGAGCGTCTCGTCGACCGACGGGGCGTCGTCGGGGATCTCCTCGTGGGCGGCGGCGTCCTCGTGCGGGCGGGAGCGGAAGTGCCGCCTCCGCATGTTCCGGGCGGCGTTCCTCACCAGGACGGCGAGGAGACGTCGCGAGCCCTCCCGGTCGTCTACCAGCGAGCGCGCCTGAGGGAGCGTCAGGAACGTGTGGAACGCCTCCTGGACGGCGTCGAGCGCGTCGTCCGGCGAGAGCCCTTCCCGGCGCGCCACGGCGGCGAGAGGTCGCGCGTTGCGGGAGGCGAGCTCGCAGACCCACCCGGTGAACGGCGCGCTTCCGGTCTCTGGCATCCTTCCCTCCCGGGGTCCGGCGTGACGGGACGACATCGCCCGGTCCCGGCCCGAATATAGATTCCGGCTCGCCGTCCCGGCGGCCGGAGGGAGGTGGGGATGGCCGAGCCCCCCGACGGCCTCGTCGACGGGCCCGACGGCAGGAGGCGCTGCTTCTGGGGCGCCTCGACGCCCGAGTACCTCGCCTACCACGACGCCGAGTGGGGGTTCCCCGCCGACGACGACACCCGGCTCTTCGAGAAGCTCTGCCTGGAGGGGTTCCAGTCCGGGCTCTCCTGGCTGACGATCCTCCGAAAGCGCGAGGCCTTCCGCCGGGCCTTCGAGGGCTTCGAGATCGCCAGGGTCGCCCGATTCGGCAAGCGGGACGTCGACCGGCTCCTCGGGGACGCCGGGATCGTGAGGCACCGCGGGAAGATCGAGTCGACCGTGAACAACGCCCGGCGCGCCCGGGAAGTGGTCGAGGAGTTCGGCTCGCTGGCGGCCTACGTCTGGCGCTTCGAGCCCGGCCCGGCCTCCAGGCCCGCGCGCCTCACCTGGACGGCGCTGAAGGCGATGGGGAAGACGGAGGAGTCGACGGCCCTGTCGAAGGACCTCAAGAGGCGGGGCTTCTCCTTCGTCGGCCCGACGACGGTCTACGCCTTCCTCCAGGCGATGGGCGTCGTGAACGACCACCTGGACGGCTGCTGCGTCCGGCCCCTGGCCGAGAAGGCGCGGGCCTCGTTCCGCCGCCCGGCGGCCCGGTAGGCGGCGATGGTCCTCCGCCGCGCACGCGCCGCCCTCGCCGCCTTCCTGGGCCTGGCGTCGCCGCTCCCCTCCGCCCTCGCGAGCCCTCCGGCCGCGACGCCCGCCCCGCCGTCGGACCCGAGGGAGGCGCTCGACCGCGCCGGCCTGCCGTTCGACGAGAAGACCTGGTGGGAGCGGGTCGACGCCGGGGACGCCCCGGCGATCCGGCTCTTCCTCGCGGCCGGATTCCCTCCGGGGACCCGGAACGCCGAGGGACGGACCGCCCTCTTCGTCGGCGTCGACCGGGCGGACGCGCCCGTCGTCGAGGCGCTCCTCTCCGGGGGCGCCGACCCGAACGACGCCGGTGAGGGCCCCCAGGGGCTCGACCTCGGCGAGACGCTCGCGCTGCGGGCCGTGGCGGCCCCGGACGCGGCGATCCTGAAGGCCCTCGTCGCCAAGGGGACGGACGTGAGGAAGGGGAACCGGTACGCGGTCACGCCGCTCCACGACGCGGCTCGCGAGGGGAAGCTCGAGATGGTCGAGGTCCTCCTCGCGGCCGGCGCGAACCCGAACGCCCGGGCCGCCGGCGCCCCGCTCCTCTTCGGCCCCGTCACCGAGGACCGCGTCGACGTCGTCCGGCTGCTCCTGAAGAAGGGGGCCCGGGTCGGCAAGGACCGCCAGCTCCTGACGGGGGCCGCCCGGAGCCCGGCCATGACGAAGCTCCTCCGCTCGGCTCGCTGAGCGGGAGCGAGCCCCTCAGGCCGGCGTCCCCGGCCCGGAGCCGAGGTGAGGCGCCGCCGCGGCGAGCGCCGCTCCCGGCGTGGCGCCGGCGCCGAGGGCGGCGAGCGCCCCCTCGATCGCCCCGAGCGTCGCCGAGACCTCCGCCTCGCCCGCGTTCCCCATGTGACCGACCCGGAAGGCCTTCCCGGCCAGGGGGCCGAGCGCCCCGGCCACGACGACGCCGCGGGCGGCGACCTCCTTCCGGAACGCCGCGTCGGCGACCCCTTCCGGGAGCCTCACGACCGAGAGGGTGTCGGCGCGGCAGGAGGCGTCGGTGACGAGGTCGAGGCCGAGCGCCCCGAGGCCGGCCCGGAACGCGCGCGCGAGCCGCGCGTGGCGGGCGAAGCGAGCGGGGAGCCCCTCTGCGTGGAGGAGCCGGAGCGCCTCGGCCAGCGCGACGATCTCGTTCACGCACGGTGTGGCGAAGTACTTCGAGGGATCCTGCATCACCGGGAGCCAGCGGAGGACGTCGGCGTAGTAGGCGGGGACCGAGGCGCGGGCCGAACGCCGGGCCATCGCGCGCCCGGAGAAGAGGCAGAGGGCGAGCCCGGGGGGCGCCCCGATCGCCTTCTGGGGGCCGGTCAGGAGGACGTCGACGCCCCAGCGGTCGAACGGCTCGTCGATCCCGCCGGTGGCGCAGACCCCGTCCAGGATCACCAGCTCCTCGCGCCCTCGGAGGAGCTCGCAGTAGTCCGCCGCGGGCGCGGCCGTCCCCGTCGAGGTGTCGGCGTGGGTGATCGTCACCGCGGCGTACGAGCCCGCCGCGAGCTTCCTGGCGACCTCCTCCGCCGGGACCGCGCGCCCCCACTCCGAGCGGAGGAGCTCCGCCCGGATCCCGAAGGCCGACGCCAGCTCGCCCCACCGGTCGCCGAAGTAGCCCTGCGAGACGACGAGGACCGGCTCCCCGGGGGCCACGACGTTCACGAGGGCCATCTCCATCGCCAGCGTCCCGCCCCCCGCGACCGCGAAAGGCTGGCCGCCGGCGCTCTGGCAGAGCGCGCGGAAGCCGGACAGCGCCTCGCGGAACGCCTCGACGAAGACGGGCGCCACGTGCGACGTCGTCGGGCGGGCCAGCGCCGAGAGGATGCGGGGGTGGACCGGGGTCGGCCCCGGGATCATCGTGAGCGTCTCGTCGATCACGTTCGGCTCCTCCGGGCCGGGGATCTCGGCCCCGGCCCGGCGAGCCAACGATACCGGCTCCGGCCGGAGGCGGCGGGATCAGGCCCAGTGGCCCGGGACCCAGACCCAGCCGGCCGGGACGTGCTTCCAGTGCCCCTCGACCCAGCGGGCCCGCCCGCGCGGCGGGAGGGACCACTTCCCGGCCACCCAGACGTGGGCCGACCCGCTCCAGGACCAGTAACCGCCGACCCAGACGTGGCGCGGGGAGGGGGCGACGCCCCGGACCTCGACGCGGGCGGCGGGGGGAGCGACCCGGACGGTGACCCGGGCGGCCTCGGCCGGAAGGCCGGCGAGGAGGGAGGCGAGGGAGGCGGCGGCGAGGAGGAGCGGTCGGCTCGCGCGGCGGTTCATGGCGAGTCTCCTTTCGCCCCGATCGACGAGGCTCCCCCGGGGCCGGTTGACGGGCCGTGACGATCCGATGACGGGGATCACGAACCCGGTCCCGCTGCTTCTCCTCGAGGCGGGCAGAGGCGCGGTCGACGAGGCCGGGGAGAAGGGGGATCGGACCCGACGCCGGCCGGCTTGCAACGTGCTTAGCGCCAAGTAGACTTCCCCCGTGGACACGCGAGCCATGGCCAGGGCGATGGGGCGGCGCGGAGGACGCGCCCGCGCGAGGCGCCTCTCCGCCGAACGGAGGCGCGAGATCGCGTCGCTCGGCGGACGGGCCCGCCAGCGCTCGTTGCTCGCCACGCGGCGCCTCGTCGAGAACCTCCTCTTCGCCGCCGCGGCCCTGGCGCTGCGCCCGGAGGGGCCGAAGGTCCTCCGGACGAAGACCTTCACCGGGCAGCTGCCGGGCCTCTACGACCACCGAGGCTGACGTGAAGGACCCGGCCTCCCATCTCGAAGCCGTCGGAAGCGTGGTCGAGGCGCTGGCGGAGCTCGGCCTCTCGCCCGTCCTCGTCGGCGGCATGGCGCTCGTGGTGCTGGGGTCGCGCCGGGTCACCCGGGACTTCGACTTCCTGATCGCCCGCCCCGGTGAAGCGCTGGGTCCTCTGCTCGACGTCTTCTACGAGAGGGGGTTCGAGCTGGCCTCGCGGGTCAGTCCCGAGGGCGAGGTGACGGCCACGATCGGCAACCGCAGGGTGGCTGCCGCCCGGCTTCGCCTGGACGCGCCCGCGAGCGCGTACTTCCTCGTCCCCCAGACGGGGCTGCGCGTCGACCTGCTCTTCGACTTCCCCCTCCCGGTGGCCGCGCTCGCCCGGCGGGCCACGACCGTCCGGGTCCGCTCGAAGGCCTGGCGTGTCGCCTCGGAGGCCGACCTCCTGCGCCTGAAGAGGCTCGCGCGGGCGAGCCGCACCTCTCCAGGCGACGCGGAGGACATCGCCTTCCTCGAGGCGCGCCGCTCGAAGAGCCGGAGCCGACGGCTCGGGGCCGGGCTCGGAACGAAACGGCCGGCCCCACGATCGTGACCTCACGCGTCCGGCTACGATCGGCGGCGATGCGGATCGGGATCGACCTCGGGGGGACGAAGATCGAGGGGCTCTCGCTCGCCGACGACGGGCGGGAGCTCTGCCGGCTGAGGGTCGCGACCCCGCGCGACTACGACGGGACGCTCGGGGCGGTCGCCTCCGTCGTCGCCGAGCTCGAGGCCGCGGCGGGGGCGCGCGGGACGGTCGGCGTCGGGATGCCCGGGGCGGTCTCGCCGGCGACGGGCCTCGTGAAGAACGCCAACTCCACCTGGCTGATCGGCCGGCCCCTCGGAGCGGACCTCGAGGAGAGGCTCGGAAGGCCGGTGCGGCTCCAGAACGACGCGAACTGCTTCGCCCTCTCCGAGGCCGTCGACGGGGCGGCCGCGGGGGCGGGCTGCGTCTTCGGCGTCATCGTCGGGACCGGGACGGGGGGCGGGGTCGTCGTCGGCGGGCGCGTCCTGACGGGGCGGAACGCCGTGGCCGGCGAGTGGGGGCACAACCCGCTCCCGTGGCCGCGGGACGAGGAGCGCCCCGGCCCCCCGTGCTACTGCGGCAAGAGCGGCTGCGTCGAGACGTTCCTCTCGGGGCCGGGCCTGGCGCGGGACCACCGCGCGAGGACGGGCCAGGAGCTGACCGCCGAGGAGGTCGCCGCGGCCGCCTCTCGGGGCGAGCCCGCGGCCGTCGCCTCGCTCGAGCGGTACGCGGCGCGGATGGCCCGCTCGCTCGCGACCGTGATCGACCTCCTCGACCCGGACGTGATCGTCCTCGGGGGGGGCCTGTCGAAGGTCGCCTCGCTCTACGAGAGCGTCCCGCGCCTCTGGGGGGCGTGGGTCTTCTCGGACCGGGTCGACACGCGTCTCGTCCCGCCCCGCTGGGGGGACTCCTCGGGCGTCCGCGGCGCCGCCTGGCTCTGGGACGGCTCCGGGTGAGCTACGGCTTCCGCGGGTCCTTGACGACCATCTCCGGCTTGCGGATGTCCTCCGCCAGCTTCAGCTTCCACTCCTCGAACTCGGGGGCGCCCTCCGAGGGGTCGACCCGGTTCAGGACGCCGTGCCCTTTCCACATCCCGGCCTTGAGCATGATCCGGAAGTAGTACTCCTTGCCGGCCTCGATCTCGAGCTTCAGCGTGTCGTCCTCCTCGTCGGAGTAGAACGCATGCTTCCCCGGCTCGAGCGGGACCTTCACGTACGTCGCCGAGGATCGTCTTCTTCCGGTAGAAGTACGCGTAGGCCTTCGCGTCGGCCGGCGCCACGGCTGCCGGCGCGCGGTCCGTCGCCGGAGCCGGCTCGCTCGCCGGAGCGGTCGAGGCCTCGGCGGCGGGCGCGGGCGTCGCGACGGGCGGCGCGTCCGCGGCCGGGGCGGCGGCGGCTGCGGGAGGCGCGGTCGGGGCGGGCTCCCGGCTCGGGGCCCCCGACGAGCAGCCCCAGACGGTCGCGGCGGAGACGAGCAGCGACAGGACGACGGGACCAGTCCTTCTCATCCGGTCTTCCTCCTCTGGGCGGGCGAAGCGGAGGGGCCGGCCCGGCGACGCGCCGAGACACCGCTTTCGTGGATACTCGAGCGCGGGATTCTATCGCGACGCCCGGCGGGCCGTGCTCCGGACGCGGACGCTACCTCGGGGGGCGGGAGCGGTAGAAGCGGACGGTCGCCTTCTCCAGCGTCGCCAGGCCCTCCGTCACGACGCCGTCGATCGAGGCGAGGAACGCCTCCAGCTTCTCGCGCGCGTCGACGACCTCGACGATCACCGGGAGGTCCTCGGAGAGCCGCTCGATCTTGAACGTGTGGAGCCGGCTGTGGGCGCCGTACCCCATCACGCCGCGAAGGACCGTCGCCCCCGCGAGCCCCTCCTCGCGCGCCTTCAGGACGAGCCACTCGTGGAGCGGCTTGCCGGCGTGGCGGTCGCTCTCGCCGACGAAGATCCGGAGGAGGGCCCCGTCCTCTGCGAGCGTCGTCGTCATCCTCACCCCCAGACGAGGTGGGCGATCGCCCGCCCCGCGAGGACACAGAGGAGGCCGCCCCCCACCTGGGCGGCGACGTTCAGCGCCGCGAGCGTGGCGCCGCCGTCCCGCAGGAGGTTGACGGTCTCGTTGCCGAAGGCCGAGAAGGTCGTGAAGCCGCCGAGGACGCCGGCGAAGAGGAACGCCCGGCCCGGGTCGCCGAACGCCCCGCGCGCCTCGGCCAGCTGCGAGAGGACGCCGATGACGAGGCAGCCGGAGAGGTTGACCGCCAGCGTCCCGGCCGGGAACGAGGCCGTCCGGAAGAGGCCCTGCGCGAGGCCGCTCAGGAGGTAGCGGGCGGCCGAGCCGAGGAACCCGCCCGCGCCGACGAGGAGGACGCGCGTCACCGCGCCGCGATCCTACAGCCTCGCCGCGCAGCGCCGGACGATCTCGCCCGCGGGCTCGACCGACCGGATCGCCGCGACGCTCTTCCCCGCCTGCCAGTAGTCGGTGGAGGAGCCGGAGCGCGAAAGGCCCCGCTTCAGCTTCCAGACCGACCGGGTCGCGTAGAGGGCGCGCATCCAGTGCTTCGTCCGGTGGCCCTTCAGGAGCCAGCGGCCGATCGGCCCCGCCCTCGTCCCGACCCGCTCGACGTACGGGGTCCTGAGGACCGCGACCGGCACGCCCGTGATCCGCTCGGTCAGGACGACGTCCTCCTCCCCCGCGGCCACGATCGCCCGCTTGTAGTCCTCGTGGGCGCGGCACTCGGGGGTGGCGATGAAGCGCGTCCCCATCTGGACGGCGGCGTACCCGAGGTCGAGCGCCCGGGCGAACCCCTCCTCGTCGCCGATCCCGCCGGCGCAGACGACCGGGACGCCGAGCGGGGCCAGCTCCTCGATCAGCGCCTCGGCGCTCCTCGTCCCCGCGTGCCCGCCCGCTCGCCCGTTGACGGCGATCAGCCCGTGGACGCCCCCCTCGAGCCCCTTCTCGGCCCACCTCCGGTCGACGCAGTCGTGGTAGACGACGCCTCCCGCCGCCGCGACCCGGTCGACCACCCAGCGGGGGTTGCCGAGCGCAGTGACGAAGAAGCGGATCCCGGCCTCGAGCGCCCCGTCGACGTACCGCTCCATCCGATCGCGATAGACCTTCGAGAGCGACTTCTCGGTCAGGACGTTGAGGCCCACGGGCTTCTTCGTCAGCTCGCGGACCCGGGCGAGTCCCGCCCGGAAGTCCTTCCCGTGGACGTAGGCGAGGGAGATCGGCTGGACGACCCCGAGCCCGCCCGCCTCGGAGACGGCGGCGACCAGCTCCGGGTTGCTGCACGGGTACATGGCGCCGCAGACGAGCGGCACCTCCACCCCGGCGTGCTCCAGGAACCGCCGGTCCTTCAGCAACTCAGGCCCCGGTGGCGGGGCCGACGAGCCAGCGGGCCGTCGTCCGGGCGACGACCTCCCCGGCCTCGTCGACGAGGACGCTCGTCAGCTCCCACTCCTTCTTCTCGGCCGGCACCGTCTCCGGCCCGCGGCACTCGACGGCGATCGTCCCGCGCGCCTTCTTCGTGTACTCGATCGAGATGCCGGTCAGGATCGCCCGGACGTCGCTCCCGCAGGCACAGAGGAGGGCGAGGCCGGTCGCCATCTCGCCCGCGTTGACGAGGGCGATGGCGTGGATCGACCGGAGGTGGTTCCGCACGCCTCGCCGGTCGCGCAGGAGGACGCGGGCGTGCCCCGGCGCCAGGGCGTCGATCAGCGGCCGGATCGACCCGGAGTAGGGGACGAACCTCCCGAAGAGGAAGCTGAAGAGGCGCTTTCCCCCCGGGAGCGGGGCGAGCCTCTCCCAGGCGGCGCGAAGCCTCACCCCGATCGCGGCGTCGTTCGGATTGGCCATTTCCGTGATCCCCCTCACCCCGGAAGCCGGGCGACCGGATGTTAGCCTCGCTCACTTCGAGCCGGAGGCCGCCGCAGATGACGAAGACCGTCCCGCCCGGGGCGCGCGCCCTGGCGTGTGCCCTCGCTCTCCTCCTCTCGTGGCCCGCTCCGTCGGCCCCCGGCCCCGCGCCGAGGGCGACGCCCTACCCGATCCTCTTCGTGACGCAGGTGCCGTGGCCCTACGACTTCACGACCGTGAACTCCACGTTCGGCAACCACCAGGGCGACCTCGACGCCGCCCCGCGGGGAGGCGACCTCTGGATCCGCTACCCGGACGGGACGCTGAAGAACCTGACCGAGGCCGCCGGCTACGGGACGAGCGGGTTCCAGGGGACGGCCGGGATCGCCGTCCGCGAGCCCTCGGTCCACTGGTCCGGGACGAAGGCCCTCTTCTCGATGGTCGTCGGCTCCCCCGCCCAGCAGTACCAGGGGGGCGAGTGGTACTGGCAGCTCCACGAGGTGACGGGGCTCGGCCCGGCCGAGACGCCCGTCATCCGGCGCGTCGAGGGGCAGCCGGCCGACACCAACAACGTCAGCCCGGTCTACGGGAGCGACGACCGGATCCTCTTCACGTCGGACCGGCCCCGGAACGGCGAGCGGCACCTCTGGCCGCAGCTGGACGAGTACGAGGAGGCGCCGACGGTGACCGGGATCTGGGCCCTCGACCCGGCGACGGGCTCGCTGACGCTCCTGAACCACTCCCCCTCGGGCGCCTTCTCCCCCTCGGTCGACTCGTTCGGACGCGTCGTCTTCACCCGCTGGGACCACCTGCAGCGCGACCAGCAGGCCGACGCCGACGCCACCGGGCCCAACGTCTACGGGACGTTCGACTACGCCGACGAGAGCGCGGGCGCGGCCCGCCTGGACCAGCGGGTGGAGGTCTTCCCCGAGCCGCGCCCGAGCCGGACCGACCTCCTTTCCGGGACGAACCTGAACGGGCACACGCTGAACCACTTCTTCCCCTGGCAGGTGAACGAGGACGGGACCGAGGAGGAGACGCTCGTCCACGTCGGCCGGCACGACCTCCACTCGTACTTCGACCGGGCGTTCAACGACGACCCGAACCTCGTCGAGTTCGTCCCGCCGGGGGGAAGGGCCAACCCGAACCCGATCCTCAACATGTTCCAGGTCCGGGAAGACCCGCTCGTCCCGGGCCGGTACGTCGGGGTCGACGCGCCCGAGTTCGCCACGCACGCCTCTGGGCAGGTGATCGCCGTGACCGCGCCGCCGACGCTCCCGGCGGACCAGCTGGCCGTCGCGTACCTCACCCCGCGCGCCACGTTCGGGACGACCCCCGAGGGTCAGACCCCGTCGGCGGACCACACGGGGCACTACCGGAACCCGCTGCCGCTCTCGGACGGGACCCTCGTCGCCGCCCACACCGCCGAGACGAGGGCCGACGCCAACACCGGGACGCGCGCGGCCCCCGGCTCCCGGTACGCCTTCCGGCTGAAGCCGCTCGTCCCCTCCGGCGGGACGCTCGTCCCCGGGACTCCGTTGACGCCGGGCCTGACGAAGACGGTCTCCTTCTGGGACCCGGACGTCCTCGTCTCGTACACGGGGCCGCTCTGGGAGCTGGACCCCGTCGAGGTGCGCCCCCGGCCCCGCCCGGCGCGGCGCGTGCCGGCCCTGGCGCCGCAGGAGGCCGGGGCCTTCGCGGCGGAAGGGGTGGAGGTCCCCGCCTTCGCGCGCTGGCTCCGGCGGGAGGGACTCGCCCTGATCGTCAGCCGCAACGTCACGACCCGCGACGAGGCCGACCGGCAGCAGCCGTTCAACCTGAAGGTGGCGGGCTCCTCCACCCAGACGGTCGGCGCCTCCGGGAAGCTCTACGAGGTGGCCCACCAGCAGCTCTTCCAGGCCGACCAGCTGCGAGGGCTCGGGGGGACGGCGAGCCCCCGCCCCGGCCGGCGCGTCCTGGCCCGGGAGCAGCACGACGGGATGGGCTTCAACCCGCCCAACCCGGGCGGGCCCTCCTCGAGCGTCCCTGTCGCCCCGGACGGCTCGGTCGCCGCGCTCGTCCCGGCCCACCGGGCCGTCACCTGGATGCTGACTGACAGCGCGGGGACCGGCGTCGTGAGGGAACGCTACTGGCTGACGTTCCAGCCCGGGGAGATCCGCCTCTGCACCTCCTGCCACGGCCTGAGCTCGCGCGACCAGGCCGGACAGGGCGTCCCCGCCAACGAGCCGCAGGCTCTCCGCTCGCTCCTGTCGCACTGGAAGGCGACGACCGCGCCTCCCCCGCTCCCGCCCGATTCCCGCTTCTACACGGCCACACCCTGCCGCCTGGCCGACACCCGGCGAGCCGGGGCGAGCCCGCTCGTCCCGGGCGGCGAGCGGCTCGTGGCTGCAACCGGCGTCTGTGGCGTCCCGCAGGACGCCCGGGCCCTCTCGGTCAACGTGACGGTCACGGAGCCGACGGCCGCCGGGAACCTCCGGCTCTACCCCGGGGACTCCCCTGTCCCGCTCGCCAGCTCGCTCAACTTCCGGGCCTCTCAGACCCGGGCGAACAACGCGGTCGTGCCCCTGGCCGCCGACGGGAGCGCCAGCTTCTGGGTCCGCAACGACGCGCCTGGGACCGTCCACCTCGTCGTGGACGTGAACGGCTGGTTCCGGTAGCGGGCTAACCCTTCCCGAAGGCAGCCAGGGCGGCCGACTCCTCCTCGTAGACCTCGAAGAGCGGGAGGATCTGGCTCATGTGGAGCGGTTTGCGGACCCGGTCGTGAAGGCTGAAGATCTTCAGCCTCGCCCCGTGGCCGCGGCAGCTCTTCAGGCTCGTCACCAGCTCCCCGACGCCCGAGCTGTCGATCGCGGTGACGCCCGAGAGGTTCACCAGGATCTTCGTCCACTTCTCCGCCAGGAGCTCGGTGACCACGTCCCTGAGAAGCTCGTCGCCCACCCCGGCCACGAGGCGGCCCTCGAGGTCCACGATGGCGACGTCCCCCGTCTTCCGGACTCCGACCTGCATGCGGGCATCTTACCGTGCCGGGCGAGAATCCGGCGGTGACCCCGGTCCCCCCCTTCCGGCCCGCGCCCTGGCTCCCCGGCCCTCACGCCCAGACGCTCTTCGGCGCGCTCTGCCGGAGGATCCGGCTCCCCTTCCGCCGGGAGGCCCTCGGGACGCCCGACGGGGACGAGCTCGTCCTCGACCACCTGGACCCCCCCGGCGAGCCGCCCCCCGCCCGGCTGCTGGTCCTCCACGGCCTGGAGGGGAGCTCGTACTCGGCGTCGGTCGGCTCGCTCCTCGCGGCCGCCTGGCGCAGGGGGCTCGCCGCCACCGCCCTCAACTTCCGCTCCTGCGCGCGGGACCCGCGCGACCGCCGCCGCTCCCTCCCCAACCGGAGGCCGCGCCTCTACCACTCCGGCGAGACCTCGGACCTGGGCTTCGTCGTCGAGGCTCTCGCCACGCGCGAGCTGTCCACGCCTCTCCTCCTGGCCGGCGTCTCCCTCGGCGGGAACGTCCTGATGAAGTGGCTCGGCGAGAACCCCGGCCAGCGAAGCGTCCGGGCGGCCGCGGCCATCTCGGTCCCCTTCGACCTGGCCGCCGGTGCGCGCCACCTGGAGACCCCCCTCGGGCGCCTCTACGTCCGGAGCTTCGTCCGCACCCTCGCGTCGAAGGCCGAGCGGATCGCCTCGCGGTTCCCGCGGGCCGCCGCGCGGATCGACCTCGCGCGCGCCCGGCGCGCCACCACCTTCTTCGAGTTCGACGACGCGGCGACCGCGCCGCTGCACGGCTTCGCGGGCGCCGAGGACTACTGGGAGCGGTCCAGCTCCCTCCGCTTCCTGGGGTCGGTCGCGACCCCCGCGCTCTGCCTCGGGGCCGAGGACGACCCGTTCCTCCCCGCCGAGGCGCTCCGGCGCGCCGCCCGCGCGGCTTCCCCCTCGGTGACCGTCGTCGTCGAGCCCCGCGGCGGGCACTGCGGTTTCTGGACGGGGGCGACCCCCTTCACGGCCCGCAGTCACGCGGCAGAGACCGCCGTCTCCTGGCTCTCGGACCGCCTGGCCTGACGCTCACCCGCCGAGCGCCTCGAGCCGCTTCTCCACCTCGAGGCGGTAGGCCCCCTGCGCCTCGGGGTGGGCGAGCGCCCGAAGGAGGGCCTCCCGCGCCTCGGCGAGGCGCCCGACCCCGGCCCGGTGCTCGGCGACGCGGAGGAGGGACTTCAGCGCCATCGGATCGGCGGGGTGCGACGAGGCCAGCAGGAGGTGCGCGTCCACCGCCGCCTCGGCGTGACCGCCCTCTTCGAGGAGCGTCGCCGCGGTGGCCAGGAAGCGCGGCGGGAGGGCCCCTCCGAGCCGCGCGTAGGCGTCGGCCACGAGGCTCTCGGCCAGCTGCCGCTCCCCCTTCCGCCGGTAGAGGTCCAGGAGCTGCGAGGCCCTCCGGGCGGCCTCGGCGCGATCGCCGGTCCCGGCGGCGATCTCGTACGCCTCGGAGCGCGCGTCGAGGTTCTCGGGGTCGGCCGCGAGGACGATCCGGACCTCCTTCTCGGCCACGGCCCAGTCCCCCGCCCGGCGGGCGTCGGCCGCGCGCCCCAGCGCGGGGTGCTGGACGAAGGAGATCTCGGCCTCGATGCCCGGGTTCACCCACCGCTCCTCGACCCGGAGCGATCGGATGGCCAGGGCCATCCCTGCCCCGGCCACGAAGCCCCCGACGTGCGCCCACCAGGCCGTCCCCGGGGCGAGCCCCTCGTGCCGCGCGTACCAGAGCTGCTCGAGGAGCCACAGGGGGAGGAAGACGAAGGCCGGCAGGAAGAACCGGAACCGGATCCACGGGAGGATGACGACCGGCAAGAAGAAGAACTCGATCCTGGAGCGGCCCAGCCGGACGAGGAAGGCCCCCATGACGCCCGCGATGGCCCCGGAGGCGCCCACGAGGGGGAGGGCGCTGTGCGGGTGCTGCCAGACGTGCGTGGCGGCCGCCAGCAGCCCGGACCCCACGTAGAGCGCCAGGAAGAGGGGGCGGCCGTAGAGGTCCTCGACGAAGGGGGCCGTCAGGTAGAGGAACAGGAGGTTCCCGAGGATGTGGAGCCACCCCGCGTGGAGGAACATGTGGGTCAGGAACGCCGAGACCCGCAGGCGGCTGGGGACGAGGCCCCATCGGTGCTGCGGGGTCTCGCCGACCGCGGCGAGGAACGCCTCCGCCAGCCGGTTCAGCTCGGCCTGCTGCTCGCGGACGACGTACGGGATCGGGACGCCCTCCTCCGAGAGCGCGGCCTGGCGGACCTCGGCGATCTGCGAGAGGGCCTCCGGCGGGACCTGCTCCATCAGGCCCTTCGGGAGCCGCAGGTACGGGTGCTTCACGAGGTAGGAGCCGACCGCCTCGGCCCGGTCCCGGACGCGGGACGCCCACTCCTCCTGGCGGAACGGGAGGACGACGAGGACGAAGGCGAGGACGTTGAGCCCGAGGAGGCCCCAGAAGACCCACGGATGCCGCCGGATCTCGGCGTTCTCCTGGCCGATGGGGAGAAGAAGCATGGCGCCCCGCGTTCCCTGTCCCTGGATCGGATCGGGCGGATCTTATTCCGGACGGGGCCCCCGGCACGCGGGCTGCAACCCCGGAGCCGGGGACGGCGTCTAGAATGCGCCGCGAGAGCCACGGCCAACGAGCGACACGACATCCGGGAGGACACGTGAACATCCGACGCGCCGCCACACTCCTCGCCCTCGGGCTCGCCGCCAGCGGGATCCACGCCGCGAGCGTCCCGCAGAAGACGCAGTGGATCCTGGCGTCGGCCAAGGCCACGGGGGCCGGGGGAGAGGACTTCGTCACCTCGCTCCGGATCACGAACCCGAACACTGTCACGGCCACCGTGGCGATCACCTACCTCGCCCTCTCCCCGCTCCAGGACGGGCGGGCGAACGGGGACAACTCGTCGGCCACGACCGTCACCGTCACCGTCGACGGGGGCCGGACCCTCCCGATCGAGGACGTCCTGGGGACCAAGTTCGGCTCGGCGGCCCCCCACGGCATCGTGGCGGGCGGCCTGAAGATCGCCTCGGACGTCCCGGTCTCGGTCCTCTCCCGGACGTACAACGCGGCCGCCCGCAGCTCGACGGGCGTCCCGGGCACGTTCGGCTTCTCGATCCCGGCGCAGTCGGCCGACGAGGCCGTCTCCGCGGGCGACACGGCGTACGTCTCCTACGTGGCCGGGGCGCCGGACCGGACGAAGGGGTACCGCTCCAACTTCCACATGCTCAACACCGTGGCCGAGGAGAGCGTCGTCCACCTGAAGCTCGTCCGCCAGGACGGCTCGGTCGTCGGGGAGCGCGACTACACGTTCGCCCCGCTCGCCTCGGCTCAGGAGAACGACATCGCGAAGGTCTACGGGAACACCGCCCTCGACGAGAACCTGACGGTCTTCGCCACCGTGAAGAGCGGCGGGCCGGTCGTCGTCGGGGCGTCGGTCATCGACAACGCGATCGCCTCGATCAACTACGCCCCGCCCGCGAAGGTCTTCGCGCCGAACAACGGGAAGTTCGGCCTGATCCTGGACGACGGGGGATACGGCTTCTCGGGCCGGCTGGACGTCTACGAGGGGATGCCCGACTTCCTCTCGGCGGGGATCGTCCTGGAGGGGTGCCCGGCCCCGACCACCGTCCAGCTCTTCTTCGTCCAGGCGTTCACGCTGGGCGGGAACAAGAACACCACCTTCACGAAGAACGCGGACGGCTCGTGGGCGATGAGCGGCAGCTCCTCCTCGGCGACCTGGACCGGGACGATCTTCGGGGACGTGGACGGCTCGGTCTTCGGGACGATCACCTACGCCCGGTCGTCCGGTTCGGCCGGCGGCTCCTGCCCCGGCGTCGGGAAGACGATGTCCTTCCGCGGGGCGCGCGCGGAGGCCATCCCGGTCCCGTAGCGGAGCGGACCGTGAGGCGCGAATCCCCCCTCCTCGCCGGGCTGCTCGTGGCTGCCGGCCTCGCGCTCTCCGCCGCGGCGTCGACCGTCGAGCTGTACGGCCGGCCGCTCCGGGGGCTCAGCGCGGTCCCGGTCGCCACCGTCCTGGCGAGCCCGGAACGGTACGCCGACCGTTCGATCCGCGTCGCGGGGACCGGCCGGAAGGGGGGAGACGGCCTGGAGATCGTGGACGGGGACGCCGCGCTCGCCCTGGCGCCTTCCGGCTTCTCGCTCCCCGACTCGGCCCTGGGCCTCGGGTGGACCGCGGAGGGGAAGCTCCGGGTCGGAGGAAAGGGGAGCCCGCCCGTCCTCGTGGCCTCCGGCGTCGAAGTCGCGCGGTGAGGGGGCGCCCGGGGCTCCTCGCCGCCTCGCTCGCGCTCGGGCTCTCGGGGTGCGGTGCCCCGCCCGCCGAGACGCGCTTCCTGAACTTCGACCCGGAGTCGACACCGCGGGAGGCCCTCGTCTCCGGCTGGTCCGGGTTCGAGTCGGGCGGACCGGGGGACACCTTCGTCTGGGCGCAGGGGCGAAAGGCCGCGGTCGAGGTGCAGGCTCGGAAGGCGGGGGGCCGTCTGGTCCGGTTCCGCTGCTGGCCCTTCCGCTGGGAGGGAGCCCCGCCCCAGACGCTCAGCCTCGCGGTGAACGGGAGCCGGGTGGAGACCCTCGGCCTCTCCGGCGAGGCGCGCGTCTACTCCGTGGCGACCCCCACGGAGGCGTGGCGCCCGGGGAAGAACGTGGTGACGTTCGAGTTCGCCTACGCCGAGGCCCCCAAGGACCGCGTCCCGGGGCAGGCGGACGCCCGCACGCTCGCTGCCGCCTTCGACTGGATGGAGATCCTCCCCCACCCGTAGCCGGCGGTCACGGGGGGAAACCGGGCCTACGGGTTCCCCCTGTCCACGCTCGCGCCCAGAGCTCCGCACAGAGGTTCGGGGGCCGCGGAGGGAGTACGGGGGGAACCCGGGCCTACGGGTTCCCCCTGTCCACGCTCGCGCCCAGAGCTCCGCACAGAGGTTCGGGGGCCGCGGAGGGGGTACGGGGGGAACCCGGGCCTACGGGTTCCCCCTGTCCACTACAGCACCGTCCCTCGGACCGGCAGCCGGATCTCCCCGCGGACCGGGTCGTTCGTCCCGAGGACCAGCGTCCCCTCGAAGGGTCCCTTCCGCATCTTCGGGTCGACCGTCAGGACGACCCGGACCCGCGTCTTGTCCAGGGGGAGGACCTCGGCCGTGATCCCCGCGACGGTGACTTCTGCCTTCGTCACCGCGAACTCCGGGTTTCGCGGGTTGTGGCTCGTCAGGAGGACCTCCCGCCGGACGGGGTCCGCCGTCTGCGAAGCCGGCTCGAAGTTCTGGAAGTTGATCGTCCCCCCGCTCAGGGAGACCGTGGGCCGGATGAACCCGCTGACGGGGACGTCCACCTCGGGCTGGCGCCCGGAGCCGGTCGTCACCTTCACGTAGCCGCCGAGGAGCCCTTCGGCCGTCTCGGGCGTCGTGGCCAGGGTCAGCCGGTACTGCCGTTCGGGCTTTCCGGGGAGGCGCTCCTTCTCCGGCACCTCGGCCAGGCGGGCGACGAGTCCCGGCAGGGTCGGCTGCGCCGCCGTCGGGGCGAAGTCGGACTCGGCCGACGCCAGGACGGCGGTCGCCGTGGCCGTCTCGCCGACGACCCCCTGGAGGCGCAGGTACCCGGTCGGGAGGATCTCCACGTAGGGCTTCACGACCGCCGCCACGAGCAACGTCGTCTGAGGGCTGGCCGGGTCGTTCGAGAGGACGAGGGCGCTCTTGGTGACCGGCCCGGTGAAGCCGCGGGTCTCGACCTTCAGCAGGACCCGGCCCTTCGCCCCGGGCCTGACGACCTTGTCGAACTCGGCCACGGTGCAGCCGCATCCGGGGCGGACGTCGGAGAGGACGAGGTCGGCGGCTCCCGTGTTGGCGATCTCGAAGGCCGCCGTCACGACCTGCCCCTGGGCGACCGTACCGGCGTCGTGCCGGGCGTTCGTGACGGCGAGCCGAGGCGCCGGCGCGGACGGCTCCGCCGCCGCGGCGCCCGCCATCAGGGGCACGAGGAGCACGACCGCCAGGCCGGCGCGCCGCCGGCAAGGGACAGGTCTCCGCGTCATCGGCTCACCTCTTGTCGGCGGGGTACCGGGCCCCGAGGAGGCCGGGGTAGATCGCCTTCATGAAGTCGAAGATCTCCGTCGGCTTCTTGCTCTCGCCCCGGTCCCACGAGACGTCCCGGAAGAGGTACTCCCCGTCCTCGGTCTTGACCCCCCACTCGAAGCACTCCTCGGTCCCCTTCAGGCAGGTGAGGAACTGCTCCTTGAGCCCCCGGCCGGGGATGATCAGGTTCTTCCCCTCCTCGTCGGCGTCCATCCACATCAGCTTCTCGTCGCGGAACGTCAGCGTGCCGACGTCCCAGCGGCTCTTGAACAGGACGATCCCGGCGTTGCGCCGGACCATCCCCTCCCAGGTCCGGTCGGCCTGGGCGGCCAGACCCGCCGGGGCGGGGGGAGCCGCGGCGGCCGGCGCCGCGGCAGCCGGGGCGGCCTTGGCAGGGGCGGCCGGGGCCTCGGCCCGCTTCCTCGTCGCCATCATCGCCTCGATGAGCCCCTCGGGGAGGCGGGCGTTCTTGCAGGCCACGATGTCGTCCACCGAGAGGTCGTAGACGGTCCCCTCGGCCTCGATCTTCCGCTTGATGAACTCCTCGGACAGGCCGGCCTGGAAGAGCTTGATGACCTCCTGGTGGGGCTTCAAGGCGACCGGGGCCGCCGGCGCGGTCGTCGTCGGCGGTGGCGTCGTCTCCTGCGCCGCCGCGACACCGGCCACGGCGAGCGCGAGGAGGAGTGCCGCGAGGAGCCGGGGCGTGGACTTCATGGTCAGGCCTCCCTTCGGTTCTCGTCCTTGGGACCCCCTCAAAATACCACCGAGCCCGACGGGCCGAGACCGACCCGGGTTCCCGAAAACGGAGCAGGCCCGCGAAAGCGGGCCCGCCTTACCGCCGCGGAGAGGGAGCCGCGCAGCGGCGAGGGAGAACCCGGCGGACCCGGGTTCTCCCGATCCATTACAGCACCACGCCCTTCAGCCCGACCTTCAGCTCGCTCTTCGTCCCGTCGTTCGTCTTGATCGTCAGGGCTCCGTCGAACGGCCCCTTCTTGGCGAGGCCCGGGTCGACCGAGAGGACCACCTTGACCCGCGTCTTGTCGATCGGCTTGACCTCGGCCTTGACGGCCGGGACCGTGCTCTCCACCCCGGTGACCTTGAACTCCGGGTTCTTCGCGTTCCGGTTGATGACGTCGATCTCCTTCGTCATCGTCCCTTCCTTCGGGTCGAAGGTGCCGAAGGTGACCTGGCTCGGGATGACGCCCACCGCGTCGACGATGCTGCCGCTGATGGCGATCTGGAGCTCGGGCTGCTTCGGCAGGGTCGTCAGGACCCGCACGACGCCCTGCGGGATCCCCATCGGCGTCGACTTGGACGCCGTCAGGGTGACCTTGTACTGGCGGGCCCCCTTCCCGGCGATCCGGTCCTTCTCGGCCACCTCGGCGAAGGACGCCGACAGGTACTCGTGCGGCGCCTCGACCTTCGTCACCTTGAAGTCGGGCTCGTCGGAGGCGAGCGTGATCTCCGAGGAGACCTCCTCGCCGACGAGGCCCTGGAGGCGGAAGAAGCCGTACGGGAGCATCTCGACGTAAGGCTTCACGTAGGCCGACAGGAAGACGGTGACCTGCGGCGTCGACGGGTCGTCCGTGACGATCAGGGCCGACTTGGAGATCGGGCCCTGGAACGCCTTCGTGTCGAGCGTCAGGTGGACCTTGCCGGTCTCGCCCGGCTTGATCACCTTGTCGTACTTCGAGACCGTGCAGCCGCAGGCCGGCTTGACGTCCGTGATGTGGAGGTCGGCCTTGCCGTCGTTTCGGACGAGGAAGTCCTGCTCGATGACCTCCCCCTTGGCGACGGTCCCGACGTTCTTCGTCTCCTCGACGAGGACGAGCTTCGGGGCGGCGCTCGCCGGGGCCTGGGCCTTGGCGGGCTCCTGGGCGAGGAGCGGGGCCGCGAGGCCGAGAGCGGCCACGGTCGCCGCCGCCACGACCCACGGGGTCCGGGGGAAGGGTCTGCCGATCGGGGAAAGGTTCACGGGGTTCCTCCTGTGCGGCCGGGGGATCGGACCGGCCAACCCATCATTATAAGGCGGTCCAGGCCGCCGCCACCCTGGCGTCGTTGACCATCCAGGACGGCTCACGCAAACTCCGCGCCCGTGTCGGCGAACCGCCGGACCTTCTACCTGATCGCCATCGGCGGGACGGCGATGGCGCCGCTCGCCGCCCTCCTCGTCGAGCGGGGGGACCGGGTCCTCGGCTCCGACCTGCCGCTCTACCCCCCGATGTCGGACCGGATCGCCGCCCTCGGGATCCAGGTCCGCCCGGGCTTCGCCGCCGCCAACCTCCCCCCCGACGTGGACGCCGTCGTCGTCGGGAACCTGGCCGGGAAGGACAACCCGGAGCTGGTGGCCGCCCTGGAACGGGGGCTCCCGGTCGCCTCGATGCCCGAGACGCTCCGGCGGGAGTTCCTCGGGGGGCGCCACCCGGTCGTCGTGGCCGGGACGCACGGGAAGACGACGACGACCGCGCTGACGGCCTGGGTCCTGGCTTCCGCCGGGCGCGCGCCGGGCTACCTGATCGGCGGGGAGCCGGTGGACCTCCCGGCGCCGAGCGCCATCGGGGGCGGCCCGGCGTTCGTCATCGAGGGAGACGAGTACTCCACCTCCTGGGCCGACAAGGGGCCCAAGTTCCTCCACTACGCCCCGCGGACGTTCGTCCTGACGTCGGTCGAGTTCGACCACGCCGACCTCTACGCCGACCTCCCGGCGGTCAAGGACGCCTTCTCGCGCGGGCTGGCGATCGTCCCACCGGACGGGGGGATCGTGGCCTTCGCCGACGACCCGAACGTCCGGGAGGTCCTCGGCTCGGCCTCCGCCCCCGTCACCACGTACGGCCTTTCCGGCCGGAACGGCACCGACCTTCTGGCACGGGGAGTCACTCTGGACGGGGAGGGGGCCCGTTTCGAGGTCGTCGAGAGGGGACGGCTCCTCCTCGAGGCCCGGACGCGCCTGGCCGGCCGGCACAACGTCGCCAACGCCCTTGCGGCGACCGCCGTCGGGAGGGCCTTCGGCCTGACGGCCGGGGAGATCGCCCGGGGACTCTCGACCTTCCGGGGCGTGGCCCGCCGGCTCGAGCTGAAGGGGACGGTGGGCGGCGTGACGGTGGTCGACGACTTCGCCCACCACCCGACGGCGGTCGCCACCACCGTGGACGGCGCTCGGCGGCGGTTCGAGGGGCGCCGCCTCTGGGCGGTCTTCGAGCCGCGCTCCATCACGGCGGGAAGGGCCGACTTCGCCGCGGACTACGAGGAGGCGTTGAGCGGGGCCGACGCCGTCGCCGTGGCCCGCCCCTTCCACGCCGCGCGCCTCGCCCGGGCCGGTGGCCCGGGAGCGCTCGACGCCGGGGCGCTCTCGGAGGCCCTGGCCCGGAGGGGGAAGGAGACCCTCAGCGCGCCCGACGCCGAGGGGCTCGTCGCGGCGCTCTTGCCGCGGCTCTCGCCCGGGGACGTCGTCCTGGCGATGTCCTCCGGGAGCTTCGGCGGCTTCTGCGGCAGGCTCCTCTCGGCCCTCTCGGCGCGCGAGGAAGCGGCTTCCCGGACCGCCTAGCCTAGGACTCCCGGGCGACCGAGACCGCGAGGCGCCCCACCTTCTCGATCCTCACCTCGACGGTCTGACCCGGGGCGAGCGGCCCCACGCCCTCCGGCGTCCCCGTCAGGATCAGGTCGCCGGGCTCGAGCGTGACGGCCCGCGAGACCCACGACACGAGCGTCCCGACGTCGAAGACCATGAGCGAGGTCCGCCCCGACTGGACGACCGCACCGCAGAGGAGCGTCTCGAGGAGGAGGTCCGCGGGGTCGGCCGCCGTCTCGATCGCCGGGCCGACGGGGCAGAAGGTGTCGAAGCCCTTCGCCCTCCACCACTGGCCGTCCTTCTTCTGGAGGTCCCGGGCCGTGACGTCGAGGGCGGGCACGAGGCCGAGGATCGCCTCCCGCCCTTCCTCGGGCGTGGCCCGGCGGACCCGCCGGCCCAGGACGACCCCGAGCTCCCCCTCGTAGTCGACCCGCTCCGACTCGCGGGGGACGAGGACCGTGCCGCGGTGGGGCAGGAGGGACGTCGAGGGCTTCCAGAAGACGAGCGGCTCGGCGGGGACCTCGTTCCCCAGCTCCGCGGCGTGGGCGCGGTAGTTCCGCCCGATCCCCGCGACCTTCCCGGTGACGGGCGGCAGGAGCGAGAGCGAGCGCCGCGGGAGCGGCGCGGCCCCGGCCGCGGGGTCCGTCCCTTCCCACGGGGCCCCGGAGAGCGGACGGACCTGGTCCCCGTCCACACGTCCCCAGGCCGGGCCCTTCGGCGACACGAACCGGACGAACCTCACAGCGCCTCCTCCGTCAGCGTCCCCTCGAAGACGAACCGGGCGTCGCCGGTGAGGGAGACGTCCCGCGCCAGGCTCCCCTCCACGCGGAAGTCGACGACGAGCGCGCTCCCCGACCGGGTCGCCACGGAGACGGGAGGCGTCCGCCCGCGCGACAGTCCCGAGACGACGGCCGCGGCGACGACGCCCGACCCGCACGAGAGGGTCTCGGCCTCGACGCCCCTCTCGAAGCTCCGGACCGAGAGCCGCGAGGCGCCCCGGAGGGAGACGAAGCTGACGTTGGCGCCGCTGGGCAGGTCGGGATGCCGCCTCAGCGGCGGGCCGAGGCTGGCGACGTCCAGCGTCTCGACCTCCACCCCTTCCGCGGCGAAGACGACCAGGTGCGGGACGCCGACGGTCAGGAAGGCGGCGGAGGGCTCGAGGACCCGGCCGGCCGGGTCGAACGTGGGGACCTCGCGGTCGAGGGCGATCGGCTCGGGGAGGGAGAGCGTGACGTTGCCGTCCTCCCGGACCTGGGCCGGGATCTCGCCCCAGCCGGTCCTCACCGTCAGCGGCCCCTCCGCACCCGCGGCCCTCGCCGCGAACCTCGCCGCGCACCGCGTTCCGTTGGCGCAGAACCGGGCCGGGCCGCCGTCGGCGTTGAAGTAGTCGAGGTCGACCACGAGCTTTGCGCCCCGCTCCCTCCGCGACACGAAGAGGACCCCGTCGGCCCCGATGCCGGTCCCGCGCCGGCAGAGCCTCCGGATCGTCTCGGCCTCGCGCGGGCCCACGGGGAGCTTCCTCCCGAAGACGAGGAAGTCGTTCCCCGCCCCGCTCATCTTCGTGAACGTCCGCGGCAGGCCGCCGACCCGCCAGGAGGCCCTCCCGGCTCCGGTCATCTCCGCTCCTCCTGCGCCGCCTCCGCGCGGGGGCTCTCGTTCCCCTCGCGGTCGAGCGCGCTGACGCCCCAGGCCGTCCCCGGGGCGGCCCCGCCGTCGAACCACGTCGTCTCCTGGACCTTCGGCGCAGCCACCGACCACCCGCCCCCCGGGGGGCGCCTGTAGACGCGGTACCCGCCCAGGTCGGCCGAGAGGACCGGGTTCCAGACCAGCCTCACGCCCTCGGGCTCGGCGAGGAGCGTCAGCCCCTCGGGGGCCTTCGGCGGGAAGACGTCCCGCGTGTCGGCCAGGGCCTCCCCGGCAGGCGGTCCGAGGACGAGCGGGGTCGTCTTCGCCGGCGCGGCCCGGACGGTGTAGACGTACTTCCGGCCCGGGGCGACGGAGTCGTCGACGAAGAAGGGGCCGTGCGTGGCCATCCCGAGCGGCTCCTCGAAGACCCCGTCGGGCCCCTCGGCCGCGTCGCGCCGGTAGACGGCGTAGGCGGGCGCGGAGACGGGGGTCGACCCGTCGAGCATCTCGACCGGCTCCTTCCAGTCGAGGCAGACGCGGCCCTCCTCGACGGTCGTCGTCAGCTCGCGGGGGGCGCCGGGCGGGACGAGAGGCCGGATCGAGACGATCGGGGAGGGGTCGGAGGTCCCCTTCCGGTCCCTCGTGGCGGTCACGGCGTACCGGACGAAGACCCGGCCGAGGCGCCGCTCGACGAAGAGCCCGTAGAGCGAGTCGCGGACGACGACGTCCGAGCCGACGGTCGCCTCGTCGAGGTCGGCGCGCCCGAGCCGCTGGACCCTCTCGGCCCGCTGGAGGAAGAGCCGCTCCTCCCGCTCGCGTCCCGGCCCCTCCGGGGGGGCCGGCGGGGCGCCGGTGGGGGGCGCCGGCACCAGCTCGCGGAGGACGGTGACCCGCGTCAGCCCGTCGAGCGGGGCCCCGGTGACGGTCTTCCTCGGGAACGGGAACCGGAGGACGACGTCCGTGGCCTGCTGCGTGACCGTGAGCGGCTCCGGCCGCGCCGGGATCGCCTCGAGCGGCGGGAGGGGCGGGAGCTTCTTGCCGCACGCCGCGGCGAGGAGGGCGAGGGCGAGCGGGAGGAGACGCCTCACAGGACGAACCGCGAGAGGTCGCGGTCGCGGACGAGTCCCGAGAGGGCCCGCTCGACGTAGGCGCGGTCGACGACGATCCGCGCCCCGGCGGCGTCGGGCCCGGCGAAGGAGACCTCCTCGAGGACCCGCTCGAGGATCGTGTGGAGCCGCCGCGCCCCGATGTTCTCCAGGTTCCGGTTCAGCTCGGCCGCCGCGCGCGCCACCTCGGCGATGCCGTCCTCGGCGAAGGTCAGGTCGATGCCGTCGGCCGAGAGGAGCGAGGCGGCCTGCCGGGGCAGGGCGTGCTCGGGCTCGGAGAGGATCCTCACGAAGTCGGCCTCCGTCAGCGCGTCGAGCTCGACCCGGATCGGGAAGCGCCCCTGCAGCTCCGGGATCATGTCCGAGGGCCTGGCGACGTGGAACGCGCCCGCGGCCACGAAGAGGACGTGGTCGGTCCTCACGTTCCCGTGCTTCGTCTTGACGACCGTCCCCTCGACGAGCGGGAGGAGGTCGCGCTGGACCCCCTCGCGCGAGACGTCGGGCCCGCCCTGCGCCCCCTGCCGCCCCGCCACCTTGTCGATCTCGTCGAGGAAGACGATCCCGGCCTCCTCGGCGCGCCGGATCGCCTCCTGCGGGACCGAGGCCTCGTCCGAGAGGGCGTCGGCCTCCCGGTCGAGGAGGATCGGGCGGGCGTCCGCGACCGGGAGGCGGACCTTCTTCTTCTTCCCGCCGAAGAGGTTCCCGAACGGGCCGGGGAGGTCGATCCCCATCTCCTCGACCCCCTGCGGCGTCATGACGGAGATCTGCGGCGTCCGCTCGTCGGTCACCTCGACCTCCACCTCGCGGGTCTCCAGCCGCCCCTCGCGCAGGTCGCGCCGGAGCCGTTCGCGCCCCTCCTGGGCGGCCCCCGAGAGCCCCTCGGAGGAGACGAGGAGGTCCAGGAGCCGCTCCTCGGCGGCCGAGGCGGCCCGGACCATCACGCGCGAGCGGCGTTCCTCCTTGACGAGGCGGACCGCGGCCTCGACGAGGTCGCGGGCGATGGAGTCGACGTCCCGCCCGACGTACCCCACCTCGGTGAACTTCGAGGCCTCCACCTTCACGAACGGCGCGTCGGCCAGGCGGGCCAGCCGCCGGGCGATCTCGGTCTTGCCGACGCCGGTCGGCCCGATCATCAGGATGTTCTTCGGGACGATCTCCTCGGCCACCTCGGCGGGCAGGCGCTGGCGCCGCCAGCGGTCCCGCAGCGCGATCGCCACGGCCCTCTTGGCCCTTGCCTGCCCGACGACGTGCCGGTCCAGCTCGGCCACGATCCGCCGCGGGGAGAGGTCGCGCAGCCTCAGGTCGCGGGGGGACGGCGGGCTCTTGGGGCGCTCGCTCACGGGAGCGTCTCCACGCGGATCCGCTCGTTCGTGTAGACGTCGATCGAGGCGGCGATGAGGAGCGCCTCCTCGACGACCCTCTCGGCCGGCAGCGACGAGTGGAGGAGGAGCGCTCGCGCCGCGGCGGCCGCGTAGGGCCCTCCCGAGCCGACGGCGAGGACCCCGTCGTCGGGGGCGATGACGTCCCCGCTCCCCGAGAGGAGGAGCGAGACGTCCTTGTCGGCCACGACGAGGAGCGCCTCGAGGGCGCGGAGCGTCTTCTCCGTCCGCCAGTCGGTGGCGAGCTCGACGGCCGCCCGCTCGAGCTGCCCGTGGAACTCCTCGAGCTTCCGCTCGAAGCGGGTGAAGAGGGCGACGGCGTCGGCGGTCGACCCGGCGAACCCGGCCAGGACCTTCCCGTCGTGAAGGCGCCGGATCTTGGAAGCGCCGTGCTTGACGACGGTCGCGCCCATCGTGACCTGCCCGTCGCTCCCGAGGGCGACGCGCCCGTCGCGCCTCACCGAGAGGACCGTGGTGTGCGAGAAAGCGGGTTTCCGTGACACGCCGGGGAGTCTACCCGCCGCCCCGGCGCTCAGCCGTCCCCGCCCTCCTCCGAGCCCCCGCCGCGGGCCTTGGGGTGGGCCTTGCGGTAGACCTCCATCAGCCGGTCGACGTCGAGGTGCGTGTACCGCTGCGTGGTGGCGAGCGAGGCGTGGCCGAGGAGCTCCTGGATGACGCGCAGGTCCGCCCCGGCCGAGAGGAGGTGCGTCGCGAAGGAGTGCCTCAGGCTGTGCGGGGAGGCGCCGCGCTCCACCTCCGCGGCGAAGAGGGCCCGGTCGAGCACGCGCCTGACGCTCCGGTCCGTCAGCCGGGTGCCGCGGGCGTTCGTGAAGAGCGGGTCGCGGTCCGAGCGGAGGACCGCCGCCCGGAGCGAGGCGCGGACCCCCAGCCAGGCCAGGAGCGCCTCGGCCGCGGGCTCGCCGAACGGGACGATCCGCTCCTTCTTCCCCTTTCCGAGCGTCCGGACCTGCCGGGCCGGGAGGTCCACGTCGGGGAGGTTCAGGCCGACCAGCTCCGAGACGCGCAGGCCGGTGGCGTAGAGGAGCTCGAGGAGCGCCCGGTCCCGCGTGCCGAGCGCCGTCGAGGCGTCGGGCGCCTCCACGACGGACGCGGCCTCGGGGACCGAGAGCGTCCGCGGGAGCGTCACGGGGGCCCGGGGCCCGCGGACGGAGGCCGCCGGGTTCGTCGCGACCCGCCCCTCGCGGCGGAGGAAGGCGAAGAACGTCCGGAGCGCGGAGAGGTGGCGCAGGAGCGAGGTCTTGGCCAGTCCCCGCTGCCTCAGGCTCGCCAGGAACGCGCGGACCGCGAGGACGTCGACGTCCCGGACGTCGATCTCCGAGAGCTTGCGGTCGAGGAAGGTCCCCGCCAGGAAGTCGAGGAAGCGCCCCAGGTCGGCGACGTACGCCTTCCGCGTGTGAGCCGAGACGGCCCGTTCCGCCGAGAGGTGCCGGTCGAAGGCGGCCAGGTCGTCGACGAGCACGCGCGCCCCGTCAGGAGCCCTTCTTCCCCCCGATCGCCCGGACCTCCTCGACGAGGGCCTGGATCTCCTCGGCGGTGAGCTTCTTGCCGAACGCCGGCATCTTGTCGCGCCCCTTCGTGATCGACTTCAGGAGGCGGGGGTCGTCGACCGAGTCCTGCCACTTCCGGTTCGTCAGGTCCCTCGCCCCCTTCTCCTTCCCCTTCTCGGTCTGGGCCTTCCCGTCGTCCCCGTGGCAGACGGCGCAGTACGTCATCCACGTCTCGGAGCGCGAGGGCTCAGCGGCCAGGAGGGGGAGCGGGGCGAGCGACAGGAGCGCGGCGAGGGCGCCCAGGCGGCGGTTCGTCATGGCGGCGGTCTCCTCGGCGAAAAGTCTACGCCGGGCCCTCCGCGCCAATCGGTGCGCCTCCTCACGCAACGGGAGCGCCCAGGGCGCTCTGGCGCCACGCCGCGGCGTCGGCCAGCGCCCGGCGGCAGATCTCCGCCCGGCGGCGCTCCTTGTCGCGGATCGGCGGCAGCCCCGCCTCGTCGAAGAGGCCGAACGTCACGTTCATCGGCGCGTAGTCGCGCTCGCCAGCCTCCGAGACGTGCCGGCAGAGGGCCCCCAGCGCCGTCGTCGGCGGGACCGGGACGGGCTGGCGCCCCTCGAGGAGCTGCGCGAGCGTCGCGCCCGCCACGAGGCCCGTGGCGGCCGACTCCAGGTACCCCTCCACCCCGGTGATCTGCCCGGCGAAGAGGACGCGCGGGTCCTTCCGCCAGCGGAAGAGGCCGTCGAGGTGGGCGGGGCCGTTCAGGTACGTGTTCCGGTGGAGCATCCCGTACCGGACGAACTCGGCGTTCGAAAGGCCCGGGAGGGTCCGGAAGACCCGCCTCTGCTCCCCCACCTTCAGCTTCGTCTGGAAACCGACGACGTTGAAGTGGGTCCGGGCGAGGTCGTCCTGCCGGAGCTGGACGACGGCGTACGGCTCCTTGCCCGTCCGCGGGTCGCGCAGGCCGAACGGCTTCATCGGCCCGTGCCGGAGCGTCTCGACCCCCCGCTCGGCCATCGCCTCGACCGGGAGGCACCCCTCGAAGTAGACCGGCTTCTCGAAGTCGTGGAACGGCACCTTCTCGCCGGCCACGAGCTCGGCCACGAAGGCCTCGTACGCCTCGCGGCCGAGCGGGACGTTCAGGTAGTGGTCGCCGCCCCCCTTCCCCCACCGGCTCGCGAAGAAGAGGGGCTCCATGTCGAGCGACGACGCCTCCACGATCGGGGCGACAGAGTCGTAGAAGTAGAGGTACCGGTCGCCGAGAGCGGACAGGAGCGCATTCTCCAGCGCGGGGGAGGTCAGCGGCCCGGTCGCCACGACGACGAACCCGTCCCCCGGGTCGGGGAGGCTCTCCACCTCCTCGCGGACCAGCTCGACGAGGGGCTCGGCCTCGATCCGCCGCGTCACCCCCTCGGCGAAGAGCGCCCGGTCCACGGCCAGGGCGTCCCCGGCGGGGACGGCGGCCCGCCGGGCCTCCTCCATCACGATCGACCCGACCAGCTCCATCTCGCGCTTCAGGAGGCCGACCGCGTTCGACGGGTTGTCCGACCGGAAGGAGTTCGAGCAGACCATCTCGGCGAGTCGCCCGGTCTCGTGGGCGTCGGTCTTCCTCCCCGGGCGCATCTCGAAGAGGCGGACGGCGTGCCCCCGGCGGGAGAGCTGGAAGGCGCACTCCACCCCCGCGAAGCCCCCGCCGATCACCGTGACGCGCGCCTCTCCCGCCATGAGGGCGCGATTGTAGGGGGCGGCATCCGCCCTCTCGCTACACTCCGCCCCCGTGACGTTCGAGCGGGACCTCTACGACGAGGCGTACTACGCGGGGCTCCACAAGAGCCACTGGTTCACGAACCCGCCGCGGAAGTACGAGGAGAGGAACCGCGACACGCTCCGCGTCGTCGCCCCCGGCCCGACCGACCTCGTCGTGGAGCTGGGTTCCGCGCGCGGGGACGTGACGTTCCTCCTGGCCGCGCACGCCCGCGAGGTGGTCGGCGTCGACGCCGCCCCCGAGGCGATCGCCATGGCCGAGGCCGAGCGGGTGAGGCGCGGGATCGGGAACGTCCGCTGGCTGGAGAGCGACGTGGCCGACCTCTCGGCGCTCGCCGACGGGACGGTCGACGCCGTCGCCGCGATCGACCTCGTGGAGCACGTGGACGACCCGACGCTGGCCGCGATGCTCCGCGAGTGCCGGCGGGTCCTCAAGCCCTCGGGCCGGCTCGGGATCTACACGCCCGACCGGGCCCACTACGTCGAGCGGATGAAGGCCCACGACTTCGTCCTGAAGCAGTACCCCCAGCACATCGCGGTCCGCTTCCCGCGCGAGTACCGCCGCTTCCTCGGCGAGGCGGGCTTCCGGATCGACCTCGACACCTGGAGCGTCTCGCCGTTCCCCGGCGTCCGGTGGGTGGAGCGGGCCCTCTCGCCCCTCCCCCTCCTCGGCCCCACCTTCCGCTACCGGATCCTGATGCGGGCGGTCCCGGCGTAGCGGCGTGCGAGGATCGGCGGCGATGACGACGGACCCGGCCCCGGCGAAGGGCGCGGACTTCGCGCCGAACGCCTCGGTGTACGACGAGGCGTACTACGCGTCGATGTACCGGCGGCACTGGTTCTTCCGCAACGAGCGGAAGTACCGGGACCGGGACGAGGCGCTCGTGAGGCTCGTGAGGCCCCGGGCCTCGATGCGCCTGCTCGAGGTGGGCTCGGCGCGCGGGGACACGAGCTTCTTCTTCGCCCCGCGCGTCGCCTCGGTCGCCGGAGTCGACGCCGCCCCGGCGGCGGTGATGGCCGCGCGCGAGGAGGCGCTCTCGCGCGGGGTCGGCAACGTGAGGTTCGAGCTGGCCGACGCCCGGTCGATCCCGCTCTTTGCCGACGGCTCCTTCGACGTCGTCCTCCTGGCCGACTTCGTCGAGCACGTCCTCCCCGACGTCCTCTCGGCCTCCCTCGCCGAGGCCCGGCGCCTCCTCGTGCCCGGCGGGGCGGTGGCCCTCTACACGCCGAACCGGGACCACTGGGCCGAGCGGGTGAAGGCGGCCTTCCCGGCCCTGCAGCAGGCCGACCACATCGCCGTCCGCCCCTCCGAGAGCGTCGTCGAGGCCGTCACGGGCGCCGGCTTCGCCGTCGAGGACCTCTTCTTCACGGCGAGCCCCTACCCTCTCCTCGGGGCCCTCGACCGGCGCTTCCCCGGCGCGTCCCTCTGCCGCTTCCGGACCTGCCTCAGGGCCCGCCGCACCTCCTGACCCGGCCCGATTTCCCTTCCGCCCGCCCCGCGGCCGCGTTAACGTCGGGAGAGATCCCATCCGGAGGTCTCCCGTGAGACGTTTCCTCGCCCCTCTCCTCCTCGCCGGGGTCGCGATGGGCCAGGACCCGAGGACCGCCTTCCCCGTCCCCGACGGGCCGGTCCACGCCCTGGCGCGTCACGGGGACACGCTCTACCTCGGCGGCGACTTCTCCCGCCTCGGCCCGGCGACGGGCCACGGCGTCGTCGTCGACGCCGTCTCCGGGGCCCGCGAGGCGCGCTCGCCCGCCGTCGACGGGGCCGTCCTGGCCTCGGTCCCGGACGGGGCCGGCGGCTGGTTCGTCGGCGGCCGGTTCACCCGCGCGGGCGGGCTGGCCCGGAACGGCCTCGCGCACGTCCTGCCCGACGGGACGGTGGACCCCGCGTGGGACCCGGACGTGCGGGGAGGCGAGGTCCGCGCGCTCGTGGTCCAGGGCGAGTTCGTCTACGCGGGCGGTACGTTCGCCCTCGTCAACGGGACGCTCCCCTACCCGCGCCTGGCCCGGTTCCGGGCGACCGGCGGGGGCGCGGCCGACCGGACGTTCCGGCCGGCCCCCGACGGGACCGTCTTCGCGCTGGCGGCGAGCGGGCCGTGGCTCTACGCGGGCGGGGGATTCACGGCGGTCTCGGGCGGCCTCAGGAGGACCCACCTGGCCCGCTTCTCGCTGGCCGGGGACGGCTCGGCCGACCCGGATTTCGCCCTCGCCCCCGACGGCTGGGTCCGGGCGCTCCTCGTCTCGGGCCGGTACCTCTACGTCGGCGGCGGGTTCGCCACGGTCTCGAAGAAGCCGGCCGGAGACCTGGCCAGGATCGACCTCGTCTCGGGCGCCCTGGACGAGGAGTTCCGCCCCGCCCTCACCGAGGGCTTCGTCTACGCGCTGGCCGCCGAGGAGGACGCCTCGGCCGTCTGGGCGGGGGGGAGCTTCGCCCTGGCGTCGGACAGGTCGCGTGGACACCTCCTGCGGTTCGACGCCCGGCAGGGCGGGCGCCCGGACGGAGCGCGCGTGACCGGGACGGGCGGGCGCGGGGAAGCCGTCTACACCCTCGCCGTCTCGGACGGGGTCCTCTACGCCGGCGGGAGCTTCCGCGACGGCGGCGACGGCGAGGACTCCTTCGTCCTGGCCGTCCGTTCCGGAAACGGCGCGCCGGTCCCGTTCCGGCCGGCGCCGGACGGGCCGGTCTTCTCCCTGGCGGTCGACTCCGGGCGGCTCTTCCTGGGCGGGGACCTGGCGAGCGTCAACGGCCTGTCGCGGCGGAACCTGGCCGCGGTCGACCTCCGGTCGGGAGAGATCACCCCGTTCGACCCTGCACCGGGAGGCCCGGTCCACGCCCTCCTCGTCCACGGGGACCGCCTCTGGGCCGGGGGGGAGTTCGAGGCGGTGAACCGGGGGACGCTCTCCCGGCCCGGGCTCGCGGCGTTTGCGGTGAGCGGAGGCGGACGGGCCGACGAGGAGTGGGCGCCCGTCGCCGGGCCGGGGTCGGTCGTCCGCTCCCTGGCCACCGACGGGCGGTGGCTCTACGCGGGCGGGACGCTCCTCGGTCCGGGGGGCCTTCCGGGCTGGCGCTACCTCTCCCGGTTCGACGCCTCCGGGACCGGCTCTTTCGACGCCTCGTGGGACCCGGCCCCGGACGGGCCGGTGCGGGCCCTGCTCTCCGCGCCCCCCTGGCTCTACGCGGGCGGCGACTTCGGGATCTGCGGGACGGGCGGACCGGCGCGGACCCGCCTGGCCCGGATCGCCACGGAAGGGCCGGGTGCTTCGGACGCCGCCTTCGCCCCCTCATTCTCGGGCGGGAGGTGGGGCTCGCCGTCGGTCCGCTCGCTCGCCACGGACGGCCTGCGCCTCCTCGTCGGCGGGAACTTCACGACGGCCGGATCCGCCGGCCGGACGTACGCGGCCGCGTTCCGCCTCCACGGGCCGGGAGAGCCCGACGCGTTCGCCCCCGACCTGGACGAGTGGGTCCACGCGATCTCGGTCGACGGCTCGCGGGTCCTCCTGGGCGGACGGTTCGGGCCCGGGGAGGGGCACGGGGCGGCGCTGGCCTCGGCCGAGCCGAAGGGGGGCGCGGACCAGGAGCCGCCCGCGCCCGCGCTCGGCCCCGCGCCGACCGTGAACGCCCTCCTGCCGACGGAGGCGGGCCTCGTCGTCGGCGGGGACTTCGCCACCGTCGGCGGGGATCCCCGCCCGAACCTCCTGGTCGTCGCCGAGGAGCGCAAGCGTGTCGACGCCCTCGGCTCGGACACGCCGCCCGCCCGGCGGTAGGAGGATCCCCGTGCGCGTCGACTTCGTCACCTGCGACGTCTTCACGTCGCGCCCGTTCGCGGGGAACCCTCTCCTCGTGGTCCCGGACGCCTCCGGGCTCGGCGCCGCGTCGATGCAGGCGATCGCCCGGGAGATCAACTACTCGGAGTCGACGTTCGTCCTGCCGGCGGACGACCCCGCCCACGCCTACCGGCAGCGGACCTTCGTCCCGCTCGCGGAGATCCCGTACGCCGGTCACCCCACGGTCGGGACGGCGCTCGTCCTGTCGTGGCTCGGCCGGGTCGCGCCCCCTTCGGGAGGGACGGGAACGGCCGCGATCACGATCGAGGTCGGCTTCGGCCCGCTGCCGCTCGACGTCCGCTTCGAGGCCGCGCGCGCCACGCGGGTCCGGATGGCGCAGGGGAAGCCGGAGTGGGGCGAGCCGGTCCGGGACCCGGCGTTCCTCGCGCGCCTGTCGGAGGGGCTGAGGATCCCGCGCGACGCCGTCGGCGGGGGCCTCCCCGTCCGGGCCGTCTCGACCGGGAACCGTTTCCTGATCGTCCCCGTCGGGAGCGTCGCGGCGCTCGAAGGCGCCGACCCGGACCCCCGCCTCGTCGTCGCGGTCGAGCGGGAGCTGGGGACCCTCGGCACGTATGCCTTCGCCTTCGCGCCGGGGGGCCGGATCCGGGCGCGCGGCTTCGCCTCGGGGGCCGGCGTCCCCGAGGACCCGGCCACCGGCTCGGCGGCGGGGCCGCTCGGGATCTACCTCGCGCTCGAGCGGGCGCTCCCCGACCCCGCGGGCCGCTTCCTGGTCGACCAGGGGATCGAGATGGGGCGCCCGTCCGAGCTGGAGGTGGAGGTCGACCGGCGGGAGGACGGGACGCCGGCCGGAGTCCACGTCTCCGGGAGCGCCGTGAGGATGATGACGGGGTCCCTCGAGGTCTAGACGGACAGGGGGAACCCGAAGGCCCGGGTTCCCCCCGTACCCCCTCCGCGGCCCCCGAACGTCCGGGCGGAGCTCGGGGTGCGAGTCGCCAGCCGCTCAGCCGGTCTTCTTCGCGCTCCGGGCGCCCCGGGCCGGCCGGGCGGGCTTCTGGCCCGCCTTCGTGCCCCGGGCTCGCGCCCCGGGACGCGCCGGCTCCGTCGGGGCGCCGGCCGCGGCGGGCGGGACGTGCGTCCTCGGCTCGTAGAGCGTGAGGTCGCCCGCCGGCTCGTCGAAGCCGCAGCCCTCCTTCTCGCAGGCGTAGAACGGCCCGGCCTTCCGTTCCCGGACGAGGAGGTACGGCGTGCCGCACGACGGGCACGCCTTCGGGACGGGCCGCGCGCGGAAGTTCCGGTCGCAGGAGGGGTAGTTCGAGCAGCCGTAGAAGGGCCCGAACCGCCCCTTTCGGACGAGGACGTCGCCCCGCCCGCACTTCGGGCAGGTGACGCCGGTCGTCGTCACCGGCTTGGGCGGCCGGTACCGGCAGGCGGGGTAGTTCGAGCAGGCGACGTAGTCCCCGTACCGGCCGTGCCGCGTCACCATCGGGCTCCCGCAGCTGGGGCAGGACTCCCCCGTCGGGACGTCCGGGCGCGCCTCGGCCTTGCCTCCCGCCACCTTGACGGCGACGGTGTTGCGGCACTTCGGGTACGAGGAGCAGCCCAGGAAGGCCGAGCCGTCCCGGCCCGTCCGGAGGACCATGGGGCTCCCGCACTCCTCGCACGTCTGCCCCTCGAGCTCCGACTGGTCGATCGGGTCCTCCTCGGGCTCGGGGATGTCGACGGTGAACTCGCACTCCGGATAGCCGGCGCACGCGACGAAGAGGCCGTTCTTCCCCATCCGGAGCTTCAGCGGGTGCCCGGACTTCGGGCAGAGGTCGCCCGGGTCGTTCGTCAGCCGGAAGTCGACGAAGCGCTTGCGCACCTCGGCGAGCGGGAGGCCCGCCTTCAGAGAGGCCATCGCCTTGGCGGCGCGGTTGCGGTCCCGGCTGAACTTGCCGTCGAACTCGGCGAGCGCCGCGCGCCAGTCGAGCTTCCCCTCCTCGACCTCGTCCAGCTCCTCCTCCATCCGGGCCGTGTACTCGGTCTGGAAGAAGTCGTCGAAGCCCTCGCGCAGGAGGTCGACGACGAGACGGCCGATCATCGTCGGGAGGAACCGCCGGTCCTTCTTCCGCACGTACTCGCGGTCCTCGATCTTCCGGAGGATCTCGGCGTACGTGGAGGGGCGGCCGATTCCGTTCTCCTCGAGGAACTTCACGAGCGAGGCCTCGTTGAACCGGGGCGGGGGCTGGGTCTCGTGGTCCTCGGCCGCGGCCGAGACGAGGGCGGGGGCGTCCCCCTTGGCGAGCGCCGGCAGGCGGACCTTCCCCTCGGCGGCTTCCTCGTTGCCGCGCTCCTTGGCCTCGCCGTTGAGCGCCGGGCCGTTGGCCTCGCCCTCCTCCTCGACGGCGTCGGCCTCCTGGCCCCAGGCCCGGAGCCAGCCGGCGTCCTTCAGGACCGAGCCGGTGGCGCGCAGGAGCGCGACGTCCCGGCTCCCCTCGCGGGCGGCCTCCACGTCGACCGTCGTGATCTCCGAGAGGGAGGGGTTCATCTGCGAGGCGACGAACCGGCTCCAGACGAGCCGGTAGAGCTTCAGCTCCTCCGTCGTGAGGTACCGGGCCACCGCCTCGGGCGGGAGCTCGGTGGAGGTGGGCCGGATCGCCTCGTGGGCGTCCTGGGCGTCCTTCTTCTGCCGGAACCGGCGCGGCTCGGCGGGGAGCGCCGCCTCGCCGTACGTGGCGCCGATGTGGGCGCGGACGGCGGTCAACGCCTCCTCGGCCGTCCGGGTCGAGTCGGTGCGCATGTAGGTGATCAGGCCGACCGTTCCCCGCTCGCCGAGCGCCTTGCCCTCGTAGAGCCGCTGGGCCACCTGCATGGTCCGCCTCACCGAGAAGCCGAGGGCCCGCGCGGCGGCTTGCTGGAGCTTGGAGGTCGTGAACGGCGGCGGCGCCGACAGCCGTCGCTCGCGCGCCTCGACGGAGACGACCGCGAGGCGTGCGGCCCGGACGTGGGCGACCACCTCCTCGGCCGACTCCCGCGTGGCCAGGCGGGGGTCGGTGCCGTCGAAGCGGAGCTTCTCGCCCCGCCAGGAGACGACCCGCGCCGGGAAGGCCGCCTCCCCCTTGGCGAGCGTCACCGGGACCGAGAAGTAGGGGACGGGGACGAACCGCTCCCGCTCGCTCTCGCGCTCCACGATGATCCGCAGGGCGACGGTCTGGACGCGTCCCGCCGAGAGGCCCCTCCAGACCTTCGACCAGAGGAGGTCGGAGACCTCGTACCCGACGATCCGGTCGATGATCCTGCGAGCCTGCTGGGCGGCCACCCGGTTCCGGTCGATCGCGCCCGGGCTGGCGATGGCCCGGGTGACCGCCGAGCGGGTGATCTCCTGGAACTCGGCCCGGTGGAAGCGCGCCTTCGGGGCCTGCGGCCTCAGCACCTCCTCGAGGTGCCAGCAGATCGCCTCCCCCTCGCGGTCGGGGTCGGCGGCGAGGTAGACGTCCTCGGCGGAGCGGGCGAGCTTCTTCAGCTCGGCGATCGTCCTCTGCTTGCCGGGGAGGACCTCCCAGGTGGGCTCGTAGCCCTTCTCCCGGTCGACGGAGATCCCCTTCTTCGGGAGGTCGCGGACGTGCCCGTAGCAGGCCGTCACGACGTAGTCCTTCCCGAGGAACTTGGCGAGGGTTCCGGCCTTGGCGGGCGACTCGACGATGACGAGGGACTTCGGCATGGGGGCCGTCAAGATGCCATGGCTGTCAAGTCTTGTCTCTCCTCCGGACGAAGACGGCCCCCGGGAGGGCCTCGGCGAGCCCCTCCAGCTCGAGGAGGACCAGGGCCGCGGAGAGGCGGGCGGCGGGGAGGCCGGTCGCGCCGACGAGAGCGTCGGCGTCGAGGGGGTCGTCGGGGTCGAGGGCCGAGAAGACGGCCTCTGCGTCGCCGCCGAGCGCCCCGGCGCGCGCCGCCAGGGCGTGCGTCCCGGAGGCGGGAGGCTCCCCGGCCGGAAGGGGCGAGAGGCCGGGCAGCTCGGCCAGGACGTCGTCGGCGTCCCGGACCAGGATCGCCCCGTCCTTGAGGAGGGCGTTCGAGCCGGCGGCGCCGGGAGAGAGGACCGACCCGGGGACGGCGGCCACGTCGCGCCCCAGCTCGGCCGCCAGCCGGGCGGTGACGAGGGACCCGCTCCGCTCGGCCGCCTCCACGACGAGGACGAGGGGGACCATCCCCGCGATGATCCGGTTCCTCACGGGGAAGTGCGGGGCGAGCGGCGGCGCCCCCATCGGGAGCTCGGAGAGGACCGCCCCCCGAGCCAGGAGGCCCGGCAGGAGCGGCTCGTGCTCGGGCGGGTAGCAGACGTCCACGCCGCACCCGAGGACGGCGACGGTCGAGCCCCCGGCCTCGAGCGCGGCACGGTGCGCGGCCCCGTCGACCCCGCGGGCGAAGCCCGAGACGACGGTCACCCCGGCGGCGGCCAGTCCGCGGGAGATGACGCGCGCGGCCTCGAGGCCGGTCCGGCTGGCTCGCCGCGACCCGACAACGGCCACCATCGGCCCCGGCGGCGGGAGCTGCCCGCGGACGAACAGGACCGGCGGCGGGTCCGGCGTCTCGACCAGGAGCGCCGGGTAGCCTGGCTCGCCGATCCCGAGGAGCCTCGCGCCCGAGGCCCGGAGCCGCCGCTCCTGCTCGTCGACCCCCGGGACCGCCCCCGGCGAGAGGAGCGGGGCCACGATCGCGGCAGGCTCTTCGGCCAGCGCGACGGCCTCCGGGAGCGACAGGGCCAGGACGGACTCCGGCCGACGGCCCGTCGCCGCGAGGAGGCGCCAGAGGGCCCGTGCGGTCCGCCCGCGGGCCAGGAGCGCCCAGCCGAGTCCTGTCCGGAGATCGATCCCGCACCTCCTTCCGTGGTCCGTCTCTTGCGAGGGACCGCGCGTGGCGGGCGACTATAATCCCCGCGCCCGAAGTGACAGGACGTCCACGGCCCTCCGCTCGAACCGCCGCTGCGGCCTGCGTGGCCGTGGGGATGCTCCTCCCGGGCTGCGCGTCGGCCCCCCCCCGGGCCGAGGAGGCCAAGGACCAGAAGAAGTACGGCGCCTACATGGCCAGGCAGGGCTTCTGGCGCGAGGCCCTCTTCCGCTTCGAGCGGGCGGCCGCGGCGGCCCCCGACGACGCCCAGATCCAGAACAACCTCGCGGTGGCCTGCGAGGCGGTCGGGGAGACCGCCCGGGCGCTCGCCGCGTACAAGAGGGCGCTCGAGCTGGCGCCAGAGGACGCGAGGATCAAGCGCAACTACGCGCGCTTCGCCGAGTACTACACGGCGCTCCAGCGGACGGGGCCGGCCCCGGCGGCCTCGCCGGCGCCGCCTCCGGCCCCTTGAGGTGACGGTGGACTCGCGCGTGCGCCGCCTCCGTGTCCTCCGGGCCCCCGCGTCCGCCCTCCTCGCCGCGGCGCTCCTGCTGTCTCCCGTGGCGGAGGCGGTCAAGGAGGTCCGGCTGAAGCTGCCGCTGAGGCCCAAGCTCGCCGTCTCCGGGCGCGAGCGGATCGCGCTGGCCCCGTTCCTCGTGGCGGCCAACCTCTCCGAGCGGCGGGACGCGAGCAAGTTCAAGGACCTGGACCTCGACGTCGAGTTCCGGCGCTACCTCGGCAAGCAGCTGGCGAAGCGGACGAAGATGACCGTCGTGACGATGCCGGCCGACGTGAAGCTGCCGACGACCAGCCTGAAGGACCTCGGCGAGGCGGCCGAGTACTGGCGGGAGCTCGGGATCCGGACGAACACCGACCTCCTCCTCTCCGGGATCGTCGACTTCAAGATCGAGGACAAGTCCGGGTACCGGACGGAGGAGTACGTCAGCCGGATCGACGGCCGGACGTACTACCGGCAGGTCCTCGTGGAGTCCACCGGCTTCACGTTCGAGGTGACCGTCCTGGCGTTCGACGCCAAGACCGGGGCCAAGCTGTTCCAGGAGACCTTCAAGGACGTCAAGGAGAAGCCGCGGCGCGCCGCCGACGAGATGGTCGGGCTCTTCGAGAACCTCTTCTCGATCGAGGGCCAGCTCCTGGGGCTCTTCGTCGTCCGGGAGCGGGAGGCGCGACGCTATGTCTTCGACTGACCGCCGCCGGGGCACGCTCCTCCTCGCCGCGGCGCTCTCGCTCCTCGCGCTGTCGGCCGGGCCCGCCTCGGGCGAGGGGCAGAACAAGATCGTCTACGACTCGTTCGACTGGAGCATCTACCCCTCGACGCACTTCCGCGTCTACCACTACAGCCGCGAGGCCGAGGCGCTCACGAAGGTCGTCTCGATGGCCGAGTCGGCCTACGACGAGCTCTCCCGCCGGCTGAACTACCAGATCCCCAAGCCGATCCCGCTCATCTTCTACGCCACGCACGCGGAGTTCGAGCAGAACAACGTCATCCTGAACTTCATCCCGGAGGGGGTGGGGGCGTTCGCCGAGGCGGCGCGGAACCGGATGGTGCTGCCCATCGACCTCCCGGACGAGCAGCTCCAGAAGCTGATCCAGCACGAGCTGACCCACATCTTCCAGTACGAGATCCTCTACGGCGGCCGGCTCGGGCGGGCGCTGACGGGCGGCGCGCCGACCTGGTTCATCGAGGGGATGGCGTCCTACTACGCCGACGACGAGGACGACAAGGACAGGATCTTCCTCCGCGACGCGGTCAACTCGGACCTGATCCCGCCGATCTCCCGGGTCGACATCCGGGGCTACGTCGCCTACAGGTACGGCCACGCCGTCTTCGACTTCATCGAGGCCGAGTGGGGCAAGGACGCGGTGAGGGAGTTCATCTTCGAGTTCCGCTCGTTCCTCGGCCGGGACATCTCCCAGGCCGTCCGGCGGACCTTCGAGATCGACGCCGAGGAGTTCGACCTCCGGTTCCGCCGGTATCTCCGGCGGAAGTACCTGCCGCTCCTGGCCCAGAAGGGGGAGGCCTCCGAGTACGGCCAGCGCTTCCGCGTCGCGCCCCCGGGGCGGGGCTCTTACGAGATCGGGGCGGCCCCGTCCCCCTCGGGCGACTTCGTTGCCACGATGACGGCGTACAAGGACGACGTCGACATCGCCCTCCTCTCCACGAAGACGCGGCGGCTCTGGAAGAACCTGACCGCGGGGCGGACGACGAAGTACGAGTACCTGACCGCGCAGTTCCTGACGATGGGGCCCGAGAGCGGGCGGGACCTCTCCTTCGCCCCCGACGGGGACCGGATCGCCGTCTTCGCGCGGCGGGAGCGGGGCCGGCAGCTGTTCATCTTCTCGGCCCGGTCGGGGGGCGTGATCGAGCGGATCCCCGTCTCCCCCGACATGCCGCTCTCCCCCGCGTTCTCGCCCGACGGCGGCTCCGTCGTCTTCTCCGGGATCCAGGGGACCTCGCGGGACATCTTCCTCCTCGACCTGGCGACGCGGCAGACGCGGAACCTGACGGAGGACCCCTCCTTCGACACCGGACCGGTCTACTCCCCCGACGGCAAGTGGATCTACCACTCCAAGGTCATCAACGGCCTGAGGAAGATCGTCCGGTTCCCGGTCGACGACCCGAAGAAGGTCGAGCAGGTCACCTGGGGGGACGGCAACGACGAGGACCCGTCCTTCTCGCCCGACGCCAAGCGCCTCTACTTCTCCTCCTCGCGAAACGGCGGCATCCCGAACGTCTACGGGCAGGACCTGGCCACGGGGGAGATCTGGCAGTTCACCGACGTCATCGGCGCCGCCCTCGGCCCGGCCGCGTACGTCGGCGACGACGGGCAGGAGAAGATCGTCTTCTCGGGCTTCCAGGCGCAGCGGTTCGCGCTCTACACGGCCGACGCCAAGAAGCCGATCCGCCAGCTCGACGAGAAGGCCCTCCCGCCCGCCCCCCTCGGCCCGGACGCCACGGCGCCCTACGCCCCGGCGCTGGAGGTGGCCGTCGACCCGGAGAAGACCGAGAAGGTCCCGAAGTTCAAGCTCTTCCTCGAGGACGCCCAGCTCTACGCGGGCGTCAGCTCGGACCAGACGTTCGTCTCCACGATCTCGCTCTCGTTCTCCGACTACCTCGGGGACAAGCGCGCCATCTTCGTCTTCGACTCCGTCGCCGGCTACTCCAACTTCCGGCTGGGGCTGTTCAACCTCAAGAAGCGGTTCCAGTGGGGCGCCCAGGCCTACGACTACCGCCAGTACTACTGGGGGTACAACGACGCGGGGCAGACCGTCCAGGGCAAGCGGATCGTCCGGGAGACCGGGGTCCGCGCCGAGGGGATCTACCCGCTCTCCCGCTACACGCGCCTCCAGGGGAACGTCGGGTACATCAGCCGCTCCCTCGACGTGGCCTACTGGGTGACGAACGACGACCTGACCCAGGGCTACCTCTACCTGCCGCGCTCGGACGACGTCCCGACGGGCGGCACCTCGTTCTCCTACGACGCGGTGAACTACGCCTCCTTCGGGCCGCTGAGCGGGCGCCGGGTGGACGCCTTCTACCAGTACACCCCGAACCTCTCCCCGGAGCGGGACGACGAGCCCGGGACGCTGAGCCAGGACATGGGGATCGACGCCCGGCTGTACGTCCCGATCTCGCGGAGGACCCTCTTCGCCATCCGGGGCTTCGGCGCCCGGTCCGACGGGGCGGCCCCGACGGTCTACTACTTCGGCGGGCTGGACACGCTCCGCGGCTACGAGTTCCGGACGCTCATCGGAAACCGGATCTTCTACGTCAACACCGAGTTCCGCTTCCCGCTCATCGACGTCCTGGCAACCGGGTTCGGGATCAACTTCCAGGGCGTCCGCGGCCGGATCTTCCTGGACGTCGGCGGGGCGTGGCTGGCCGACCAGAGCTTCCAGTTCTACAGCTCGGAGTCGGGGACGCTGAAGGACGGGAAGGCGTCCTACGGGGCGGGCTTCTCGGTCTTCTTCCTCGGCCTCCCCTGGAACTTCGACTTCGCCCGGCAGTGGGACTTCAAGAACTCCTCCGACTGGAAGTTCGACTTCTACATCGGCTGGACGTTCTGATTCGGGGGGAAGACCGCCGCCCGGTCCTCCCCCCGAGCCCCCTACCTTTCGGCCGCATTGGAACCGGGAAGACCGCCGCCCGGTCCTGCCCCCGAGCCCCCTACCTTTCGGCCGCATTGGAACCGGGAAGACCGCCGCCCGGGTCCGGCCTCATCCGGATCCGCGCGCTGCGCGCTCGAAGCGGCGACGGCGGGGCCCCAACCCCTCCGTCCCTCCCCCCGAGCCCCCTACCTTTCGGCCGCACGGGGCACGCTCCCCGGGAGCCGGGGCCGTGACGCAGGTCACGGTTCGTCCCCGCGGGCCGGAAAAGGGGCGCCCCGGCGCGTGCCGGGCTTCATAATCCGCCCGTGCAGATCCGTGTCCTGGGGGCCTACGGGGGCTCCACGCCGCGCCATCGGCAGACGTCGTTCCTGATCAACGGGACCGTCGCCCTCGACGCCGGGGCCCTGACCGAGTCGCTCTCCCTCGAGGACCAGGCCGAGGTGCGCGCGATCCTCGTGACGCACTCGCACATGGACCACGTCGCCTCGCTGCCGTTCCTCGTGGAGAACGTCTTCGGGCGGGCCAAGGGCCCGATCGAGGTCGTGGCGCCGTCCGAGGTGGTCGCCTGCCTGCAGCGGCACCTGTTCAACGACGACCTCTGGCCCGACTTCACGCGGATCCCCAACCACCTCCTTCCGACCGTCACGTTCCGCCCGGTCGAGCCGCTCGCGCGGTTCCGTGTCGACGGCCTGACCGCCGTGGCCGTGCCGGTCGTCCACGTCGTGCCGACGTGCGGCTTCATCGTGTCCGACGGGACGGGATCGGTCGTCTTCTCGGGGGACACGGGGCCGACCGACGCCCTCTGGGCGGAGGCGGCCAAGGTCCCGGACCTGAAGGCGATCTTCGTCGAGTGCTCCTTCCCGGACGAGATGGCCAACATCGCCGACGTCTCGCGGCACCTGACCCCGGCCTCGCTCAAGAAGGAGATGGAGAAGTTCCCGCCGAAGGTGCCGGTGAACCTCTACCACATGAAGCCGCCGACCCTCCCCGCGCTGCGCGACCAGGTGGCCGCGCTGGCCGAGCCGCGGCTGCGGCTGCTGGCCGACGACGACCTGCTCGAGTACTGACCTGTTCGGGGGGTCGGGCCCCCAGCGCGAACGCGCGTGCGCCTGACCGGCGCGCCCGGTCGCCGGGCCTCCCCCTGCCCCTCCCCCGGCGAACGGAGCTCCTCTTCCGGGGAGGGCCCTCGCGCCGCTTCGCGGCTCCCGCCCGTCAGGCGGGGGTGGCGAGGGCGATCAGCTCGGCGGCGAGGTGGAAGACGAGGGTCCGGCGGACCGCGTCCGGGGGGCCGGCCGGAGGGACCTCGCCCGCGAGGACCGCCTCGAGGACGAGGCGCGAGCCGTCCTCGGCGGGCTCGACGACGAAGCGGCGCGAGACGAGGGGGGGACTCCCCCCGAGCGTCGTCACGTGGAGGCCGCGCTCCTCGACGCGGACGCGTTCCCGCCGGAGCGGCTCGCCCTCCTCCGTGGCGACCTCCCACTCCCAGCCGCCTTCCGCCGGGCGGACGTCCCTCGTCGCGAGGCCGGGCGGCAGGAGCCGCGAGAAGCGCTCCGGGGACGCGAGCCGGGCGTGAAGCTCCTCCGGCCCGTCGGCCGAGGAGTGGAAGGCCGTCAGGGTCGCGGGGGAAGCGTCGGCCTCGACGCCGGCCAGGTCCTCGACCGGCTGGACGAAGAGGGCCTCGAGCATCTCGGTCGCGGCTCCCGAGAGCGGGAACGAGAGGACCGACCACGCGTCGCGGACCTCCATCCGGCCTCCCGTCCAGCACAGGACGCGGTCCGGCAGGAACCGCAGGAGGGCGCCGTCCTCGCCGGGCCCGGGAGCGGCGGGAAGCGGCAGGGAAGCGCCGCTCGCGGCGGTCAGGAGCGGCGCCGTCCGTCCGCGGGCGGAGAGGAGGAGCCGCCAAGCGTCGCCGTCGCGCTCCACCCCGAGCGTGCCGAACGCGGCCGGGATCTCGACACCGGGACGCCCCAGCGGGACGAGGACCGGGAGCGGCAGGGAGACGTCGGCCAGGACGTCCTCTCCCGAGAGCTTGACGACGAGCGCCCCGTGCGGGGAGCCGTCTTCCCGTCTCGCGGGGACGACGTCGAGGGGATAGCCGAGCGAGCGCCCGAGCGCCGCGAATGCCTCCCGGCGCTCCACCCCTCCGCCGCCGCGGCCCGATTCGGCGAACCGGAGGAGGAGGGCGTCGGAATCCGCCGAGACGGGCATCGGGCCGCGCCGGTACGGGACCCGCGCCTGGAACCTCAGGAAGAGCTCCTCGAAGGCCCGGGGCGAGGGGGGCCCGGCCGGAAGTCCGAGGGCGTCGAGGAGCCGCCGGTGGGCGTCGCGGACCGTCACGCCTCCCCGCCCGCCGCGCGCCTGCTCTCCTCCACCATCCCCGCGAAGAGGGCCCCGACGCGGGGGTCGTCCGAGAGCTCCGGGTGGAACGTGGCGACGAGCAGGTTCCCCTGCCTCACGAGGACCGGGTCCCCGTCGCGCCGGGCCAGGACCGAGACGCCCGCCCCGAGGTCCGCGAGCTTCGGCGCCCGGATGAAGACGGCCTCGAGCGGCTCGCTGCCGAGCGCCTCGCGGTCGAGGTCCGCGAGCCTCACGACGGCCGAGTCGAGCTGCCGGCCGTAGGCGTTCCGGACGGCCGTCGCGTCGAGGAGGCCGAGCCCTTCGCGCTCCGGGTTCGTCACGCGGCGGGAGAGGAGGATCGCCCCGGCGCACGTGGCGAAGACGGGCCGGCCCGCGCCGATCGCCTCCCGGAGGGCTTCCTCGATCCCGGTCCCCTCCATCAGCTTCCAGATCGCCGTCGACTCTCCGCCCGGCAGGACGAGGGCCTCGGCGGCCCGAACCTCCTCGGCCGTCCGGACCCCGACCGCCGCGAGCCCCGCCCGCGAGAGGGCGCGGGCGTGGGCCTCGGAGTCGCCCTGGAGCGCGAGGACGCCGACCGGCATCACCAGCCCCGGGTCTGGAGCATCTCCGACTCGACGAGCTTGCCGGCCTCGATCCCCTTCATCGCGTCGCCGAGCGCCTCGGAGGCCTTGGCCACGCGGTCGGGGTCGTCCCAGTGCGTCGTCGCCTCGACGATCGCGCGGGCGCGGCGCTCCGGGTCCTCGGACTTGAAGATCCCCGAGCCGACGAAGACGGCCTCGGCGCCGAGCATCCGGCAGAGCGCGGCGTCGGCCGGGGTGGCCACGCCCCCGGCCGCGAAGTTGGGGACGGGGAGCTTCCCGTTCCGGGCGACCCACACCACCAGCTCGAACGGCGCGGCCAGCCTCTTGGCGGCGGCCATCCACTCGTCGCTCGTCAGGATCCCGAGCTCCTTGATGGCGCGGTTCACCTCGCGCAGGTGCTTGACGGCGTGGACGATGTCGCCGGTCCCCGCCTCCCCCTTCGTCCGGATCATCGCGGCCCCCTCGCCGATCCGGCGGAGAGCCTCGCCCAGGTTGCGACAGCCGCAGACGAAGGGGACCCGGAAGTCGTGCTTGTAGACGTGGTTCTCCTCGTCGGCGGGGGTGAGCACCTCGGACTCGTCGACGAAGTCGACGCCGAGCGACTCGAGGACCCGCGCCTCGGCCACGTGCCCGATCCGGCACTTGGCCATGACGGGGATGGAGACCGAGGCCTCGATCTCGCGGATCTTCGTGACGGGCGACATCCGGGCGACGCCGCCTTCTTTCCGGATGTCGGCCGGGACCCTCTCGAGCGCCATCACCGCGCAGGCGCCCGCGGCCTCGGCGACCTTGGCCTGCTCGGCGTTGACGACGTCCATGATGACGCCGCCCTTGAGCATCTCGGCCAGGCCGACCTTGACGCGGAAGGTGTCGGAGCTGAAGGGGGTCGTGAAGTCGAGCTGGCTCATGGTCGTTTCCTTTCGGTGGTTCGTGTCAGACGGGGAGGAGCGACTCCTCGCGCTCGCGGGCCCGCTCCTCGGCGGAGCGCCTCGCGGCCTGCCGCGAGAGCTGCCGGGCCTTCTCGCCGACGAGCCCGAGCGCGGCCTCGAGGTCCGCGGCGCTCCCCCGCGAGACGGAGACCCTCACGGCGGGGACGTCCCGGCGGCCCGTGTCGAAGTCGGCCCCGGGGGAGACGAGGACGCCGGCCTCCTGCGCCGCGGCGGCCAGCGCCCGCCCCGAGACGCCCGGCGGCAGCTCGGCCCAGAGGACCCACCCCCCGGCCGGCCGCTCGCACCTCGTCCCGGCGGGGAACCGGGCGAGGATCGTCCGGTGGGCCAGCGCGAGGCGGCTCTTCAGGCGCGTCCGCGTCCGGGCCAGGTGCTCGTCGTACGCGCCGCGCACGAGGAACAGGTGGACGGCGGCCTGCAGGACCGGGGGCGACGTCAGCTCGCCGATCCGCTTCAGGGCCGCCAGCCGGTGGACGAACTCCTTGGGGCCCGCGACCCACCCGACCCTCAGGCCGGGGAAGAGAGCCTTCGAGAGGGTCCCCAGGTGGACGACCTGGCCCGGGGCGAGGGCCGCCAGCGGGGGCGGGAGCTCCCCCTCGACGGAGAGGTCGGCGTCGAAGGCGTCTTCCACGACCGGGACGCCCGCGGCGACCGCGGCCTGCAGGAGCTCCTCGCGGCGAGAGGGACGGTAGAGGAGCCCCGTGGGGTTGTGGAAGTCGGGCATCGCGTAGAGGAACTTCGGCCGCTCGGAGAGGACCGCCCGGAGGGGGTCCAGTGCCGGCCCTTCGCGGTCCAGCGGAACGCCCAGGAGGCGTGCCCGGTGGAGCCGGAAGAGCGTGAGCGCCCCCCAGTAGCTCGGGTTCTCCACCGCCACGGGATCGCCCGGGTCGACGAGCGCCCGGGTGATCAGGTCGAGCCCCTGCTGGGCGCCGTTGACGATCAGGAGGGCGTCCGGGTCGGCCGGGATCCCGCGCCGGCGGAGCCGCTCGGCGAGCGTCTCGCGCAGCGGCCGGTAGCCGAACGGCGAGCCGTACGACAGGAGCGCCCCGTCGCGGGCGACCTCGGCCAGGAGGGCCGCGAACGCCTCGGCGGGGAACTCCCGCTCGTCGGGCGCCAGCCGGGCGATGTCGTGGCGGATCCCGAGCGGCGGGTCGGCCGGCGACGGCTCGGCCACGAGCCGCGTCAGGAGCGCCGAGGCGATCCGGTCCCAGGCGGGGGCGGGCCCGAGGACCGGGCCGGCCGCCGAGCGCCGCGCCACGCGCGTCCCTCCCCCGCGGTTCGTCTCCACCCACCCCTCCTCGCGGAGGACGCGGAGGGCCTCGTGGACCGTCGCCCGGTTCACCCCGAGCCGGTGCGCCAGCTCCCGCGAGGCGGGGAGGCGCTCGCCCTCCACCCAGCGCCCCGCGCGGATGTCCCGGATGACGCCGTCGGCCAGCGTCCGGTAGAGGGGCACTCTCGGCCCGACCCCGGCTTCCCGCGGCGAGAGGGCGCTCCGTCCCATCGCGCCCAATCTGTGCCTTGGACTAGACCAAGGTCAAGAGCAGCTCGCCCACAAGCCAACCAAGTGGGGCCGGAGGCCGACCGTCACTCGCCGCGGCCGAGCAGCTCGACGTACAGCCGCTCGAGCTCCTCGGCGAAGCGGAGGTCCCACTCGCGCGAGCCCGGGGCGAGGCCGCGGCCCCGGAGGGCGACGCGCCTCTTCGCCTCCTCCTCCATCCGGTCGCTCTCGCGGTCCCACTCGACGAGGAGCTGCACGACGCGGTTCCTCACGAACTCCTTCTCGGCCGTGAACCCGCCGCCCTCGTTCTCGATCCGCTCCACGATCCTCCGGGAGAGGTCGACCGCTCGCTCGCGAGACAGCGCCATGGCGCCCGAGTCTACCCGCACCCGGAGCCCGCCCGCGGGCGCCCTCCCCGGACACGGCCTCGTCTGCTGGGGGAGGGGTAGGGGGAGGCCCGGCGTCCAGCCCGCGCGGCAGCGCGGGCAGGGGCCTCCCCCGGACACTCAATGTATCCGGCGCGGCCCCGTGGTCTCGGCGGACCGGAGGAGGGCGACCCCCGCCTTCGTCAGCGGGTGGTCGAACAGCTTCTCGAGGACTCCGAACGGCAGGACGGCCACGTCGGCCCCCATCGTCGCGGCGTCGAGCGCGTGGATGGGGTTCTGGATCCCCTGGACGGCGATCTGCGTCTGGAGGCCGTAGTTGTCGTAGATCCGGATGATCGACTCGACGACGTCCATCCCCACCTGCCCGGTCTCGTCCAGGGCGCCGGCCGAAGGGGAGACGTAGGCCGCTCCGGCCCGCGCCGCCAGGAGCGCCTGCATCGGCGTGAAGACGAGGCCGACGTCCGCGGCGATCTGCTCGTCGGACAGGAGCCTCACGACGCGGAGGCCCTCCCGCGTCATCGGGACTCTCAGGACGACGCTCTTGCCGTGCTTGTGGAGCTCGCGCGCCTCCTTGTACATCCCCTTGGCCTCGGCGGCCGAGACGACCGCCACGACCGGCCCGTCGCAGAGGGCGGCGAGGTCGGCCACGGCCCGCCGGTACTCCTTGCCGGCGACCTCGGCGGCCTCGGGCCGGACGAGGAGCCCGTCGAGGAGCCCCCAGTCCCGGACCTGCCGGGCCTCTTCGGGTTCGGTCGTGTCGAGGAAGAAGCGCATCCCGCGGACTCTACTCGCTTTCGGAGGGCTCCGCGCCCGGCTCGCCCTCGACGCCCTCGTCCGCCGCCTCCCCCTCGGTCTCCCCCTCCTGCTCCGCCAGCTTGGCCACGGCGACGACCCGGTCCCCCTCCTCGAGGTCGATCAGCTTGACCCCCATGGCGTCGCGCTGGGTCTGCCGCACCTGGTCGACGCGGAACCGGATCACGATCCCCTGCTCGGTGATCAGGAGCAGCTGGTCCGTGTCGGCGACCGACCGGATCCCGACGACCGGGCCGTTCCGCTCGGCCACCCGGACGTTGATCGTCCCGGTGCCGCCCCTGGCCTGGAGCCGGTACTCGGAGGTCGCCGTCCGCTTCCCGTAGCCGTACTCGGTGACCGTCAGGAGGCTCCCCCCCTCCTCCACCGGGTCCATCTCGACGACGACGTCCCCCTCGCGGAGCTCGATCCCCTTGACGCCCGTCGTGTCCCGCCCCATCGGCCGGACGTCGGTCTCCTCGAACCGGATCGCCATCCCGTTCCTCGTCCCGAGAAAGACCTGCCGGATCCCGTCCGTGATGTGGACGGAGAGGAGCTCGTCGCCCTCCTCGAGGTTGATGGCGATCAGCCCCGCGGCGCGGAGGTTGGCGTAGGCGGAGAGGACCGTCTTCTTCACGAGGCCGTTCCTCGTCGCGAAGAGGAGGTAGCGGTCCTCGGGGAACTCCCGCGTCGTGGCCAGCGCGGCCACCTGCTCGCCCGGGTCGATGTCGAGGAGGTTCACCAGCGCCTTGCCGCGCGAGGCGGGGGCCGCGGCGGGGATCTGGTGGACCTTCAGGCCGTAGACGCGGCCGCGGTTCGTGAAGACGAGGAGGACGTCGTGCGTCGAGGCCACGAAGAGGTGCTCGACCACGTCCTCCTCCTTCGTCCCGGCTCCCGTCCGCCCCTTGCCGCCCCTGTGCTGCTCGCGGTACGTGGAGAGCGACGTCCGCTTCGCCCAGCCGTCCCGCGTCACGGTCAGGACGACCAGCTCCTCGGCGATGAGGTCCTCCACCTCGAGCTCGGCCGTGGCCGCGACGATCTCGGTCCGCCGCGGCGAGCCGTACTTCTCCCCGAGCTCCGTCAGCTCGGCCTTCAGGATCGCCGTCACCCGCTCGGGCCGGGCCAGGATGTCCGACAGGTCGAGGATCAGGGCGAGGACGTCGCGGTAGTCCGCGACGATCTTCTCCTGCTCCAGGCCGGTCAGCCGCTGCAGGCGCATCTCGAGGATGGCCTGGGCCTGGACGGAGTCGAGGAGGACGAGGTCCCCCCCTTCGCTTGGCTGCAGGCGCGTGTCGGGCGTCGTCCGGAGCTCGTCGACGCCGAGGAAGCGCGCGAGCGCCCGCCGCTCGAAGGAGACCTCCGTCGTCAGCCGGGCCTTGGCCTCGGCCGGGTCCTTCGACCCGCGGATGATCGCGATGACGGCGTCGAGGTTGCCGAGGGCGAGCGCCAGGCCCAGGAGGAGGTGCGCCCGCTCCTCGGCCTTCTTCAGGTCGTACCGGGTCCTGCGGACGACGACCTGGCGGCGGTGGTCGAGGAAGGCGCGGAGGAGCTCGGGCAGCGGCAGGACGCGAGGCTGCCCGTCGACGATCGCCAGGAAGATCGCGCCGAACGACTGCTGGAGCGGCGTCAGGGCGTAGAGCTGGTTCAGGACGACCTGGGCGAGGACGTCGCGCTTCAGCTCGACGACGACGCGCATCCCCTCCCGGTCGGACTCGTCGCGCAGCGCCGCGATCCCCTCCACCCGCTTCTCGTTGACGAGCTCGGCGATCTGCTCGATGAGCCGGGCCTTGTTGACCTGGAACGGGATCTCGGTGACGACGATCGCCTCGCGGTCGCCCCGGCCGATCGTCTCGACCTCCGCGCGCCCGCGGACCTGCAGGATCCCGCGCCCCGTCGTGTACGCCTCGTGGATCCCCTTCCGCCCCAGGATCTGCCCGCCGGTCGGGAAGTCGGGGCCCGGCAGGATCTCCATGAGCCGCTCGACGCCGGCCGAGGGCTCCTCCAGGAGCAGGACGGCCGCCGCGCAGACCTCGGCGAGGTTGTGGGGCGGGATTTTCGTCGCCATCCCGACGGCGATCCCCTCGGCGCCGTTGACGAGGAGGTTCGGGAAGCGCGCCGGCAGGACCGTCGGCTCCAGGAGCGACCCGTCGTAGTTCGGGACCCAGTCGACGGTCTCCTTGTCGATCTCCTCGCCGAGCATCTCCTCGGCCAGGCGCGTCAGCCGGATCTCCGTGTACCGCATGGCGGCCGCGGCGTCGCCGTCGACGGAGCCGAAGTTCCCCTGCCCGTCGACGAGCGGCTCGCGCATCGAGAAGGGCTGGGCCATCCGGACGGCGGTGTCGTAGATGGCCGCGTCGCCGTGGGGGTGGTACTTCCCCATGACGTCGCCGACGATGCGGGCGGACTTCTTGTAGGGCCGGTTGTACCGGTTCCCCTGCTCCCACATCCCGTAGAGGACGCGGCGGTGGACCGGCTTCAGGCCGTCCCGCACGTCCGGGAGGGCCCGCCCCACGATCACGCTCATCGCGTAGTCGAGGTAGCTCCGGCGGATCTCCTCCTCGATGGAGACGGGGATCCGCTCGTCGGCCCGCCCCTCGGGGGGCGGCGGGGGCGTCCCGGCCTCGTCCTTCTCGTCCGTCATGGCTCGCCTACACGTCGAGGTTCACGACGTTCAGGGCGTTCGTCTCGATGAAGAGCCGCCGCGGCTCCACCGCGTCGCCCATCAGGATCGTGAAGATCTCGTCCGCCTCGATGGCGTCCTCCACCCGCACCTGCAGCAGCCGCCGCGTCGCGGGGTTCATCGTCGTCTCCCAGAGGGTCTCGGGGTTCATCTCGCCCAGCCCCTTGTACCGGCTGACCGAGAGCCCCCTCTTGGCCCCCTCGAGGACCTCGTCGGCCGCCGCGCCGAGCGTCGGGACGCGCCTGGGCTCGGCCCCCCGCCGGACCTCGTAGGGCCCCTCGAAGAAGCCGTCCAGAGCCCGGGCCAGCTCGGCCAGCCGCCGGAGCTCGAAGCCGCCGACGAACTCCGCGTCGACCGTGGCGCTCTTCGTCAGGCCGTTCACGTCCGTCCGGACGCGCAGGGAGAGGCCCCCGTGCTCCTCGTCGGGGACCACCTCGCAGGCGGCCGCCCCCGGCCGGATCGCCTCGGCCACCCGCGCGACGCGTTCCGGGTCCGACAGGCGCGTCACGCCGACGAGCCCCTCGCGGAGGAGGGCCCTCAGGAGCTCCTCCGGGTAGCCTCGCGTCCCGAGCCGCCGCACCGCGGCGTGCCACTCGCGGGCGTCCGCCACCAGGCGCGCCAGGTCGGCCGCCGTCGCCTCCGCCCCGGTCGCCAGGGAGACGAGCGTGCAGTCGGCTCCCAGGCGCGAGAGGAGGAAGCGGGCGTACTCCTTGTCGTCCTTCAGGAACGCCTCGCGCTTCCCCTCCGCCACCTTGTAGAGCGGGGGCTGGGCGATGTAGAGGTAGCCCCGCTCGATCGCCCTGGGCATCTGCCGGAAGAAGAAGGTGAGGAGGAGCGTCCGGATGTGGGAGCCGTCCACGTCGGCGTCCGTCATCAGGATGATCCGGTGGTACCGGAGCTTCTCGACGTCGAAGTCCTGTCCGATCCCGGCCCCCAGCGCCAGGATCAGCGAGCGGATCTCGGCGAAGGCGAGCATCCGGTCGAAGCGCGCCTTCTCGACGTTCAGGATCTTCCCCTTCAGCGGGAGGATCGCCTGCGTCCTCCGGTCGCGCCCCTGCTTGGCCGAGCCGCCGGCCGAGTCCCCCTCGACGATGAAGAGCTCCGAGCGGGCCGGGTCCGTCTCCTGGCAGTCGGCGAGCTTGCCGGGGAGGCCGGCCCCGTCGAGCGCCCCCTTCCGCCGGACGAGCTCGCGGGCCTTGCGGGCCGCCTCGCGCGCGCGCGCCGCCTCGACGATCTTCTCGACGACGCGCCGGGCGACCTTCGGGTTCTCCTCGAAGTAGGTCGTCAGGCGCTCGTAGGTGACCGTCTGGACCCAAGTGCGCGCCTCCTGCGAGACGAGCTTCTCCTTCGTCTGCGACGAGAACTTCGGGTCCCGGATCTTCAGGGAGACGACGGCGGTGAGCCCCTCGCGGCAGTCGTCGCCGGAGAGGTTGGCCTCCTTCAGGTTCTTCGTCAGGGCGTTGGCCTCGGCGTACCGCTGGATGGCCCTCGTCAGCGCGGCCTTGAGGCCCTCCAGGTGCGTCCCGCCGTCCTTGTTCGCGATCGTGTTCGTGAAGCAGAAGACCTGCTCGGCGTACCCGTCGTTCCACTGGAGGGCCAGGTCGAGGCGCTCGCCGTTGCCGCGCGCCCCCTCGCCTCCTTCCCGGACGTCCGAGAACGTGATGACGGGCTCGTGGAGGGGCTGCTTGTTCCGGTTCAGGTGCTCGACGAAGGAGCGGATCCCCCCCTCGTACCGAAACGTGTGGGAGCGCTCCCCCGCCTCCACGCGCTCGTCGAGGATCTCGATCGTGACGCCGGAGTTGAGGAACGCCAGCTCGCGCAGGCGCTGCGAGAGGGCGTCGAAGTTGACGCTGGTGACGGAGAAGACCTGAGGGTCCGCCTGGAACCGGATCCGGGTCCCGGTCTTGTTGGTCCGCCCCACCTCGCGGACGGGCGCCAGGGGGACCCCGCGCGCGTAGCTCTGCTGCCAGACGCTCCCCCCGCGGCGGACCTCGACGTCCAGCCGCTCGGAGAGCGCGTTGACGACGGAGAGGCCCACCCCGTGGAGGCCGCCGGAGACCTTGTACGCGTTGGCGTCGAACTTCCCGCCCGAGTGGAGGTCGGTCAGGATGATCTCGAGCGTCTCGCGCTGGTGCTCGGCGTGGAGGCCCACGGGGATCCCCCGCCCGTCGTCCTCCACCGTCACCGACTCGTCGGCGTGGACCGTGACGGTGACCCGCTCGCAGAAGCCGGCCTGGGCCTCGTCGATCGAGTTGTCCACGAGCTCGGTGACCATGTGGTGGAGGCCCGAGATGTCGTCGGTGTTCCCGATGTACATCCCGGGGCGCTTGCGGACCGCCTCGAGCCCCTTCAGGAGCTTGATCGAGTCGGTCCCGTAGCTGTCGCGGGCCTCGGTCCCGTTCGTCCCGCCGCCGGCCGCCTCGCCCGGCGGGCCCGTCTCCGTCGTCATACGACCGCCTCCCTCAGCGGCCAGGTCAGGAGCCGCCCGCCGCCCGCCCGGCCCTCCGCCTCAACGCGCCCGCGCGTCACCCGGAGGAGGGCGCCTTCCGGGAACGGGAGGCCCTTCACCGCCTCGGGCCGCGCCGAGGTGAGGAGCACCTGCCCGTCCTCCGGCAGGCTGCCGGCGAACCGGCGCAGGGCGCCGGGGTCCCACTCGGAGTCGAAGTCGTCGAAGGCCAGGAGCGGCGTCCGGCCCGTGCGTGCGGAGAGGAGGGCGATCTCGGCGAGCGTCCACGCCAGGAGGAGCGTCCGCGTCTCCCCGGAGGAGGCGCGGCCGGCCGCCGGGACGCCGGCGAGGAGGAGGGTCACGTCGTCGCGGTGCGGGCCGACGAGGCAGCGCCCGGCGGCGCGCTCGGCGGCGCGGTGGCGGGCGAAGGACTCGTGGAGGGCCTCGGCGAAGGAGGCCTCGTCGCCTTCGGCGGGGAGGTCGCTCCGGAGCGCGAGGGCGGGCGGCACGGCGGGGGAGCCGATCCGGACGGAGGCCCGCGCGGTCTCGCTCGCGAGCCGCCCGCACGCCTGACGCCTCCGTACGGCCACCCGCGCCCCGGCCGTGGCCATCGCCTCCTCGAAGACGCCGACGGCGTCGGGGTCGGGCGGGGCGCTCGCCGAGAGGAGACGCGCCTTGGAGGCCCGGGCCCGCTCGTAGCGGGAGAGGTCGGCCGCGTGGTCGGGGAAGAGCGCCTGCGCCGCGCGGTCGAGGGCCCGGCGGCGCTCGCGGGAGGGCCCCGACAGCCGGAGGAGGTCCTCGGCCGTCAGGAAGACGCTCGGGAGGGTCTCGCGGGCGGCGAGCTGCGAGACCCGGGCTCCGTCGAGGAAGTGCTCGCGCCGGCCGTCCTTCACCTCGGCTCCGAGGACGCGCTCGTCCGTCCCCTCGGCGAGCCCGAGGGCGACTCGCGCGGAGGGGGACCCGTCGGCGGGGACGGCGCGCAGGTCGGGCCCGCGGAAGGGCGTCCGCCCCGCCGCCAAGGCCACGGCCTCGAGGAGGTTCGTCTTCCCGTGCCCGTTGTCGCCGACCATCAGGTTGAGGCGGCGATGGAGCTGGATCCGGACCGGTTCGAGGTTCCGAAAGGCTTCCGTCGTGAGCGAGAGGATCTCCACTTGAGAGGCGACCGCCCGGCTACATCCTGAGCGGCATGACGACGTAGAGGTAGCTCTTCAGGCCCGGGACCGCCTCGGACGGCCGCCCCTGGCACTGGGACGACTCGTCCTTGAGGAGGAGGTCCACCTGGTTGGTGTCGGCCACCTCCAGGAACTGCTCCAGGTACCGCGCGTTCAGGCGCAGGTTCACCGGGTCGTTCGCGTACGAGCAGGCGACCTCCTGGTCGCCTTCCCCGACCTCCTGGCTCTCCGAGGAGACGACGACGGCGCCGGGGCGGAACGAGATCGTGACGGCCTTGGTCCGGTCGCCCGAGAGGAGGGAGATCCGGCGGACCGCTCCGAGGAGCGCCTCCCGGTCGACGACCGCACGCTTGTCGTTCTCCTTGCCGATGACCTTCTCGTAGTCCGGGAACCGACGGTCCTCGAGCTTGGAGAAGAGGCGCCGGCTCCCGACGCTGATGCCGATGTGGTTGGCGCCCCGGGTGATCGTGACCGGCGTCTCCGGCGGCGCGTCGAGACGCGAGAGCTCCTCGAGGACCTTCCTCGAGACGAGGACGGGCTCGAAGCCAGGCTCGGAGACCGCGCCCTCCACCTCGACGAGGGCCAGCCGGTGCCCGTCCGTGGCGGCCATCTCCGCCGAGTCCCCCTTCGGCTTCAGGAGCGCCCCCTGCAGCTGCAGCCGCATCTCCTCGACGGAGACGGCGAAGCGCACCTTCTCGACCATCCTCTTCAGCGCCCCGAGCGAAAGCGTCAGCGTGGGCCCGCCGGCCGCCTCCGGCCGCGTCGGGTAATCCGTGGCCGGCAGGCCGTTCAGCCGGATCCGGAGCTTGGGGTCCTTGCACTCGATCTGGACGTGGTGGTTCTCGAGGACCTTGAGGCGGATCTCCGCGTCGGGCGGCAGCTCGCGGACGACGTCGTGCAGCCGGCGCGCCGGGACGGTCACGGCCCCCGTCGTCCGCGTCGTGACGTCGGTGAGCTCCGAGACGATCGTGGTGTCGAGGTCCGTTGCGGTGAGAGTGAGACGCGCCTCCGTAGCTTCCAGGAGGACGTTGCTCAGGATCTGGTGCGTGGTCCTCTTCTCGACGACCCCCTGCATCAGGCCGAGCTCCTTCGAAAGGGACGAGACGGGCAGGCTCAGCTCCACGTCGGCTCCTTCTATAACCCTTTCATTCTACCATCATTTAGGGCCCACCAGGAGGAGTCTCCGTAGGGGAGTGGATTGACAGGGAAACGACCCAAGTCGCTCTCCGGAAAGGAGCTCCGGCGGGACCGGACTGTGGGAAAGAGCCGCCCCGCCTGTGGACAGCCGACGGGCCGGGTCGGGGCGAGACCCGTTTTCCAGAGGAACGACGACTCCGGTGGAAAAAGGCTCTGGAGATCCTCGGGTCAGCGGTACTGAGCGACGAAACCGGAGACGAGACGATCCACCTCCGGGTCTTCCTCCCGGAGGGCTGCGATCTTCCGGATCGAGTGGAGCGCGGTCGTGTGGTGCTTGTCGCTGAAGAGGCGTCCGATCTCGGGGAGCGAGAGGTTGGTCGTCTCCTTCAGCACGTACATCGCCACCTGCCGGGGGAAGACGATCTGCTCCTTCTTCGTCCGGGAGCGGAGCTCGGCCGGCTTGAGGCCGAAGTGGCTCGCGACCGCCTTGACGATCTCCGCGGGCGTCGCCGTGTGCTCCTCCGCCCGGAGGACGTCCTTGAGGGACTCCCGGGCCAGCTCGAGGGAGATCGGCTCCCGCGTCAGCTCCGAGTAGGTGACGACGCGGTTCAGGTACCCCTCCAGCTGCCGCACGCTCGTCTTGATCTTGGCGGCGAGGAAGAAGGCGACCTCGTCGTCGAGCGTGACGCTCTGGGCCTCGGCCTTCCGGCGGAGGATCGCCACGCGCGTCTCGAACTCCGGGGGCTGGATGTCGACGATCAGGCCTCCCTCGAAGCGGCTCTTGAGCCTGTCCGTCAGGCCCTGGATCTCCCGCGGCGGCACGTCGGAGGAGAAGACGATCTGCTTGTCGGCGTCGTAGAGAGCGTTGAACGTGTGGAAGAGCTCGTTCTCGGAGGCCTCCTTGCCGACCACGAACTGCACGTCGTCGAGCAGCAGGAGGTCGCAGGCCCGGAGGCGCTGCCGGACGGTCTCCATCCGGTTGAACCGCACGCCGAGGACGACCTCGTTCACGAACGCCTCGGAGGTCAGGTAGAGGACCTTGTCCCCGGGCCGCTTGGAGAGGCGGCGGTGACCGATGGCCTGCATCAGGTGGGTCTTGCCCAGGCCGGTCTTCCCGCAGACGAAGAGGGGGTTGTACTGCCGGGTCCCCAGGTCCGCGACCCGGAGGGCGGCGGCGTGCGCGAGCCGGTTCGACTCGCCCGTGACGAAGTTCTCGAAGGTGTAGGCCGGGTTCAGCGTGCCCGAGCGGCGCTTCGGCTCGGCCGGCGACCGCTGGGGAGAGACCGTCGCCTCGACGTCCCCGTCGGAGCCGAACCGGATCTCCTTGCGGGCGAAGCCGGCCAGGCGGGCCGCCTCGGCGATCTGCACGGCGAACGTCTCGGAGATGAACGTGACGAACAGAGGCGTCCGGACCTGCACGTAGATCGCGTCAGCGGTCTCCGTCCTCTGGCGGGTGTCCCGGAACCAGGAGTCGAAGTCCCGCTCGTCGATGCGGCTCTTGAGGTGCTCGAGGATCTTCTCCCAGGACGTCTGCTTCTCCACGAACGGCCTCTTCGGCAGCCTCGGCGGGCGGGCGAGGTCCGACTCTAGCACGCGGCCCCGGACCGCCCCGGACCCCGGTTGACAGCGTCCCCTGGGTTCCGCAGAATCCACCGTTCCGCAAGACCGCGGGGAGACGACCGAATGAAGAGAACGTTCCAGCCCAACAACCGGCGCCGCAAGCGGACGCACGGCTTCCTCGTCCGGATGCGCTCGAAGGCCGGTCGGGCCGTCCTGGCCCGCCGCCGCGCCAAGGGCCGCAAGCGCCTGACGGTCTGAAGCCCCGGGAGCGGGCCCTGCCCGCCGACCGAGGATCAGGACGTTGCCGCCAAGCGCCGGTGTCCGGGGGGCGGTGGGAGCCGGCGCCAGGCGGCGCCTGACCCTCCGGCGCGCGGACCGCATCTGCCGACGAAGGGACTTCCGGGAGACGTACACGGGCGGGCGGAAGACCGTCTGCCGCTGGCTCGTCTTCTTCTCGCGCCCCACGGACGGAGGCGGCCCGCGGCTGGGGATCACGGTGACGCGGCGGTGCGGGGGCGCCGTCGAGAGGAACCGGGTCCGCCGGCGCGTGAGGGAGCTGTACCGGACGCGCTTCCGGGAAGAGCTTTCGCAGGCCTGCCCGGCAGGCGTCGACGTCGTCGTCAACGTGCGGCCGGAGGGGGTCGAAGCGCCCCTGTCCGAGCTCGAGGCGGACTTCCGAAGGCTCCTGGGGCGTCTGGGGGGGCGGCGGTGAGCGCCGCGGCCCCGTCTCCCTCGGGGCCCGCCCGCGCCGCCGCCGCGGCGCTCCGGGGATACAAGCGGTTCGTGTCGCCGCTCCTGCCGCCGGCGTGCCGGTTCTCGCCGACCTGCTCGGAGTACGCTCGGCAGGCGATCCTCAAGCACGGCATCGGCCGGGGGACCGCGCTCGCCGTTCGAAGGCTCCTTCACTGCCACCCGTTCCACCCGGGCGGCCACGACCCGGTCCCCTGAGACCGTCCTGACGGGAGAGTCCGTGGAGATCCGACGCATCCTCCTCGCCTTCGCGCTTTCGGCCCTGGTGCTGATCCTCTGGCCGAAGCTCTTCCCGCCGCCGCAGCAACAGCAGCCGCCGGCGCCGGTGCCGCCGGCCGCAACGGCGACGGCCGTCCCGGCCGCCGAGGCGACGGCCGCGCCCGCGGCCCCGCCGGCCGAAAGCCCGACGCCGGCCCCCGCTCCCCCCGTCGCCGTGGAACCGGTCCAGGCCGCGGCCGAGGAGACGGTGGTGGTCGAGAAGCCGCTCTACACGGCCCGGCTGACGAACCGGGGCGGAGCGCTCGTCTCGTTCGCGCTCGTCGAGCACCGGGACGCCAGGAAGGAGCCGCTCGAGCTGGTCCGCAAGGGGGACGGCTTCCCCGGCAGGACGCTCGTCCTCGCCGCGACGGACGCGTTCCTCGGCCGGGCGGCCGGAGCGCTCTTCGCCGTCGAGCGCGAGGAGGCGGGCGAGGCGACGCTGGTCCGCTTCCGCTACAGGGAGGCGGACGGGAACGGGGTCGTCCGGACGTACCGGTTCGGCGCGGGATACGTGGTCGGGCTGACCGCCGAGAGGGAGGGGCCGGCGACCGGCCCGGTCGGCCTCGTCCTGGGCCCGAGCCTCGGGGCGCCCTCGGCCGACGAGCTGAAGGCCTCGTTCACGAAGCCGGGGGGGACCGTCGTCCTGCGCCCCGACGGGAAGACGGACATCCGGGCCAAGGACGGGCTGAAGGAGGCGCTCCCGATCGGCGCCGGGGCCAAGGCCGTCGGCATCGAGGACAACTACTTCCTGACCGTCTTCCTCCCCGGACCCGAGGCGACGGCCACGCTCAGGCCGCTCACCCTGAAGACCCCGGCCGGCGAGGAGGAGAAGGAGAGCGAGGTCGTCCTCACGGCCCCGGGCGCGCTCGCCACGGAGGCGTTCCTCGGGCCGAAGGAGCCGGAGCTCCTGGACACGGTCCGCCCGGGAATGGGGCGGCTCGTCGACTACGGCTGGTTCACGGTGGTGGCCAAGCCCCTCCTGTGGACCCTCCGCTGGATCCACGGGTTCGCCCCGAACTGGGGCGTGGCGATCATCCTGATCACGGTCCTGATCAAGATCGTCCTCTTCCCGCTGACCTACAAGCAGCTCGTCTCGATGAAGAGGATGAGCGAGCTGCAGCCCAAGATCGAGACGATCCGGGCGAAGTGGTCGCCGAAGCTGAAGTCGGACCCGGAGGCGCGCCTCAAGATGAACGAGGAGCTGATGGGTCTGTACAAGACCGAGGGCGTGAACCCCGCCGGGGGCTGCGTCCCGCTCCTCCTGCAGATGCCGATCCTGTTCGCCTTCTACCAGATGCTCGCCAAGGCGATCGAGCTGAGGCACGCGCCGTTCGCCCTCTGGGTCCAGGACCTCTCGGCCAAGGACCCGTACTACGTCCTGCCGATCCTGATGACCGTCACGATGTGGCTGCAGCAGCAGATGACGCCGTCGACGGCCGACGCCACGCAGAAGAAGATCCTGGCGGTGATGCCGTTCATCTTCGGCTTCATGTTCAAGGACCTGCCGTCGGGGCTGACGCTCTACTGGCTCGTCCAGAACGTGCTGACGATCCTCCAGCAGCTCCTCCTGAACCGCTTCACCGACCTGGGGCCGGCGACGGCCAAGGCGGGCGAGGCGGGGAAGAAGCGGAAGAAGGGCTGAGCCCCCCGCGAGGGGAGGTTCGGGGAGGGGCGTGGGGGCGCTCGTCGCGGACGCGGCCGGGGACGCGGACGTCCTCGTGGCCCTGGCGACGCCCCCCGGCGTCTCGGCGCTGGCCGTCGTCCGGCTGACGGGGCCTGCGGGGCAGACGCTCCGGGTCGCCGCGCGGCTGGCCCCGGAGCTGGGCCTGGCGCCCGAGCCGCGCGTGGCGCGGAGGCTGACGCTCGTCGACGCGTCCGGCGACCCGCTCGACGACGCCGTGGCCGTCTACTTCGCGGCGCCGGCCTCGGCGACGGGGGAGGAGGTCGTCGAGCTCACCTGCCACGGCTCCCCGGCCGTCGTCCGGGAGCTCCTCGCCGCGGCGCGCTCCGCCGGAGCGCGTCCGGCGCGGCCGGGCGAGTTCTCGCGGAGGGCGTTCCGGCACGGCAAGCTGGACCTCGCCGAGGCCGAGGGGGTGTCGCAGCTGTCGGCCGCCGAGAGCCGTGGCGCGGCGCGCCGCGCGCTGGGGCTGGTCCGCGGAGAGCTCTCGGCGCGGGTCGAGGCCGTCCGCGAGCAGCTCCTGGACCTCCTGGCCTGTGTCGAGGCGAGCCTCGACTTCCCCGAGGACGAGCTGGATCCGCCCGTCGTCGGGCCCGGCCTCTCGGCCGTCGAGGCCGAGCTGGCGAGGCTGGTCTCGCGCGCCGCGGGCGGCGCCCGGGGCCAGGGCCTCCCCGTGGTGGCCGTCGCCGGGGCGCCGAACGCCGGGAAGTCGTCGCTCTTCAACGCGCTCCACGGGACCGACCGGACCATCGTCACCCCGGTCCCCGGGACGACGCGGGACGTCGTGGCCGAGACGGTCGAGCTCTGCGGCGAGAGCGTCCGGCTGCTGGACACGGCCGGGCTGAGGGAGACGGACGACCCCGTCGAGAGGATCGGCGTGGAGGCCGCGCGGGCGGCGGTGGCCGCGGCGGACCTGGTCCTCCTCGCCGTGGACGCGACCCGGGAGAGGGCCTGTCTCCCGGAGGGCGTCCCTCCGGGCCGGACGATCCTCGTCCGGACGAAGGTGGACCTCCTCGGGGAGCGGAGGGAACGGAGGGGCGACGGGGAGCCGGTGGAGGTGCTGGAGACGTCCGCGGTCACGGGGGACGGGATCCGGGAGCTGGGGCGGGCCGTCGTCGCGCGGCTCGGGCTCCTGCCCCGGGACGGCGACCTCCTCGTCCTGGAGCGGCACCGGGCGGCGCTCGGCCTCGCCCTCGAGGCGGTGGTTCGCGCCCGGCGGGAGGGGCTCCCCGAGGAGGTCGCCGCGAGCGAGCTGCGGGAGGCTCTCCACCGGCTCGGCGAGGTGACCGGGGAGACCGCGACGGAGGACCTGCTGGAGCGGGTCTTCTCCACCTTCTGCGTAGGGAAGTAGGGCGTGGAGAGCCGCTGGGACGTCGTCGTCGTCGGGGGCGGGCACGCCGGCTGCGAGGCCGCGCTGGCCTCGGCCAGGCTCGGGGCCCGGACGCTCCTCCTGACGGCCGACCCCGCGTCCGTGGCGCGGATGAGCTGCAACCCCGCCATCGGAGGGCTCGCGAAGGGGAACGTCGTCCGCGAGATCGACGCGATGGGCGGGGCGATGGGGCTCGTGGCCGACCGGACGGGGATCCAGTTCAAGGTGCTCAACGCTTCGCGGGGCCCGGCCGTGCGCGGGCCGCGCTGCCAGTCGGACAAGGCGCGCTACGCCGCCGAGATGACGCGCGTCGTGAGCCAGACGCCGGGTCTGACCCTCGCGCGGGGGAGCGTCGCCGGGTTTACGGTCGAGAGGGGGCGACTCTGCGCCCTCGTCGCGGAGGACGGGTCTGCGGTCCGGTGCCACAGCGCCGTGGTCACGACCGGGACCTTCCTCCGGGGCCTGGTCCACGTCGGGGACCGGACGGAGGAGGCGGGCCGCTGGGGAGAGCCGCCGGCCCGCGGGCTCTCGGCGGCGCTCTCGGGGAGCGGGCTTCGGCTGGTCCGGCTGAAGACCGGGACCCCTCCCCGCGTCAGATCACAATCAATCGAAAGATCAAAGATGTCGCTCTCCAGCGGGGACTCCCCTCCGCAACCCTTCTCGGTCCGGTCGCGCTCGGAGCCCTTCCCGGCCCTGCCGCAGGTCGACTGCTGGCTGACCCACACGGCCGAGCCGGTCCACGAGGTGATCCGGAACAGCCTGGATCGCTCGCCGCTCTACTCGGGGAAGATCGTCGGACGAGGACCCCGCTACTGCCCGTCGATCGAGGACAAGGTGGTCCGATTTCCGGAGAAGGACCGCCACCAGGTCTTCGTCGAGCCAGAGGGGCTCGACACGGACTGGGTCTATCTCAACGGCCTCTCGATGTCCCTTCCCCCGGAGATCCAGGAGAGGGTCGTCCGGGGGATCCCGGGGCTTGGGCGCGCCGAGATCCTCCGCCCGGCGTACGCCGTGGAGTACGACGCGGTCTCGCCCGAGCAGCTGGACGAGACGCTGCAGGTTCGCGGGATCCCGGGTCTCCACCTGGCCGGGCAGATCAACGGGACCTCGGGATACGAGGAGGCCGCCGGGCAGGGCCTGGTCGCGGGGACGAACGCCGCGCGGAGGGCGACGGACCCGGACGCGGAGCCGTTCGTCCTGGGGAGGCACGAGTCCTACGTGGGCGTGATGATCGACGACCTGGTGACGCTGGGGACGGAGGAGCCGTACCGGCTCCTGACGTCGCGCGCGGAGTACCGGCTGCTCCTCGGCGCCGACTCGGCGTACGCCCGGCTCACCCCGCGCGCGGTCGGGGCGGGCCTCGTCTCCGAGAGGGATGCAGCGCCGATCCTGGAGCGGGAGGCGCGGCTCTCGAGGGCGCGGGCGGGCCTCGAGGAGATCCGGCTGACCCCTTCTGCCCGGAACCGGGAGCTCCTCCTGGACGGGGGGATCCCGCTCTCCGAGGAGACGACGGTCGCGGGGCTCCTCAGGAGGCCGGGGACGTCGCTCGCGGACCTGGGATCGCTCCTCCGGGAGCCCGGGCTGCTCGGGGAGTCGCTGCGGGAGGACCTGGACCTCCTCGGCGAGGGGGAGGCTCGGAGGCTGGCCGACGAGATCCGGTACGAGGGTTTCCTGGTACGGGAGCGGGAGACCCTGGCCCGGACCGCAGCGGCGGCCGAGAAGAGGATCCCGGACGACGTCTCGTACCGGGACCTGCCCGGGCTCTCCGCCGAAGCGGTCGAGAAGCTGGAGCGGCACCGGCCGCGGACCCTGGGGCAGGCGGCCCGGATCCCGGGCGTCCCGCCGTCGGCGGTGACCCGGCTCCTCTGCCACCTTGCGGCGCGAGGAGGGGAGGGGTGACCGGGACCGGCGAGCTGAGGGACAGGATCGTGAGGGAGGCCGAGCGGCATCCCGCGGCGACCGCTGTCCTCGAGAGGGCGGAGGAGCTGGCCCGCTTCCTGGCTCTCCTGCTGGAGGCCAACGAGACGATGAACCTCGTCTCGCACGCCTCGTCCCGGCCGGAGGTCCTGGTCGGGGAGCACCTCTTCGACGCGCTCGCGGGGCTTCCGTTCCTCCCGCCCGCCTCCGAGCACCCGCGGAGGCTCCTGGACGTCGGGTCCGGGGGCGGCTTCCCGGCCGTCCCGCTCCTTCTCGTGAGGAGGGACCTGGAGGGGACGCTGGTCGACTCGACGGGAAAGAAGTGCCGCTTCCTGGAGCTGGCCGTCCGGGAGCTCGGATTGACCGCCACGATCGTGAACGCTAGATTCCCGTCCCTCCCCATGCCTCCGACCCAGCGCTTCGACGTCCTCACCACCCGGGCGGTCGCCGGGGCGGGGAAGCTCGTCCGCGGGGCGCTGCCGATCCTCTCTCGAGAGGCCCGGGTTCTCCTCTGGACGACGCGGCCTCTCTTCGAGGAGGCGGTTCGGGAGGCCGGAATCCACAGCCTCGGGTTTCATGGAACACCGGGGGCCGAGCGTCGTGGCATAGGGGTCCTGGAGTGTTCCACGTGAAACAATCCACAGGGGAATCCACCGCCCCCGGAGCCCGGGTCCTGGCCGTCGCGAACCAGAAGGGGGGGGTCGGTAAGACGACGACCGCCATAAGCCTCGGAGCCGCGCTGGCGATCCTGGAGCGCCGGGTCCTCCTCGTCGACTTCGACCCGCAGGGGAACACGACCGGAGGGCTCGGGTTCGACAAGAGGGACCTTGGGCTCACCGTCTACGACTGGATCCTCGGCGAGGCCCCCTTCGAGGAGGTGGCCCGGCGGACGGAGCTGGCCTTCCTCACGCTCGTCCCGGCCAGCCGGGACCTGGTCGGAGCCGAGGTGGAGCTGGTGGGGGCCGAGCTGAGGGAGCGGCGGCTGGCCGACCGGCTCTGGGCGGTGCGGGACCGGTACGACTTCGTCCTGATCGACTGCCCCCCCTCCCTCGGTCTCCTGACGGTCAACGCCCTGGTGGCCGCCGACGGGGTCCTGGTCCCGATCCAGTGCGAGTACTTCGCCCTCGAGGGGGTCTCCGAGCTCCTCTCCACCGTCGACCGGGTGCGCGAGGCGCTCAATCCCGGGCTGAAGATCGCCGGCATCCTGGCGACGATGTGGGACGAGAGGACGAACCTCGGCCGGCAGGTGCTGAACGACATCCGGGCCTTCTTCGGGGAACAGGCCTTCGAGACGGTCGTCCCGCGGAACGTCCGTCTCGGCGAGGCGCCCTCGTTCGGAAAGCCCATCTTCCTGTACGACGTGAAGTCCCGCGGCGCCGAGGCCTACCTCGCCGTCGCCCGGGAGCTGATGACGAGGGGGGCCGTCGCGGCGCCCCAGCCGGGCGTTCCGCCCGCGGGCTGAGGAGGGAGCGTGGTCTCCGGAAAGCCTGCCCTCGGGCGCGGACTCTCCGCGCTCATCCCGTCCGCCAGGAGCTCCGAGGCCGAGCGCCCCGGCGCGCACGTCCAGATGGTCGAGCTGGAGCGGCTCCGGCCCAACGCCCGCCAGCCGCGGAAGCGCTTCGACGACGCCGCGCTGGCCGAGCTGGCCCAGTCGATCAAGGAGAGCGGGCTCCTGCAGCCCCTCCTGGTCACCAGGGAGGGGGACGGCTACCGGATCATCGCCGGCGAGCGACGCTTCCGGGCGGCGGCGCTCGCGGGGTTGGGGCGGATCCCCGTCCTCGTCCGCGAGGGCTTGCGCGACCGGGACCACCTCCTCTACGCGCTGATCGAGAACGTGCAGCGCCACGACCTGACGGCCCTCGAGGAGGCCGAGGCCTACCGCGAGCTACGGGACGACTTCGGGATGACGCAGGAGGAGGTCGCCGACCGGGTCGGGAAGGACCGGGCCACGATCGCCAACACGCTCCGTCTCCTGAAGCTCACGGCGGAGGTCCGCGCGCTGGTCGAGGAGGAGTCTCTGACCGCGGGGCATGCACGGGCGCTCCTGGCCCTCCCGTCCGCGGCCGACCAGGAGACGCTGGCGCGGGAGGTCGTCCGGAACGGGCTGTCGGTGAGGGTGACGGAGGCGAGGGTGGCGGCCCTCCTGCAGGAGAGCCCCGCGCGCAAGGCGAAGCGGGAGAAGGAGAGCGACCCGCACACGCGCGACGCCGAGCGGCGCCTGCAGCGCTCCCTCGGGACGAAGGTGGAGATCCGGCGGCGGAAACGCGGGGGCGAGGTCCGGATCACCTTCTACTCCGAGGAGCAGCTCATCGGGCTCTTCGAGCGGCTCGTCCGGGAGGAGGGGGAGTGAAGCCGAAGGGTCCCGGCGTCCTCAACGGCTTCCTCGACCGGGGCGCGCGCTTCGAGGGGACGCTCACGTTCGACGACACGTTCCGGATCGACGGCACGCTGAAGGGGAGCGTCGTCTCGCGCAACGAGCTGGTCGTCGGCGAGGCCGGCGTGGTGGAAGGGGAGGTCCGCGTGGGAAGGCTGTCCGTCTCGGGAACGCTCCGAGGCGTCGTCCACGCCCGGGAGCGGATCGAGGTCCACGCCGGGGCGCGCGTCCAGGCGGAGCTCCACACGCCCGCGCTGACCGTCGAGGACGGGGCGGTCATCCAGGGCCCCGTCGAGACCGGGCCGCAGCTGGCCCGAGACCCGGAAACCCGCCAGGGCGGCTGAACCGAGAAACCTCAGTTAGGTCGGTCTGAGGGAGGGTTAGGGGAGGAAGAAGGCGGGGGGAGAGGGGTGTCTCCTCCATGGTGGTGGGGGGTCCAGAAAG
>RHKY01000114.1 GCA_008363385.1 Acidobacteriota bacterium | reverse complement strand
CCGGGGGCCGACGGGGAGGTTCAACGCGCCGGACCTGCTCTCGGGGAGTGCGGGCGATGCCGAGAGCTGGAATCGGTACACCTACGCCCGCAACAACCCTCTCAAGTACGTCGATCCGGATGGGCAGTTGGTCATCGTCGCGGACCAGCTTCGCCCGGCAGTTCGTCACGCCTACGCCAACTCTCCTACTTTCCGGCAGGTGTTCAACGCGGCGAATAGCAATCGCAACCTCGTAGCGCATCTCTCGTTCGGCTCAGTTCCCAGTTCTCGTTGGTCCGCCCTGACGACCCCAGTGACGACCGCCCCGGCGAGACATGATGGAGAGCTCGTGAGGAGCGCTGACGGCGAATTGATGACCACAGTCGTTTCCACCAGAGCGGTGTTCAAGGCGGCCGGCAGGGACTTCCTCGGGGCGCTCATCGGCCACGAGCTTCAGCATTCCCTCGAACTGAACCAGTACGGGAGCATCGCGGCAGTGCCCGGCGCGATGAGAACATCGCCCCCTGATGCCAAGCCAGCTTCGTACGAGACGACGACCGCTCAAGGGATCGGCACGGCGATCTCCGCAGAGTTAGAGGAAGGGGGCACAACATCGCTGACGCCATCTCAGGAAGCCGAAGTGTTTTCGGCCAGCGACAGATTCAAGGCGATGAGCCGCCCAGCGCAAGCTCTCTGTCTTGCCAACCCGATCATGTGCGAGTGAAGGTAATGAGAAAACAGCGATCGAGGCTGTTGTTGCTCTTGGCGGCGCTCGGATTCACCGCCGCTGGATGTGCGAGTGGGCCTACGGTGAAGTACGAAGGCGCCGCCCGAAGCGAGCTGGCAAAGTCCTTGCGAGTTTACGTGTTGCATGCCGGCGCAGAAGAGATGAGCTCCGGCCAAAGAGCTGTAGCGGACACGAGGAGTGAACTTGAGGATGAACTGCAACGAGTCATCCCAAAGCAGCTGGCTCCATCGGAAGCTACGGCATCGCTTCTCATCGACTTCCAGAAATCTGACCTCATGCAGTGTTTCCACTGCGATCAGTACTTCGACCGTTGGCATTGGCGTGCTTTCCTCTTTGACACCAACAGAGCCCTGCTGGCAACCGTTGAAGGAACGTGCGAGAAGCGGAGAGGGTCGGCGGAACGTGCCTTTGGTCGCTCGCTGAAGAAGATGCTTTCGCCGTCTCACTAGAGACGGAGCCTGGGGGTCAGCGGGGCGATGGTGCCAGGAGGCTCTTCTTCGTCGGCCGAGAGCGACTACGGTCAGAGCTCCGTTCTACGTTATGCGGACCGTCGCGAAGGCGCCGGGGCTCCCCGGGGACGGACCTCGAATCCCCGCCCCCGCCGGCTCCGGGGCGCGGGACCTTGGAGCGGGACGGGCGCACGGGCACGGCGCGTGCCGGGGGCCCCTCCTCGGACCTCCCTCCGTCACGCGCCGTGCAGCGCCCCGCGGCCGAAGCCGGCTTCGGCCGCGCCGAGCCGAGGTGAAGCCGCTGCGGCTGCGCCTGCGCGGCGGGTCCCGCGCCCCTACGCGTCCCGCCTCCTTCGCGGCCGCTCCGTGCGGCGGGCCGTGCCGCCG
>RHKY01000026.1 GCA_008363385.1 Acidobacteriota bacterium | reverse complement strand
AGGGGATGCGATGCACGCGGCGGCAGCGCCGGCAGAGGATCTCGACGCCGAGGGGCGTGGTTCGCGCAACAAGGGCGCCGCAGAGGCAGCGCTCGTCGGAGGCGCAATCAGAGGCTGGCTGCGGCCGTTCCATGGGGCGCCTTTCGCAGGGATTCGATGTAGAGCCGGCCCCATGCCTCCACGCGGGGGCGGTCGAGCTCGCTGTCGAGGCCGAGCTGGTGAACGAGGTCAAAGGTGGCGCCAATGGACATGAAGTGCCAGGCGGCGGTGCGTGGGTCGACATCGGTGCGAACGAGTCCGCGCTGCTGGCCATCTTCGAGGAGGCCGGTAATCACGCCGATCATTGCGAGGTAGCTGCTGGCCATGATGGACTGCACCTCGGGGTCGGAGGTATCGCCGAGAGCGGTGAACCAGAGGTGGGTGAAGGGCGAACGGGTGTTGACGTGGTCGTAGTACTGGAGGCCGATCTCCCAGATCGTCTCGAGTGGGTCGCCGGCACGCCCGGCGGCCTCTCGCCAGAGAGCGACGAGCCTTGGGCCGGCGTCCCTGAGAGTGGCCAGGTAGAGGTCGCGCTTGCTGGGGAAGTAGCGGTAGATGGCGGATGGAGCCACGCCGGCGCCTCGTGCAACCTCGTCGGTGCCGGCGTTGGCATACCCGGAGGCGGCGAAGACAGACTGGGCACTCTCAATGATGAGGCGCTTGCGTTCGGCTGCGGGGCGCTTGGGGGCACGCTGTCTCATGGCAACCATTGTGAACAGTGTTTCACTATTCTCAGTCTATCGCGCGCAAAGGGGGCACGTCAACCCCCGGCACGCCCTGTCCTGGAAAAGGAACGAGCGGGAATGCTGGAAAGCTAGCTGGCCGCGGACTCAGCGGGAGCGGGGGCTGCCTGATGAGGGGCAAGGGCGGTGGAGTTGCCTTCGAGCACGAGCAAGAGGCCCAGGCCGGCCACGGCCACGAGCCCCAGCGTGGGCTGTGGACCCGCGACCTCTGTACCAAGGCCGGCGAGAAGGAGGGGGACGATTCCCAGGATCTCAGAAAGGGTTGACTGCGATGCAAAGACGCGCGCCTGCTGACCGTGGGGCGCCGTGGCCGAGAGAACAGCCCGGGCAGCGATGGGCGCAATGGAAATTGAGGCGCCGAACAGGAGTGCGACGGGAAGCACCAGCGCGAGGTCCGCATCGAAGCCCACTCCGCTGGTGGTGACATTGGCCGCCTGGAGAACGATACCGGCGAGGCCAAGCCCGCTTTCGAGGCCGGCAAGGGCGAAGAGCGAGACGATGGCGCGCCTCTCCCGCTTCTCGGAGATCGCCGGACTCGCCGCCGCGCAGCCAGAGGCCGCGCCCGCCCCCGCTCCCGCCGAGGCGCCCGCCGAGGAGCCGTTCCCCCTCGCGGCGGTGGCGCCCCCTGCGAGGGCGGAGGACGAGCCGGCCGGCGAGATCAGCTTCGGCGAGGCCGACCGGCCGGAGACGCCGCCCGCCGCGGACCTGCCTCTGAAGCACGTCCGGGTGCGGTCGAGCATCGACATCCTCTCCGAGCTGGACAAGCTCCGGAAGGTGGCCACCCAGAAGCCGACAGGGATGACCGGCGCGTTCCCGGCCGTGTCGGCGCTCTCGCCGCGCGGCGATTCGCACCCGGCGGCCAAGTCCTCGCCCAGCCTGTCGATCCAGGACCTCCTCGGGGCCAACCACAAGAAGAGCCTCTCGCGGTCCTTCGAGCTGGGCGTCAGCCGGGACGCGATCGCCCGGAGCCGGCAGGCGACCGTGGCGATCCGGCTCGTCGACGCCCTCGGCGGGGCGGCGATGCCGGAGAAGACCTTCGTGGTCGACCTCTCGGACGTGAAGGACCTCGACAAGCTGCTCGTCTCGCTGAAGCTGAACGTACGGGAATGAGGGGGAGGACCGCCGACCGGTCCTCCCCCTCCGACCCCCACCTTTCGTCCGCATTCCTCCACGGTGTCGCCGGCGGGGCCCGGAGTCGGACCGCCGACCGGTCCTCCCCCTCGGACCCCCACCTTTCGTCCGCATTCCTCCTTAGGTTGTCGCCGGCGGGGTCCGGAGTCGGACCGCGGGGCTGACGTGATCGGGGAGAGGACCGCCGACCGGAGTCGGTCACAAATCGCTTGACCGGGTGGGCGCTCCTCGGGGTAAGCTTCGACGTGCGCTCGCTCCGCCGACGGACCTCCGCGTGTCCGCCCGTGCTCGTGGGGTGGGCCGTCCTCCTCTCGCTCCTCCCCGTCTTGCTGTCGGTCTCGGGCTGCAGCTCCGCTCCGCCGCCCCCCGTCGCCGTGAGCGCTTCGGTCGCCCCCGCGGCTCCCCCGCCGCCGGACCCGCGCGTGGAGGCCGCCGAGCGGTTCTACCGCGGAAAGGCCGCGGCCCTGACGGGCGACGTCGACTGCGCCCGGATCGAGTTCGACGCGGCGCTGGAGCACTTCCGTGCCCACGCGCGCCCCGGCGACGACGACGACCTCCGCTTCGCCCAGCAGCTCTACGAGAGCGTCCGCCTCTACCGTCCGCTCCTCGACGGGCGGGACGGCGAGGAGGAGCGCCCTCCCGCCGACGCCGAGACCGAGAGCCTCCTGGCCGACACGCAGCAGCCGACCCCGGCCGAAGTGGAGGCCGCGAAGCGGGAGGTCGGCGAGGCGCCCGGCGGGCTGGCGTTCGACATCCCGATGACGGTCAACGAACCCGTCCTCCGGGCGGTGGCGTCGTACCAGTTCCGTTCCCCGAAGGCCTTCGCGGCGGCCCTCAAGCGGAGCGGCGCCTACCTCCCCGAGATGCGGCGGCTCCTCCGGGAGCAGGGTCTGCCGCAGGACCTCGTCTACGTGGCGCTGATCGAGTCCGGGTTCCGCGGATCGGCCCACTCGCGAAAGGGCGCTCACGGCTTCTGGCAGTTCATCGCCCCGACCGGGGCGCGGTACGGGATGAAGCGGGACCGCTGGGTGGACGAGCGGAGCGACTTCGTCAAGTCGACGCTGGCGGCGGCCGCCTACTTCCGAGACCTCTACGAGATGTTCGGCGACTGGCACCTGGCGATGGCGGCGTACGACACCGGCGAGGGGCGGATCCTCCGCGGCCTCCAGAGGACCGGCGCCCGGGACTACTGGGAGCTCCGGGCCTCGGGCGTCCTCCACAAGGAGACGGTCGCCTACGTGCCGCTCGTCCTGGGGGCTGCCCTGATCGCCAAGGACCCCGCCCGTTTCGGCTTCGACGTCGTCCCGGACTCCCCGCTGTCGTGGGACACGGTCGAGCTCCCGCGTCCCGTCGACCTGGCGTCGCTGGCGGCGCGGACCGGGCTCGATCTCGAGTCCCTCCGGGAGCTGAACCCGGAGCTGAGGACGCGCCGAACGCCCCGCGGGGTCTCGAGCTACGCCTTGCGCGTTCCCCCGTCGACCGGCCCCCTCGTCGTCGCGGCCCTGGGCGGTCTCCCGGCCGCCGGGTCCGGAGGCGAGCGCCGCGTGGCGGCCCGGCGAGGGGACACGCCCGCGCGGCTCGCCACCCGGTACGGAGTCGACGTGGACGAGGTCTGCGCCCTGAACGACCTCGCGCCGAACGCGAAGCTCCGCAAGGGGACGAAGGTGCTGATCCCGCTCGCCGAGCCCGGCGGAGACCGGCCCGCGCGGGTCCGGCCGGGATCGACGCCCTCCGCCGTCGTCGCCTCCGCGGTCCCGGTCCGGAGCCGCGGCGAGGTCCGGGCCCTTCCGACCCCGTCCGCGGCCGTGCAGGACGCCGGGCAGCTCGTGGCGCCGGGTCTCTCCGCGCCCCCCGGCGTGACGGTCTCCCGCCCGCTCCCCGGCCGCTACGAGATCCCGGCGGCGGGCTTCGAGCCGACGCGATCCGAGCCGTCCGCCCGCGCCCCGCGCGTCGCGGCGACCTCTGTCGCCCCGCGCGTCCACACCGTCCGGAAGGGAGAGACGCTCTACCGCATCGCCCGGCAGTACGGCACGACCGTCGAGGCGCTCCGCGAGGAGAACGACCTTCGGCGAAGCTCGAAGCTGTCGGTCGGCCGGAAGCTGACGGTCCCCTCGCGCGCGGCGCGCTGAGCGCCCGGCCGCGACGTGGCGTTCGCGCGGACCCTGTCGGCCACCATCGTCGGCCTCGACGGGCACCTCGTCGCCGTCGAGGTCTCGGTCGGCGCCGGGCTGCCCGGCCTGACCGTCGTCGGCCTTCCGGACGCGGCCGTGAAGGAGAGCCGGGAGCGGCTGAAGGCCGCGCTCCGGCACGTCGGCCTCCCGCTCCCCGGCCGGAGCGTCGTCGTGAACCTCGCCCCCGCGGACCTCCCGAAGACGGGCGCCGGGCTGGACCTGGCGATCGCGGTCGCGATCCTCGCCGCCGGCGGCGACTTGCCGGCCGAGGCCGCGCGTGGGGTCCTCCTCGTCGGCGAGCTCGGCCTGGACGGCTCCCTCCGGCCGGTCCCCGGCGTTCTCGCGGTCGCCGACGCCGCCCGGCGGGAGTCCGTCCCGGCGCTCGTCGTCCCGGAGGCGAACGCCGCCGAGGCCGCCGTCCTCGGCCCCCCCCTCGCCGTCTTCCCTGCGGCTCACCTCGGCGCCGTCGTGGCCCACCTCTCCGGTCGCCAGCTCCTCCCCCGGGCCGCGGAGGCGTCGCAGGAGCCCTCCGGCGGCCCGGGGGACGACACGGGAGAGGACCTCTCCGACGTGCGCGGCCAGGCGCTCGCACGCCGGGCTCTGGAGATCGCCGCGGCGGGCGGCCACAACCTCCTCCTCGTCGGCCCCCCGGGCGCGGGGAAGACGATGCTGGCGCGCCGCCTCCCGGGGGTCCTGCCCCCTCTCTCGAGGGAGGAGGCGCTCGAGGCGACCCGGATCTGGAGCGTGGCCGGCCGTCTCCCTGCCGGCGCGGGGCTGCTCCGGCGCCGGCCGTTCCGCTCGCCGCACCACGGCGCGTCCGCCGCGGCCCTCTCGGGAGGGGGGCCCGACCCGCGCCCGGGCGAGCTCTCCCTCTCCCACCACGGCGTCCTCTTCCTCGACGAGCTCCCCGAGTTCCGGAGGGACGCGCTCGAGGTCCTGAGGGAGCCGCTCGAGGACGGGGTCGTCTCGGTCTCCCGCGCCGCGGGGACGCGCTCGTTCCCGGCCCGCTTCGTCCTGGTCGCGGCCATGAACCCCTGCCCCTGCGGCTTCCAGGGGGACGCCCGGCGCCGGTGCGTCTGCTCCGAGCGCGACGTCGCCCGCTATCGCCGGAAGGTCTCGGGCCCGCTCCTGGACAGGATCGACCTCCACGTCGACGTGCCTCCCCTGCCCGCCGCGGACCTCGATTCCGGCCCTCCCGCCGAGCGGACCGCCGTCGTGAGGCAGAGGGTCCTGGCGGCGAGGCAGCGGCAGGAGTCGAGGACGGGCGACCCGCGGCTGCTGAACGCGTCCGTCCCGCCCCGGGGCCTGCGCTCCCGCTTCGGGGTCTCGACGGAGGCGGCGGCCCTGCTGGCTCGCGCGATGGACCGGCTGGGCCTGTCGGCTCGGGGCTACCACCGGGTCCTGCGGGTCTCCCGGACGATCGCCGACCTGGCGGGATGCCCCTCCGTGGAGGCGGCTCACGCCGCCGAGGCGCTCCGCTACCGGCCCGCGGCCGGGGTGGAACGCCCGTGAAGGCTGGCCGAGGGCGGGGGCGACGGTCCGGAAACCGGCGCTTGACGGCCCGCCGCTCCCCGCGTAAGGTTCTTCGGTCCCAGGAACCCCCGCGAGGGGAGATCTCGCGCCCTGTCGGCGAAGTGTGACGGATGACACGTAAGACGCACACGATCATCTTCGTTCCGCACGCCCGCGCCCGATTCCGCCAGTTCCAGGTCTCCTCCCGGTTCCTCGCGGGCCTCGCCTCCTTCGTGCTCCTCTCGGTCATGGTCGGGAGCCTCTTCACGGTCCTCTGGTTCCGCTCGTTCCAGAAGAACCGCGAGATGAGCGCGCTCGAGGCCGAGAACCGCGACCTGAGGGGAAGGGCGGCCACGCTCAACAGCCGGCTCGAGACCATCGAGAAGCAGCTCGCGGAGTTCGAGGACCGGACGCGGCGGCTCTCCATCGTGGCCGGGCTCTCCGGGATCCACGACCCCGGCACCGGCGGCGTCGGCGGCCTGACCGCGATCCCGATCGACCGTCCCGCGTCGGGCGAGGCGGCCCTCCAGGAGGCGGCCCGCCGGGGCAGCCTACTCTCCTCCCGGCTCGGCCTCATCGAGGCCCGGCTCTCCTCGCAGGCCGACCAGCTCTCCCTGACCCCGACGCTCGCGCCCGCGACCGGGATCCTCTCCGCGGGCTTCGGCTCGCGCCCGGACCCGTTCACCGGGGTTCCGGAGTTCCACACCGGACTCGACATCTCCGCCCCCGCGGGGCACCGGATCGTGGCGCCGGCCAGCGGGACCGTGGTGCGCGCCGGGTGGGAGAACGGGTACGGGCGGTTCGTCCAGCTCGCGCACGGGTTCGGGATCACGACCTACTACGGCCACATGGAGGCCATCCGGGTCGCCGAGGGGCAGCGCGTCCGGCGCGGCGACCTGATCGGTCTCGTCGGCTCCAGCGGCCGGTCCACCGGGCCGCACCTCCACTACGAGGTGCTGGTCGACGGGAAGCCGGTGAACCCGCTGGACTACATCACCAACGCGTTCTGATTCTGGATAGGGAGAACCCGGGTCCGCCCGGGTTCTCCCTCGCCGCTGCGCGGCTCCCTCTCCGCGGCGGCAAGGTCGGCCCGCTGAAGCGGGCCTTCGACGCCTTCGGAGAACCCGGGTCCGCGCGACCTCGACGGGGGTCGACGACGACGAGGGGAGCCGGACGGTGGATTTGGTAGCATGCCGCTTCCGCGCCGTCCGACGGGCGGACGCCGGACACGACAGATGATCATCGACAAGGCGCTTGCCAAGGTCTTCGGGACGAAGCACGAACGGGACATCAAGGCCCTCCGGCCCCTCGTGGCGCAGGTCGGCGCCCTGGAGGCCGAGCTCCAGGACCTGAACGACGATCGCCTCCGCGAGCGGCTGGCAGAGATCCGTTCGCAGGTGCAAGGTCGGCTCCAGGACCTCCCGGCCACCGTCGAGGAGCGGCGGGTCCGGCTCCGCGAGGTCCTCGACGCGCACCTCGTCCCGGTCTTCGCGATCGTCCGCGAGGCGGGCAAGCGGACCCTCGGGCAGCGCCACTACGACGTCCAGCTGATGGGCGGCGCCGTCCTGCACCAGGGGAAGATCTCGGAGATGAAGACGGGCGAGGGCAAGACGCTCGTCGCCACCCTCCCCGTCACCCTCAACGCGCTCACCGGCCGCGGCGTCCACGTCGTCACCGTCAACGACTACCTCGCCCGCCGCGACGCCGAGTGGATGGGGCGGATCTACCGGTTCCTCGGCCTGACCGTCGGCTGCATCCAGCACGACATGGACGACGAGGCCCGGCGCGCCGAGTACCGCTGCGACATCACGTACGGGACGAACAACGAGTTCGGCTTCGACTACCTCCGGGACAACATGAAGTTCCGCCTGGAGGACATGGTCCAGCGGGGCCACCCGTACGCCATCGTCGACGAGGTCGACTCGATCCTGATCGACGAGGCCCGGACGCCGCTCATCATCTCCGGCCCCTCCGAGGGCGACACCGACATCTACTACCGGTGCGACCGGATCATCCCGAAGCTCGTCCGGGGCGAGGAGATCAAGGACAAGTACGGCAACAGGACGACGACGGGCGACTTCCTCGTCGACGAGAAGGCGCACACCGCGGCGCTGACCGAGGAGGGGGTCGCCAAGTGCGAGCGGCTCCTCTCCGTCGAGAACCTCTACGACCCGGTCAACATCGACATCCTCCACGCCTGCCAGCAGGCCCTCCGGGCCCACACCCTCTACAAGCGCGACGTCGCCTACGTCGTCAAGGAGGGGCAGGTCATCATCGTGGACGAGTTCACCGGCCGCCTGATGCCCGGGCGCCGGTGGTCCGACGGCCTCCACCAGGCCGTCGAGGCCAAGGAGGGGGTCAAGATCGAGCGCGAGAACCAGACGCTCGCCACGATCACCCTCCAGAACTACTTCCGGATGTACGACAAGCTGGCCGGCATGACCGGGACCGCGGACACGGAGGCCGCTGAGTTCGGGAAGATCTACGGCCTGGACGTCGTCGTCGTCCCGACGAACCGCGACATGGTCCGGATCGACCACCACGACGTCGTCTACCGGACCGAGCGGGAGAAGTTCGACGCGGTCGTCGAGGAGATCGTCGAGCTGCACGAGAAAGGGCAGCCGGTCCTCGTCGGGACGATCTCGATCGAGAAGTCCGAGCACCTCTCCTCCCTCCTGAAGAAGCGCGGCGTCCCGCACGTGGTCCTGAACGCCAAGTACCACGAGCAGGAGGCCGGAATCGTGGCGCAGGCGGGCCAGGTCGGCCGCGTGACGATCGCCACGAACATGGCCGGCCGCGGCACGGACATCCTCCTCGGCGGAAACGCCGAGTTCCTCGCCAAGCAGCAGGCCAAGGGGAAGACGCCGGAGGAGTACGAGCGCCTCTTCTCGCAGCTGAAGGCGGAATGCGCCGAGGCGCACGAGGAGGTCGTCCAGATCGGCGGCCTCTGCATCCTCGGCACCGAGCGCCACGAGTCGCGCCGGATCGACAACCAGCTCCGCGGCCGCGCCGGCCGCCAGGGGGACCCGGGCGCCTCCCGCTTCTTCCTCTCGCTCGAGGACGACCTGATGCGGATCTTCGGGTCCGACCGGCTCTCGGGCCTGATGAAGCGCCTCGGGATGGAGGAAGGGGTCCCGATCGAGCACCGCTGGGTCACCCGCTCCATCGAGCGCGCGCAGAAGCAGGTCGAGTCGCGCAACTTCGACGTCCGCAAGCACCTCCTCGAGTACGACGACGTGATGAACCGTCAGCGCGAGGAGATCTACAAGATGCGCAAGGAGATCCTCACGGGGTCGCTCGGGCACGACTACGTCGTCGCGCTGTCCGAGGACGTCGCCGAGGACGTCGTCGACCTGCACTGCCCCGAGAAGCAGGACCCCTCCGAGTGGAAGCTCGACGCCTTCGAGGCCAGCGTCGCCGAGACGTTCGGCTTCCGGCCCTCCGAGGCGGGGCTGACGCGCGAGCTGCCCAACACCGAGCTGAAGCAGCGGCTGAAGGCGGCCGCGGCCGAGGCCTACGCCGCCAAGGAGCGGAAGGTCGGCGCGGAGACGCTCCGCGAGTACGAGAAGTTCTTCATGCTCCAGACGGTGGACGTGCTCTGGAAGGACCACCTCCTGGCGCTCGACCACCTCAAGGAGGGGATCGGCCTCCGCGGCTACGGCCAGCGGGACCCGCTCGTCGAGTACAAGAAGGAGTCGTTCCAGCTCTTCGAGGCGATGAAGGAGGCGATCGAGGAGCAGGTCCTCCAGTACCTCTACCGCTTCGAGGTCGCCACGGAGGCCGAGGTGGCCGAGCGGGCCGAGCGGGCGGCCGAGGAGCCGGCGGCCCAGCGCGCCGCGGCGCCCCCGCGCCGGCCGGCCGAGGTCGGAGCGCGGCGGCGGCCAACGGACAGCGAGCTCTCCTTCCAGGGCGCCCACGACCCCACGGCGGGCGGCGACTTCTCGGTGTCGACCGTCCGGGCCGACGGCCCGAAGGTCGGCCGCAACGACCCGTGCCCCTGCGGCTCCGGCAAGAAGTACAAGAAGTGCCACGGCGCCGCCGGGGGACACGCCGCCTGAGCCGCCGCCCGGCCTCCGTCCACGGCCGGTCCCGTTCCGTGCTATGAATCGGCATGGCCGCTGACCGGGAGATCCCCGTCGCCCTGACCTTCGACGACGTCCTGCTCGTCCCCGCCCGCTCGAAGGTCCACCCGGCGGAGACCGACCTCCGCACCCGCCTGACGGAGGGGATCCACCTGAACGTCCCGCTGATGTCCGCGGCGATGGACACCGTTACGGAGTCCCGCCTGGCCATCGCGATGGCCCAGAACGGCGGGATGGGGGTCGTCCACAAGAACCTCGGCATCGAGGCCCAGGCGGCCGAGGTGGACAAGGTCAAGCGTTCCGAGAGCGGGATGATCGTCGACCCGGTCACCTGCCGCCCCGACCAGAAGATCTCCGAGGCGCTGGAGGTGATGGCGAGCTTCCGGATCTCGGGGGTCCCGGTGGTGGACGAGCGGGGGAAGCTCGTCGGAATCCTGACGAACCGCGACCTGAGGTTCGAGACCCGGCTCGACCTCCCGGTCTCCGCCCGGATGACGAAGGACGACCTCGTCACCTGCCCGCCGGGGACGACGCTCGAGAAGGCCAAGGAGCTCCTCCACCAGCACCGGATCGAGAAGCTGCTCGTCGTGGACCGGGCCGGGAACCTCAAGGGCCTGATCACCGTCAAGGACATCCAGAAGCAGATCCGGTACCCGAACGCGTGCAAGGACTCCCTCGGCCGCCTCCGCGTCGCCGCGGCGGTCGGGGTGGGCCCGGACCTCCTCGACCGGGCCCGGGAGCTCGTCCACGCCAAGGTGGACCTCCTCTGCCTCGACTCCTCGCACGGGCACAGCGAGCGGGTCCTCGAGGCGCTCTCCCTCCTGAAGCGGAAGTTCCCGTCGACCCCCGTCCTCGCCGGAAACGTCGCCACGGCCGAGGCCACGCGGGACCTGATCCGCCGCGGCGCCGACGTCGTCAAGATCGGCATCGGGCCGGGCTCGATCTGCACGACGCGCGTCGTCACCGGGGTCGGAGTCCCGCAGGTCCACGCCATCCAGGAGTGCGTCAAGGGGGCCGGGAAGTCGCGGGTGCCGCTCGTGGCCGACGGCGGCGTGAAGTTCTCGGGCGACGTCGCCAAGGCCCTGGCCAGCGGGGCGCACGCGGTGATGATCGGCAGCCTCTTCGCCGGGACCGACGAGGCGCCGGGCGAGACCATCCTCTACCAGGGCCGGACGTTCAAGGCCTACCGGGGGATGGGCTCGATCGGCGCGATGAAGATGGGCTCGGCCGACCGGTACTTCCAGAGCACGGACGACGAGCCGAAGAAGCTGGTCCCCGAGGGGATCGAGGGGATGGTCCCGTACAAGGGGCCGCTGGCGACGATCCTGACCCAGATCACGGGGGGCGTCCGGGCGGGGATGGGCCTCGTCGGCGCCCGATCCCTCTCCGAGCTTCGCCGCAAGGCCCGCTTCGTTAGGATCACGACCGCCGGCCTGAAGGAGAGCCACGTCCACGACGTGGTGATCACGAAGGAGGCCCCGAACTACCGGCGGGAAGAGGTCTGACGTGGATCGGGGGAACTCGGGTCCGCCCGGGTTCCCCCGCGCCGCTCGAGCGGCTCCCCCTCCGCGGCGGAGCGGAGGGCCCGCTCGAGCGGGCCTTCGGGTCTGCGGGGCGGGAGGTCAGCGGGGCTTCGTGGCGAGGAGGGTCCGGATCGTCTTCTCGAACTCCTTCTTCAGGGCGGTGAAGCGCTCGCCGGTGGCCGGCCCGTCGAAGCCCGAGTGGACCTTCACGACGCGGTGGCCGCGGTCCAGGAAGAGGGTCGTCGGGTAGCCCTCGAAGCCGTCGAGCTGCGCGATCACCGGGGACGACCGCGCTTCCTTGGTGGAGCCGGCGACGAGGACCGGGTAGGAGAGGGCGTACCTCTCCCGGAAGCGCTTCACCTGCCGGCGGCTCCGCTCGGCGTCGGCGGTGTACTCGAAGGAGAGGCCGACGACCGAGAGGCCCTTCCCGCGGTACCGCCGGTGGAGCTCCGCGAGGAGCGGCGCCTCGTCGTTGCAGTTCGGGCACCAGGTCCCGCCGATCGAGACGACCATGGGCCTTCCCGCGAAGGCCGGGTCCGTCGACGAGACGAGCCGGCCGTCCTCGTCCGGCAGGGAGAACACGAACGGGGCCGACGGGTCCTTCGCCCTGACGACCGAGTCCCCGCCCGGGACGAAGGCCTCGTCCTCTCCCGCGCGGAGGCGCCTCCCGGTCCAGGGGACCGGGGGGTTCGCGCGCGAGCGGAACTCCCCGGCGAGGGTGCCGTCGGGCCGGAGCTCGCCGGTCAGGCGGTAGACGTGGACGCCGTCGAACACGGTCAGGACCAGGGCGCGGCCGTCCCACGTCCCGTGCAGAGGCCCCCAGTCCCCGGTCGACTCCCGGACCGTCCCGTCGACACGGGCGCCCCTCTGGCGGAAGGACCCGACGAGGCGGGAGGCCTTCTCCCCCTCCCCCATGGTCAACCCCCACTCCCCGCCGACCGCGGGCGCGCCGCGCGGGAGGCTCGGCTCTGCCGGGGGCGTCCGCCGCGCCTGGAACGGCACCTCGACGGTCCCCGCGCTCGTCGTCCGCGTGTACGTCCCCTCGAGGCCGGCCCCGGCGGGACGCACGGTGAGCCGCGCGTCGAGGTGCGCGAGCTCAAGGACGAGGGTCGCCCCGTCCCAGGTGGCCGAGGTGAACGGCGTCCGGTGCTCGCCGTTGCCGAGCCACGCCGACAGCTGCCGTCCCTTCGAGGAGACGTCGAGGACGAAGCCCACCTCCACGCCGGGGACCGGGACGAGCGCCGCGTGCCAGCGCCCCGTGGGGGCGGGAGGCTCGGCGCCGCGAAGGGATCCCGGGAGGACGAGGAGGGTGGACAGCAGGAGCGGGAACGCGAGTGCCCTCATCGGGCAGGAGATTACCGCCCCTTCTCGCGCTCCCGTCGCAGCCGCTCCCGGAGGGCCCGGATCGCCTCCAGCCGGTCCGCGAGCGCGGCCTCGCGCCCCTCGCGGGTCGGCCGGTAGTAGGACGGCTCCCCCAGCGCCTCCGGCAGGCAGCGCAGACCCGCGGTCCCCTCCTCCGTCTCCGGTGCGTAGACGTACCCGTCTCCGTACCCGAGCTGCTTCATCAGCGGCGTGGGGGCGTTGCGGATCGAGAGCGGCGGCGGCTCGTTCGGGAGCCGCCTCACGTCCTCGACCGCGGCGCCGTAGGCCCGGTAGACCGCGTTGGACTTGGGCGCGAGCGCCAGCGTGACGACCACCTGCGCCAGGGCGAGCGCGCCCTCGGGGAGGCCGATGAAGTGGACGGCATCCCGGCCGTCGAGGGCGCGGCGGAGCGCCTCGGGGTCGGCCAGGCCGACGTCCTCGGAGGCGAAGCGGACGAGGCGGCGGGCGACGTAGAGCGGGTCCTCCCCGGCCTCTAGCATCCGCGCCAGCCAGTAGAGGGAGGCGTCCACGTCCGAGTCGCGGAGGGACTTGTGGAGCGCGGAGATCAGGTTGTAGTGCTCCTCGCCCGCCTTGTCGTACAGGAGGACCTTCCGGGCGAACAGCTCTTCCAGCCGCTCGGGCGTCAGCGACGCCCCCTCCCCCTCGTGCGCCGCCGCCGACTCGAGCGCGGTCAGAGCCCGCCGGGCGTCCCCGTCCGCGAAGCGGGCGAGCCACGCCCGCGCCCCCGGCGTCAGCACGACCTTCCCTCCGAGCCCCCGTTCCGGGTCCGCCGCGGCCCGCTCCAGGAGGGCCTCCAGGTCTTCCGGGCGGAGAGCCGGGAGGACGACCACCCGGACCCGGGACAGGAGGGCGCCGTTCAGCTCGAAGGACGGGTTCTCGGTCGTGGCGCCGATGAGCGTGACGGCGCCGGACTCGGCATACGGGAGGAAGACGTCCTGCTGGGCCCGGTTGAACCGGTGGATCTCGTCGACGAAGAGGATCGTCCGGACGCCCCGGGCCCGGCTCCTCCGGGCCTCCTCCAGCGTCTCGCGGATCTCCTTCACCCCGGCCGTCACGGCCGAGAAGTCGAGGAAGCGCGCTCGCGTGCTCCGGGCCACGATCCGCGCTAGCGTCGTCTTGCCGGAGCCGGGCGGCCCCCAGAGGACGAGAGACGGGACACGGTCGGCCGCGATCGCCTTCGCCAGGAACGAGCCCGGCCCGAAGACCTCCGCGGGCCCGAGGAGGTCCTCGAGCCGAGAGGGGCGCATCCGCTCCGCCAGCGGCGCGGGCACGGCCGGGTGGCCCTCCTCGGGGCGGCGGGCCGGGAGAGCCTCGTCGGACCCGAGGTCGCCGAAGAGGTCCCCGCTCCGCTGCGCCACGCCCGCCTCCCGGAGATCCGTCCCGGACGGCCGGGGAGCCCCGCCCCTAGCCGCCAGCTCCGAGGGTGGCCTCGAGCTGGTCCAGGGGCGGGATCTCCGGGAACTTCCCCTTCAGCTTCTTCAGCCGGTCGAGGAGCTCGAGCCCCTTCTTGCGGTCCCCCCGGTCGATCCCGTAGACGATGACCTGGTTGAAGACCGCCTGCCAGTGGTCCGGCTCGACCTGGAGCGCCTTCTCGAAGCTCGCCAGCGCCTTGTCGAGGTCCCCGAGGCTCCGGTAGCTGACGCCGACGTCGGTGAGGACGTTGGCGTCGTCCCCCTTCAGGGCGAGCGCTCGCTCGTACGCCCGGACGGCGAGCCGGTGCTCGTCGGCGTCGAACGCCGCGTTTCCGAGACGGACCAGGAGCGCGCGGTCGTCCGGCGCTGCGTCGAGCGCCGCCTCGATCTCGCGGACCCTCTGCTTGACGGCCGGGTCCTGGGACATCGGGGCGGCCCCGCCTTCCTGGGCGTGGTCGTGCGGGTCCGCCACCGTCGCCGGTGCGGCCGGCCGCGCCTTCTCGAGGTATCCCCATGCCGCGGCGAAACCGAGGAGGGCGCCGCAGGCCGCGAAGAGGACGCGGTCCCCCCACGCGTACGGCCGGGCCGCGGGCGAGGCCGGACGCGGACGGCTCTCGCTCTGGCCGCCGGCCCCGGGAGGCGGCGGAAGGTGGTCGTCGTGCTCGGGCTTCAAGGGCGCTCTCCCCCCGTGTCGTCCTGGTCCGGCTCCCGCGTGGCCACCCACGTCCCGCCGGCGGGACCGTCGAGGGGTGCGATGGTAGTCGATTCCCAGGTTCCCGCAAGGCGCCTCTGGGCGGCGACGAGCTGGCCGTAGAAGTTCGCGTCGTAGCCCCGCTCGGAGTCGATCCGCTGCAGCGTCAGCTTCTCCGAGACGAAGGTGCCCCGCACGGAGCCCCGGAACCCCCCGTCGAGGACGTAGTCGCCGGAGACGATCGTCCCGTCCAGGTTCAGGCGCATCGACCCCTTCCGGTCCCCGGGGTTGATCCGGACCTCCCAGCGGCCCGTCACCGGGTCGCTCGCCGCCCTCCCGCCGGCCCTCCTGCGGGCGATCTCCTCCAGGAGGAACGCGATCCGCCGTCCCCTCTCGACCAGGCGGGAGGCGGCGGCCCGGCGCCGGTCCTGCGCGGCGCGCACCAGCGCCTCGGCCTCCGTCAGCGAATCCTCGGCGTCGAGCAGGGTGTCGACCTCCGTCTGCGGGTCGCGGGCCAGCTGCAGGAGGCGGGAGCGACGGGAGGCGGCCGTGTCCTGGGCGCGGACGATCTGGGCGCTGGCGGCGTCCAGCTCCTCCACCTCGGCGGCCCGGGCGCGGCGCTCCAGGTCGAGGGCCACCGTGAGGCCTTCCACCGTGGCCTCGGTGCGCGCGACGGCCGCCAGGGCGGCGGAGGGGAGCAGGGCGGCGACGAGCCCCGCGAGGACGAGACGGCGCAGCATCCTGACGGGACTATACGGGATCCGCCCCCCGAGCATCGCCCCCCGGTCCCGGAATCCCCCCGATCCCCGCTCCCCCGCTCGCGCCACGACGAGCGACCTGCAAAGGCGTCCAGCCACGCGGCAGCGTGGCGGGGGCCCTCCCACACAGTACTCCGCTCGCTGGGGGGAGGGTCTGGGAGGGCCCGGCGTCCAGCCACGCGGCAGCGTGGCGGGGGCCCTCCCAGGAAACTCAATGATCCCGGGAGGTCGTCCTCTGCCTCGAGACCGCCCGCGACAGGGCACGGTCGACCTCGCCCTCCACGACGGTCTCGGACACCCCGTTGATCTGCGCGATCTCGGAGATGATGAGGTACCGGGCCCGGTCGTACATCTTCTTCTCGCGGAACGAGAGGGACTTCTGCTTCTGCACCCAGGAGAGGTTCTTCAGGACGTCGGCGATCTCGGCGAGCCGCCCGGACTTCATCTTGTCGAGGTTCTGCTTGTAGCGGCCCTTCCAGTCCGCCGACGGGTGGACGATCCCCTCCTCGAGGACGCGGAAGACGTCGCCGACCTCCCGGGGCGGGATCAGCGGCCGGAGCCCGACGCGTTCCGAGTTGTCCACGGGCACCGTCACGCGGGAGTTGTTCCCGAGGAGCCGGAGCTGATAGCAGGGGTGTGCCGTGCCGTCGAGGAGCGTCTCCTGGATCTGCTCGACGACGCCCACCCCGTGGTTCGGGTAGACGAGCTTGTCTCCGACCTTGAACGACACCGGACTCCTCCCTCGGCTGTTGGGACCGTCAGGATAGGACGACCGCTTCCCGGGGTCAATCGACCGCGCGGACCCGGGGGACGGCGCGGGGCCCCGCTGGTGCCGGAGGAGGGATTCGAACCCTCACGTCCCGAGGGACGGGGGATTTTGAGTCCCCTGCGTCTGCCGTTCCGCCACTCCGGCCCGGGGCGGGATTCTAGACGTTCGGCCTCTCATTCCCACTCCAGCTTCAGGTCGCGGCCGACGTGGGCCAGGAGCGCGCCGACGACCGTCCCGAGGACGTTCCAGAAGACGTCGTTCACGTCCGCCGCGCGGGTCGGGAGGAAGAGCTGCACGGCCTCCACGCCGACGCTGAGGAGGACGCCGAAGAGGAGGACGTCGACGTGCGTCCTCAGCGTCGAGCGGTCCGCGCCGTCGAGGAACTTCCAGGCCAGGAACGCCCAGGGCGCGAAGAGGACGAGGTTGCCCGCGATGCCCGCCACGCCGAGCAGGAACGGCTCAGACAGGAGGTCCCCCCGGCGCGCCCGGACGGCCAGGCGCCCGAGGTCCTCGAAAGGGGCGAGGTTGGTCCGGGCCGCGCGGCCCGAGGAGAGCAGGAGCGTCGCGACGAGGATGCCCGTCGTGTAGGCGGCGAGCACCGCCCCCTGCACCCCCTTCGAGACGCGGATCGACCTCACCGCCTCACCGCCGCCCCGCTCTCCCCGCCGGGGCCTCCAGGTCGAAGCGTCCGAGGCGGAAGACCGGGCGGACCGCCCCCACCACGTCGCCCCGGACGTTCTTGACCGCGCGCCGGGCGCGTCGCTCCAGCCGCGCGAGGCGGGCGCCGGAGGCCAGCCCCAGCTGCTCGAGGACCTCGACCGAGACCGCGTCCCTCCCCCGCTCGGCCCCGTCCTCGATCTTCAGGGCGACCCCGAGGGCGAGAGGACGGCGGGACCCGGCGCCGGGCGCCACGCCCATCGCGTAGACCCCCTCGGCCCCCTCCTTGGCGACCAGGCGGCCGCCGAACTCCCTCATCACGGCGGTCGTGAACCGGCCGGACCCGGCGACCATCTCGGGCGCTTCGGTCATGGCCTGGCGAACCCTCGCGCGGGCGCGGGCCTCGGCCGCGGACTCCCCCGGCAGGCGGGGGGCGAAGAGCCGCGCGTAAGCCGTGGCCAGGCGGTGGAGGGGGAGCTCGAAGACGGGCACCGAGCAGCCGTCCACGGCGATCGGGATCCGCTCGGGCGCCACGCCCGCGACGAGGCCGAGGTAGGCCCGGATCCTCTCCTGCCAGGGATGGTCCGGCCGCCAGTAGCCCTCCGGCGGCAGACCGTGCTGCCGGCAGGCCAGGAGCATCGCCGCGTGCTTTCCGGAGCAGTTGTTGTGGAGGGGCCCCGGCTCTTCCCGGCGCAGGACCAGGGCGCGCGCGGACGGCTCGTGCATCGGCGCGTGGGCCCCGCAGTGCAGGTCCCCCGCGGCGAAGCCGCCCCGGTCGAGCATCCCGCGGACCGTCTCGACGTGGAACGGCTCCCCGCCGTGCGAGGCGGCCGCCACCGCGAGCTCGCGGGTCGTCAGCCGGAACCTCCGCTCCCCCCCGGCGGCCAGGAACGGGACGAGCTGGAACGGCTTGGCCGACGACCTGAGGAGCGTCGGCCGGAGGGGGTCGCCCGCCGCAGCCAGGACCCGGCCGTCCGCCGCCGAGACGACGACGGAGCCGCGGTGGACCGACTCCACCCGTCCGCCTCGCGTCACCACGACGAGCGGCACGCTCGCGGGCAGCTCGGGAAGCGGGCCTCGGCCAGGGCTCACGGAACGCACTTTACCCGGATCGTCGGTTTGACGCCCCGGCAGCCGGGTCCCCACAATGGCGCCGTGCCGCCGCACCCCGCGCCCTTCGCCGCCGCCCCCGCGCCGGCGCTCGCGACCCACCCGGGCTACTTCGTGTCCGAGTTCCTCGGCGAGCGGGTCCTCGACGTGGCGCGCCGCCCCGTGGGGCGGATCCGGGACTTCGTCGTGGCGACGGGGGAACGGAGCCCGTTCCCGAGGATCACCGGGCTCCTCCTGCGGGACAAGCTGGGCGACTTCGTCCTCCCGTGGGAGGACGTCGCCATCTTCCAGCGGGGCAACGTCCGCACGCGCCTCTCCCGCGAGGACCTGATCCACCGCGCGCCGGCCCCGGACGAGATCTTCCTGGCCCGCCACCTCCTCGACCGGCAGATCGTCGACATCAACGGCGTCAAGGTCGTCCGCGTCAACGACCTCAAGCTCGACCTCGTCGCGGGGGAGCTCGTCCTGACGGCCGCCGACGTGGGCGTGCGCGGGATCGTCCGGCGGGTCTTCGGCGCGCGGGTGACGCCGAGCGGCGGACGGATCTCGGACGCCTCCCTCCCCCCGCGCCTCATCCCGTGGGACTCCATGCAGCCGCTCCACCCCTCGCTCGACCGGCTCGAGACGACCCTCCCGCACGAGAAGCTCGCGCGCCTCCACCCCGCCGACATCGCCGAGCTGATCGGCCAGGTCTCGCCGCAGGAGCGGACCCAGGTCTTCCGCCGGCTCAACCTGGAGATGGCGGCCGAGACCCTCCACGAGCTCGAGCCGGAGATCCAGGCCGAGCTGATCGAGACGCTGCCCAAGGAGACCGCCTCGGACATCCTCGAGCAGATGGCTCCGGACGAGGCCGCCGAGGTCCTGCGCGACCTCGACGGGAGCCAGGCGCGGGACCTCGTGGAGGGGATGGAGAGCGAGGCGGCCGAGGAGGTCTCCGAGCTCCTCGTCCACGAGGAGGACACAGCCGGGGCGCTCATGGGCGCCAGCTTCGTCACCGCGCCGCCCCACGCGACGGTCGGCGAGACGATCGAGCGGCTCCGGGCCGCGGCGCGCGACACGGAGTTCCTCTACTACGTCTACGTCCTCGACGAGCGCGAGCGCCTCACGGGCGTCGCCTCGCTCCACGAGCTCCTCGCGTCCGAGGACTCCGAGCCGATCTCCCGCCGGGCCGTGTCGCCGGTGAGGAGCGTCCCCCCCGACGCGACGATGGACGAGGTCGCGGACATGATCTCCAAGTACGACCTGCTGGCGGTCCCCGTCGTGGACCCGGAAGGCGCCCTCGTCGGCGTCGTCACCGTCGACGACGTCTTCGGCCAGCTCCGGCCGCACCGGCGGAAGCGGCGGAGGCTCCATTGACCGGCGTCCGCGCCCCCTCCGGGTCCTTCTCGCGCGTCGTGTCCCCCGGCGCTTCGCGCCCCGCCGCGACGTGGCGCGCCCGGCTGGCGGCCTTCGCCGCCATCGTCGGGCCGGGGATCATCACGGCCAACGTCGACAACGACGCGGGCGGCATCGCGACCTACTCGATGGCGGGCGCCCACTTCGGCTACTCGCTGCTGTGGGTCCTCGTCCCGGTGACCCTCGCCCTCGTCGTGGTCCAGGAGATGTCGGCCCGGCTCGGGGCCGTCACGGGCAAGGGCCTCGGCGAGCTGATCCGCGAGAACTTCGGCCTGAGGACGACCTTCTACCTCCTCCTCGCGGTGCTCGCGACGGGCGTGGGGAACACGCTGGCCGAGTTCGCGGGCTGGGCCGCCGCGATGGAGCTGTTCGGCGTCCCCCGCTGGGTCTCGGTCCCGCTCGGCGCGGCCGTGGTCTGGTGGATCGTCGTCAAGGGAAACTACAAGTCGGTCGAGAAGGTCTTCCTCGTCGCCTGCACCGTCTACTTCACCTACGTCGTGTCGGCCCTCTTCGCGCGCCCCTCCTGGAGCGAGGCGGTCCGCCAGACGTTCGAGCCGCACATCGAGTCGGGCTCCGCCTGGCTCCTGATGGTGATCGGGATCGTCGGGACGACGATCGCCCCGTGGATGCAGTTCTACCTCCAGTCCTCGATCGTGGAGAAGCGGATCGGCCCCGACGAGTACCGCGTCGCCCGCTGGGACGTCATCGTCGGCTGCGTGCTCGCCGCCGCGGTCGCGTTCTTCATCGTCGTCGCGTGCGGGGCGACGCTCCACCTGCACGGCGTCCAGGTCCACACCGCCGAGGACGCGGCCCTGGCGCTCAAGCCGCTCGCGGGCCCGTGGGCCTCCGCGCTCTTCGCCGTGGGCCTCGCGAACGCCTCGCTCTTCGCGGCCTCGATCCTGCCGCTCGCCACCGCCTACTCCGTCTGCGAGGCCCTCGGTTTCGAGGTGGGCGTGGACAAGCGGTGGAGCGAGGCGCCCCAGTTCCTGGGGCTCTACACCCTGATGATCGGGGTCGGGGCGGGGCTGATCCTCATCCCGAGGCTCCCCCTCTTCCCCGTCCTCTTCGCCTCCCAGGTGGCGAACGGGATCCTGTTGCCGTTCGTCCTCGTCTTCCTGTGCCTCCTGGTCAACCGGGCGGACCTGATGGGAGAGCGCGTCAACGGGCGCTTCTGGAACGTCGTCGCCTGGGGGACGACCCTCGTCATGATCGGACTGACGCTCGCCCTCCTGGCCTCGACGGTGGCGCCGGGGCTGTTCGACTGACCCTCCCCTGTTCCGCCCCGCCCTGCATCCGGACGCCGGAACGCCGATTGCTTGAATCCTGGCGACGACGGGTGTTCGGGCCCGCCCGTCCCCCTGCGAGGACAGGGCCCTTCGGAGGAAACGATGCGAACCAGCTCCGCCTGCCCCCGGCCGCCGACCCGGGCTCTCCTTCTCATGGCCCTCGCGGCCCTCCTCCTCGCGGTCCCGGCCGCCGCGCAGGACCGGTCCGAGACGATCGAGATCACCCCCTTCGCCGGGGCGTACTTCGGGGGGACCCTAGAGTCCGGGTCGACCGCGGTCTTCGACTACGACGCCGACGTCGACACCGACGCCGTCTACGGCCTGCGAATCGGCTACCAGTTCAACAACTGGGCCGGGGTCGAGTTCATGGGTGCGTGGGCCGCCCCGGACGTGAAGTACCCGGGCGGGGACGCCCTCTTCGAGCCGTCCCGGACCGTCGGCGAGCTGAAGATGCAGAACTACGCCGTGAACGGCGTCTTCAACTTCACCAAGGGGCGGTTCGTCCCCTACTTCACCATCGGGGCGGGCGCGACCGCGATGAAGCTGTCGGTGGCGCAGGGGGAGACCTCCTGGGACACCCGGTTCACCTCGAACCTCGGCGGCGGCCTGAAGATCTGGGTCACGCCGCACTTCGGGCTCCGGATCGACGGGCGGTTCTACGCCACGTACATCGGCGAAGGCGACGGCTGCGACGACGAGTGGGACCACTGCCACTACGACGACGACTACTACTACGACGACTCGATCTGGTACACGAGCGGCGAGGTGACGGGGGGGTTGACCTTCGCGTTCTGACATGTCCTGGGAGGGCCCCCGCCCGCGCTGCCGCGCGGGCAAGACGCCGGGCCCTCCCAGACCCTCCCCCCAGCGGACGGATCCTTGATGGCGGCTCACGGCGCCGCCGGACGCCGGGCGCGGGTCAGGCGAAGCGGAGGCGGACGGACCGCCGGTCGGAGCCCAGGTCGGTGAGGGTCACGCGCCAGGCGGGGAGGCCGGTGAACGGAGGCAGGGGCCACTCGATGGCCACGACGGCGCCCGCCCGGCGCAGCTCCTCGATGCCGAGCTCCGGAAGGGTCCGCCGGGAGGCCTCGTCGCCGAGCCGGTAGAGGTCCGCGTGGGCCAGGAGGGGAGGCCGCCCGGCGGGGCCGTACTCGTGGACGAGGGCGAAGGTCGGAGAGGCGACCTCGTCGGGGTCGGCCCCGAGCCCTTGCGCCAGGCCCCGCACGAGCTCGGTCTTGCCGCTGCCCAGAGCCCCGTCCAGGAGGACCAGGTCCCCGGGAACCGTCAGCGCAGCCAGGTCGAGCCCCAGCTTCCGCGTCGTCTGGGGGCCAGGAGACAGGACCTCGATCCCTCGGCGCGGCCAGGCCGGAGCGCTCAAGCGAGCCGCGCCTCCTTGAGAAGCCCCCACGCCGCCGGAAGCGCTTCGGCGACGTCGCCGGCGCAGAGGCTCTCGGCCCCGAGCCGCTCCGCGGCGAGGTCCCCTGCCGCCCCGTGCAGCCAGGCGCCGGCCCAGGCCGCCTCCCGCGCCCCGAGGCCCCGGGCCAGGAACGCGGCGACGACCCCGGTCAGGACGTCGCCCGTGCCACCGGTCGCCATCCCGGGGTTCCCGGCGAGGACGACCGTCGAGCGGCCGTCGGGGCCGGCGACGAGGCTCCGGAACCCTTTCAGGACGACGACGGCCCGTGACCTCTTGGCCAGCTCTCGCGCGGCCCCCTCCCGATCCGAGGAGATCGCCCTCGTGTCGACCCCGAGGAGCCGTGCGGCCTCGCCGGGGTGGGGGGTGAGGACCGTCGGGGCGGGACGGGATCCGAAGCGCTCCGGCTCGGTCCCGACGAGGTTGAGGGCGTCGGCGTCGAAGGCCGCGGGCACCGCCGCCCCGAGCGCCGCGGAGAACCGCCGGACGGCCGCGGCGTCCCGCCCGAGACCCGGGCCCACCGCGAGCGCCGAATACCCGTCGGGCTCCTCTGCTTCGCCGGCCGTCGTCGCCTCGGGGCAGAGGCCGTGGACGATCGCCCGGACGCCGTCGGGCGCCGAGACGACCACCTTCCCGGCTCCGGCGCGAAAGGCCGCTCGTGCCGCCAGCGCCGGGGCCCCGGCCATGCCGGTGCTTCCCCCGACGACGAGGACGGTCCCGAACGTCCCCTTGTGCGAGGCGGCGGGCCGCCCCGGGAAGAGCCGCGCGACGTCCCCCGCCGTCGCCGCTTCGCCCTCCTCGGGCCCCTCGCCCCCCTCTTCGCCGGGGAGCCCGATCGGGGCGACGACGATCCGGCCGCACTCTCCGGCCGCCGGGAGCCGGACGTGCGCCGCCTTCGGGAAGCCGAACGTCACCGTGACGTCCGCCCTCACGTGGGGCCCCGGGATCCCGGAGACGGCCCCGTCCAGCCCGGACGGGACGTCGACCGCCACCACCGCGGCCCGCCCGGTCGAGATCGCGCCGACCGCGCGGGCCGCCAGGCTGCCCTCCTCGAGCGGACGGGTCAGCCCGGTCCCGAAGAGCGCGTCGACGACGAGGCTGGCGCGCCGCAGGGGCTCCAGCCCCGCCTCGTCCACGACCGGGATCACCGGGTGGCGCGCGGAGAGTCGCCGGAAGGTCTCCGCCGCGTCCTCGGGGAGCCGGTCCTGCCGGCCGAGGAAGAGGACGGTCAGCCGTCCGGCCGGCCACCCCCCCTCCAGGAGGAGGCGGGCGGCCTCGAACCCGTCCCCCCCGTTGTTCCCGGCGCCGCAGAGGACCGTCAGGGCCTCGGCCCGCTCGGGCCGGGCGCGGGCGAGCCGCCCGACCTCCCGCGCCACGGCGGCCGCCGCCCGCTCCATAAGGAGGATCCCGGGCGTCCCGGACGCGATCGCCTCGGCGTCCAGCCGGCGGGACTCGGACGGCGAGACGACTCTCACGGCCTCTCCAGCTCGGCGAGCACCGCCCGGGTGCGGCGCCCGGGACCGGCCTCCGCGAGGATCCCGGCCAGGCGGCCGAGGTCCTCGCGCGTGTCCACGTCCGGGACCTCGTCGAGGAGGGCGACGGGGATGCCGAGCTCCCGGGCGGCCGCGACCGTGTCCCCTCGCGCGTCGGGGGTCGACCACCGGACGTCCCCGAGGAGCGCGGAGGCCGGGACCTCGCGCGTGGCCCCCAGCAGGGAGTAACCGCCGTCCGGCGAGGGGGCGAGGGCGACCCGCGCCCCCCCCTCCCCGAGCGCCCGGAAGGCCTCGCGGACGCGCTCCGCGGTCAGGGACGGGGCGTCGCTCCCGGCGACGACGGTCGCCCGCGCCCCCTCCGCGGCGCTCCGGTCGAGGACCCGCACGAGCCTCTCGCCGAGGCCTCCCCCGCCCTGCGGGACGGCGAGCCATCCCGTCCCGAAGAGCCGGCCGAGGACGGGGCCCGGAGCCGCGCCGTCGTGCGCGAGAACGGCCTGCCACTCGGCGGGCGACGGGAGCTGGCCGGCGAGGTCCTCCAGCATCGCCCCGTAGAGCCGGCAGGCCGCCGGGGCCCCGATCGAGAGGGCGAGCCGCGTCTTCACGCGGCCGGCGACCGGCTCGCGGGCGAACAGGACGAGCCGCCGGTCCACGCCCCCTCAGCGCGCCTTGGAGCCTCTGGACTCTGGCCCCAGGGCGGAGATGAAGATGCTGCGCTGCTGGTAGCTGACCGTGTTCGTCACCTCGTCCCTCACCGCCAGCGAGATCCGCTGGCCGCCGGGGATCATGACGAGCTTCACGTCGTAGACGTAGTCCTTCCGCGCCAGCGACTCGAGCTTGGCGGCGTCGACCTCGATGGGCGCCGGCTGCGTGGCCAGGTCGGAGGTCTTGCCCGCCGCGTCGAGGACCATGAAGTAGAAGATGAGCCGGCCGCGGGCCTTGGCCCCCTCGGGGAGGAGCGTGATCCGGGCGTACGGGACGCGGATCGTCATCGGGACGATGTAGTTCTGGCGGTCGGCGGGCACCGGCGTGCCGATCTCCACGCCGACGGCGAGCGGGTTGTCGTCCCGCGGAAAGTAGAGGGCCGAGATCGTCGCCTCCTGGACGCGGGTCTCCGGGCTCTTCTCGAGGTAGCTCCGCCGGGCCCGGGCCTTGAGGCCCTTGCGCTTCACCGTGACCTCGACCTTGTGGGGGCGGTCGACGCCGGGCCGGAGGCTCCGGTAGCCGATCGAGTAGTACGACGTGTAGTCCTTCTCGATCTCCTTCAGCGCGAGGGTCACGTCGTTCTTGTTCAGGATCGCCTGCCCGCCCGTCTCCTCCGACAGGAGCGAGATCATCGACTGCAGGTTCGTCCGCTCGACGAAGCTGTCGACCCGGGCGGTGGTGGCCCGGCTCTCGGCCGTGACGCCCGAGTCCACGGTCAGGCCGGAGGCGTCGATCCCGTAGATCGTCACGCCGGCGGCGTTGGCCGCCTGGACGATCCCGATGTAGCCGGTCGTCCGGTCGAACTCGAACCCCTGGGTGGGCGTCGACATCGAGCGGAAGCGGTCCTGGATGTACTTCCAGAGCTCGGCCCCCGGCGACTGCGGGAGCCCCTCGGAGACGTGCAGGAGGATCTTCCTCCCCTCGATACCGGCCAGCTGGTTGATCGTGGACCGGAGGGCGTCGAGCGTGAACTCCAGGTCGTTCTTCAGCGAGAGGGCGTACTGGCGGGCCTTGCCCACCGCCTGCTCCTCGGAGACGGAGTCGTCGATGGCCTGGAGCAGGTCCTTGCGCTCGGAGAGGGTCGCCACCCGGAGGGCGGAGACCTCTTCCAGCTGCCCGAGGACGTCGGCCACGTCGCGGCCGTCGTTCGTGAACTTCCGCCGCACCTTCAGCGACCGGTCCCACGTCACGACCATCGCCTCGACGTTCCCCTTCACCGACCCCCGGACCCAGCCCTGGACGTTCTTCAGGATCCGGTTCCGGTTGAAGGGCGTCAGGTTCAGGTTGTCGACGAAGATCACGATCCAGGTCTTCTGGGCGGAGGCGGGCGCCTCGGCGGGGGGGGAAGCGGGCGGCGCCATCGGGACGGGCGTGGGGGCCGGGGGGACCGGCTCGTCGCCGATCACGGTCAGGGCCCCCCCCTCGACCGCGTAGAAGTTCGTCACGGGCTGCTTGGCGCCGTCCTCGACCACCTCGAAGTCCTCCTTCCGGAGGCCCGTCACCCGGTTCCCCTTCGAGTCGGTCACGACGACGTCGATGTTCGTGACGGTCACGTCGACGCTGCGGACCAGCGGCCTCAGGGGACCCACGGGGGTCGGCTTCGTCTCGGCCGCCCCGGTCGGGGCGGCCGGGGGGACCAAGAGGGCGGCCAGGAGGGCCGCCACGGCAGGGCGTCGGCAGGTCGCGTTCGTCACGACCGGATTCTACGGGTGAGGCTATCCTCCCCGGCCGATGACACCTCTCGGGTGGGCCGTCCCGTTCGCCCTCCTCCTCCTGGCCATCGCCGTCTTCCCCCTCGCGCTCCCCCGGCTCTGGGAGCGGCTCTGGTTCCAGGCGGCCGTCGCGGCCGCGTGCTCCGCGCCCGTCCTCGTCCGTCTCCTCGCCCACGAGCCCGCGACGCTCGGGGCGGTCCTGCACGAGTACGGCTCCTTCATCCTGATGCTGGGGGCCCTTTACGTCGTCAGCTCGGGCATCGTCCTGGACGGGGACCTCCGCGCCACGCCGCTGACGAACGCCGGGATCCTCCTCCTCGGCGCGGCGCTGGCGTCCTTCATCGGGACGACCGGGGCCTCGATGCTGACGATCCGCCCGCTCCTGTCGACGAACGCCGAGCGGACGCGGTCGGTCCACTCGGTCTGCTTCTTCATCCTCCTCGTCTCCAACGCCGGCGGCCTCCTGACGCCCCTGGGCGACCCGCCGCTGTTCATCGGCTACCTCCGGGGCGTGCCGTTCCTCTGGACGCTCCGCCTCTTCCCGATCTGGGTCCTCGTCGTCGGCGCCCTGCTCCTCGTCTACGTCGCCGTCGACTCCTGGCACTACCGGCGGGAGCCGATGGCCGCCCGCCTGCAGGACGCCATGGAGCGCGAGCCGCTCCGCCTGCGGGGCGGCGGGAACCTCCTGCTCCTCGCCGCGGTCGTGGCGGCGACGGCCCTCCTCCGCTCCCCCTTCCGGGAAGGCGCCTACGTCTCCCTGGCGGCGCTCTCCTTCGTCGTCACCCCGCGGGGGCTCAGGAGCGAGACGCGGTACTCGTGGGGCCCGATCCTGGAGGTGGCGGCCCTGTTCGCCGGCATCTTCGTCGCGATGGAGCCGGCGCTGGCCATCCTCTCCGAGCGGGCGCCGACGCTGGGCGTGACCGAGCCGTGGCAGTTCTTCTGGGCCACCGGCGCCCTCTCCTCCTTCCTCGACAACGCCCCCACCTACGCGGCCTTCCTGGCCCTGGCGCAGGGGCTGGGTCGCCCGGAGGTGGCGGGCGCGCCCGCGGAGGCGCTGGCCGCCGTCTCGGCCGGCGCCGTCCTCTTCGGCGCCATGACGTACATCGGCAACGGGCCGAACTTCCTCGTCCGGGGGATCGCCGAGCGCCGGGGGGTGCGGATGCCGAGCTTCTTCGGCTACATGGGCTTCGCCGCCCTCGTGCTCCTCCCGCTGTTCGGCCTCGTCACCGTCCTGTTCTTCCGGCCCGGCTCCCCGTAGAATCCCGCCGCCCAGATGCAGCTTCGGATCCGGCGACACCTGACGGCCGGCCTCCTCGTCCTCGTTCCGGTGGTGGTGACGGCGGTCGTCGTCCGGTTCCTCTTCGAGCTGGTGGACGGGACCGCCCGGCCCGCGGCGCGCTTCCTGGTGGGACGGGAGATCCCCGGCCTCGGCCTGCTCCTCACCCTCGCCGTGGTCTACCTCACCGGGCTCCTCTCGGCGAACTTCGCCGGGAAGAAACTTCTTGCGGTTTTCGACCGGCTCCTTGAGAATCTTCCGGTCGTTCGGACGGTCTACACGGCCGTCAAGCAGCTGGTAGAGGCTGTTTCGCCGGGGGGACGCGAGGCATTCCGGCGAGTGGTGTTGGTGGAATTTCCGAAGAAGGGCTCGTGGGCCTTGGCGTTCGTCACGGGAGACGGTATCGGCCCGTCCCAGCAGAGGATGGCGACCGTCTTCGTCCCGGCGGCCATCAACCCGACCAGCGGCTTCGTCCTCGTGGTCCCCGCAGGAGAGCTCGAGGACCCGGGCCTCTCCATCGAGGAGGGCCTGAAGCTGGTCGTCTCGGGCGGCGTCGTGGCCCCCGGCCCGGCCGCCCCCCGTGCGGCGGGAGCCCCGTGATCCTGCTCCCGCACACGAGGGAGACCCGCCGCCGTCCGGGTCCGGGCGGGACGGTCGCAGCACTTTCGGGAACCGAACGGCTCATTGACGGATCTACGTCTCCAAGGTGAGGATGGCCTCGAAAGGAGTGCGCGTGATGACGGCCACAGTCGAGTCGGGGCGGGGACGGGCGGCGACCGCCCGGGGCCGTTGGGCCCGGTTCGCGGTCCTCCTGGCCCTGTCCGTCGCGGTCTCGGGCTGCAACAAGTTCAAGTCCAAGCAGCTGATCCGGGAGGGGAACGCCTACTTCAAGGAGCAGCTCTACGAGGACGCGCTGAAGAAGTACGAGGAGGCGCAGACCCTCGACCCCGAGGAGGTCCGCCTCCACAAGTTCGTGGCGATGGGGAACATGGCCCTCTACAACCCCGGGTCCACGCACGAGAAGGACAAGCGCGCGCTCGAGAACGCCATCAAGCACTTCAAGACGTACCTGGCGGCGAGGCCGGACGACGACAAGGCCGCCAAGTACCTGGTCACGACGTACATGAACGCCCAGATGTTCGACGACGCGATCCAGTACTTCAAGGACTGGAACCAGAACCACCCGTCGGACACCCAGGCCGTCCAGACCATCGCCATGCTCTACGCCAAGAAGGGCGACTTCGAGCAGTCGATGGTCTGGCAGAAGAAGCGCTCGGAGCTCGAGCCGACGAACGCCGAGGTCTTCTACACGATGGGCGTCACGTACTGGGAGAAGGCGCGGAACACGCCGGAGGAGGAGATGACTCCCGAGGCGCGCCGGGTTCTCGTCGACGCCGGCATGCAGGCCCTGCAGAAGGCCAGCGAGCTGAAGGTCGACTACTTCGAGGCGATGGTCTACATCAACCTGATGTACCGCGAGTACGCCAAGCTGGAGGCCGACGAAGCGAAGAAGGCCGAGCTCTTGGCTCAGGCCGACCAGTGGCAGAAGAAGGCCCTCGAGGCGCGGGCGCGTGCCCTCCAGAAGCAGCGCGAGGAGGCCGCCGCCAAGAACCCGCTCGAGGCGCTGTAGCGCCCCGCCGGAGACGACCATGTTCGAGACCTCGCTCATCGAATCGGCCCACCAGAAGCAGAGCGCCAAGCGCTGGCTCTCCGTGCCGGTGTCGATCCTCGTCCACGCCCTGGTGATCGGGACGGCCCTGGCGGCCTCGATGTGGTACATCGAGGACATCCCCGAGCCGCCGATCCCGGTGACGTTCTACGCGGCCGCGGCCCCGCCGCCGCCGCCGCCACCGCCGCCGCCGAAGGCCGCCGCCCCGAAGGCGGCCCCGAAGGTGGAGCCCGTGAAGCAGACGTCGCTGGCGGCGCCGATCGTCGTCCCGGACGTCCTGCCGCCCCCCACGGAAGCCCCGGTCGACGACTCGGGCGGCGAGGGCGGCGTCGAGGGCGGCGTCGAGGGCGGCGTGCCGGGCGGAACGGTCGGCGGAGTCCTCGGCGGCGTCCCGGGGGGCGTCCTCGGCGGGCAGACCGAGATCGAGGAGCCGATGCGGGTCGGCGGCGAGGTCAAGGAGCCCGTCGAGATCTCGCGCGTCCAGCCGCAGTACCCCGAGGCGGCGCGCAAGGCCCGGATGCAGGGAATCGTGATCCTCGAGGCGATCATCACCAAGGAGGGGAACGTCGACTCGGTGAGGATCCTCCGGGGCATCAACCCCCTGCTGGACAACGCGGCGATGCGCGCCGTGTCGCAGTGGCGGTACAAGGCCGCCACGTTCAACGGGCGCCCCGTCCCGGTCTACCTGACGGTCACGGTCACGTTCAAGCTGCAGTAGCGCGCGGAGCGAGCCGGGTTCCCATCGACCGCGAGCGGCCACGAGACAGTCGAAGAAAGCGATAAGGAGGAAGTCGCCCCATGGAATTCACAGTCGGCGCCATCTGGGCCACGATGACCCCCCTGGTGAAGGTGATCACGGTCCTGCTCGCCTTCATGTCCGTCTACTCCCTCGGCCTCTCCATCGAGCGCTGGTGGAACTTCGGGAAGGCGAAGAAGCAGTCCGTCCGCTTCGCCCTCGAGATCGCGCCGCTCCTGAAGCAGGAGAAGCTGAAGGAGGCGATCGACCTCTCCAAGAAGTACAAGTTCAGCCACGTCGGCAAGGTCGTCTCGGCGGGCCTCCTCGAGTTCGCCTACGAGGCGCACGGCGGCTCGATCTCCGGCCACGACGTCGTCGCGGCGGCGGAGCGGGCGATCCAGCGCGCCACGATGATGACCACGGCCGAGATGAAGCGCGGCCTCGGCGGCCTCGCCACCATCGCGACGACGGCCCCCTTCATCGGCCTCCTCGCGACGGTCATCGGCATCATCAACGCGTTCCGCGGCATGGCGGCCTCCGGCGCCGGCGGCCTCGGGTCGGTCTCGGCCGGTATCGCCGAGGCCCTCGTCGGCACGGCCATCGGCCTCTTCGTCGCCATCCCGGCCGTCTGGCTCTACAACTACTTCCTGAACAAGATCGAGCGGTTCCAGGTCGAGATGTCCAACTCGGCCTCCGAGCTGGTCGACTACTTCATCAAGCGCCAGGCCGCTCGCGCGGCGTGACGAAGCACGGCCGGTCGCTCCCCTCCCCCGCCGGGCGGGGGGGACGGCCGGGCCCCGGCTCCCCGCCGGCATCCGGCGCCGGGGGGGCCGCACATCAGCCGGACGCCGGGCGCCGCGGGCGGCACCCGGGCTGACGCGACGGGATCGAGAAGGAGACCTCTCATGGGCATGGACCAGTACGGCGGCCGCCAGAGCGTGAAGAGCGAGATCAACGTCACGCCGCTCGTGGACGTCTGCCTCGTCCTTCTGATCATCTTCATGGTCGTCACGCCGATGCTCCAGAAGGGCCGGCCGGTGCTCCTCCCGCAGACCGAACGGCCGGAGAAGAAGCCCGAGAGCCAGAACGAGCTCCTCATCTCGGTCGAGGTCGACAAGAACATCTTCATCGACACGAAGTGGTACCCCGACCGCGACTTCCAGGCCAAGATCAAGGAGCAGTACGAGCGCAACCCCGCCAAGGACGTCATCATCAAGGCCGACAACCGGCTGACCTACGGCGACGTCAAGAAGGTGATGCGCTTCGTCAAGGAAGGCGGGTACGAGAAGGTCGGCCTGATCACCGAGAAGCGGGGCCAGAAGTGACCGCGCGGACGGAATTCGCGACAGCGGCGCGGCCGAACGGCACGGCGCCGCGCGCCTGAGGAGATACGCCGATGGGAATGGACGTCGGAGGCGGCGAAGGGCCGAGGTCGGAGATCAACGTCACCCCGCTCGTCGACGTGGTCCTGGTCCTCCTGATCATCTTCATGGTCGTCCAGCCCCTCTTGCAGATGGGCTACGACGTCCAGGTTCCGCCGAAGGCGCAGGTCGACCAGCCGATCCAGCAGCAGGCGGACCAGATCGTGGTGACGATGACCGCGGACCGGCACGTCTACCTCAACAAGGAGCGGATCGAGATACAGAACCTCCCGGTCCGCCTCTCGGAGATCCTGCGGAACCGGGGGTCGAAGGTCGTCTTCTTCTCCGTCGAGGACTCGGTCAACTACGGCGAGGCGATGGGCGTCATGGACCAGGTCCGGAACAACGGCGCGAAGAACATCGGGATCGTCATGGACTACGTCGACCCGACGACGCCTTCCGCCGCCCCGGCGACCCCGTAGCCCGCCCTCCCGGGCTTGCGCGCCCGGGGAACCTGTGGGATGTTCTGACGTCCCCGGCCGACCGGCCGGGGACGTCTCGCGTTCCGCTCCCCCCCCTGGACGACTCGCGGGGCACCCGCGCGGCCCCGGACACCGAAACGACCCGAGGAAGGAACTCGCCGTGAGATCGCTCTCCCGCTCCGCCTCGACCACCCTGGGCCGCCGCCCGGCCGCCCGCGCCCCCCGCCGTCCCCTCCTCGCCGGGCTGCTCGCCCTGGCGGCCGGGATCCCGGCCTCGCCGGCCCTCGCGGACGAGTCGCAGCTCGTCCTGCCGGACCTGTCGTCGGTCTCCTTCCTCGGGATGACGGGGCGAAACCTCCTCATGCTGGGCATCCTGGTCTGCCTCGGGGGGCTGGCGTTCGGGCTGGTGATGTACGGGCGGCTGAAGCGGCTGCCGGTCCACCGCGCCATGCGGGACGTCTCCGAGCTGATCTACGAGACCTGCAAGACGTACCTGGTCACCCAGGGCAAGTTCATCCTCGTCCTCGAGCTCTTCATCGGCACGATCATCGCCGTCTACTTCGGGCTCCTGCGCCACATGGAGCTCTACAAGGTGGTCGTGATCCTCCTGGCGAGCCTCGTCGGGATCGCCGGCAGCTACGGGGTGGCGTGGTTCGGGATCCGGATCAACACGTTCGCCAACTCCCGGACCGCCTTCGCGAGCCTGGGCGGCAAGCCCTTCCCCACCTACGCCATCCCCCTCGCGGCGGGGATGTCCATCGGGACGATGCTCATCTCCACCGAGCTGATCCTGATGCTGGCGATCCTCCTCTTCGTCCCGGCCAACCTCGCCGGTCCCTGCTTCATCGGGTTCGCCATCGGCGAGTCGCTGGGCGCCTCGGCCCTGAGGATCGCGGGCGGCATCTTCACCAAGATCGCCGACATCGGCTCGGACCTGATGAAGATCGTCTTCAAGATCAAGGAGGACGACGCGCGCAACCCGGGCGTCATCGCCGACTGCACGGGCGACAACGCCGGCGACTCGGTGGGCCCCACGGCGGACGGCTTCGAGACGTACGGCGTCACGGGCGTGGCGCTCATCTCCTTCATCCTCCTCGCCGTCAAGGACCCGGTCGTCCAGGTCAAGCTCCTCGTCTGGCTCTTCGTCATGCGCATCATGATGATCGTCGCCAGCGTCGCCTCGTACTGGATCAACGAGGCGGTCGCCGCCGCCCGGTACCGCGCGGCCGACAAGATGAACTTCGAGGCGCCCCTGACCTCGCTCGTCTGGATCACCTCGCTCGTCTCCGTCGCCCTGACCTACCTCGTCTCCCACCTCCTGATCCCCGAGCTCGGCGACGGGACGCTCTGGTGGAAGCTGGCCACGATCATCACGTGCGGCACCCTGGCGGGCGCGATCATCCCGGAGCTGGTGAAGGTCTTCACCTCGACGACCTCCCGGCACGTCCGCGAGATCGTGACGGCGTCGCGCGAGGGGGGCGCCTCCCTGAACGTCCTCGCGGGCCTGACCGCGGGGAACTTCTCGGCCTACTGGATGGGGATCTCGATCGTCGCCCTGATGGCGGCGGCCTACTTCGTCAGCCTCGCCGGCCTGGCGAGCGTCATGGTCGCCCCGGCGGTCTTCGCTTTCGGCCTCGTGGCGTTCGGCTTCCTGGGGATGGGCCCGGTGACGATCGCCGTCGACTCGTACGGGCCGGTCACCGACAACGCCCAGTCGGTCTACGAGCTGTCCGTGATCGAGTCGGTCCCGAACGTGAAGGAGGAGGTCAAGCGGGACTTCGGCTTCGACGTCGACTTCGAGAAGGCCAAGCACTTCCTCGAGGAGAACGACGGCGCCGGGAACACCTTCAAGGCCACCGCCAAGCCCGTCCTGATCGGAACCGCCGTCGTCGGCGCCACCACGATGATCTTCTCGATCATCGTCCTCCTCACCAACGGGCTGACGACCCAGATCGACCGCCTCTCGATCCTGCACCCGCCGTTCCTGCTGGGGCTGATCGTCGGCGGCGCGGTCATCTACTGGTTCACCGGGGCCTCGACCCAGGCGGTCTCGACCGGCGCCTACCGCGCGGTCGAGTTCATCAAGCGGAACATCCGGCTCGACTCCACCGTCGAGAAGGCCTCGGTCGAGGACTCGAAGAAGGTCGTCGAGATCTGCACGACCTACGCCCAGAAGGGGATGTTCAACATCTTCCTGACGGTCTTCTTCTCCACGCTCGCCTTCGCGTGCCTCGAGCCGTTCTTCTTCATCGGCTACCTCGTCTCGATCGCCGTCTTCGGCCTCTTCCAGGCGATCTTCATGGCGAACGCCGGCGGCGCCTGGGACAACGCCAAGAAGCTGGTCGAGGTCGAGCTGAAGGAGAAGGGCTCGGCGCTCCACGACGCCACGGTCGTCGGCGACACCGTCGGGGATCCCTTCAAGGACACCTCCTCGGTGGCCATGAACCCGATCATCAAGTTCACGACGCTCTTCGGCCTCCTCGCCGTCGAGCTGGCGATCGAGCTCTCGCGGGGGGTCAGCGTCGCGCTGGCGGCGGCCTTCTTCGCGGTCTCCCTCTACTTCGTCTACCGCTCCTTCTACGGGATGCGGATCGAGAAAGCGGCCGCCTAGGCGGATCGAGTCCGCCGGAGCCGGGCCGGGGAGACGGCCGCCCTTCTCGGGCCGTTCCCGCCGCCCGATCCGGCCCCGCTCAGGGAACCGGCGCGGGGGCCGGGGTCGCCGACGGGGCCTTGGCCGCCGGGGCCGCCGTCCCCCGAGGTGCCGGCATCGCCTGGAGCTGCCGGACGACGTCGCCAAGGTCTTGCCACGCCGCCTTCGCGTCCGGCGCGAAGACCGCGTCGTCGACCGGCCCCTTCACGTCGATCTCGCGGTTCCGGATCCGGACCGCTCCCCGGTCGGTCTTCGCCTCGACCTGCCTCGGGAACCGGAGCGACGGGGAGAGCCAGAGGACCGACTCGACCGTCCGCCCGTCGCGCGTCTGGGTCACCTTCCAGGTCTCGCACTCCTCCCCGTCCAGGCTCTCCGTCCCTAGCCGGGTCGCCGACGCCAGGAGGCCGTCCAGGTCCTGGACGTAGTCGGCGGGCTGGGGCGTCGCCGAACGGTGCTGCGCGGCGGGCATCCGGAGCGCCAGGGAGCCGGTCGTCACCCAGGCCGTCCCGTCCCGGACGATCACGGTCGAGGTCCCGACCGCCGTCCTCGACTCCGCCCTCAGGCTCGCGCCCTTCACCCACGTCTCGACCGAGACGGGCGCCGGAAGGGCGCTCCCGGTCATCTCGCTCTTCCAGTGGGCTCCCTTCGGCGGAGCGGACAGGGCGGGGAGAGCGAAGACGAGGGCAGCGGCGAAGAGCGTCCTTCTCATCGGGTGACCTCCGGGCCCCAGGATAACCGGACGCGCGGGGACCGGCCGGCTCGGGCCGCGTGGGAGGGGGCGCACGGGGAACCCGGCGGCGCGGTCTTCCCCTGTGCCCGTCAGAGGAGAGCCGCGAAGACCTCGCTCGACAGGAGGACGCCGCGGCGGGAGAGGCGGACCCGGCCCGCAGCGCGCTCCAGCAGGCCAGCCGCCTCGGCGTCGGCCAGGCGCGCCCGGTCCCCCGGCGAGGCGGTTGCGGACGCTTCCGAGAAGAGGGCCTCCTCGATCCCCTCGGCCAGGCGGAGGCCGAGGAGCGCACGCTCTCGCACCGCCTCGGCCGGCCCCAGCCGGACCTCCGACACGACGGCAGCGGCGCCCGCGCCGACCCGCCGGAGGTATTCGGGGAGGGAGCCCGTGTTGGCTCGCCGAACGGCCCCGTCGAAGGAGTGCGCGGCCACGCCGAGGCCCAGCGTCGGCTCCTGCGTCCAGTACTTCCGGTTGTGGCGGCTCTCGCGCCCCGGCACCGCCCAGTTGGAGACCTCGTACCGCGGCAGCCCCGCCCGGGCGAGCGCGTCGTCCACCAGCTCCCAGCGCTCTGCCGCCTCGTCGTCGTCGGCGAAGAGCTCCGGCCGTTCCCTCCGGAGCGCCACGAGGCGGGGCGCCTTCTCGATCTCCAGGAGGTAGACCGACACGTGGGCGACTCCCGCCTCGAGGAGGCCCTCGAGGCTCGCCCGGAGGCTCTCGCGCGTCTGCCCGGGGATCCCGATCATCAGGTCCGCCGAGACGTCCCGGAAGACGCCGACGGCCCGCCGCAGCGCCGCCCGGGCGGCCGCGGCGTCGTGCCGGCGCTCCAGCGGGGCGAGCTCGGCGTCCGAGAGGCTCTGGACCCCGATCGACAGGCGCGAGGCCCCGGTCCGGCGCAGGGCCTCGAGCGCCCCGTCCCGGAGGTCGTCGGGGTTCGCCTCGACGGTCACCTCGGCGCCGCCCGAGATCCCGAAGGCGTCCCGCAGCGCCGCGAGGACGAGGCCGAGCCGCTCCGGCGGCACGAAGGAGGGGGTTCCGCCGCCGAAGTAGACGGTCTCCAGGGGCCCGGGCACCTCGCCCGCCCGGCGGAGCGCCTCGACGGCGACCGCGTCGAAGTAGGCCTCCTCCCCCTCGAGGCCGGCCTGAGCGACGAACGAGCAGTAGGCGCAGCGGTGGGCGCAGAACGGGACGTGGACGTAGGCGCCCCCCCGGGGGCCCGTCATCCGCCGGTCGAGAGGAGGCCGAGGAGCCGATCGTCGCTCCCCCCCTCCCCGCGCGGGCTCCGGGCCGCCAGGAGCCGCTCGACGTACTTCCCGAGCACGTCCACCTCCACGTTCACCCGGTCCCCCGGCCGCCGCTCCCCGAGCGTGGTCGACGAGAGGGTGTGCGGGATGACGGCGACGTCGAAGGTCCGTTCGCCGAGCGCGGCGACCGTCAGCGAGACGCCGTCGACGGCGACCGACCCCTTCTCGACGACGTACCGCGAGAAAGCGGCGTCGAGGGAGAAGCGCAGGGTCCAGAACTCCCCCGAGGGGAGGACGGCCTCCACGCGGGACGCGGCGTCCACGTGGCCCGCGACGATGTGCCCCCCGAACCGGCCGTCCGCCCGCATCGCCCTCTCGAGGTTCACGCGCGCGCCCGGCGAGAGGCCGCCCAGCGTCGACCGCCGGAGGGTCTCCGACGAGAGGTCGAAGGCGACCGTCCGGCCCCCGCCCGGGGGAAGCACGGTCAGGCAGACCCCCGAGACCGAGACGCTCTCCCCCGTCGCCAGGTCGGTCCAGGCCTCCGGCCGATCCAGGGTCAGGACGGCGCCGCCTTCCCTCCTCGCGAGCCCGACGACGCGTCCGGTCGCCTCGACGATCCCGGTGAACACGCCCCCGATCCTACGCCGCCGCGCCGCCGGGGAGCCGCGCGAGGCGTCCGGAGAGCCTCACGTCCGCGCCGACCCGGTCGACCGTGACGGCCTCCAGGCGGAGGGCAGCGTCCGGCCGGGCAATTCCCTCACCTCCGACCGGCGTCGCCGCCCTCTGCCCGCCCAGGACCGACGGCGCGAGGAAGACCGTGACCCGGTCCGCGAGCCCGGCGGCCAGGAAGCCCCACGCCGTCTCGCCCCCGCCCTCGACGAGCACCGACCGGACCTCGAGCCCGGCCAGGAAGCCGAGGAGGGCCCCGACGTCGACGAGCCCCCCCTGGCCCCGCAGCGCCACGACCCGAACGCCCCGTTCGCGGAACGGGGCGAGGGCGGGGTCCCCTTCCTCCCGGGCCGTCACCACCCACGCCTCGCCCGGGAGGGCCGGGTCGAAGACCCTCGCCGAGGGAGCGCAGCGCAGCCGGCCGTCCAGGACCACCCGGCGGTGGGGCAGGATCGAGCCGTTCCGCCCGAGGCGGCGCGTCAGGAGCGGGTCGTCGGCCAGGACGGTCCCCGCCCCGACGAGGATCACGTCGGTCTCCTCGCGGAGAGCCAGGGCGGCCTCCCGGGCCTCGGGGCCCGTGATCCACCGGGAGGCGCCGGTCGCCGACGCGGTCTTGCCGTCGGCCGTCATCGCCCACTTCAGGTGGACGAAGGGGCGCCGCTCGCGGACGGAAAGGAGGAAGACCTCGTTCAGCTCCTCGGCCCTCTCGCGCGAGGGGCCCTCCACGACCTCGACGCCCGCCTCGCGGAGCCGCGCGAAGCCCCTTCCCGAGGTCCGGGGGTCCGGGTCGCGGAGCGACGCGACCACCCGCGCCACTCCCGCCGCGACCAGCGCGTCGGCGCACGGGGGCGTCCGGCCGTGGTGGGCGCAGGGTTCCAGGTTCACGTAGAGCGTGGAGCCGCGCGCCCGCTCGCCGGCCGCGACGAGCGCCTCCGCCTCGGCGTGAGGGCCTCCGGCGCGACCGTGGGAGCCCTCCCCCACGACCGACCCGTCCGGCGCGACGAGGACGGCCCCCACCATCGGGTTCGGCGAGACGGACCAGCGGCCCCGGGCGGCCAGCTCGAGCACCCTCTCCCAGACGGCGGCGTCTTCAGCCATCCACGACGGCCTCGGCGAACGCCGCGGCGTCGAAGTCGAGGAGGTCCTCGGCCGACTCGCCCACGCCGACGTACCGCACCGGGAGCTTCAGCTCCCTCACGATGGCGAGGATGACCCCTCCCTTGGCGGTCCCGTCCATCTTCGTCAGGACGAGCCCCGTGACGCCGGCGGACCTCGTGAACTCGCGGGCCTGCGAGAGCCCGTTCAGCCCGGAGACGGCGTCGAGGACGAGCAGCACCTGGTGCGGGGCCCCTTCCACCTCGCGTCCGGCGATCCTCCGGATCTTGGACAGCTCCTCCATCAGGTTGTGCTTCGTGTGGAGGCGCCCCGCGGTGTCGACGAGGAGGAGGTCCGCCCCCCGCGCCTTCGCCGACGTGCAGCCGTCGTGGACGACGGCGGCCGGGTCCGCTCCCGGCCGGTGCCGGACGACAGGGACGCCGATGCGGCCCGCCCAGACCTCGAGCTGCTCGATGGCCGCCGCCCGGAACGTGTCGGCCGCCGCGATGACCACCGACCGCCCCTCGGCGACGGCCCGCGACGCGAGCTTGGCGGTCGTCGTCGTCTTCCCCGTCCCGTTCACGCCGACGACGAGGACGACCTCCGGCAGGCCTCCCGGCGGGCGGACGGCGGGACCGGAATCCACGGTCAGCCGGCGTTCGATCTCGGACCGCAGGACCCGGCGGACCGTCTCCGGGTCCGCGGCCCCCTTCCGGCCCGCCTCGGCCTGCACGGCCGCGACGAGCTCGGCCGCCGTGGCGGGGCCGACGTCCCCGGCGATGAGGGCCTCCTCGAGGGCCTCCAGGGCCGCCGGGTCGGGCTTGACCGTCGCCTTGACGGCGTCGCCCACCCGGGCGATCAGCTCCGTGTGGGTCATGAAGAGCCCGCGCTTGAGGCGCTGGAGGAAGCCCTTCTTCGCCGGGGCCTCGGAGGACATCAGGCGATCTCGCTCCGGAGGAGCTCCCGGATCGCCGGGAGCCTCCTGCGCGAAAGCGACGGCACGCCCGTCCTGTCGAAGACGACCAGGACGAAGTACCCCTCGCCGACCTCGGCGGCCAGCACGCGCCGCGAGCCGAAGTCCATCGAGACCTCGTCGAGCGCCCCGAGGCCGGACGGCCCCGCGGTCGCACGGAGCTCGGCCATCCAGACCGACTCGTACGCGCCGAGCACCTCCAGGACCCCCTCGTCGCCGACGCGGGCGACCGTCTCGCCCTGCAGGTCGACGAGGGCGGCCGCCAGCGCGCCGGGGGCGGCGAGGAGCGGGGAGAGGATCTGCTCGAGCTTCACGGCGTCCTCCGGCTCTCGGTGGGCGCCTCCCCGGCGAGGAAGCGCCGGGCCCTTCCCGCCTCCTCGCTGTCGGGGGCCGCGGCCACCACGCGCTCCATGTAGCGCGTCGCCAGGTCGCGGTGCCCGCTGGCGAGCAGGCAGAGGGCCGCGTTGTAGTTCGCGGCGGGGTCCTTCGGCTCGTCCCGGAGGTACCGGAGGAGGTCGTCGAGGGCCCCGCGGAAGTCGTCGCGGCGGACCCGCACGAGGCCCCGCTCCCGGTAGGCCGCCAGGTACTTCGGGTCGTCGGCCAGGACGAGCGAGAAGTGGCGCTCGGCGTCCACGAGCCGCTCCTGCCGGACCCGGATGAGGCCGAGGTTGAACTGGGCGTTGGCCTTCTCCCGCGTCGGCTCGCCGTCCAGGATCGCCTGGAAGATGGCCTCGGCCTCCGCGAGCCGGTCCATCTCCATCAGCGTCACTCCCTTGTTGTTCGCCGCCTGGACGAACGTCGGGTCGAGCCGGAGCGTGTCGTCGAACGCCTTGATGGCGAGCGTGTACTCCTTCTTCGCCAGGAGCGCCAGCCCGAGCGTGTTCGGGACGTTGGGGTCGCGGGGGTAGCTCTCGCGCGCCCGCTTCAGGAGCTGGATCGCCTCGTCCACCCGCCCCTCCTTCAAGAGGGCCAGGCCGTTGCGCCAGTTGACGAGGTCGGCCGTGAGGGCGTTCTCGGGCGGGGCGTTCGGGACCTGCCCCTGGCACCCGGCCAGGAGGAGGGCTGCGAGGAGCAGGGAGGCGGGCCGGCGGAATCTCATGCCGAGGCCGCCATGCGGGCCGCCTCTCCGACGACCTCCAGGTCCTTGGACGTGTACGCCTTCTCCAGCGCCGCGACGACCGCCGGGTCGAAGCGGCTGCCGGAGAACGACTGGATCCTGGAGACGACGTAGTCCAGCTGCATCGCCTTCTGGTACGGGCGGGTGGTGGTCATCGCGTCGAACGTGTCGGCCACGGCGATGATTCGCGCCAGCATCGGGATCTCCCCTTCCTTCAGGCCGTCCGGGTAGCCCCCACCGCTCCACTTCTCGTGGTGGAACTTCATCCCCGGGATGACGTCCTTCATCTGCGGGATCTGACCCATGATGAGCGCTCCCTTGACGGGGTGCGTCTTCATGACGTCGAACTCCTCGTCGGTCAGGGCGGTCGGCTTCCGGAGGATCCGGTCGTCGATGCCGATCTTGCCGACGTCGTGGAGCAGGGCCGAGATCCGCACCTTGCGGACCTCCTCCGGCGTCAGCCCCATGTGGCGGGCGATGACGACCGAGTAGCGGGCCACGCGCTCGGAGTGCCCCCGCGTGTACGGGTCCTTGGCGTCGATGGCCGCCGCCAGGGCCCGGATCGAGTTGAGGAAGAGCTCCTGGTTCTCCCGGGCCGCCTGCTTCAGCGCCTCGATGGAGCGCTCGATGGCGTCGGACATCGAGTTGAACGTCTCCGACAGCTCGGCCAGCTCCCGGGCGCCGCGGACGGGGACCCTCTGCTTGTACTCGCCCCCCGCGATCGCCCGGACCTTCTCGACCAGCTCGGTCACCGGCCGCGACAGGAGGCGGGCCGCCACGAAGGCCACCGCCACCGCCATCGCCAGCGCCAGCGCCGCGCCGAGGGACGTCGTCCGCGTCATCTGCGCCACCGAGGCGTAGGCCTTCTCCTCGTCCTTCTCGACCAGGACGCCCCAGTCGATCCCCTCGACCGGGGCCACGGTCCCGAGGACCCGGCGCGCGAGCATCCCCTCGCCGTGGACGTAGGACTTGGTCAGCCGGACCGGGTGCGCGATGAACTCGCGCACGAGCTCGACGCGCGGCAGGAACTCCTGCGGCGCCAGCTGGGAGGGGTCGCTCGCCACGATCAGCGCCCCGCTCCGGTCGACGACGTAGGCCACGACGTCGCGCTTCTTCTCCTCCTCCAGCCACCCCTTGACGGGGAGGAGCGACAGGAAACCGCAGACCGAGCCGATCACCCGGCCGTCGGCGGACCGGACCGGGACCCCCTTGACGAGGCCCCCGTCCGGGAAAGCGCGCGTCGGGAACGTCTCGCCGAGGTACTCCTCGCCGCGGAGCGCGGTCTGGTGGGCGCGGGCCAGCTCGGCCTGGATCGCGCCCTCGAGCTCCTCGGGCTTGAGGCCCTGCCCTGCCGCGTTCAGGGTCTGGAGGACCGGGAGGAACGGCTCCTTGGCCGCCTCGGCCAGGAGGCGCCCGGTCCCGGCGTACGTGAACGGGTCCGTCCCCCCGCCGATCCGCTCGGCCAGGCCGAGGCCGTCGGCGATCGTCTGGAGGCGGCCCTGCGCCCGCAGGAGGAAGGCGTCGATGTCCCCCGCGATCTTGACCGCGCTCCGCAGGATGTACTGCTCCTCGGCCGTCTTCAGGGCGTCCCGGTTGATCCCGATCAGCCGCACGTGCGACAGGAGGAGCGGCAGCACCGACACCGCGGCAAAGGCGCCGAGGAGGACCGTCACGATCCGGATCCTCAGCTGTCGGGGGGACGCCATTCCGGCGCCCATTCTAGCGGTTGAGCGCCGCCTCCAAGGCCGCGAGCAGCTCGTCCGGCCGGACGCGGACGACGACGGCGTGTCCCGGGGCCCGGAGGAGGACCGCCCGCAGCCCGAGCCGGTCCGCCTTCTTGTCCGCGGAGAGGTACGCCCCGGCCGACTCGACCCAGGCCCGGCGCAGGCGCGGGGGCTCGATCGCGTCCACCCACGAGCGGACGAGCCGGGCCGTCTCCCGGTCGAGACCCGCCCGCCGAACGGAGAGCTCGAGGGCCGCCAGGAGGCCCCAGGAGACCGCTTCCCCGTGCGAGAGGCGGTGGCCCGAGGCGGCCTCGAGCGCGTGCCCCACGGTGTGGCCGAGGTTGAGGGAGAAGCGGAGCCCCCTCGTCTCTTCAGGGTCGGCGGCGACGACGCGCGCCTTCATCCGGAGGGACCGGAGGACGGCCTCCGTCGCGGCCGCGGGACGCCGCGCGAGGAGGGCCGGCAGGAGCGCGCCGAGCCGCCGGAAAAAACCGGCGCAGAGGAGCGCGCTCTTGACCACCTCCGCCATCCCCGAACGCCAGTCGCGGGACGAGAGCGTCGCGAGGAAGGACGGGTCGACCGCGACGACCCGCGGGTGGTGGAAGGCGCCGGCGAGGTTCTTGCCCGCCGGGAGGTTCACCGCGGTCTTCCCGCCCAGCGCGCTGTCGGCCGCGGCCAGGAGTGTCGTCGGGACCTGGACCACCGGGACGCCGCGCAGGGCGAGCGAGGCCGCCAGGCCCGCGACGTCCCCGACCGTCCCTCCCCCCAGAGCCAGGACGCCGCCGTCGCGCCGGAGGCCCCCGGCGACGAGCCCCTCGACCAGCCGGCCGAGGCCCTCCCAGGTCTTGGCTCCCTCGCCGTCCGGCACCAGGAGCGGCCGCGGCTCGACGCGGCCGGCAGGGAGGGCCGCGAGGAGGCTCTGGCCGTGGCGGCGGAAGACGGGCCGCGAGGAGACGAGCCGCCAGCGCCCCGGCGCCACGCGCGCCAGCTCGCGTCCGAGCCTCCCGAGGGCGTCGGGGCCCGCGACGACGAGCGTCGGCGGGGCGGAGCCCGCCCGGAAGCGGAAGCCCTCGCGCACGCCCCGGGGCCTCAGGCGCTCGCCTTCTTCGCCACCGTCCGGATCCCGAGCTCCGTGAGCTGGTCCTCGGAGACCGGCCCCGGGGAGTCGGTCATCAGGCAGCTCCCGGACGCGGTCTTCGGGAAGGCGATCACGTCCCGGATCGACGGGCTCCGCGAGAGGATCATCAGCATCCGGTCGAGGCCGAGGGCCAGCCCGCCGTGCGGCGGGGCGCCGAAGCGGAACGCGTCGAGGAGGAAGCCGAACTTCGCGCGCGCCTCCTCCGGCCCGATCCCGAGCCGCGAGAAAACCCGCGACTGCACCTCGGGGCGGTGGATCCGGATCGACCCGCCGCCGAGCTCCATGCCGTTCAGGACGACGTCGTAGGCGCGGGCGCGGACCCGTCCCGGGTCCGTCTCGAGGAGGTCGAGGTCCTCCTCGAACGGCGAGGTGAACGGGTGGTGCGTCGCGTACCAGCGCCGGTCCTCCTCGTGCCACTCGAGGAGCGGGAAGTCGGTCACCCAGAGGAAGTCGTACCGCCCCTCCGGGACGAGCTTCTCCTCGCGCGCCACCTGGACGCGCAGCGTCCCCAGGACGTCGTTGACCACCTTCTCCTTCCCGGCGACGAGGAGGAGGAGGTCCCCGTCCGCGGCGCCGAGCGCCTGCCGGATCCCCGACACCGTGGCGTCGTCGAGGAGCTTCTTGGCGTTGGAGTTCCAGCCCGGCGCCTGCGCGGAGGCCAGCTTCACCCAGACGAGGCCGCCGGCGCCCAGGGCCTTGGCCGCCGACTCCAGGTCGTCGAGCCGCTTCCGCGCGAAGGCGGCGCCGCCCGGCACCGCGAGCCCCTTCACCTTCTCGGCCGCGCGGAGGATCTCCGACGGCGAGGAGGAGAGGTCGAGCGTGGCCAGCTCCAGGCCGAACCGGGTGTCCGGGCGGTCGATGCCGTACCGCTCCATCGCCTCGGCGTACGTCATCCGCCGGAACGGGACCGGGCACGGGATTCCAGCCGGCGGGAAGACGGCCGTGAAGAGCTTCTCGACGAGGGCGAACACCTGCTCCTCGTCCGGGAACGACATCTCGAGGTCGACCTGCGTGAACTCCGGCTGCCGGTCGGCCCGCAGGTCCTCGTCCCGGAAGCAGCGCGCGACCTGGTAGTACTTCTCCATCCCGGAGACCATCAGGAGCTGCTTGAAGAGCTGGGGCGACTGGGGCAGCGCGTAGAACTCGCCGAGGTGGACGCGCGACGGGACGAGGAAGTCCCGCGCCCCCTCCGGGGTCGACTTCGTCAGGATCGGCGTCTCCAGCTCCAGGAAGCCCTCCTCGTGGAGGACCTGCCGGATCCGGAACGTCACGTCGCTCCTCAGGACGAACTTCCGCGTCATCTCCGGCCGCCTCAGGTCGAGGTAGCGGTACTTCAGCCGGAGGTCCTCCGACGCCTTGACGTCGTCCTCGATCGGGAACGGCGGCGTCTCGGCCCGGTTCAGGATCACGAGGTCCGAGGCGCGGACCTCCACCTCCCCGGTCGGCAGGTCGGGGTTCACCGCGCCCTCGTCCCGGGCGTGGACGGCCCCCGTCACCTCCACGACGAACTCGCTCCGGAGCTCCTTGGCCCGGTCGAGGAGCGCCGGGGACGGCAGGAACTGCGCGTCGAAGACGACCTGGAGGAGGCCCGAGCGGTCGCGCAGGTCGATGAAGACGAGCTCGCCGTGGTCGCGGCGGCGGTTCACCCATCCCTGGACTCGGACGGTCTCCCCGGCCTGCTCTCGGCGGAGCGTGCCGGCGGGGCGGCGCGGGAGCGATTCGGTCACGGTCGTCGTCACGAGGGGTTCCCCTTCAGGCGAGAGATCAGCTCGGCGCGCGGGACGGTCTCCTGCGCGCGCGATTCCAGGTCCTTGAGGACGGCCGTTCCCTCCTCGCGCTCCTTCTCGCCGAGAAGGACGGCCCACTTCAGGCCCTTGCGCTCGGCCCCCTTCAGCCCGGCGCCCGGTCCCTTCCCCGCGGGGTCGAGGTCGACGGCGACGCCGGAGGCGCGGAGCTCGCGGGCGAGCAGGAGCGCTTCCCGCCGGTCGGACGGGGCGAGCGGGACGACGGCCACGGGACGGAACGCGGCGAGCGCGGCCTCCCGGAAGGCGGCCGGCAGGACGTCCACGAGCCGGTCCTCGCCGATGGCGAAGCCGATGCCGGGCGTCCTCGGGCCGCCGAGGTCCGAGACGAGCCTGTCGTACCGGCCGCCCCCCAGGAGGGCGTCCTGGGCGCCGAGGCCCTCGGCCGTCACCTCGAAGACGGTCCGGGTGTAGTAGTCGAGGCCGCGGACGAGGCGGGGCTCGATCCGGTACGGGATCGCGGCGGCGTCCAGCAGCGCGAGGAGCTCCTCGTGGTGGGCGCGCGAGGCGGGGTCGAGGTGGTCGAGCATCCGCGGCGCGCCGGGGAGGACCTCCTTCACCGCGGGGTCCTTCGTGTCCAGGACGCGGAGCGGGTTCTGCTCGAGCCTCCGCCGGTCGTCCTCCCCCATCCGGTCCGCGAAGCCCGCGAGGTAGGCGCGCAGCGCCTCGACGTAGGCGGGCCGGCACTCCTCCGACCCGACCGAGTTCAGCGAGACGGCCAGGCCGGTGAAGCCGAGCCGCCCGAGGAACTCGAAGAGCATGACGAGGAGCTCGGCGTCCGTGGCGGCGTCGGCGGCGCCGAGCACCTCGGCGCCGATCTGGCGGAACTCGCGGTAGCGCCCCTTCTGCGGCCGCTCGTACCGGAACTGCGGCCCCACGTAGTAGAGCTTGCGCACGCCCCCCGCCTGCGCGAGCCGGTGCTCGACGTAGGCGCGGGCCACCCCGGCCGTGTTCTCGGGCCTCAGCGTGACGGAACGGCCGCCGCGGTCGACGAAGGTGTACATCTCCTTGTGGACGATGTCCGTCGACTCGCCGACGCTCCTGACGAAGAGCTCCGTCGGCTCCAGCACCGGCGTGCGGACCTCCTCGTAGCCGTGGAGGGCGAAGACCTGGTGGGCCACGTCCTCCACGCGCTGGAAGACCCGGCTCTCGGGCGGGAGGAGGTCCCGCGTCCCCTTGACGCTCGTGATCGTCATCGTGCTCGCTCGGGCCGTCAGACCAGGGACGTGTCGGGGGCGGGGCGTCTCCCGCTCCGCTCGTCGTCGGCGAGGTAGGCGGCCTTGTACTCCAGGTAGTTCTTCCAGTAGCCGGTGAGGCCCTCGACCTCGGCGCTCGTCAGGTCGCGCTTGAGGCGGGCCGGGCTCCCCGCCCAGAGGGTCCCGGGCGGGATCACCGTGCGGGGCAGGACGACGGCGGCGGCCGCCACGAGGGAGCTCGCCCCCACGTCGGCGCCGTCGAGGATCGTCGCGTTCATCCCGACGAGGGCCCCCCGCCGCACCGTGCAGGCGTGCAGGACGGCGTTGTGACCGACGGTCACCTCCTCCTCGAGGACGAGGGGACCGGTCCCCTTCGTCACGTGGAGGGTGCAGTTGTCCTGGACGTTGGCGCGGTCGCCGATCCGGATCCAGCAGCAGTCGCCCCGGACGACGGACGAGTACCAGATCGAGACGTCGTCCCCGAGGACGACGTCCCCGATCACCGCCGCCGTCTCTGCGAGGAAGACCCTCGCGCCGAGACGGGGAGCCACACCACGGTAAGGACGGACGATCATCGGCGCCGCCGAAAGATACCAGAGGGGGCGCCGGGACCGATGCACAGGAACCTGTGCGCGGCGGACGGGAGCGCGTGAGGACCGCGTGAAGGCGCGTTTTCCGGAGGGGAATCGACAGGCTTTTCCACAGTCTCCGTGGATACCTCCAACCCTCTCAGGCGAAAAGAGTTGGGTCCACGAAGCGAGCACCTTCGCGGAGAACGCGCGGCGGGCGCGTCGTGGCGTCCACGAGCGTCGAGGGAAGGGCCGATTCCGACGGGCCCCCGTCGAGGACGAGCGGAACCGAGCTCCCGAACGCGAGGGCCACCTCGGCCGCGCTCCGGGCCGAGGGATCGCCGCTCCGGTTCGCGCTCGTCGCCGTCAGCGGCCCCACGCGGCGCAGGAGGTCGCAGAGGAGCGGCCGGTCCGGAATCCTCACGGCCAGCGTCCGCTCGCCGCCCGAGGCGGGGATCGGCGAGGCGAGAGGGAGGACGACGGTCACGGGCGCCGGCCAGAGGCGCGACAGGGCGGCCCGCAGCCTCTGGTCGAGGACCACCCCGAGGGAATCGATCGAGGCCACGCTCGCCGCGAGGACCGGGAGCGCCTTCCCGGACTCGCGCCCCTTCAGCGTGTAAACGCGCTCGACGCCGGCTTCCGAGAGCGGGTCCGCCGCCAGCCCGTAGAGCGTGTCGGTGGGGATCGCCAGGACGCCGCCCGCCGAGACGAGCGCCCGGACCTCCTCGACGAGCCGATCCGTGAGGACGCCATGGAAGGGGACGACGCGGGGCGTCACGGCGCGACCCGGGCGGCCCCCGCGCTCACGCCTCGCCCGGGAACGCGGCGAGGAGCTGCCGCGCCTGCTGGCGGGCCGCGGGACCCACCTGCGCGCCCGACAGGAGCGAGGCGATCGCCTCGACCCGCTCGCGCGCCGAGAGCTCCGCGACGCTCGTCCGCGTCCGCCCCCCCGAGACCTCCTTGGAGACGGAGAGGTGCCGCTCGCCCGCGGCGGCCACCTGCGGGAGGTGCGTGACGACGAGGACCTGGTCCCGTGAGGCGAGCGTCCGGAGCTTCCTCCCGACCGCCTCGGCGGTGGCGCCGGAGACGCCCGCGTCCACCTCGTCGAAGACGAAGGTCCTCACGGGTCCCCCCGCCCGCCTCCTCCCCCGTCCCCCCTTCTCGCGGCGGTCCTCCTCCTCGGCGAGCGCCGCCGCCAGCGCCAGCTGGACGCGCGACAGCTCGCCGCCGGAGGCGATCCTCGTGAGCGGCCTCGACGGCTCGCCGGGGTTCGGGGCGAAGACGAAGGAGACCGTGTCGACTCCGTGCGGGCCGCAGGCGACCCGCTCGCCGCCCGCCTCGAGCGGGCTCGACGGGTCCGGCCTCCTCGCCACCTCGACCCCGAACGACGCCCTCGGGAACGCCAGGTCCGATAGGTGGCGCCCGACGTCCTTGCCGAGGCGAGGCGCCGCCGCCGCGCGGGCCGTCGAGAGGGCGAGGGCCTCGGCCCGGTAGGCCTCCAGCGCCTCGCGCGAGGCCTGCGCAGCCTTGGCGAGCGCGGCCCCGAGGTCCGACAGCTCGTCCCGCTCGCGCCCGATCCGTTCGCGGTAGGCGACGACGTCCGCCAGAGCGGGCCCGTACTTCCGCTTCAGCTTCGCCAGCGCGTCGAGCCGCTCGGCGACGGCCGCCAGCCGCTCCGGGTCGGCCTCCAGCAGGTCGAGGGCGCGTGCCACGGACGCGGCCACGTCCGAGGCGCGGTCGACCGCCTCCTCGACGAGGGCCAGGGCGGCGCCGCCGTCCGGGTCCACCTCCGCGAGCCCCGCGAGCGCCTTCCGCGCGGCCGAGAGCGCCGGCAGCGCCCCGCCGTCCTCGGACTCGAGCGCCGAGAGCGCCTCGGCGAGGAGCTTTCCTCGCTTCTCCACGCTCGACAGGGCGAGCTTCTCGGCGGCGAGCCGCTCCTCCTCGCCTTCCACGGGCTTCACGGCGTCGATCTCGCGCACCTGGAACTCCAGGAGGTCGAGCCGCTGCGCGCCGTCGAGAGCGCTCCGCTCGATCCGTGCCCGCTCGGCCTCGGCGAGGGTGAAGCGCTCCCAGAGCGAGGCGACGCGCTCCGCCGCGTCGAGGTGGCCCGCGAAGCGGTCCAGGAGCTCCCGCGGCACGGCGGGGTCCAGGAGGTCGCGGGCCTCGGCCTGGCCGTAGAGGACGAGGAGCCTCGGCGCGACCTCCGTCAGCGTCCGGAGCGCCGCCGGCGAGCCGTTGACGAAGAGGCGGCCCTTGCCGCCCCCGGCCACCTCGCGCCTCACGACGACCTCGAGCGGCCCCGGGCCCGGCTCCTCCGGCGCGAGCCCCGCCTCGGCCAGGCACCGAAAGACCGCCGGGTCGTCGCTCTCGAAGGCCCCCTCGACGACGGCCCGCGTCGCCCCCTCCCGCACGAGCCCGGCGTCGGCCCGCTCGCCGGAGAGGAGCGACAGCGCGTCGACGACGAGGGACTTCCCCGCGCCCGTCTCGCCCGTCAGGACGGTGAGCCCGTCCCGGAACGAGACCTCGACGTCCTCGAGGACGGCGAGGTCCCGGACGCGGAGCGAGACGAGCACGGCCTCAGCGGCTCTTGCCGGCCGAGCGGTCCTTCAGCCAGCGCAGGCAGAGCGCCACGCCGTAGCCGGTCGCCCCGACCGGGTAGCCCGCGTGCTCGCGGTCGTAGTCCGCGGTGGGCGCGATGTCCACGTGGGCCCAGGGGACCCCCTCCGGCACGAACTCCTTGAGGAACATCGCCCCGTTGATGGAGCCGCCCCAGCGCCCGCCGGTGTTCTTCACGTCCGCCCACTCGGACTTGATGTTCTCCTTGTACTCGTCCCACAGCGGCAGCCGCCAGAGGCGCTCGTCCGTCCGCTCGCCGGCGGTGACGAGGGCCTTCGACAGGGCGTCGTCCGCCGTGAAGACGATCGCCGCCTCGAGGCCGATCGCCACGAGGGCGGCCCCCGTCAGCGTGGCGAAGTCGACGATCGCCGAAGGCTTCCACTTCCCGGCGTAGTCGAGCGCGTCGGCGAGGATCACGCGCCCCTCGGCGTCCGTGTTGTCGATCTCGGCGGTCTTCCCGTTGCGGAACCGGACGATGTCGCCCGGCTTGTAGGCCGAGCCGGAGGGGAGGTTCTCGGTCAGCGGGGCCAGCGCCACGACGTTGACGGGGAGCCTCAGCTCCGCCGCGGCGAGGACCGCGCCGACGACGGTGGCGGCCCCCATCATGTCCCACTTCATGTCGCCCATCTTCTCGGCCGGCTTGATCGAGATGCCGCCCGAGTCGAACGTGACCCCCTTGCCCACGAGGGCCACGAAGGGGTCCCCCTTCTTCCCCCCCCGCCACTCGAGGACGACGAACCTCGGCTCCTCGACGGAGCCCCGGTTGACGGCGAGGAGGCCCCCCATCCGCTCCTTGGCGATCGCCTTCCGGTCGAGGACCTCGAGCTTGGCCCCGCTCCCCTTCGCCTGCCGCTTCACGTGCTCGGCGAAGTGGCGGGGAACCATGTCGTTCGACGGTGTGTTGCCGAGGTCCCTCACGAACGCGGTGACGCGCGCGACCGCCGAGGCCTCGTCCGCCTGGCGCGTCGCCTCCGCCTCCGACGCCTTCTCGAACGGCCCCGAGCCGAGGAGGACCGTCGCGCGGGAGAGGCGGGTCTTCTCCTCCTTCTTCGTCTTGTAGCCGTCGAACCGGTACGTCGAGAGCGCGAGGCACCGGAGGAGGAAGTCGCGGCCCTCGGCGGCGTCCATCCGCTCGAGCGAGAACGGCAGGTCGAGGAGGACCGACTCCTCCCCGTTCTTCTCCAGCGTCCGGGCGACCGACCTGAGGACGGTCCGCGCCTTGCGAGGCGAGAGGGCCGCGCTCTTGCCGAGGCCGAAGACGTAGAGCCGCCGGGCCGGCGAGCCCTCGGGGAGCGGCAGCCCGAAGACGAGGCCGTCCTCGCCCGCCTGGGGCGGGGCCGCCTGGCCCGCGAGGCTGCGGACCGGCGCCGGGACCCGGGAGAGGTCGGCCGGCTTCTTCGGGTCGGGGCGGGTCGCGAACGCCACCCAGGCGTCGTGCCGGGGGGCCTTCTTCGTCTTCTTCGGGTCGGCGATCTCGAGCTTCACGTGCTCCCTCCAGACGCGGGCCGGCAAGTCTAGCAAGCCCGTGCGCGCGCCCCCCGCTCGCCAGGACGGGCTCCTAGAATCAGGCTCATGAGGATCCCCGCCGTCGAGTCGACCTCCCTCCCGGGCCTCCCTCCCCCGCGCCGCGGGAAGGTCCGCGACGTCTACGACCTTGGCGACTCCCTCCTCCTGGTCGCCACCGACCGGATCTCGGCCTTCGACGTCGTCCTCTCCCCGGCGATCCCCGGCAAGGGGATCGTCCTCTCCCAGCTCTCCAGCTTCTGGTTCCACCGGTTCGGGGACGTCGTCCGGAACCACCTGAAGGCGACCCGCGTGGCCGACTTCCCGCACGGCCTGCGCGAGCACGAGGCCCTCCTGGCCGGGCGGGCCGTCCTGGCCCGCAAGTGCCACGTGGTCCCCTTCGAGTGCGTGGCGCGCGGCTACATCGCCGGCTCGGGCTGGAAGGACTACCGCAGGACCGGCGCCGTCTGCGGGCACGTCCTGCCGCACGCCCTGCGCGAGGCAGACCGGCTCTCCGAGCCGATCTTCACCCCCGCCACGAAGGCCGAGACGGGCCACGACGAGAACGTCCCCTTCGACCGGATGGCGGATGCCGTCGGGCGCGACCTCGCGATCCGCCTCCGCGACCTGACGCTCACGCTCTACTCCCGCGCCGCCGAGTACGCGGCCTCCCGCGGCATCCTGATCGCCGACACGAAGTTCGAGTTCGGCCTGGACGACGGCGAGATCGTCTGGATCGACGAGGCGCTCACGCCCGACTCCTCCCGCTTCTGGCCCGCGGACTCGTGGAAGCCCGGCGGCTCCCCGCCCTCCTTCGACAAGCAGTTCGTCAGGGACTGGCTCGAGTCGACGGGGTGGGGGAAGACGCCGCCCGCCCCGGAGCTCCCGCCCGAGGTCGTCGAGGGGACGCTCGGGAGGTACCTGGAGGCCTACGAGCGGCTGACCGGCGAGAAGCTCCTCCTCGGCTGAGCCCGCCGCTCGAAGGAGGGCTCCGCCGTGAACCCCTGGCACTTCCTCTTCCGCCCCGGGCCCGGCGACGCCTCCGCCCCGGCCCTCCCCCTCGCCTCCACGCTCGCCCTCGCCCTCCTCCTGTCGCTCGCCGTGAACGGCTGGAAGCTCTTCCACCTCCGGTACACCCCCGGCGAGGCGGCCCTCCTCTTCGCGATCGACCTCCCGCTCCTCTCGCTCCTCGTCCTCACCGCGCGCGTGAACCCGCTCCAGTTCGCGCCGGTCTACACGCTCCTCTACCTCGCGTTCGCCGTCGGGTTCCTCGTCTCCAGCCCGCCGGAGGGCTTCTGGGGGTGGTTCGGGAGCCTCGTCGCCCTCGGACTCGTCTGGCTCGTCTTCCCGCTCCTCCACGTCCTGACGGCGCCGGTGGTCATCGGCGTGACGCTGGCCTTCCTGATCGTCCAGGTCGCGCTCCCGATGGACTACCGCACGGACGCCCTCTCGCGGATGAAGGAGACGAACCGGATGTTCGCGGGCCGGGACTTCCTCCGCGCCGTGGCCGACAGCCCGCGCAACTTCCTGGGGCGCGAGAGGTACCGGTGGTTCCTGGCCGAGCCGCTCGGCGAGCGCCTGGCCCGCGCCCGGGCGCTCCACCGGAGCGCCAGGAACGGGATGAGGGCCCTGAGGGTCCGCAACCTCGAGTGGGACGACGTCCGGGTCGAGTCGACCGCCGTCCGCGACGGCACGATCCGCGTCCGCTACGGCGGGGTCGTGGCCGGCACGCTCGGGTCGGAGAAGGACCGCCCGGCCGGAGGGGTCCCGGCGCCGAAGACCCGGCTCCCGAACCTCCCCAACGTCGCCGTCCTCGTCGGGCCCGTCGAGGTGACGGTCTCGCGCGGGGCCGACGGGCTGTGGCGCGTCGTCGAGGTCCCCGGGGACGTGCCGCTCTCGCTCGCGGGCGGGCCCGCCGGCCAGCGATAGGCGCGGGACCGTCTCCGGCCGAAGCACACCCCGGATTCGACCCGAATCGCCCGAATCCCCCACGACCACCCGTGTTTCCGGCGCCGGCAGGTCGACGCGCGCGTAGCATTCCCTCAACGGCTCCCGTCGTCCCCCGTCGGCCGCCGGTGATCGGTCTTTCTCGACGCGAGGAGGGATCCATGTCCTCGAACGCCCGTCCTGCCTTCGTGCGCGCCTTCGTTCCCGCCGCCGTCCTCTTCCTCGCCTTCACCGCGCTCCCCGCGCTCGCCGTCGGGGAAGACGTCGCGCCCGCGAACTGGCCGTCGCCGCCGTACTGGCTCCCCGAAAGCCCCGTCCCGGACTCCGCCATCGATGCGACCCCCGTGCGCGGCGCCCGCGAGGGCGAAGCGAACCCTGCCTCTCCCGGTGCCCTCCCCTCGGGCGCCCTCCCCTTCTTCGCCATCGCCCCCTGCCGCCTCGTCGACACCCGCGGTGCCGGCTCCCCCTGGGTCGGAGACTGGGGGCCCCCCGCGCTGATCGCCGGCACCGCCCGCTCCTTCGCCGTCCCCGCCGGCCCCTGCCCCGGCATCCCCGCCAGCGCCGCCGCCTACTCCCTCAACTTCACCGTCCTCGGCGAGCCCGGCGTCTACCAGAACGCCTTCCTGACCGCCTGGCCCACCGGCTCCGCTCAGCCCACCGTCTCCACCCTCAACTTCAGCGGCGGACAGCTCTTCATCAACGCCGCCGTCGTCCCCGCCGGCACCTCGGGATCCATCGACGTCCTCACGGCCGCCGGCGCCCACCTCATCCTCGACGTCAACGGCTACTACGCGCCGCTCAGCGCAGTCACCTCGCTCACGACCGGCGCCACGACCCTCACCGGCGCCGTCACGCTGGCCCAGGGCTCGAACGTGACCATCACCCCAGCGGGCCAGACCTTCACGATCGCCGCGACCGGCGGAGGCGGGGTCAGCTCCCTCAACTCGCTCACGGGGGCGGTCACGCTGGCGCAGGGCGCGAACATCCTCATCACTCCCTCCGCACAGACCCTCACGATCGGCGTCACGGGAGGAGGGCTGCTCCCGGCCGGCTCGGCAGGCTACACGCTCCGGCACAACGGGACCGCCTGGGTCCCCAGCGCCGCCCTCACGAACGACGGGGGCACCATCGGGACCTACGGGCAGCTGAACGTCGGCTCGATCCTCACGCTCCCGGCCACCACTGCCTCCGCCGGACAGCTCTTCCTCGGCGGCATTCGCTTCCTCCATGGGCTGGGGACGAACGGCACGTTCCTCGGCACGGGTGCAGGAAGCACCACTGCGACGGGAGACATGAACACCGCCGTGGGGATGAGCAGCCAGGGACAGGTCACGACGGGCTCGGGGAACACGTCGGTGGGCATGGGCTCCCTCCAGTCGCTCTCGACCGGCTCCAACAACGTCGCCGTCGGATACGGCGCCCTGGCCGACAACACCGTGGCGAGCGCGAACGTGGCCGTCGGACTGAGCGCCCTTCTGATGAACACGACGGCGGAAGGCAACGTCGCCGTCGGTGCCGGCGCGCTCGCCCTGCAGTCGTTCGGCAACGGCGGGGTGGCCTGGACCTCGGACAACACCGCCGTCGGCTGGAACGCCCTGACGTCGAACGCCCCCACGTCGACCGCCACCGGCATCCAGAACACGGCGGTCGGCGCCGGAGCCCTGCAGGTCAACGCCACGGGCTCGCACAACGTCGCCGTCGGCGCGCAGGCGCTCTCCTCCTCCACGACCGCGGAGTCGAACGTGGCCCTCGGTGCCCGCGCGCTCGTGAACAACACCACGGCCGGGGCGAACGTGGCCGTCGGGGACTTCGCCCTCGGCGCCCAGGACTATTCCAACGGCGGGACCGCGTGGAGCTCGGAGAACACGGCCGTCGGGTTCGAGGCGCTCTACTGGAACAAGCCGACTCTCTCCACGAACGGCTACCAGAACACGGCCGTCGGCGCCCGGGCCCTCACGTCCAACTCGACCGGCCTCTCCAACGTCGCGGTGGGCCGTGGCGCCCTCTTCACCAACACCTCGGGGAACTCCAACGTCGCCGTCGGAAACGGCGCCCTCTACACGAGCGGGACGGTGAGCTGGAACGTCGCCGTGGGACGCAGCGCCCTCTACAACAGCTCCTCGGGGCACGACAACGTCGCCGTCGGGGACCTGGCCGGCACCGCGGTCACTTCCGGGTCGACGAACGTCGCGGTCGGGAGCGAGGCGCTCTCCTCGAACCAGACCGGAAGCGGGAACGTCGCGATCGGCTACCGGGCCGGGTACTCCGAGACCGCGTCCAACCGCCTCCACATCGGGACCAGCCTCGGGACCCTCGTCTACGGGCAGTTCGACACCGGACGCGTCGCCATCGCCGCCACGGACCCGAGCGTCGCCCTCGACGTCAACGGCCAGGTCCGGAGCCGGACGATCGCGTCGGCATCCGCCGCGACCACCGTCTGCTTCAGCGCCACCGGCGTCCTCGGCACCTGCACTTCCGACGCGCGGCTGAAGAGGGACGTGGTCCCGCTCGGCGAGGAGGTGGACGTCCTCTCGGCCCTGGATCGCATCCACGGCGTGGCCTTCGACTGGGACCTCGCGCAGGAGCGGGCCCGCGACCTCGGCGAGGCCCGCCAGATCGGCCTCCTGGCGCAGGAGGTGGAGAGCGTCCTCCCCCAGATCGTCGCCACCGCGCCGGACGGCTACAAGTCCCTCGACTACGCCAAGCTGACCGCCTTCCTCGTCGAGGTGGCCAAGGCGCAGCAGGGGCGGCTGGAGCGCCAGCAGGCCGAGATCGAGGAGCTGCGCCGCGCGGTCTCCGTCCTCCTGAAGGAGCGCGGAACAGAGAGATAGCGGAAACGCTCGAGCGGCGAGCGGTCGCAGAGCCGCTCGAACCGTACGAACCGCGCAGAGCGGCCGATCTGAGCCCGGCGCGGGCAGGCGGCTGCGCGGGTAAGATGCCTTCCGAGGGTTCTCTTCGACTCCTTCGGCCCATCCGGCAGCGGGCACTCGATCTTTCCGAGCGTGTGGAGGGACTCGCGATGTCCTGGAACCGTCTCACCGTCGTCGCCCGGCTCGGCCTCGTCGTCCTCGTCCTCCTTGCCGCTCCCTCCCTCGTCGCCGGCGACGACGCCGGACTCGCGAGCTGGCCGGCGCCGCCGTACTGGCTCCCCGCGACGGCCGGACCGGACTCGACTTCCGACGGCGCCCCCGCTCCCGGCGCCCGCTCGGGCGTCGCCAGCCCCGCCTCTCCCGGTGCCCTCCCCTCCGGCGCCCTCCCCTTCTTCGCCATCGCCCCCTGCCGCCTCGTCGACACGCGCGGCGCCGGCTCCCCCTGGGTCGGCGACTGGGGCCCCCCCGCCCTGATCGCCAGCACCGCCCGCACCTTCGCCATCCCCGCAGGCCCCTGTCCCGGCATCCCTTCCAACGCCGCCGCCTACTCCCTCAACTTCACCGTCCTCGGCGAGCCCGGCGTCTACCAGAACGCCTTCCTGACCGCCTGGCCCACCGGCTCCGAGATGCCCACCGTCTCAACCCTCAACTTCAGCGGCGGACAGCTCTTCATCAACGCCGCCGTCGTCCCCGCAGGTACCGGGGGCGCCATCGACGTCCTCGTCGCCGCCGGCGCCCACCTCATCCTCGACGTCAACGGTTACTACGCCCCCCTCTCCGCCGTCACCTCCCTGACCTCCGGCGCCACCACCCTCACCGGCGCCGTCACCCTCGCCCAGGGCTCGAACGTCACGATCACGCCTTCCGGACAGACCTTTACCCTGGCCGCCGGCCCGCTCGTCTCCAGCGTCGAGGGGCTGACCGGCGCCGTCGACGTCGTGGCCTCGCACGGGGCCACGGTCTCGGCCGGAAGCGGCACGCTGGCGATCGGCACGAACGGGACCTCGTCCAACACGGCGAGCACGCTCGTGGCGCGCAACGCCGCCGGCGGCTTCGGGGCCGGTACGATCGACCTCGCGGGGAGCCCGTACCTCCTGTCGGCAGGCGGCGTCCGGCTCCTGCACTGGACCGGCTCGGAGACGACGAACCTCTTCCTCGGCCCGGAAGCTGGCGGTGCCTCGAGCACGGCACAGATGAGCACCGCCTTCGGTACGTCCGCGCTGAGGGGCCTCACGACCGGCTCCGCGAACACCGCCTTCGGCTTCGAGTCCCTGGCGGCGAACACGTCGGCGACGTACAACACCGCCGTCGGCGCCTCCAGCCTCCGGGACAACACCACGTCGAGCGGCAACACGGCCGTCGGCTTCGCAGCGCTGCAGGTGCAGTCGTTCGCGAACGGCGACGCCGTCTACTACTCCTACAACACGGCCGTCGGGCAGCAGGCCCTGCAGTCGAACCAGCCGACGAACGCCTCGAACGGCGAGAAGAACGTCGCCGTGGGCTACAACAGCCTGCGCGCCAACACGACGGGCTCGTCCAACACGGCCATCGGGACCTCCGCGATGGCCTACAACACGACGGCCTCCTGGAACACGGCGGTCGGCGTCGACGCGATGCGGGACAACGAGATCGGCGACTTGAACGTCGCGGTCGGCGCGTGGGCCCTCGGCTCCAACACCACAGCCGGGAGGAACACGGCCCTGGGGACCGCGGCCCTCTTGCTGCAGTCGTTCTCGAACGGAGACGTCAAGTGGACCGCGGACAACACCGCCGTCGGGTTCCAGGCGCTGCGGGCGAACCAGCCGACGACGACCAGCACGGGAATCCGGAACACCGGCGTCGGCGCGTCGGTGCTGGAGGCGAACACCACCGGCCGCGACAACACGGCGGTCGGCCGGTCGGCCCTCGTCGCGAACACCTCGGGAGGTGACAACACGGCGCTCGGCGAGTCGAGCCTCGCCGGCAACGTCGCCGGGTCTGGCAACACCGCCGTGGGGTCCGGGAGCCTCGGGGGCACGTCGGCGAGCTACAACACTGCCGTGGGCGCGGAGAGCCTCTTCCTCAACCAGACGGGCACCGCCAACGTCGCCCTCGGCTACCGGGCCGGGTACAACGAGACGGGGAGCCACAAGCTCCACATCGCCAACAGCGATTCCAAGACCCTGATCTGGGGCGACTTCGTGGCGAACCGGGTGGCCGTGAACAACACCGCCGCTACCGACACGCTGGACGTCAACGGCACCCTCCGGGTCCGCACGTTCAACACCGGCTCGACGAGCGTCTGCCGGGACGCCAACGGCGTGCTCGCCAGCTGCTCCTCGGATGCGCGCCTGAAGACGGACGTCCGGGACCTCCGCGAGGACGTGGACGTCCTGGCGGCGCTCGAGGGCCTCCGCGGCGTCACGTTCCGGTGGGACCCGGAGCAGGAGCGCGCCCGCGACCTCGGAGACCGGCGCGAGATCGGGCTGATCGCGCAGGAGGTCGAGGAGGTCCTCCCCTGGGTCGTGACGGCGGACGCCGAGGGTCTCCGCTCCCTCGACTATCCGAGGCTGACCGCGTTCCTGGTCGAGGTGGCCAAGCGGCAGCAGGAGCAGATCCGGGAGCAGGAACGCCGCTTCGAGGCCCAGGGCGGTCTCCTCCGGGACCTCCTCGAGCGCCTGAAGGCCCTCGAGCGTCAGCTCGCCGGCGGCCCGACGCCGGACATCCGTCCCTGAACGACCGGCGTGGAAACCACGCGCACGAACCGTGAAGCGCTCGGCCAGGGGGCGCTCCTGGCGCTGACGGGCGGCACGGGCAACGTCGCGGTCGGGAAGGGGGCCGGCCTGTCGCTCACCTCGGGAAGCTCCAACATCTACGTCGGACACGCCGGCGTCGCCAGCGAGAGCGGCACCATCCGGGTCGGCTCGACGCAGACCGCGGCCTACCTCGCCGGGGTCTTCGGCGCCACCGCGGCTTCCGGCACGGCCGTCTACGTCAGCTCGTCGGGGAAGCTCGGTACGACCCTCTCCTCGCGGCGGTACAAGCGGGACGTCGCCGACGTGAGCGCCACCGCCGACGTCCTCCTGCGCCTGCGGCCCGTCGCGTTCCGCTACACCGAGGAACGCGACCCCTCCGGCGAGCAGCAGTACGGGCTCATCGCAGAGGAGGTGGCCGACGTGGCGCCCGAGCTCGTCGTCGCCGGCGCGGACGGCCAGCCGGAGACGGTGAAGTACAACCTCGTCGACGCGCTGCTGCTCGAGCTCGTGAAGCGTCAGGAGGCGCGCATCCAGGAGCTGGAGGCGGCCGTCCGGGCGCTGCAGGAGCCGAGGACCGGCCCGGCCCGCTGAGCGGGCGGCCCCCGGGCCGCGCCCGGCTCAGGTCAGCCGGAGGAGCTCCTCGACGTTCCTCACCGGCTGGGCGTCGATGTCGGGGAAGGGAGCGGCTCCGACGGCTCAGCGTCTCGAGCCCGCCGGGAACCGGTAGGCGACCGCGACCGTCCCGCCCAGGAACCCGGCGTCCGGGTCGCCGCTCTCGACCCCCGCCTGGTACTCGAACCGGACGTCGAGGACGACGAGGACCCGGTCGGAGACCCGCAGGTCGAGGCCGGCCCCGGCGTAGCCACCGAGCGCCACGCCGGACTCCTCGGTCACCTCGTCGGGGATCGGGTGCGGGAAGGGACGGAAGTGCTGCGTGACCGTCGTCCTCCCCGGCGCGGCGATCCCGCCGATCGAGAAGAAGAGGGAGTGGCGCGAGCGGGGCGCGACGAAGAGCCTGACGCCGAACGAGAGAACGACTTGGTCGTGATCGAAGTCCCGGTACTGCGGCCCGCCCCCCTCCGTCGACTCGTACGAGCGGAACCCGACCCTCAGCTCCGGAGCGACGACCGAAGCGCCGGGGCGGTACTGGCCCGCGAGGCCGAAGGAGAGCCCCGGCGAGTCGATGCCGTCTCCCGCCACGGTCCCGGCGCCGCCGACGAAGGCGCCCGCGTCGATCTCGTCCTGCGCCCGCGCCACGGGCGCCGCGGACAGTCCCCACAGGAGAACGGCGAGCGGCAGGACCCTGCGCATGGTCTCGTCCTCCGTCGACGTCAGTCTAGGCCCGTGAGAATCCGGTCGGCCAGGACTCCGGCAGCGCCCCGAATCACTCGAATCCCTCGCAGCGGCGCCTGATTTCGGCGCCGACAGGCCACAGCGCGCGTAGCATTTTCTCGACGGCTCCGGTCGTCCCTCGTTTGCCGCGGGGAGTTGCTCTTTTTCAACGCGAGGAGGAACCCATGTCCTCGAGCTCGCTGCCCGTCTCCCTCCGCTCCTTCGTCCCCGTCTTCGCCCTCTTCCTCGCGATCAGCGTGCTCCCGGCGCCCGCCGTCCAGGGAGACGTCGCGCCCGGCAACTGGGCGGCGCCTCCGTTCTGGCTGCCGTCCGCGCCCGACAGTGGCGCCCGCGAGGACGCGGCCATCCTCCCCGCCGCGGGAAGCGCCTCCCCCGACGCCCTTCCTTCCGGCGCCCTCCCCTTCTTCGCCATCACCCCGT
>RHKY01000004.1 GCA_008363385.1 Acidobacteriota bacterium | reverse complement strand
GACGAACGTGGGGGCGGCGGTCAACCGGTACACCGGGTCGACCGGGTGGGCGCAGCACACGATCGACCTGTCGGCCTACAAGGGGCAGACGGTCTACCTGGGGTTCCTGGGGATCAGCGCCTACGGCAACAACGAATACCTCGACGACGTGACGGTCACCGCGCAGTAGCTCTCTCTCCTCGCGGGCCGGTCACCCTCGCGCCCGGGCCGAAAGGCCCGGGCGTTCTCTCTCTCGCCGAGCCTCAGGCCGCCTTCTCCGTCCCCGGCGGGGGCGTGGCCCCGCCGGCGACCAGGTGCACCGTCCGCGTCGGGAAAGCCATCGACGAACCGGCGCTCTCGACGATCCCCATGAACCCGAGGAGGACCTCCTGGCGGATCGCGAGGAACTCGAGCCAGTCGGTCGTCTGGAACCAGCAGGCGACCTCGATGTCGAGCGAGGAGGCCGCGAACCCGGAGAACCTCACGACGACGACGTCGGGCCAGATCTTCGGGTGCGACCTCAGGAGGCCCTCGACCCCTTCGAGCACCTGGCGCATCTGCGCTTCGGTGGTCTCGTACACGAGGCCGATCGTGGTGGCCAGCCTCAGGCGGTCCCGCTCCGTCAGCGACTCGATCCGCATGTCGGCCAGCTGGCCGTTGGGGATCGTCACGAGCGTCCGGTCGAGCGTCCGCAAGCGGGTGGAGCGCAGGCCGACGGCCTCGACCGTGCCGAGCACGTCGTCCACCTTCACGAAGTCCCCCTCGCGCAGCGGGCGGTCCACGGCGATGGAGAAGGCCCCGAAGAGGTTCTCGACGGTCTTCTGGGCCGCCAGGGCGAACGCCAGGCCGCCGAGGCCGAGGCCGGCGAGGATGCTGGCCACCGGGTAGCCGAGGAGGGCCAGGACCGTCACCGCGGCCACGCCCAGGATCAGCACCTTCAGGACGCGGGCGCCCAGCCGGACGAGGGCGCGCGCCTCTTTCCTCTCCAGGGCCCAGCGAGACGCGCCGACCGCGCTCTCGACGACGTCGACGATCCGCTCCGCCGTCCAGACGACCAGGATGAGCGCGAGTGCGCGGATCCCCTTCCGGAGCAGCTCGTGCGCCGGCTCGTAGAGCTGCAGGAGCGGCAGCAGGAGCGCGAACGCGGCGAGGAGCCAGCCGTCGAGGATCGGCGAACGGAGCCGTTCGATCACCACGTCGTCCCAGGTCGTCTCGGTTCGCCCCGAGGCGCTCCTCATCGCCCGGACCGTGAGCCTCCGCAGCGGGAGGGCGAGGAGCCACGACACCAAGACCAGGAGAGGGATCGCCGCCCACTGCCACCAGAGGATCTCCCCGGGGCCGGGCCTCAGCAGTGGCTCGGGAAGGAGCTCGAGCGCCCAGCGGCCCGGGATCTCTCCGTACCACCCGTCGACGCGGGCGACGGTCCTCGACGAGAAGAGCCACGCGGCCTCCTCGCCGGCGCCGCGCTTCACGAGGCGCACCGGGGCATCCTGCCCCTTCGCGTCGCGGATCCGGGCGATCTCGTCGACCCCGGGGGGGAGCCCGTCCGCGGCGTTCCCGTCCGGGTCGCCCGAGACCTCGTCGAGGTCGAACCAGACGTTCCGGTCCAGGACCGCCTTCAGCCGGCGTGCCAGCTCCGGCCCCTCGGCGGCCTCACCGGGGGCGAGCTCGAGGAAGGACGCGGCCTTCTCCCACCTCGCTCCGCGCCCGGCCTCGAGGTAGGCACGAAGCGAGGCGCGCGGGGAGTCGGGCGCCGCGGGCGAGGGGGCCTTCGCCTCCGGCGCGGCGACCGTGGGGGAGGGGGAGGTCGCCGGGGCGTCCTGCGCCCGGACGCCGGAGGCGACGAGCAAGAGGAGAACGGGGGCGGTGACGACGACCCGGAGCCGCCGGCACGGAGGCGGGGTGCGCGCGACGGTCTGGCCTGGCGCAGAGGAAGGGGGCATGACGAGCCTCCTTTCGCACCGCCACCCTACCGCACGAGGCTTGGAACTCAAAGCGACGGCTCCGCGGAGCGGGAAGGCCCGGGAGGCGGTCGCGTGCGGCGTCGGACCCGGCCGGCCCGCGACGCGGCCGAGAAAGGCGGGCGCGGGGGGGGGGGAGGACCGGACGGCGGTCCTCCCCCCGATCAGGTCAGTTCGCCTTCTCCCACTTCGGCGGCAGCGTCTCGGGGAAGCGGAACAGGACGAGGTGGTCCCGGTCGCCGACGTACACGCCGCCCTCGGCTTCCCGGTGGCAGCCGATCCAGTCGCGGAAGGGGACCTCGTTCAGGAGGCCCTCGACCGTGATGCTCTTCGTCTTCTTCCGCGGGTCCGCAGACAGCTCGGCGCGAGCCTCCTCGAACCGGGCGTGCGCGGCCAGCTGCGTCTGGTCCTTGCGCAGCTCGGTGAAGCAGACCTGGCGGAAGACCTTCCCCCTCCGGTGCGTGGCGTACCAGGCGTACTCCGCCGGGGTCAGGTTCGAGATCATCAGGAGCTCGATCGGGGCCAGGACGGCGTACAGACGCGGGGCCCGCTTGGCGGGCTCCGGCTGTCCGATCGCCCGGGCCACGTCCGCCGGGGACATCTCCTCGCTGCACGCGTGCCCCGGGTAGCGGATCAGCTCGACGGCCGGGTCGAGGGTCGCCAGCTGGCCCTCGGTCTTCACGAGGGAGCAGCTCCTCCAGGCGTCGATCGGGACCGCGCTGAAGGCGTTGTTCGACAGGGCGGTCTTCGTCCGCTTCCCCTTCTTGACGTCCTCGAGAGCGCTCGTGGTGTCCCCGCCCGCGTCCCGCCAGCCCCCCTCCGGGAGGAACGAGAAGCCCGCCTTCCCCTCGGCGAGCGCCAGGTCGACGAAGATCGAGCGGCCGCGGAAGTGGCGCCCGGAGCCCGGGCTCAGGTGCCAGGCGAGCCCCTCCAGCCCGAGGCTGGTGGCGATGAGGGAGCCATGGGGGATCGTCAGCACGAGGTTCACGTTGTTCATGCGATCTCCTGCCCCGGGGGCGCCCTGAGGCACCGGCCCGGCGGCCGAGGTAGCCTACTCAAGGTTGCCGGGGAGGTAAAGCGTCCCGTCCGGACGCCCTCCGGGTGGCCAGCCACTCGTACAGCTCGCGCCGGGAGAAGGCGGCGGTCCAGGCGTCGTGCCCCTCCTCGGGCAGGACCGTCAGCACGGCGTCCACGCCGCACGCGCGGAGGGACGCCTCGGCGCGGCGGGCGACGCGGAGAGGGATCCGGCCGTCTTGCCGGTTGTGGAAGAGCCGCACGGCCACCCCCCGCAGGCGGCACGGCTCCGGGGGGACCTCGGCCACGCACGCCGCGACGGCTGCCGCGACGTCGCCGGGCACGGCCGCCGCGAGCCGCAGGGCGGCCGCGCCCCCGCTGGAGAGGCCCAGCACGCTCACACGCTCGGGGTCGGCGGGGTGGCGGGCGAGGACGGCCTCGAGGAAGGCGGACAGCTCCGGGACCGACCAGTCGCGGCCTTTCGGGCACTGAGGCGACACCACGACGAACGGGAAGCGTGCCGCCCCGTCCAGGTTCCTCGGCAGCCCCTCCCGCTTGACGAGGGACAGGTCGTCCCCGCGCTCCCCGCGGCCGTGCAGGAAGAGGATCAGCGGCCAAGGGGCCGGCCCGGCGCCGGGGTGCGACGGAAGGTGCAGGAGGTAGCGGACCGTCCGGTGTCCCGGGAGGGCGACTTCCTCCTCCCGCTGCGCCGGCCCGGTCCTCGGCAGGGGAGGCGGAACGCAGGCCCCTCCGAGGACGAGGGCGGCCAGGACGGCTGCCACGGCGTCCGGGAGCGCGGTCGTTCCGGAGAGGGGCGGCGGACGCATTCCCTGGGGCGGAGGAGGAAGGCTCAGCTCGCCTCGTTCGGCTCCTCGGCCTCGTACGACCGGACGTCCTCGAGGACCACCTCGAGCACCGCGTGCAGGCCCGGGTCGGTCGCGCTGCGCCCCACGAGCCGTGCGTTGCAGGCCACGTGGCAGCCGGTGCGGGATCGGAAGTCCGTGAGGGCCTCGTGCCAGGCCTCGGCGTCCTCTCGCCCCAGGTAGCCGAGCTTGCCCGGGCCCTGCGCGACGACGGCCACCGGGAGGGGGTTCTCCGGCGCCGGCGGCTCCGGCATCAGGACGGCCGTGAAGGTCCCCGGCCTCCCCCCGGAGAGCCGGGTCTTGTAGAGCCGCTCGAGGATCTCCCGGAAGCGCGGGTCGGGGGGGACCACGAGCTTGCCTCCGGGATTCGTCAGCAGCTCCGCGTCCACCCTCGTCGAGACGCCCATGGGTCACCTCCTCCGGCAAGACTACTCCCGTGGCCCGGACGGGGGGGCGGTACGATTCCGCGCCGGCCTGCCGCCCGGACGCGGCGCGGCCGGGCAGAGGGGGCTCGGCATGAGGAACGGCACGGCTCGGTTCGGGACCGGTCTTCTCGTTCTGGGTTTGGCGGCAGGCTGGGCCGCGGAATCGGCCCGGGCAGCCGCCCCGCCCCGCCCGGTCCCCGTGCCCAACGCCGGCTTCGAGGAGCCGGGGGCCGGGCCACTCCCTGGCTCCTGGACGCTCGACGGCCCCGAGAAGGGGCGCGCCGTGGGGACGGCTCGCGCCGAGGCCCCCGGGCGCGACGGGGGGCGCGGCCTCCTGCTCGAGAACGCCTCGCCCGCGTCGACGACGCTCGTCTCCGGCCCCGTGAGCCTGGAGGTGGGGAAGGCCTACCGCCTCTCGGCGTGGGTCCGCACCGAGGCGGCCGTCTCCGACCCGATCGCGCGCTACCCGACCCCGGTCGCGGCCTGCCTGACGATGGAGTCGTTCCCGTTCACGAACCACTCGCCCGCCGTCGGCGGCACGCGCGGGTTCACCCGGGTGGAGACCGTCTTCCTCGCCACGGCCTCGATGGACCGCGTGCGGCTCCACCTGGGCCGCAACGGCGCCGCGAGCGGAAAGGCCTGGTTCGACGACGTCCTCCTCGAGGAGGTGGACGACGTCTCGGCCCTGATCCCCCTCGAGCGCGTCCGCTGGGTGGGCGAGGGCTACAGGTACGACGAGAAGGGCTGGATCTTCGTCCACGTCGAGGGAGAGCCCTACCCGCGCGGCTACCAGCACGGGTACCTGCTCGCCGACGAGATGGCCGCCTACGCCCAGAAGCTGGGCCGCCAGGAGGACGGCAAGGACTGGGTCGCCGGGTGGTCCCAGCTGCGCCTCCTGGCCGACGCCCTGATGCTCCGCGGCTTCGACGAGGAGGTCCTGACGGAGATGAAGGGGATCGCCGACGGCGCCGCGCGAGCCGGGGCGAAGCTGGACGGGCGTCCCTTCGACCTCCTCGACGTCGTCACGCTCAACTCGGTCGTCGACCTGGGGCAGCTCAAGAGCGCGCTGAGGGTCGCGCCGAACGCGCTCACCGGGAAGAGCTTCCTGTCGGCCGAGGACGAGATGCAGGTCCCCGACGAGAAGCACAAGTGCTCGGCGCTCTCGGCGACCGGCCCCGCGACGAAGGACGGGCGCGTCGTCTTCGGGCAGGTCTTCATGTGGTCCGGCTACACCGGAGTCCACTTCAACGTGATGCTCGACCTCGTCCCGGCGAAGGGGCACCGGCTCGTCTTCCAGACCTTCCCGGGAGGGATCCACTCGGGGACCGACTTCTACATGAACTCAGCCGGGATCCTGATCGGCGAGACGACGGTCGCCCAGACGCCTTTCGACCCCGCCGGCACGCCGCAGAGCTACAGGATCCGGCGGGCCGCCCAGTACGCCTCCTCCGTCGACGAGGTGGTGGAGATCCTCCGCACCAGGAACAACGGCCTCTACACGAACGACTGGCCGATCGCCGACGTCAAGAGGAACGAGGCGGCCATGTACCTCCTCGGCACCGCGAAGGACAGGCTCTGGCGGTCCACGGACGACCCGGCCCCGTTCGGGACGCCGGGCTTCCTCTGGGCCAACAACAACGCCCGCGACGACGAGGTGAGGAAGGAGTACGCGGTCCAGCCCGACGGCGCACCGTTCGACGCCGTCTTCTCCGCGTGGAACCGCGACGTCGCCTTCCGGAGGTTCTGGGAGGAGAAGAAGGGGGCGATCGACGCCAACGCCCTGATCGACTTCTGGAACTCCTCGCCGGTCAACCGCCCCCACGCCTGCGACGGGAAGGTGACGAACGCCGAGATGGCCGAGAAGCTCGTCTTCCTCGCCAACCACGGCAAGGTGACGCTGCGCGAGAAGTTCCCGCAGGCCGGGAGCCGGCGGATGCCGGACCTCCCCGGGGCCGTCCCGCACCTGTCGCTCGGGTACGCCACGTTCAGCCCGATCTGGGTCACCGAGAAGCTGAAGGAGGCCCGCCGGTCGGGCGCGGCGAAGGGGGCGGCCTCGCCGAAGGCCCCGTCGTCGGAGCTCGGAGACGTCGCCGGGCGCTACCGGGTCGACAAGCGACGCCTCTGGCGCGGCTCGATCTTCTCGGCCACCGACGGCGACGGCTGGCTCGTCAGCGGCTCGGCGGCCTACTGGCAGCTCCTGAACGGCCTCCCCGACGAGCCCGGCAAGGCGGAGGAGTCGCTCCGGAACGACCTCGCCGGTCTCTCCGCGCGCCTCCAGTGGATCCTCTCCCGCGAGCCGGACGTCGTCCCGGTCGCCGCCACCCGCGCCTACGACCGGTACGGCCCCTACCAGATCCCCCGCGTCAAGGGGACCTTCGCGCTCCACCAGCTCCGCCTGCGGCTGGGGAACGAGCGGTTCCTGAAGGTGATGGACGCGCTGCACACGCGCTTCGCGGGGAAGGAGGTCCGGACGGCGGACTTCCTGGAGCTCGCCTCGGAGGTCGCCGGGAGGGACGTGGCCCCGCTGGTCCGGCCCTGGATCGAGCGCGCAGGCCTGCCCGACCCCACGGCCGCCGTGACCGTCCGGAGGGACGGGAAGAGGTGGGCCGTCCTCGTCGAGGTGACGCAGCCCGCGCCGGCCTGGCCGCTGGCGGGGACCGTCGCCGTGGAGGCGGGAGGGAAGCGCACCCTCTTCCCGTACGAGCTCGACACCGCCCGGGCGACGCTGCGGTACACGCTCGCCGCCCGCCCCGAGAAGGTCACCTTCGACGCCGGGCGGGACGTCCCGGTCCCGACCGACCGCGTCTTCTCGTTCGCCAGCTTCGCCGACGACTTCGACCGGACGCTGATCGTCCACGGAACGAGCCGCCAGGTCGAGGCGAGCCGGACGCTGGCGTTCCGCTTCCAGACGACGCTGGCCGACGCGTACTCCGAGCTCCTGAGCCCCGTCGCCAAGGACGGCGAGGTGACCGACGAGGACCTCGCCGGGCACGACCTGATCGTCCTCGGCGGCCCCGGCGACAACGCGCTCGCGGCACGCGTCTCCGAGAAGCTCCCCGGCGTCCTCGGCGACGGCTACTTCCGCTGGAACGGCCGGACGTACGCGCGCCCCGAGGACGGGCTCTTCCTCGTCCTCCCCAACCCGTGGAACCCGAAGCGGGCCCTCGCCCTCGTCGCCGCCAATTCCGCGCTCGAGCTCCACGAGATGACGAAGGCCTACGTCTCCGGCCTCCCCGGCTGGGCGGTCTTCCGCGGCAGCGAGTTGAAGGAGAAGGGCCCTCACCCCGTGGAGCGCTTCGTGACGGTGCTGCCGCCGGGCTGAGGCGGGTCTCCGGGCGCCGGGAGAGAGGGAGCCCGGGACGGACCCGGCTAGCGACGGGGGGTGACGGCCCGCCGCTGGGCCTCGAAGGACGGGACGAGGTCCGACTGCCCCAGGGCCTCCTCCAGGAGCGACAGGAGCGCGCGGACGCGGGCCTCGTCGAGGTCGGGCCGGCTGCGGAGGATCCCCCGGACGTCCTCGAGGTCCTTGGGGCGCCCGGCGAGGACCTTCGTGACGACGAGGTCCTCGGGGCTGATGACGTGCACCTCCGCGCCCGCGATCCGGACGACGCGGGCACGGGAGAGGAACTCCTCCTCGGCACCCGACGCGGCGAGGACGACGTCGACGGGGACACTCGTCCCGGAATGGACGAACGGCAGGACGCTCGTCCTTCGAAGGAAGTCGTCCCGGTCTTCGACGCGCAGCTCGAACCCGGCGCTCCGCATCCCGGCCACGAAGGACGGGACGTCGCGGGACCCGAGGCGGACGGTGACGTCCACGTCCACGCTCAAGCGCGGCTGGCCCCAGACCTGGACTGCCTGCGCGCCGAAGAGGTACCAGCCGTCGCACAGGCCGGGCAGGGCGGCGGCCAGGGCCGCCAGCGCCTCAGGGACGCCGGGCGCGCCCGGCACGGGCCAGGGCCTCCGCGACGCGACGGTGGGTCCGGAGATCCTCCTGCCGATCGGCGTCGTCGGGCCACCCGGGGTGCCCCTCGGCGGCCAGGGCGCGGAGCGACTCGACGGCTGCGAAGACCGCGTCGAGCCCCTGGCTCCGGCGGACCTCCTCCCAGAACGACGCCTTCGAGCGAGCCAGCTCCTCCCAGTCGCGCCGGGCGAACGCCACGAGGTCGGACCGCTTCGGCATCCGGGGCATTCTACGGTCCGGGTCCCGCGACGGCCCCGCCGCCTACGGGTCGATCGAGGTCACGAAGGCGATCTTGCCGCCGCTCGCCTTCAGCATGGCACCGCTCTTGATCGGGTCGGCCGTGCGGAAGGTCATCTTCCCGGTGACGCCTTCGAACGACGGGATCTTCGCCATCCCCTCGCGGATCGGCTCGCGCGCGGGGGCGGAGGCGGCCTCCATGGCGCGCGTGAGGAGGACGACCGAGTCGTAGGCGAGCGCGGCCACGTCGTCGGGGTCGTGCCCGAACCGGTGCTTGTACGTCGTGACGAACTTCGCCACGGCGTCGACGCGCGCGCCCGGGAAGTAGTGCCCCGGGAAGAAGGAGCCCTCGACCTCCTTGGGCGCGAGCTTCAGCAGCTGCTCGGCGTTCCAGTTGTCGCTGCCGAGGAACGGCACCTTGAGCCCGGCCTCGCGCCCCTGCTTCAGCTGCACCGCGACGTCCGTGTAGTAGTTCGGCAGGAAGACGATCTCGGGCTTGGCCTCGACGACCTTCTTCATCAGCGCGGCGAAGTCCTTCGTCCCCGTCTCGTACGCCTCGAAGGCGACGACCGAGCCGCCGAGCGCCTCGAACTCCTTCTTGAACAGCTCGGCCTGCGTCTTCGGCGCCTCCGAGTTCGACTCGTAGAGGATGGCGGCGTTCTTCGTCCGCTCGTAGTCGATGGCGAAGCGCGCCAGGAACCTCGCCTGGAAGTCGTCCGTGTAGCAGGCGCGGTAGACGTAGCGCCTCGGCTGCCCGGTCGTCGCGTCCAGGGTGAGCGACGGGTGGGTCGACCAGGGGGAGATCATGAGGATCTTCGACGACTCGGCGACCGCGGCGACGGGGAGGGCGCCGAGCGAGGCGCTCGGGCCGATCAGCGCGACGATCTTCGGGTCGGCGATCAGCCGCTGCGCGGCCTCGGCCGCCGCCGCGGGACGGCTCGCCGTGTCCTCGACCACGAGCCGGATGCCGTGGATCTCCTCCCCGACCCGGAAGCCGCCCCCCTCGTTGACGTCGAAGGCGGCCAGCTCAGCCCCGTTCTTGCAGGACTGGCCGACGGCGGCCAGCTCGCCGGTGAGCTCGGCCAGGAGGCCGACGCCGATGTCGGGGGTCGCGGCCTTCGGCCCGCATCCGGTCCCGAGGAACGTCACTCCCAACGCGACGGCCAGGCATGTCGCTGCACGTCTCATGAGGGTAGGCTAGTGCTTCACCCGTGGAGCGTCAATCGGGCGATCCGGCCGCGCCCGCGAGCGTCCGGGGCGCGTCCCCCCGGACCGCCCGATTCGGCGAAACCGCTCGACCCGCGCGGGCGGCCGTCAGAGGTCGTAGTACCGCTCGATCTCGTACGGGTGCGGCCGGTTCCGCACCTCGCGCTCCTCGGCGCGCTTCCGGGTGACCCAGCGCTGGACGAGGTCCTCGCTGAAGACGTTCCCCTCGAGGAGGAACTCGTGGTCCGCCTCCAGGGCGTCCATCGCGGCGTCCAGCGAGGTGGGGAGCGACTTGATCGTGGCGCGCTTCTCTGCCGGCCAGAGGAAGACGTCCTCGTCCACCGGCCCGAACCCGAGCTCGGTCGGGTCGAGGCCCTTGCGGATGCCGTCGATCCCGGCGAGGAGCTGCGCCGAGATCGCCAGGTACGGGTTGCAGGTGGCGTCGGGAGGCCGGAACTCGAACCGCGCCGTCTCGGGGCGGTTGGCGTACTTCGGGATCCGGATCGCGGCGCTGCGGTTGGCTAGCGAGTAGATGGCGCTGGTCGGCGCCTCGAAGCCGGGGATCAGCCGCCGGTAGGAGTTCGTCGACGGGTTCGTGAAGGCCATCACGGCCCCGCCGTGCAGGAGGAGGCCGGCGATGTAGCTCCGCGCCAGGTCGCTGATCGTCCCGTAGCCGGCCGGGTCGTAGCAGAGGTTGCGGCCGTCCTTGACGAGGTGCTGGTGGAAGTGCATTCCCGAGCCGGCCTCGCCGTAGAGGGGCTTGGGCATGAACGTGGCCGTGAGCCCCATCTGCGCCGCGGTCATCCGCGTGACGTACTTCACGAGGAGCGTCGCGTCGGCGGCCTGGAGCATCGGGAAGATCGGCGTCTCGATCTCGCACTGGCCGGGGCCCCCCACCTCGTGGTGGTGGTACTTCACCTCGACGCCCATCGCCTCGAGGTTGCGGACGATCCGGGTCCGGGCGGGGGCCAGCTGATCCTGCGGCGGGATCGCGTGGTAGCCGCCGTGGCGGGGGATCGAGTAGCCGCTCCCCAGCTCGTGGCTCTTCCAGTCGGCCTCGCGAGACTCGACGCGGTACGAGGCGGCGTTCATCCGGTTCTCGTAGGAGACGCCGTCGAAGAGGTAGAACTCGTACTCGGGTCCCCAGCGGCTCTCGTCCGCGATTCCGCTCTCGCGGAGGAACGCCTCGGCGCGCCGGGCGATGGAGCGCGGGTCGTAGGGGAACAGCTGGCGGGTGTCCGCTTCCAGCGTCGTGCAGACGAAGGAGACGGTGGGGACCTCCCAGAACGGGTCTACGAAGCCCGTCGCCAGGTCGGGCACGAGGACCATGTCCCCCGAGCTGACGGCCTTGAACCCCAGCGACGAGCCGTCGAAGCCGACGCCCTCCTCCATCAGCGTCGGCGTGAAGCGGCCCGCCGGGATCGTCACGTGGTGCCACCGGCCCCACAGGTCGCAGAACTTGAGGTCCACCATCTCGATGGACTTGTCGCAGATGAAGGTGTCGGCCTCGTCGAAGCTACGGAACATGCGCCACTCCTCCGGTCGCGAGCCCGGGAGGAGAGGATAACCGCGCGGCGGCCCTCTCCGGCGCGGCCGGGGCGGAATCGGAATCCGGAGCGCTCGTCGCGACGTACTTCCGAGGGAATGATGGAATTGGCGGGAGTCGATCCGGTGCGGTCGTACGCTGTCGGGTGCGGGGGAGGGCGGACGGTGCTCCGGCCGGCCGTGCGGAAGGCAGCGGACGTAGAACGTAGAACGGAGCTCTGACCCCATTTTCGCTGACCCCGTTTTCGAGAGGTGAGGGATGGAGAGGATGGACGCGCATCCGGCGGAAGTGATGGAGATCGTGAGGCGGCGGGGGCCCGGGACGCGGATCGCGGTGGTGGGAGCCTCGAACGACCCGGCCAAGTACGGAAACGTGATCGTGAGGAACCTCGCGGGGAAGGGGTTCACGGTGCTGCCGGTCAACCCGCGCGAGAAGGAGATCGCGGGGCTCCCCGCCTACCCGAGCCTCGCCGAGGTGCCCGGGCCGGTCGACCTCGTCAACGTCGTGACGCCGCCGGCCGTCACGAAGAAGGTCCTCGAGGAGGCGGCGCGGCTCGGCCTGCCGGCCGTCTGGCTGCAGGACGGGAGCTTCGACGACGAGGCGCTCGAGATCGCCGCGCGCGGGCCGTTCCGGACCGTCCACGACGCCTGCATCATGGTGGCGTCGAGCTTCGGCTGAGGCCGGGCCGGGCGTGTGGCTCACAATGTCGGGGAAGGAGGTCGCGATGCGCAAGCTGCTCCCCCTCGCCGCCGGGGCCCTGGCACTGGCGTTCCCCTTGACGGCGCAGGAGGCGAAGCCCCTGGCCGCCGGGGACCCGGCGCCCGCTTTCTCGCTCGCCGGCTCGGACGGGAAGACCCACTCCCTCTCCGAGCACGCGGGGAAGAGGGTCGTCGTCCTGGCGTGGTTCCCGAAGGCGTTCACCGGAGGGTGAACGCTGGAGTGCAAGTCGCTCCGTGAGAGCGGCGAGGAGATCCGGAAGTTCGACGTCGCCTACTTCGCGGCGAGCGTCGACCCCGTCGAGGAGATCACCCGGTTCGCGAAGTCCCTCGACGCGGACTACCCGATGCTGGCCGATCCCGACGGGTCCGTGGCGAAGGCCTACGGCGTCGTGAACGCCGAGCGGAAGGCCCCGTTCCGGTGGACCTTCTACGTCGGAAAGGACGGCAAGCTCCTGTACGTCGACCGGGAGGTGAAGGCCTCGACCGCGGGCCCCGACGTGGCGAAGCGGCTGGCCGAGCTGGGGGTCGCGAAGAAGGGTTCCTGAGGCCCCGCCGGGCGGGGGCGGGTAAACGACACCCGACCCCGCCACGGCTTCCGGGTGAGGCGGCCCCGACGCGGGCCGCCCGGGAGGCCCCGGAATGAAGAACCTCTTCCTCCTTCCCGCCGCGGCGATCGTCGCGGCCCTCCTCGCGTCCGGCCCGGGCACGACGCCCGCGCCCGCCCCGGGCGGCGCGAGCCTGGAGAAGGCGACGAAGCTCCTCCTCGACGAGCGCTCCACGGACGCCGACCGCCGGGCCGGTCTCCTCGCCCTCCTCGACGCCGTCTCGGAGGCGGCCCCGTCCTCCGGCGTCCCCGGGGAGTGGCCACGGCAGGTGGCACGGGCGCGCACGCTCCTCGCCGGAGGCGCCACCCCCGACGGTGAGCCGGGCGGCCTCCTTCGCGAGGCCTACCGGGCCGTGAACGGGGGCGCCGAGTTCCGCTTCCCCGAGCTGGCGAGGAAGCCCGGCGAGGTCGTCGACCTCGTCCGGAAGCGGATGCAGGAGGCGTCGGAGGCGCTCGGCGCGTCCCGGCCGGCGGTGGGCGTCCGGCGGATGCTCGAGGCCGTCCTCCTCGTCGTCACCCCGGTGGAGGCCTGACGGACCGCCCGGCTCCGGGCCGGGCGTAGGCTGGAGCCGAGCCGGGGCGAGCGAGTGAGCGACGCCGACGACGCGATCGAGAGGGAGCGGGAGTTCGAACGGATCGTCCTCCCGCTCCGTCCCCGGATGAACCGCTCCGTCTGGCGCGTCGTCCGCGACGCCGACCTGGCCGAGGAGGCGCTCCAGGACGCGCTCGAGGCCCTCTGGAGGAAGTTGCACGTGCTCCGATCGCATCCCAACCCCGAGGCGTTCGTCCTCCGCGTCTGCCTCGACGCGGCGCACGACCAGCTCCGCGCGCGGATCCGGCGGAGGGCCCTCTCCGCGACCCTCGGCGAGGCCGTGGATTCGACGGAGACGGGCGAGGGGCGAGCCTGGGTGGGGGAGGTCCTCGCCGAGGTCGGCCGCCTCGCGCGCCGGCAGGCGGTCGCGCTGCTGCTGCACGCGGTCGAGGGCGAGCCGTACGAGTCCGTGGCCCGGGCGCTCGGCTGCTCGGAGGCGACCGCGCGGGTCCACGTCCAGCGGGCGCGGGAGAAGCTGAGGCGGAGGTTCGGGCGGGACGTCCCGCGCGTCTCGACGGAAGCGTCGTCGTGAGGAAGGACGTGCCGGAGCCCGGAAGGTCCCCCGAGGTCGACGACCTTCTCCGGCGGGAGCTGCCCGACGACCTGCCGCCGGCGGTCGAGGCCCGTCTGGCCGCCCGCGTCGACCGGTTCCTCGCGGACCGCCGGCGGGAGGCCGCGCGGCCCGCGACCCTCGGGGAGCGGCTCCTCTCTCTCGTCGCGGCGGCCCGGCCGCTCCTCGACGGACGCGCGGGGGTCCTGGCAGCGACCGCGCTCCTCGTGGCGGGGGTCTCGTTCCAGTGGGTGGGCGCGTTCCGGACGGGGTCCGGGCCGCTCCCGCGGCTCAGCGCCACCGTCACCATCGCGTGGGAGATCCAGCACGCCGGGGCGCCGCGGTGCGAGGGGGGCGGCAGCCTCGGCGACCTCGCGCCCGGAGCGCTCTCGGGCCGCGTCTGGCGCGACTGGGCGCTCGTCCGCCAGGAGGGGAGCGCGTCGACCGGGGCACGCCTCCTCTTCCGGGCTCTCGACGAGCCGGCGTTCTACGAGCTTTCGACGGATCCCGGGTCGTTCCGGCCCCGGAGGCTCCGCCGCCTCGAGGTGTCGCCGTCGGCGACGCCCGGCGCCCCGGTCGACGGGTGCGAGTGGCCGCCTGCCGCCGGAGGCCCGGAGACGACGGAAGGGAGGACCCAATGAACGACGAGGTCGATTCGCGGCAGGGCCCGGCCCCCGGCGTGCGCCCGGTCGCGGTGGTGACGGGGCTCGTGTGGCTGGCGCTCGTCCTGGCCGTGGCCCTCCTCCCTCTTCCCGTCTTCGTCGCCGGGCCCCTCTTCGTCGTCCTCGCCCTCGGGGCGCTTCACGGTCCCGGGGTCCTCAGGCCGGCCGGGGACGGCGGTCCTGGCCCGGCCAGCGTCCTCGCGGCCTTCTCGCGGGACGCGTGGGCGTGCGGCGTCCTCGGGGGCTATCTCTTCGTCATCGCGGCCCTGGGAAGCGCCGACGCCGGGGTCGAGGCGGCGGGCCGCCGGATGGCGCTGGGCCTCTTGACGGTCGTCGCCGGCCTCGCCCTCGCCTCCGTCGCGGCGATCCGCGCCGCGGCCGCGCGCCCCGCGGACGAGGCCCCGGAGGCGGGATCCGCCCCCGTGACTCCCGCCGCCCGGCTCGGCCCCGCGCTCCTGGCCGTCCTCGTCGCGGCGATCCTCTGGTCGACCACGCGGGGCGCCGGTGAGCCCGGCCTCTCGACCCTCTCCCTCCTCCTCCACCCCCCGGCCCTCCTCGTCGTCGGGGGAGCGAGCGTCCTCCTCCTCCGCGCGGCGGGGAAGGGGGCGGCGGCCCGGCTCGCGGCACCCGCCGTCGCCCTCGCCGGAACGTTCGCCGCGGCGGCGGGCCTCGTGCAGGCCCTCCTCGGATTCGCGGCGCGGGACCTCTCCCGCGTCACGGCGGGACTCGCCTTCCTCCTGACGTCCGGCTTCTCGGCGCTCCTGGGGATGCTCCTCTTCGCGCGGCCCGCGCCCGCGGGCGGACGCCCCTCCGGCGGACCCGCCGTCCTCCTGGCCTGGACGCTCTTCCCCCTCGCCGCGCTCCTCTTCCTCGTCCTGGCCCTCGTCCTCGTCCTGACCCCGATCACGAGACCGGCTTGACGATGGAAAAGAGCGATAACGTCCTCGGTAGTCCACGTTCCGGCGAGGACGATCGAGGCCGAGGGTCGGCCCAGGGGCAGGGTTCCGGGGCGCCGAGGACGGAGGGCTCACCGTGGGTGAGGCCTCGAAGGTCTCGGGCGCGGCCGTGCGCGCCCTGCCGGGCGCCGCGGACGAGGCGTGGAGCGCCTTCCTCTCCGAGCAGGCCTCGCTGATCCTGCAGGTCGTCCACCTCTTCGAGCGAGACCCCGACGAGGTTCACGACTGCTTCCTCTTCGTCTGCGAGCGCCTGCGGCGAGACGGGCTGCGAAGGGTCCGGCGCTTCCGCGAGGAGGGGGCCGCATCCTTCCCGACCTGGCTCCGCGCCGTGGTCCGGAACCTCTGCCTCGACTTCAGGCGCCACCGCGACGGCCGCTTCCGGCTCCAGCGGAGAACTCGTGGCGCGGCGGGGCGACGGGTGGCGGGTGCCCGCGGCGGTCGAGCGGGTTGAAGGCCAGGGCGTTCACCGTAGCTCACAGCGGGACCGCCCGCGGCGGCGTGCGGCTGCGTTCGATCCGGAGGTCGACTCCCACGAGAGGCGAGCTCCTCAGCAGCTCCACGAACGTGGGCCTCGGCCGGGAGAGCCGCTCGTACTCGCTCTTCGAGATCACGACGACCGCGGCCTCCCCGCGGACACTGATCTCCTGCGGGCCCTCCCTCCGGGCCGACTCGGCGACCTTGCTCAGCCTTGCCTTCGCCTCCCGGAGCTGCCACCGTTTCATTCGTGCCTCCGAGGCTGACGAGTCAGCCTCGTCAACGGTCGTCTCGAACCTGCTGCCCGTCAACCCACTCGGATCCGGCCCGTCCCCGGGCCGGTGAAGCGGCCGGTCCGGCGCGCGAGGCCCCGCCGCGGTTCGTCGCGTGCGAAGCCGCTGAGGGCCGGCGTTCTCTTCGCCGAGCCGTCGATTCGCGCGGCGAAGTCGCCCGCGTGTCCGTGAATGTAGGGTAGGGACGAGCAAAGATGACGTAGCAGTCTGCAAACCGAATGCGTCCGCGCTGACGATCCGGGAAGCATCGCGAGGTCCAGGCCGTCCTCGCCGATCTCCTGGGACGCAGGGCGTCACGGGTACCGCCCTTCCGGCACCTCAAAGAGGGCCCGCTGATCACGAAGCGAGCGGTCCGGGTCCGCCGGAAAGGAGGCTCCCATGTGCCGTCCTGTCCGTGGTGTCCTCGCCCGCGCGGCGGCCTCGGCTCTCGTCGCGGCGACGCTCGCCGCCGGCGCGGCGCGCGCTTCGGACCCGGAAGAGCCGGGCTACGTCGCCCCGAAGCTCGGCCCCTCGTTCCGCACGACCGTCGAACGAGCCGCCCGCCGCCTCGACGGCGCGCCGTGCTCCTCGGTCCTCACCGAGTTCGTCGACGGCCGGACGGGCCGGCCGCTCGTCGAGTCGCTCCGCGAGACCGGGATGACGGCCGGCGCGTTCCTCTCCTCTCTCTACTTCCTCGACGGCACCGGCACCCCTCTCTGCCGCCAGGTGGGCGTGCTGGCCCACACCCTTCCCGGCGGGCGCGCCGTCCTCGTCTGCCGCGAGCAGTTCCTCACCCTCGAGAGGAGGGACGAGCGCTCCGCCGCGCGCGTCCTCCTGCACGAGGCCCTCCACGCCCTCGGACTGAAGGAGAACCCGCCGTCCCCCTGGGAGATCGACCAGAAGGTCGTCGACCGCTGCGGATGGTGACGGCGAGCGCGCAGGCCGGGATCCCGGTCGTAAAGGCACTGCCCCCACCACGCCGCGTGGACCGCGTCGGCGAGCGGGACCCCCGTCAATCCACCCGGATCCGGCCCGTCCCCGGGCCGGTGAAGCGGCCGATCCGGCGGGCGTCGTGGACGCCCTTCTCGCGGAGCGAGGCGAGGAGCGCGTCGCTGCGCTCCTCGGGGACGGCGATCAGGAGGCCTCCGGAGGTCTGGGCGTCGGCGAGGAGGAGCTTCTCGACGCGGGAGAGGCCCGGCGCGAAGTCGACGTGCGGCGAGACGTGGGCGAGGTTCTCGAGCGTCCCGCCGGGGACGGCGTCGGAGGCGGCCATCTCGCGGGCGGGGTCGATGACGGGGACGGAGGCCGCCTCGACCTCGGCGTCGAGGCCGCTCGCGGCGGCCATCTCGCGCAGGTGCCCGAGGAGGCCGAAGCCGGTGACGTCGGTCGCGGCGCTGACGCCAACCTCGTACGTCGATTCGGCCGCGGCGCGGTTGAGCCTTCGCATGACCGCGACGATCCTGCGCGCGACCTCCTCGCCCGCGAGGCCACGCTTGACGGCCGTCGCGAGGATGCCGGTTCCGAGCGGCTTCGTGAGGACGAGGGCGTCTCCCGCGCGCGCGGCGGCGTTCGTCAGGATCCGGTCCGGGTGGACGACGCCCGTGACGGCGAGGCCGAACTTCGGCTCGGTGTCGTCGACCGTGTGCCCGCCCAGGATCGGGATCCCCGCCTCGGAGGCGACCTCGGCGGCGCCCGCGAGGATCCGGTCCAGGACCCGGAGGGGGAGCCGCCTCGCCGGGAAGCCGACGACGGAGAGGGCGAAGAGGGGCTTGCCTCCCATCGCGTAGACGTCGCTGAGCGAGTTGGCGGCGCTGACGGCGCCGAAGTCGAACGGGTCGTCGGCGATCGGGGTGAAGAAGTCCACCGTCGAGACGATCGCGAGGTAGGGCGTGAGGCGGTAGACGGCCGCGTCGTCGGACGTCTCGGGGCCGACGAGGACGGCCGGGTCGGCGGACCTCGGAAGGGACCGGAGGACGGTCTCGAGGTCCTGCGGGCGGAGCTTGCACGCGCAGCCCATGCCATGCGTGTACCGGGTCAGCCGGACGGGGCCGGCCTCCTCGACCGGCGCCGCCGCGGCGGCCGTCACGGGACTCAGCCGCCTCACCGCCTCGGAGACGATCTGGACCGCCTCGTCCACCTCGGCCTCCGTCGTCCATCGCCCGACGGAGAAGCGGACCGTCCCCATCGCGTACTCCAGCGGGACCTTCATCGCCGTCAGGACCGTCGAGACGTCGACACCGGCCGCGTGGCAGGCCGCGCCGGCCGAAGCCGCGACCCGGTCCCCGACCTCGGCCAAGAGCGTCGAGGCCTCCAACCCGCGGAAGCCGACGCTGAGCGTGTTCGGGAGGCACCCCTCGCGGGGGCTGTTGCGGCGCAGGTCCGGGAACTCGCGCGAGAGGCCCTCGAAGAGCCGCTCCCTCAGCGCCTCCATCCGCGGGGCGTCCGTGGCGAGGCGGCGGGCCGCTACCTCGCAGGCCTTTCCGAGGCCGACGATCTCCAGGACGTTCTCCGTCCCGGCCCGGCGTCCCCCCTCGTGCGAGGCGCCGTGGAGGAGGCGGGGGAGGGAGACGCCGGAGCGGATCCAGAGCGCCCCGACCCCCTTCGGCGCGTAGAGCTTGTGCCCGGCCAGCGTCAGGAAGTCGACGCCGAGGGCCGCGACGTCGACCGGCACCTTGCCGGCCGACTGCGCCGCGTCGGTGTGGACGAGGACGCCGCGCTCCCGCGCGATCCGGGCGATCTCGCCGACCGGCTGGAGCGTCCCGACTTCGTTGTTGGCGTGCATGACCGAGACGAGGATCGTCTCGGGGCCGATCGCGGCGGCGACGTCCCGCGGGTCGACGCGCCCCTCGGCGTCGACCCCGACGCGCGTCACCCGGAACCCCTCGGCCTCGAGCGCCGCGCAGGGCTCCAGGACCGCCGGGTGCTCGACCGCGGTCGTGACGACGTGCCGCCCCCTGCCGCGCAGCGCCCGCGCCACCCCCTGGACGACGGTGTTGATCCCCTCGGTCCCGCCGCTCGTGAAGACGACCTCCTCGGGCCTCCCGCCCAGGAACGAGGCCACCTGCCGCCGCGCCTCCTCGACCGCCGCGCGGGCGCGCGTCCCGAACGCGTGGCCGCTCGACGGGTTCCCGAAGTGGGTCGTCAGGTACGGGAGCATCGCCTCGGCGACCTCGGGGTCGACGGGCGTCGTGGCGTTGGTGTCGAGGTAGATCGGGCTCTCGGCCATGCCTCCATTATTCCCGGGGCCGGAATCCCGGCGAGCCGCCCCCCCGATCCCCGGTGCCGGCGGCTATCCTTCCCCGGGCACGACGATGGAGACGGGCTTCCTCTCGACGACGATCCTCCTCATCCTGATCACCGACCCGCTCGGGAACATCCCGTTCTTCATCTCGGCGCTGAAGCAGGTGCGGCCCGAGCGGCGGCGGGTCGTGGTCGTGAGGGAGTGCCTGATCGCCTTCGCGGCGCTCCTCCTCTTCCTCCTCGCGGGGCGGCCGATCCTCGCCCTCCTCCACCTGAGCGACGACGCCCTCCGGGTGAGCGGCGGGGTGGTCCTCCTCCTGATCGCGATCCGGATGATCTTCCCGGACCGGGGCGCCCGGCTGGGCGAGGACGACGCGGCCGCGGCCGAGCCCTTCATCGTGCCGGTCGCGATCCCGCTGATCGCGGGCCCGTCGGCGATGGCGACGGTCCTCCTGATGTCGAGCTCCGACCCGTGGCGGATGCTCTCGCTCGCCGGCTCTCTGACCGTGACGATCGCGGTGACCGCGACCGTCTTCCTCCTCAGCACCCGGATCCAGAAGGCCCTCGGCGAGCAGGCGATCACGGCGCTCGAGCGCCTGATGGGCCTCGTCCTGACCGCCATCGCGGTCGAGATGCTCCTCGGCGGCGTCGCCAGCTACATCGCCCGCGTCCCGCGCTGACCTGTCGCGGGAGGGCCCCCGACCGCGCTATCGCGCGGTCCGGACACCGGGCCCTCCCGCACCCTCCCCCCGGCGAACCCCTCAGGCCGCCCGGAGAAGGAAAGGGCCCGGGGGGATCGACCCCCGGGCCCCGGGAACCACCCTGGGAGGCCGCGGGAGCTCCCGCGGGAGAGGTCAGCCCTTCGGGGCCTTCGGCGCCTCGGGCTTCTGCTCCTTCTGGGCCGCGCACTTCGCCTTCTCCTCGGGAGTGCACTTGTCGCTCTTCTTGCAGTCCTCGGGGGTGCACTTCTTGCCGGCCTCGGCGGTGGCGCCCTTGGCGCAGCACTTGGCGTCGGCGGCCTTGGCGCAGCACTTGTCGCCGCCGGCGAGGGCCGCCGGGGCGGCGAGGAGGGCGAGGGTCAGGGCGAGGGCAGAGATCTTGCGCATGGTCTTCTCCTTCGTTTCGTTCGTTTCCGGTGGACGCGGAGGGAGCCGGGAAGCGCCCGGCGTCTCAGTTCCGGAACGAGCGGACGAGGAGCTGCAAGGGGGGGGAGGCTTCCTGGACCGAGGCCCGGCGGGCCGCGGAGGCGACGCGGGCGGTCCCGGCCGAGGGGCTCCGGGTCTCGCCGCCGGCCAGGTCCTCGGACGGGCGCTCCCGCCGCTCCTCCGCCGGTCCGGCCGGGGGGAGGGCTTGCCAGGAGCAGCAGGTCCGGGCGCGCGACGGCGTGGTCGGGCAGGAAGACCGGCCGTCGGTCGGGCAGGACGGGCAGGAGGGAAGGGACGTCTGGGGGCAGCAGCCGGCGGGGGTCGCCGGCGCGGGTGCCGGGGAGACCGCCCCGCTCGACGGCACCGACACGAGGGGCAGGACGGCGAGCGCCAGCCCGAGGGCGAGAAGCGGGCGGACCCGCCGGACACGCCGGATCGGCATCGCGCGGAGGATATCGAAACTCCGTGCCAGGGCTCGGCCGTCCCCCCTGGGGTGACCGCCCGCGGGGCCCCGGGGAAACCCCACGGCCCCGTTCCCGTATCTGACGGGCGTACGGAAGGAGACGAGACGATGAACGACCGCCCGAGCCGCCGGGACCTCCTCGCCCTTGCCGCGGCCTCCGGTGCCGCCCTGGCGCTTCCCCGCGCCCTCGACGCGGCCGAGGAGCCGAAAGCCGCCAAGGCGCCGAAGAAGCTCCTGATCCTCGGCGGGACGCGGTTCCTCGGCCCCGCCCTGGTGGAGGCGGCCACGGCGAAGGGCTGGACGCTGACGCTCTTCAACAGGGGCAAGTCGAACCCGGGCCTCTTCGAGGGGCGCCCGATCGAGCAGGTCCACGGCGACCGGAACGTCGCGGACGACCTGAAGAAGCTCTCGGGCCGGAAGTGGGACGCCGTCGTCGACACCTCTGGTTACTTCCCGAAGCAGGTCCGCTCGGCTCTCGGGGTCCTGGGCGGGAACGTCGGGCAGTACGTCTTCATCTCGTCGATCTCGGCGTACTCGGTCCCGATGAAGGCCGGCATGGACGAATCCGCGGCGGTCTCCCGGCTCGAGCCGGGGACCGACGTGGACGCGATCGACAAGATCACCGAGGGGAACTACGGGGCGCTGAAGCTCCTCTCAGAGGAGGCGGCCGAGAAGGGGATGCCCGGCAGGGCCCTCAGCATCCGCCCCGGGTACATCGTCGGCCTGAGGGACGGGAGCGACCGGTTCACGTACTGGCCGGTCCGCGTCGCCAAGGGGGGCGAGGTCCTGGCCCCGGGACGGCCCGCGGACCCGGTCCAGTTCATCGACGTCCGGGACCTGGGGGACTGGACGATCCGGATGGTCGAGGCGGGGACGAACGGGGTCTTCAACGCCACAGGGCCGAAGGAGCGACTCGGGATGGGGCCGTTCCTCGAGGCCTGCAAGAAGGCGACGGGGTCGAACGCCACCTTCACCTGGGTCGACGAGAAGAAGATCCAGGAGCTGGGGCTCTCGCCCGACGGGGACTTCCCGATCTGGACCTCCCCGTCGAGCCCCGAGGGAGGGCTCGGCGACGTCTCGATCGCCCGGGCCCTCCGGGCCGGCCTGACGTTCCGGCCGCTCCAGACGACGATCGCGGACACCCTGGCCTGGTGGAAGACGCTTCCCGAGGAGCGCCGGGCCGCGATGCGCGCGGGCCTCTCGCCCGAGAAGGAGGCGGCCGCCCTGGCCGCGCTGAGACCGAAGGCCTCCTGAGAGCCGGGCGCCGGGGCCGCCGCGGGTAGTCCCTGCTTGGCGGACATGAGCCGTTTGCTTCCTTTTCCCGCCGCCGGGGATCGGTAGACTGACGGGTCCGAAGGAGGTCCACCATGACCCGTATCTCCCGCGTCGCCCTCGTCCTCGCCCTGGCCCTCGCCGTCGCGCTCCCGGCCGCCGCCGCCACCTACGGCAAGGGGGTCACCCTCAAGGAGACGACCAAGATCTCCGACATCTACGCGAACCCCGACAAGTACGTCGGGAAGGCCGTCAAGGTCGAGGGGACCATCACGGACGTCTGCAGCAAGAGAGGCTGCTGGATGCTCATCGGCTCCGACAAGGAGTTCCAGACGATCCGCTTCAAGGTCGAGGACGGCGTCATCGTCATCCCGATGGAGGCCAAGGGGAAGAAGGGCGTCGCCGAGGGGACGCTGAAGAAGATCGAGATGACGAAGGAAGAGGCGATCGCGTACGACAAGCACATCGCCGAGGAGAACGGCCGCACGTTCGACCCGAAGAGCGTGACGGGCCCGCGGGTCCTCTTCCAGCTCCAGGGGACCGGCGCCGTCATCGACTGAGCGCCGTCTCGGCCGGGCGGGGCGGGCCTTCCCGCCCCGCGCCGGGCCCGGGCCCGACGTGAACTGGCGCCACCTGAACAACGTCGTCCACCGGGACGTGGGCTACCTCTGCGTGGCCCTGACGGTGATCTACGCCGTCTCGGGCGTCGCCGTGAACCACAAGGAGGACTGGAACCCGAGCCGCCGCGTCCTCCGCGAGGTCCGGCGGTTCGAGCCGGTCCCCGTCGGGGAGCGCGAGGCGATGGTGGCCGCCCTGGTCGACCGGCTGGCCCTCCCCGGCCCGCCGAAGAGCTCCTTCCGCTCGGCGCCGCACCTCGTCGACCTCTTCTACGACGGCTTCAGCGTCCGGGCGGACGCCGCCTCGGGCGTCGCCGAGGTGGAGCGGGTGAGGGACCGCCTCTTCCTCCGCGACGCGAACTTCCTCCACCTGAACGAGCCGAAGCGGCTCTGGACGTGGGTGGCGGACCTCTACGCGGTCCTCCTCCTCGTCCTCTCGGTCACCGGGATGTTCGTCCTGAAGGGGCGGAACGGCCTCGGCGGCCGCGGGAAGTGGCTCGTCCTGGCGGGCCTCGCCGTCCCCCTCGCGTTCCTCCTCGTCCTGCGCTACCTCTGAGGCTCAGGCCGGGGCGGCCCCGGGGTGCCGGCGCCGGGACGAGAACCAGACGCCGCCGCCGCCGATCACCAGCATGATCACGGCCTGGACCATCGTCTTGTACGAGGGCTCGGGCCGGCCGGCGACGGAGGAGTAGAGGAACCAGGCCCCGACGAGGACGAGGAGCGAGTAGACGCCGAGCATGATCCGCCGCGCCTTCTCGTTCGTGGCCGGGGTGTCGGCCGCGAAGTACCGGTTGTAGAGGAAGAGGCCCACGACGGCGGCCGCGTCGAGGAAGACGAAGAGGAGCCAGAACGCCCGCAGGTCCCCCTCGATCCCGACCTGGCCGATCAGGGGCTTCAGGCGGGCGTCGTAAAGGGCGCCGCCGGCGCTCGACCCGATGAGGCTCCCGATGACCCCGTAGAGGAAGGCGTACCCCATGTAGACGGCCTTCTTGTCGGCCGGGGCGACGAGGCCGATGTAGCTGTAGTACTTCGGGTGGGCGGTCATCTCGCCGATCGAGAAGACCGCGATCCCGAGGATGAAGACCCAGACGTTCCGCGAGGCCGACAGGCAGAGGAACCCGAGCGCGCCCAGGACGAGGCCGGAGATCATCGTCGGCAGCGGGGCCACGTTCTTCACGACCCGGCTGACGAGGACCTGGAGGAGGATGATCGTCAGGGCGTTGATCACCGTGACGTGCTCGGCGTCGAACTTGACGTTCAGGCCGACGGAGGCGAGGAGGGCGTCCACGGGCGAGGCGTCGACGAAGTCGCGCAGGTACCAGAGGACCGAGCCGAAGGTCTGGAAGTAGAGGATCCAGAAGCAGGAGTAGACGACGATCATCAGCATGAACCGGGCGTCGCCGAGGACCGTCGCCGCGCCGTGGAGCACCTCCGCCAGGCTCTTCGTCGAGGCGGGCTTCGGCGGGTCGCGGAAGAGGAGGAGCGCCAGCGGGATCTGGAGCGCGACGTACGCGGCCGAGGCGATGAAGACGTAGCGCCACGACCGCCCCTTCAGGTACGTGACGACGAGCGGGGCGAGGAACGCCCCCATGTTGATCATCCAGTAGTAGATCCCGAAGCCGAAGCCGGAGTTCGACTCGTTCGTCGAGCGGGCGATCGTCCCGGAGATGATCGGCTTGAAGAGCCCGGCGCCGAACGCCATGACGAGGAGCGCCGAGAAGACGAGCGCGTAGGCGCTCTGCGCCCCCGTCAGCCAGTAGCCGACCGTCATGAACGAGAAGGCCACGACCAGCATCCGCCGGTACCCGTACCGGTCGGCGAGCGCCCCGCCGAGGATCGGGACGACGTACGTGCAGGCGTAGATGAGGCTCTGGAGGAAGCCGACCGAGCTCTCCGTGAAGCCGAGGCCCCCCTTGTCGACGGAGTTGCTCAGGTAGACGGCCAGGACGGAGTTCATCCCGTAGTAGGCCGCCCGCTCGAACAGCTCCATCACGTTGGCCACCCAGAAGACGCGGGGGAACGAGCCGAGGAGGCCCGTGGGCTTCGCGGAGGTGCTCTCGGTCATGGGCCGGGATTATGCCCGGGGCGGGGGACCCGCCCCGGGCGCTCCCTCAGGGCGCCATCTTCGGCGGCGCCGGGATCCTCGGCTCGGTCGGGGGCCTCTTCGCGAGCTCCGCCAGGAGCAGCTCGACGGCCTTCTCGAGGCTCGGGTCGCGCCCCTCGTTCCGGAGCTCGGGGAGGTCGAAGACCTCGACGTCGGGGGCGACCCCCTCGTTCTCGACGACCCACGCCCCGGCCTCGTCGTAGATCCGGAACGTGGGCACCAGGACCGAGCCACCGTCGGCGAGCGGGGGGTTCCCCGAGAGGCCGATCAGGCCGCCCCACGTCCGGGTGCCGATCAGCGGCCCCAGCCCCTTCTTCCGGAAGTAGTACGGGAGCGCGTCGCCGCCCGAGGAGGCGTGGGCGTTGACCAGCATCGCCTTCGGCCCGTCGTGGGCGAAGCCGGGGGTCGTGAAGCGCGCGACGTCCCGCTGCGCCCACCAGGAGGCGGTCCGCCGCGAGAGCATCTCGATCATCCGGTCGGGGATGAAGCCGCCGCCGTTGTACCGGTCGTCCACCACGAGGGCGGGCTTTCCGGCCTGCGCGTAGAAGAGCTTCTGGAGCATCCGGTTGCCGTCGAGGGCCGTGTCGGGGAGGTGGATGTAGCCCACCTTGCCGCCCGAGAGCTTCTCGGCGAGCGCCATCCGGGACTTGACCCAGTCGAGGTAGCGCAGGTTCAGCTCGCTCGCGACGGGCCGCACGGTCACCGTCCGGCGCCCCTCTCCGGAGGCGGAAGCGGCGACCGTGAGCGCGACGGGCTTTCCGGCCTTCCCCTCCAGGAGCCGGTACGGGTTGTCCGCGGTCGTCAGCTCGGCGCCGTCGATCGCGAGGATCAGCTCGCCCGCCTTCACGACCGAGCCGGGCTCCGTCAGAGGGGAGCGCCACGCGTCGTCCCAGTTCTCCCCGTCGTAGACCTTCGCGACGCGGTACCGCCCGGAGGGGTGGGCCTCGAGCTCGCAGCCGAGCATCCCCCCGGCGACCCGCTCCACCTTCGGCTCCTCGCCGGACTCCACGTACGTGTGCCCGGCCTCCAGCTCCGAGACGAGCTCGCCCAGGAGGAAGTCGAGGTCGGCCCGGTGGGCGACGTGCGGGACGAGGGCGCCGTACTTCCTCCCGAGCGCGGCCCAGTCGAAGCCGTGCATCGCCGGGTCGTAGAAGAAGTCGCGCGTGATCCGCCAGCCGTCCGCGTACATCTGCCGCCACTCGGCCCGCGGGTCGAGCTTCATCTTCAGGCCCGACAGGTCGAGCTTCGTCTCCGCCGCCTTCAGGCCCGGCTTGGCGTCGCCGAGGAGGAAGTCCTTCCCGGACCTCACGAGGACCTTCTTCCCGTCGGCCGAGAGGGCGTAGCCGCGCGCGGGCTCGACGACCTTCTCCTCCTTCCGCTCCTTCAGGTCGTACCGGTGGAGGGCCGACTCGTCCCCGTCGCCCTTGACGTAGAAGACGGCCTCCGAGGTCGCGTCGAGGTTCCGGTAGTCGTCCGGCTTCAGGCCCGGGAGCGCAACCGTCCTCGCGGCGAATCCCTCGGGCTCCACCTTCACCGGCTCGGGCTCCTTCGCTGCCTCGCCGCCGACCTTGGCCCCGTCCTTCCCGCCGCCGGTCTTGCCCTCCTTGCCCTTCTTGGCGGCGTCCTCCTTCTTCCCGTCCGCCTCCTTCCCCTTCTCCTCGTCGCTCTTCGGCGGGAAGAGCGCGGGGGCGTCGGCCGCGAGCGCCGTGGCGTAGACGCGCGTGGCCTTCGTGTAGACGTAGTTGAACTCGAAGGCGCTGAAGGTCGGCGCGAAGTCGCGGGTGGAGAGGAAGAACAGGTGCTTGCCGTCCGAGGAGAAGACCGGCTCGGTGTCGGCGGTGAGGCCGTCCCCGAGGAACCAGGACTTCTTCGTCTCGGCCGACCAGACCGCGATCCCGGGGAGGCGGTTGGGGCGGACCTTCGAGTAGGCGAGCCACTTGCCGTCCGGCGAGAAGCGGTACGAGTCGACGTCCCCGAGGTCGCTCTTGTCCACCTCGGTCTGCGCGCCCGTGGCCACGTCCAGGAGGACGAGCCGGCGCTTCCTGTCCGCGAAGGCGAGCTTCTTGCCGTCCGGGCTGAAGACGGGCGGGAACCGCCAGGCCGAGCCGTCGCTCGTCAGCTGGCGGGGCTCGCCCGTGCCGTCCTGGGAACGGATCCAGACCTCGTGCTCGCCCGTGACGTCCGAGAGGTACGCGATCGTCTTTCCGTCCGGGGACCAGACGGGGGAGTGCTCGCGCACCCCCTGCGTCCCGGTCAGGTTTCGGGTCGCCCCGTCCTTGGCCGGCAGGGTGTACAGGTCGCCGCGGGCCGAGAAGACGGCCCGCGCGCCGCTCGGGGAGAGGGAGGCCGAGTCGACGAGGTCCTTCACGTCGACCCACCGCGGGACCGTCTCGACCATGTCGGCGCCGACGGTGATCGGGATCGGGGCGGCCTTTCCGGTCGCGAGGTCCAGCCGGTGGATCAGCCCGCCGTTCATGAAGACGACCTGGTTCCCCGCCCGGTCCAGGCTCGGCCAGAGGACGTCGAACTCGGTGAACGAGGTCAGCTTCCGGGTGGCCTTCGACCCCAGGTCGTAGGCGTAGAGGTTCAGCGTCCTCTCCCGGTCCGAGGTGAAGAGGATCGACTCGCCGGCCCACATCGGGAAGCTGTCGGTCCCCGGGTCCGTCGTGATCCGCTCGGACCGTTTCGCGACGAAGTCGTAGACCCAGACGTCCTGCGCGCGGCCGCCGCGCGTCCGCTTCCAGGTCCGGAACTCGCGGTCGACGGGGCAGTAGGCGAGCTTCGTCCCGTCGGGGGAGAGCGAGGCGCTCCCGCCCTCGGGGAGCGGCAGCGGCGTCTCCAGCCCGCCCTTCGGGTCGACGAGGAAGTAGCGCCCCATCCGCTCGCCCCAAGGCGTCCGGTTCATCCTCACGAGCACCTTCCCGTCGTTCGTCCACCCCATGACCCAGTCGTCCCAGCCGCCGCGCGGCGGCATCGGCCCGACGTCCGTGTAGAAGGTCAGCTGCCGGGGCGTCCCGCCCGTGGCCGGCATCACCCAGACCTGCCGGCTCCCCGAGTACTCGGCGCTGTAGGCGATCCACTTCCCGTCGGGGGAGACCTTCGGGAAGAGCTCGAGGCCGGGGTGCGTCGTCAGCCGGAGCGCGGGTCCCCCGGTGATCGCCGCCCGCCAGAGGTCGCCCGCGTGGACGAAGACGACGAAGTCGCGGTGCGCGTCCGGGAACCTCAGGAGCCGCGCCAGACCGTCGCTCGCCGGGCCGTCCGGGACGAGAGTCTTCGCCACCGGGGTGCCGGCCGAGCGCGCGAGCGCGGCTGGAAGGAGCGTGAGGGCGAGGGCGGCGGCGAGGAGGAGGCGGAAGGAGGCCGTCCGGGAGGGGGCCCCCCGGCGGGGACGGGCGCACACGTCGACCATGTCCGTAATACGCCCGGGATCGGGAGCGGTTTCCGGGTGCGCCTCGCCGGCCGTTCCCTCTTTCCGCCGGGCGGCTTCGAGTATGATCCTACGAACGAGTCTCGATTTCTGGCACCGGCACGCCGAGGAGGCCACATGTCGTCACGCTGGTCGACCCGCTGGCTCCGCCTTCTTCCGGCTCTCCTCGCCCTGACCGGGTGCATGGTGGGAAAGCGCCCGACGCCGTACGGCGACGAGCGCTTGCCCCTCGCGGTCGACGCCTCCACGCTCTTCGTGCCGGTCGTCCTCTCGTCGACCGGCGCGGAGGGCTCGTTCTTCACGTCGGAGATGACGCTGACGAACCGCGGGACGACCACCGCGACGATCGCCTACACCTACACGGCCCAGACGGGCGGGGGGACCGGCACCGCGACGGACACGATCGCCGCCGGCACCCAGCGGGTCGTCCCGGACGCCATCGAGTACCTCCGCGGGCTCGGCGTGCCGATTCCGGCCACGGGGAACCGCGTGGGGACGCTGCGGGCCGCCTTCGGCGGGCTCTCCTCCCCCTCGGCCGGGGCGATCACGGTTCGGACGTCGACCCCCGTGCCCGTCGGGAGCGCTCCCACGGGCCGCGCCGGGCTCGCCTACGCCGGCGTCCCCGCCTACCAGCTGCTGACGGGGACGAGCTGGCTCTGCGGCCTGAGACAGACCGGCGCGGACCGGTCGAACGTCGCCGTCCAGAACACCGGGAGCGCCGGCCAGGGCGACCTGACTCTTCGGGCCACCTTCTACGCCGGAGACGGGAGCTCCGCCGGCGGCTCGGCCCAGGTGACGCTCTCCCCCGGCGGCTTCCACCAGTGGAGGCTGACCGAGATAGCTTCCGCGGCGGCGAACGGCTACGTGAAGGTGGAAGTCGTCGCGGGAACCGCCCCGTACTACGCCTATGCCGTGATCAACGACAACGCCAACTCGGACGGGTCGTTCGTCACGCCGCTGGTCGAGAGCTCGCTCCTCTCTCGCGGGGGTCTCTCGCTCCCGGTCGTCGTGGAGAACCCGACGTACTCCACCGAGGTCGTCCTGACGAACTTCGGGAGCGTCCCCCGGCAGCTGACGCTGGCTTTCGTCTCCGAGGTGATCACGAGCGCGGACGACGCGGCCACCACGTCGATCACCCTCGCGCCCGGCGAGCAGCTGATCATCCCGGCGTACGTCCAGTACCTCCGTGAGCAGCACGTCGCCGGGGTGCCGGCGGCGGGCCCCACCTTCGTCGGGAGCCTCTTCGCCACCCCCTCCGGAGGAGACGTGAGCGGTCTCTTCCTCGGCGGGAGGACCGTGAACCCTGGCGGCGGCGGGCGATACGGCCTCTTCTACGTCGCGCGCCCCTTCGGGACCTCCGCGGGCGCCTCCGAGGCCTGGCTCTACGGCCTCCAGCAGGACGCCGAGAACCGGACGAACCTGGCGCTCCTCGCGACCGGCGAGACCGACACGGCGCCCGTCACGCTCCGCGTGGAGCTCTTCGACGGCGCCACCGGGAGCCTCGCCGCCACGGTCGAGGGGGCCGCCACCACGCTCGCGGCGCGCCAGTTCACCCAGATCTCCGCCATCCTGCAGACGTACGCACCGAACGTCCGCCAGGGCTACGCCCGGGTGACGCGGACCGGCGGCGCGAACGGCTTCGTCGCCTACGCGGTCGTCAACGACGGCGGCCAGCCCGGCCAGCGGAGCGGCGACGGCGCCTTCGTGGCGATGAGCCTGGACACCTCCCTGTCGGTGACCTTCTCCGGCACCTGGAACAACACCACGTTCGGCAGCAGCGGCGCGGCGTCGCTCGTGATCTCGGGCGACACCTACACCCAGCAGTACACCTCCACCTCCACCCTCGGCGGGAACGTCTTCGGCAGCGCGGCGCCTCCGGCGGAGCACGTCTCCGGCGTCTTCACCCTCGCCGGCGGGACGTTCGCCGAGTCGTCGGCCTTCTTCGGGAACTCCTCGACGACCGTCACGCCGGACGGGCGCATCACCGGGGCCCTCTCCGACATCCCCAGCCCCTCGGTCAGCCGGACGACGTTCACCGGGACGATCGTCCCGCCCAGCTTGCAGGCTCAGACGATCACCATCGACTCGACGATCTTCTTCCGCGCCGGCGGCTCGGCGCAGTGCGTCGCCACGCTGAACCGTCGGCCCTGATGGAGGGGGGGCAGCCACCACCGTGACGAGGCCGGGCGGCCCCCGCCGTCGCGTCCGCCGGAGCGAGGTCCGGTGGCGGAGCCGGGAACGGCCGCGTGGGGGCTAGGCCGGGCCGCTCCGGGCGCCGCGGAGCGTCCGGATCCCGGACCTGACGGTCGGGTGGACGAGGCGGGGGACCAGCTCCCGGCGGAAGCGGGTGGTGTCGCCGAAGTAGGGGACGCGTCCGATCCGGACGAAGTCCCTGGTGAGCGGGGACCTCGTCCCGAGGAGGAGCGCCGCGGCCTCGCAGAGTGCTGCGCCGGAGAGGACGACCCAGGCGGGCAGGCGCCGCGGGGCATCGAGGCCCCACGCCTCGCACGCCGCGTCGAGGAACTCCTGGAGCGTCACCCGCCCCTCGTCGCCGACGTGGTACGTCCCCCGGACTCCCTCCTTCAGGGCCGCCGCCTTCGTCGCGGCGAGGAAGTCGGCGGTGGCGACGAGGTGGATCCCGGTCGGCTCGGGCCAGACGGCGAGGAGCCGTCGCTCGGCCAGCCACCGCGCCGCCTCGATCATCAGGATGCCGGGACCGTAGACCATCCCGACCCTCAGGACGACGGGCGTCGTGGCCGTCCCCGCCGTCCGGGCGAAGAGGAGCCTCTCCTCCTCGAGCCGGGTCCGTGCGTGGACGGAGACCGGCGAGCCGTCGAGCCGGCCCGCGGCGGGGCGGTCGGGGGAGGTCGGCCCCTCCACGTGGGGGAAGGAGATCAGGACGACCCGGCCGACGCCTGCGGCGAGGCAGGCGTCGAGGAGGTTCCCGAACCAACGGGTGTTCGTCTCCGGGAGGAAGCGCTCCGGGCGCGGCGCGAAGAGGACTCCGGCGAAGTGGACCACGACGTCGGCCCCGTCCACGGCCGGGCCGAGCGTCTTCGGCTCGGCGAGGTCCGCCCGGACGGCGGCGACGTTCGGGGCGGCGAGGAGGTCCGGCGGCAGGGGCGTCCGGTGGACCATGAGACGGAGCGCCACGTCGGTCCCCGCCAGCGAGCGGGCGAGGAGCCCTCCCAGATTCCCGGCCGCGCCGGTGACGAGGACCGTGGGCATCCCGGACCTCCTTCCGACCCCGCACGATTCGTGCGGTCCGGAGAGATTGCCACGGTCCGCGCCGAGGACGCGCGCTCCCGGCCGGAACGAACCTCGCGCCCGGGCGTAGATTCGCCAGGAGGCTCGAATGAGACGCGCGGTCCCCGCGGCGATCCTCGGCTCCGTCTTCCTGCTCCTCCCGTCCGCCGCCGGGGCCGAGCCGCCGCCCGGGATCCGGGTCTCCCGGGCGGCCGAGCGGATCGCGGTGGACGGGGACCTGTCCGATCCCGGGTGGGCGGGCGCCGCCCGGATCGAGGAGTTCTGGGAGTACCGGCCCGGGGAGAACGTCGCGCCGAAGGTGAAGACCGTCGCGCTGGTGACGTACGACGGAAAGGCGCTCTACGTCGGCGTCGCGTGCGACGACCCGGAGCCGGGCCGGATCCGGGCGCCGTTCGTCGAGCGGGACCAGGTCTTCGGCGACCAGGACAACCTCGCGGTCCTGCTCGACACCCAGGGGGACGGGCAGGTGGCCCTCCAGCTCCGGACGAACGCGCGCGGCATCCAGGCCGACGCCGTGAACAACGACGTCTCCGGGGCCGAGGACTTCTCCCCCGACTTCTTCTACGACACGGCCGCCCGGATCACGCCCGAGGGGTGGACCGCCGAGTTCCGGATCCCGTTCGCGTCGCTCCGGTACGCTGCGGCCGAGCCGCGGACCTGGAAGCTCGCCGTCATCCGGAACTACCCGCGGGACTACCGGTACCAGCTCTCGTCGAGCCCCTTCCCGCGCGACTCGAACTGCATGATCTGCCACTTCCGCGAGCTGACCGGCCTCGAGGGCCTCCCGCCCGGAGGGCACCTCGTCGCCGCGCCCTACGTCGCGGGGACCTGGCAGCAGGAGCGCGACGAGGCAGGGGAGCTCACGGGCGGCCCGGTCGACCCGGACGCGGGCCTGGACGTGAAGTGGACCCCTTCGGCGGGGCTGGCCCTCGACGGGACGCTGAACCCGGACTTCTCGCAGGTGGAGGCCGACGCGGCGCAGATCTCGGTCAACACCCGCTTCGCCCTCTTCTACCCGGAGAAGCGCCCGTTCTTCCTGGAGAGCGTCGACCTCTTCGACACGCCGATCACGGCCGTCTACACGCGGTCGATCACCGACCCGCTCTGGGGGGGCCGGGCGACCGGGAAGCTGGGTGCCACGGCCTTCACGCTCCTCGTCGCGCAGGACGAGGGGGGCGGGAGCGTCATCCTCCCCGGGCCCCAGGGCTCGGACGCCGCCCCGCAGGACTTCGAGTCGTTCGTGGCGATCGGGCGGGCGCGATACGACTTCGCGGGCTCCTCCGTCGGCCTCGTCGTGACCGACCGGGAGGTTCGCGGGGGCGGCTACAACCGCGTCCTGGGCCCCGACCTCAACTGGCGGCTCTCGGGGACCGACCGCGTCTGGGCGCAGGTCCTCTACAGCGGGACCGAGAACCCGGACCGGCCCGACCTCTCCCCGGCCTGGAACGGGGAGCGATCCTCCTCGCACGCGCTCGAGGCGGGGTGGGAGCACGTGGGCCGGCGGCTCAGGGCGAAGGTGGAGGTCGAGGACTACGGCGACGCCTTCCGCGCCGACGACGGCTTCGTGACGCAGGTCGGGTTCCGCCAGGCGGAGGCGGACGTCCAGCTCGCCTCCTACCCGACCGGCTTCCTGACCGAGGTGACCCCGTTCGTGGGCGCCGAGTACGCGATCGACCGGGACGGGAACCTCCTCGCCCAGGAGGTCTCGCCGGGGATCTTCGTCGCCGGGAAGTGGAACCTGCAGGCGCAGGTCAACGTCTGGCCGGGGAAGAAGGAGCGCGTCGGCGAGGAGGTCCTCTCGGTCGACTACGGACAGCTCGTCGTCGTCGCGAACCCGTCCCGCGTCTTCCCCAACGCCGGCGCCGGCCTCGTCCTCGGCGAGCAGGTCGACTACGCCGGGGCCCGTGTCGGGAGGGGCGGGACGGTGACCGGCACCCTGACGGCCCGCCCGTTCGACCGCCTCGCCGTCGACCTCTCGGCGGAACGCCAGTGGCTCGACGTGGCGCCATCTCCGGGGGGCGAGCGGCAGCGCCTCTTCACCGCCGACGTGGCCTGGCTGAAGGCGACCTTCCACTTCACGTCGCGGGCCTACCTCCGGCTGATCGGGCAGCTCCTCGACGTGAGGCGCGACCCGGCGCTCTACGCTTCCCCGGTCCCGGCGCGCAGCGGCTTCGCCAGCCTGTCGGCCCTCTTCGCCTACCGGGTGAACTGGCAGACGGTCTTCTTCCTGGGCTACGGCGACGACGCCGACCGGACCGAGACGAACGACCTCGTCCGCGCCCGGCGCCAGGTCTTCGCGAAGGTCTCGTACGCCTGGCAGCGCTGAGGGGAGAATCCCCGGCGTGAGAGCGCGCCCGGGCCTGGCCGTGTTGCTCCTCCTCGTCGCCCCGGCGGCGACGGGCCAGCAGCCCGACGGCTCGATCCGGCGCTCGGTCGAGGTGAGGGTCACGAACCTCGACGTCGTCGTCACGGACAAGAAGGGGGCCCGGGTGCCGGGGCTGACCCGGGACGACTTCGAGGTCCTCGAGGAGGGCGCCCGGCGGACGATCACGAACTTCAGCGCCGTCGGTGCCGCCGCGAGCGCCCCGGCGGAGGGGGCGGAGTCGCCGCCGGCCGCGCCCGCGGCGCCGCCCGGCACGGCTCCGTCCCCGCCGCCGCCCCCGCGGAGCTTCCTCGTCGTCTTCGTGGACAACCTCCACCTCTCGGTGCCGTACCGGAACCGCGCGCTCTCGCAGGTCCTCCCGCTCGCCGGCAGGGCCGCGGCGTCGGGCGTCCCCGTCCTCGTCGTGACGTCCGACCGCTCGCCGAAGATCCGGCAGAAGTTCACGACCGACGCCGTCCTCCTCGCCCGGGCGCTGGACGAGGTCTCGCGCGACTCGGCCGCGGGCTCCCGGCAGGACACGAGGCGGCGGGCGGCCTTCGCCGGGATCGACGGGGCGGTCCGCGACCGGAAGTACGCCAGCGCCGAGGGGCAGGCCCGTCAGCTCGCCGAGGAGGAGGCCGCGGAGGTGGACGTCTCGCTGCGGTCGCTCCGGGCGACGGTCGACCAGCTCGCTGCGCTGGAGGGGCGGAAGGTGCTCCTCCACGTCTCCGAGGGGCTGCCGCTCTCTCCCGGCGCCGACGCTTACGAGTACCTGGCCTCGGTCTGGCCGGCGCAGGGACAGGGGGTGCGGACCGGGGTCCCGCGGGCCTCGGGCCTGGACCGGGGCGCGCAGATGGAGGCGCTGGCCGAAGCGGCGAACGCCGCGCGCGTCACGATCCACGCCGTCGACGCGGCCGGCCTCTCGCGCGACGACGACGGCACGGGGGCCGAGAAGATGCTCGCGACGATGGGCCGGGTCGACCCGTTCCGGGCTCGGGTGAACCGCCAGTCGCCCCTGTCGCTCCTGGCCGAGGAGACCGGCGGGACGGCGATCCTGAACCGGTCGGCGATCGCCGAGCCGCTGGCCGAGGTCGAGGAGGACCTCGGGTCGTACTACTCGCTCGGGTACGAGGGCGCCGCGGCGGACGAGGACGCGACGCTCTCGGTCGAGGTCCGCGTGAAGCGCCCGGGCCTCGTGGCCCGCGCCCGGCGGAGCCTGCGCGTGAAGAGCGACGACTCGCGCGTGGCCGAGGGGGTCGCCTCGGCCCTCTTCTTCGGCCGGCCCGAGAACCCGTTCGGCGCCTCGGTGGAGTTCGGCGCCCCGCAGGCGGGCGGCCGTCCGGGCCTCCCGGTCCGGATCCGGGTCCCTTCGGGACGGCTTCCCGGAGCGGGCGCGCCGGGCGCCCCGCGCGGCCGGCTCGTCTTCTACTTCATGGCGCGCGACGAGGAGGACCGGACGTCGGACCTCGTGAGGCAGGAGAAGGAGGTCGCGCCGGACGCGGAGGTCGTCCACGAGGCGCTCCTGAAGCTCCGGCCCGGGCGCCAGGTGATCTCGATCGGGATCCGGGACGTGGCCACCGGCCTGGCCAGCTACCTGCAGAGGGCCGTCGCGGTCCCGCCGTCCCGCTGACCCGCGGCGAAAAGGAAAAACGGGCGGCGGGCGCCCCGGCCCATCGGGGCAACCCGCCGCCCGCGGCCTCCGTGGGGGGGAGGCCTTTTCAGGAGACCTGCAGGAACTCCGAGACCAGCTTCTGCCAGCGGTCCTTCGGCAGGAGCGAGGAGGCCGGGACGATCAGCTCGCCGCCGTCGGCCGCGGCCATCCCCAGCTCGGCCTCGAGGAGGTGCGACAGCCGCTCCTCCTCCTGGCGGAACCAGCTGCGAGCCTCGCTCCCGGTCCGCGTGCTCGGGACGGACCTCTCGCGCGCCTTGACCGCGAAGAGCCACCCGCCCGAGTAGGGCGACTGCTGGAGGAGGCCGGGGTTGGCGGCGACCTCCGCGTTGACGGCGGTGACGACGCCGTCAACGGGCGAGGGGATCGAGGCGGCGCCCGGCTCGGACTTGATCGTGACGGCGGGCTCGCCCTTCGCGAGGACCGTGCCCACGCGCGGCAGCCAGACCTGCGTCACGTCGGGGAAGAGGCGCTGCGCCAGGTCGTCCATGCCGACCCGGAGGCGGCCGAACGCCTTCCGGTCGACCCAGAGGTGGCCGGACGTGTACGAGAGCCCCTCGACCAGCCGGAGCCCGCGGACGTCGGCCTCGCCCACCCGGCGCTCGCGCGCGGTCTTCCAAGCGCGGTAGACGCCCAGGGCGACGAGGATCGGGACCGCGTAGGCGGCCAGGACGAGGGCGAGGAGGAGGAAGCGGATGAGGAGGCCTCCCACGAAGAGGCCCGCGACCCGGAGGAGCTCGAAGATCTCGGACATGGCGTTTCCCTCCGCGCGTCAGCCCTTGTGGCAGGCTGCGCAGTCGTCGAGGCCGGAGGCCGACTTGCCGTCGTGGCAGGTCCCGCAGGCGCGGCCCTTCTCCATGTCGGCGTGGGTGATCGGCTTCGGCTTGGTGGTCTTGAGGATGGGGAAGATGCCGGGGTGACAGCCGGTGCAGTCGGGCTTCTTGGCGTCGACGTGGGTCTCGTGGGTGAAGACGACGACCCCGGGGCTGTCGGGGCCCTGCGGAAGCCGGGCCTCCTTGGGGAGCTTCGGGAGGCCCCCGGCCGCCGCGGCCGTCGCCAGGCCCAGGAGGACCAGGGCCGGCGCCAGACAGGTTCGTCTCGTCATCGCCGTCCCCTCACGCCGTCAGGAGGAACGAGCGGACCAGCTCGTCCCACCGCTCGGGGTCGATCTCGCGGGCCACGCCGGCCACCGGCGTGCCGCCGTCCTGGGCCAGGACGCCGACGGGCTGCGGGAGCCGCGCGGCCAGCGCCTCGGCCGCGGCGTCCAGGAAGCGTCGCGCGGCGTCGCCGGAGAGGAGGCCGCGCAGGATCCCCTTCGTCCCCTTCGGGGCGACGGAGACGAGCCACCCGGAGCCGTAGGGGTCCGCGCCCGTCCGGTCGGGGGAGGAGAGGGCCTCCTCGTTGGCCGCCAGGACGACGCCGTCCACCGGGGAGCGGACGTCGAAGGCGTGGCCGCCGGCGCGAAGCGTGAAGGCCGGCTCGCCCTGGCGGATGACGGTCCCGGCCTTGGGCAGCTCGATCGAGTCGAGCGGGCCGATCAGCCGGTGGACGAGGTCGTCGACGCCGACCTTGACGGTGGCCAGCCCGGTCGGGACGGCCCAGGCGTGCCCCGGGTGGAGGTAGACGCTCTCCGGGACGTGGAACCAGCCGGCCGCGGACGGCGCGGCGTGCGCGCGCTCGGGCTCGGCGGCGGGCGCCTTCTGGACGGCGTTCCTCGCGGTTCCCTGGACGAACCGCCAGAAGGGGACGAAGAGCATCAGGTAGCCGATGGCGATCAGGTACTCGATCGCCTTCGTGGCGTGCGGGCTGAGGACGTCGGTCTCGGTCATTGCGTGGCTCTCCTCAGTGGTTCGACGGGTAGGCCGGGTGCTCGCGGAGGACCGGCATCCGGTTGACGATCCAGCGGAAGACCAGGACGCCGATCGTCACGAGGCTCAGGGAGACGAAGACCTCGCCGACGGTCGGGACGTAGCGGTCGGGGACGTTCCAGTTCAGCGCGATCCAGGAGATGTTGAACCGGTTCAGGACCACGCCGAGCACGGTCATCACGCCCGCCGCGCGCGCGACCCCCGCCCGGCCGTTGCGCGCGGCCCAGGCGAAGAGGAACGACGGCAGGAGGACGAACCCGACGAGCTCGACGGCCAGCCAGGCGCCCCAGCCGGTCAGGAGGTGCCCCCAGGCGTGCTGGTCGGCGATCCCCTGGAGCCGGATGAAGAAGTAGGCGAAGAGGACGACCGACGCGCCGCGGGACAGGCCCAGGACGATCCCGTCGATGTCGACCGGGCGGGACGGGTCGTGCTGGTCGTGGAAGACGCGGTGCGAGAGCGAGCTCTCGACGATGACCATCCCGAGGCCGCCCGCGATCGAGGAGATGAAGAAGTAGATCGGGATGAACGAGGAGTACCAGAGCGGGTGGAGCTTCTCGGGGACCATGAGGAAGAAGGCCCCGAGGGAGGACTGGTGGAGCGTGGAGAGGACGACGCCGAGGACGATGACGGCGATCGAGGCCTTCAGGACGATCGCCCGCAGCTTCGTCAGGCCGAGCCACTCGAGGATCGCCGGGAGGAACTCGTAGAAGAGGACCGTCAGGTAGAGGGCGACGCACCAGGCGACCTCGTACATGACCGCCGTCGTCCCGTGCGACCAGGTGAGCGGGTAGGGGAGCCGCCACGGCTGGCCGAGGTCGAAGAGGAGCCCGATGACGACGAAGAGGTAGCCGAGGAACCCGGTCAGGATCGCGGGCCTCAGCACCGGGGCGTACTTCTTCTGCCCGAAGATGACGACCGTGCAGGCGATCGTGTAGCCGCCCGCGGCCAGCGCGACGCCGCAGACGACGTCGAAGGCCACCCAGAGGCCCCAGGGGTTCGTCTGGGACAGGTTCGTGACGGCGCCGAGGCCCTTCCAGAACCGCAGGACCATCACGGGGATGCCGACGGAGAGGATCAGGGCCGCGATCACGTTGAACGGCGTGACGAGGCTCCGGGCGTAGTCGCGCGGGGCCATCCCGAGGAAGACCTTGTCGCGCACCCAGGGCGCGGAGAAGGGGCGGGCGACGGCCGCCGTCGTCTCACTCATGGCTGCCCTCCCCGCTCTTGCCCGCGCCGGGCTCGGTCGAGGCCACCTGCTCGCGCCTCTTGCTGAACGTGTAGAGCCCCATCAGGAGGGGCGGCCAGAGCGTGATGACGAACGGCACGCCGGAGAGGGCGCCCGCGGCCATCTCGGGGTACGACCGCTTCGAGACGCCCTCCTTCAGGCCGAGGGTCTCGAACGGCACGTCGGAGATGTAGAGCCAGCTCGTGCCGCCGGCCTCCTCCTCGCCGTAGATCCGCGGGACGTACTTGCCCGGGTTCTGGTAGATCCGGGACTTGGCGACCTCGAGCAGCTGCTCGCGCTCGCCGAAGAGGAGGGCGCCCGACGGGCAGACCTCCGTGCAGGCCGGCGGGAGCCCCTTCTCCTGCCGCGAAGCGCAGAACGTGCACTTCACGACGTACGGGAGCTGCTTCGTGTACTCGTACTTCGGCACGCCGAAGGGGCAGGCCACCATGCAGTACCGGCAGCCCAGGCAGCGGTTCTTCTCGTAGATCACCGGGCCGGACGGCGTCTTCACCAGCGCCCGGGCCACGCAGCCGGAGGCGCAGGCCGGGTCGACGCAGTGCAGGCACTGCGCCTTGGCGTACCGCTCCTCGCCCGACGGGCTCTTCTGGGTCCCCCGGTTGACGACGGTCAGCGTCTCCGGCGACGTCTTCCGGAGGGAGGCGAAGACGGCGTCGTCGCCGGGCTTCTCCGGGGCCGCGAGCGCGTTGGCCTCGGAGCAGGCGGCCTCGCAGCCCCGGCAGCCGACGCAGAGCGTGGTGTCGACGAGGACGCCGCGCGCTCCCTTCTTGGCCACCGCCATCCCCGCCCTGGCGGAGCCGGCCGAGGCGAGGGCGGTGGTCGCGCCGGCGGCCCCCGCGATCCGGAAGAGGGTTCTTCGGTCGATCTTCATCAGCTCACTCCAGCTACAGGGACTTCGGGGCGGAGGAGCCCCGCCCGTCGACGTGCTCGAGGATCGACAGGACGAGCAGGGCGAGGAGGGCGATCGGGAGAATGGCGATCATGGGTGCACCTCCCTGTCTTCGGTTTCGGTCGGGGTGTCGGAGAGCTCCCCCTCCTCCTCGGCGGCGGCCTGTGCACGGGCCACGACTTCCTGGTAGAGGGGGCAGTCGGCGTAGGACTGGACGAGGCAGGGGCTGGCCGAGGCCAGGTGGTCCAGGGGCACCATCTTCCGGACGTGGCAGGCGTCGCAATACAGCATCACGACTTCCTTGAGGTACGGGCACGTCAGCGGAGACTTCATGGCGATCCGGGAATCGCAAGGCCGCTGCCACAGCGGCAGATCCGGGAAACCGCACGCCTGCAGTGACTTGCGATTTCGGGCCGGAACGCGACGGGCGCTTTACCGTTGAGCTCTTCAACGGCGAGTTGTGAATCTCAACGCCCCGGCTCGCGGGTGTAGCGAATCCTTACGTGGCCTTCCGTCGCGGTATCGTCCGGGCGTGGAAGCTCCCCGAAGGCTCACGGTCAGCCATCGGGTCCAGGGCGGGGACCCGGGCGAGGCGGCCGCCTGCGTCGCGAAGGTGTCGGGCCTCTCCGTCCGCTCGGTGAAGGACGCCATGGCCAAGGGGGCCGTCTGGGTCTCGCGCGGCGGGAAACCCCTCCATCGCTTGCGCCGCGTGAAGGCCGCGGTGAGGGTCGGCGATCGTCTGGAGCTCAACTACGACGCGGCGCTCCTGGCGCTCGTCCCGCCCGAGGCCTCCCTCCTCCGCGACGCCGGGCGGTGGTCGGCGTGGGTCAAGCCGGCGGGGCTCCTCTCGCAGGGCTCGCCCTGGGGGGACCACGCCTCTCTCCTCCGGCAGGTGGAGCTGAGGCTCGGCCGTCCCGCGTTCCTCGTCCACCGGCTCGACCGGGAGGTGGCGGGGGTGATCCTCGTCGCCCACGACCCCGGCGCCGCGGCGGCCCTCTCGGCCCTCTTCCGGGAGGGGAGGATCTTGAAGCGCTACCGGGCCGAGGTCGCCGGGGACGTGGAGGCGGCGCACGGGCGCGAGGGGATCGTCGACGCCCCGCTGGACGGGAAGCCCGCCCGGACTCTCTGGACGATCCTGTCGGTCGACCCTCTGCGGCGGACGACGCTCCTCGAGGTGACGATCGAGACCGGCCGCCAGCACCAGATCCGGAGGCACCTGGCAGGGATCGGCCACCCGGTCCTGGGCGACCCGCGGTACGGCGAGGGGAACCGGGCCGAGGGGCTGAGGCTCACGGCCGTGGAGCTGGCGTTCTCGGACCCCTTCGGCGCCGGCACGGTCGACCTCCGCGCCGGCGTCACCGACGAGACGCCTGGCTGACGCCCGTCTCCCGCGGCGGCTCCCCGTAGAACTGCCGGCACCACCGCCGGTACGCCGCGATCGGGCCGTCCCCGCGCGCGAGCCCCGGGGCCTCGAGGTAACGCTTGGCCTCCCAGACCGAGACGTCCTTCGCCACGTCCTCCGCGGCCCAGGAGAGGAACGTCCGCCTGAGGAGGCGGGCGGCGAGCCCTCGCGGCAGGAGCGCGAGCGGCCGGGCGGCGCCCCTCGGCCGCCGCGGCTCCTCCACGGCCACCGCCAGGCAGAGCTCGGTCGTCTCGCCGTCCACGGGGGTGGGGAGGACGAGGAGCCGCGCCCTGAGGCCCAGCTCGGGGAGGCCGATGTCGACGTGCGAGTGGCCCAGGCCGTGGACGAGGACGTCGAACTCGGCCCGCGCCGTCACGGGGAGGCCGGCGAACGTGGCCCGGCGCGTCATCCGGTAGGCCGCGTGGAGGACGGGGCCCTCCGTCTCCAGCGGGCGGGTAGTCGCGACGTCGGTGTACCCGTGCAGGACCGAGAGGTGCGCGGTGTCGACGCTGTTCTCCGTCGTCTCCTGCGGGTGCGTGCGGACCCGGAAGCGGTGGGCCCGGAGGGGCGTGAACCCCTCCGTCGGGAGCGCGGGGACCTCCCACTCCGGCGGGCGGCCGTCGGCGGCGTGCCACGCGAGGAGGAGTCCGTGCGACTCGCGCGTCTCGACGGCCGACAGGCCGCCCTGCGGGAGGGGCGAGTACGGTCCGCCGCGGCAGGCCCCGCCGGCGTCGAAGGCGAGGCCGTGGAACGGGCAGACGACCAGATCGCCCTCCACGCGCCCGCCCCGGGACAGGTCCGCCCCGAGGTGCGGGCAGAAGGCTTCGGCGACCGCCGCGCGCCCCGACGCGGTCCGGAAGAGGACGAGGCGCCGGCCGAAGGCGGCGGTGCCGCGCACGCTCCCCGCCGGCAGCTCCGCGGAGAGGCACAGGGCGTACCACCCGTCCGGGAAGGGGGGGAACGGGAAGCGCTCGTCTCTCGTCGTCAGGGGGCGGAGGATAGCGCGGGCGTCGTCGGTGAGACACGCGGCCTTGACGGCCCCGGCCCCGTGCCCGAGCATTCCGGCAGGCCGTGCGAGGCGAGCTCCCGATCGACGCCCCCGGACGTGGAGCGCGCCCGTGAAGCGCGCCACGCGCGAGGCCCCGAAGCCTCGCGGGCTCCCGCTCCTCGGGAGCTCGATCGGGGCGACGAAGGACCCGTGCCGCTTCTTCGCCCGGTGCCACGCCGAGTGCGGGCCGGTCTTCCGCGTCTCGTACCCGGGCCGGACGCTGACGCTGATGGCGGGGCTCGAGGCGAACCGCTTCTTCGCCCTCGAGGGGACCAGGGTCTTCAGCGCGCGGAGGACCTACGCGCGGGTGACGCGCGAGCTCGGGACCCAGGCGTACCCCAACGCCCACGACGGGGAGGCGCACCGCGAGCTGCGCCAGCTCCTGGCGCCGGGCCTCTCGGCCATGGCCATCGAGCCGTTCCTGCCGCGCGTCCTCTCGACCGTGAGGGAGCGGGCCCTCTCGTGGCGCGAGGGCACCGTCTCCTCCCTCTCCTCGGCGCTTTCGCCGCTCGTCATGGACGTCGTCTCCCTCTGCACGACGGGCCGGGAGGCGGGGGAGCGCCTCTCCCGCGACGTCGGCCTCTACGCCACGCTGATGGGCGTCGTCGGTGTAGGGGGCGTCCTCCCGGAGGCGGCCCTCTACCTCCCGCCGGTCCGCTCGGCGCGCCGCCGCTTCGCTGCCTTCGTCTCGGAGGCGCTCGAGGACCACCGCGCGACGCCGCCGGGGCTCCACCGCGAGCCGGACCTCCTGGACGCCCTCCTGGCGGCCGAGTCCGCCGCGCCGGGCCGCTACGACGCGGCGGCGCTCCTGGCGCTCGCGATGCTCCCGATGAAGAACGCCGGGATCTACCTCTACCGGATGGTCAGCTTCGTCTTCTACGAGCTCCTCCGGCGGCCCGGCCTCCTCGAGGCCGTCACGGCCGAGGTGGACGGGGCGTTCGCGCGGGGGACGCCCGGGCTCGGCGAGCTCCGGGCGCTGTCGACGCTCGACGGCGTGATCCTGGAGGCGCTGCGCCTCTACCCGATGGCCATCGCCCTGCCGAGGGTCGTGGCCGCCCCGTTCGAGTTCGGCGGTTTCGCGTTCGAGGAAGGGGAGACCGTCTACGTGGCCGGTCCCGTCACGCACTTCGACCCCGCGCTCTTCCGGGACCCGGAGGCGTTCGACCCCCAACGGCACTCCCCGGCGCGCTCGGAGGCGCGCCGTCCCCACGTCTTCGCGCCGTTCGGGCTCGGGCCGCACGCCTGCGCGGCGCGCGGCTACTCCCAGGCGGTGGCCGCGGCGGTCGTCGCCGGGGTGCTGCGAGAGGTCCGGCTGGAGCTCTCCCCGCCCAGCTACGTCGCCCGCGTCCGCGCCCTCCCGGTCCCGATCCCGGAGGCGCGCTTCCGCTTCCGGGTCGGCGGGCGCCGGGCGGCGCACGCCGCGGCGCCCGCTCCCGGAGTGAGGGAGGGGCTCTCGGCGGCCCTCTGGGGCCTCTCTCCCGGTCGCCGCGAGGAGGTCCTCTCGGACCTCGCGCTCCGGACGGTGGCCGCCGGCGAGGTCGTCTTCCGCCAGGGGGACGCCTCGGACCGGATCTACGTCGTGAGGAGCGGGGAGGTGGAGGTGCTGCTCGAGGAGCCGGGCGTCGAGCCGCGCCCCGTCGCGCGCCTGGGCCCCGGCGAGCCGTTCGGCGAGATCGGCCTCCTGCAGGGGGTCCCCCGGACGGCCACCGTCCGCGCCACGACGCGCTCGACGCTGCTGTCGCTCGGACGCGAGGCGTTCCACGCGCTCGCCGTGGAGGGGGACCTGACGCGGCAGGAGCTCGTCCAGGTGATGGAGCGGCGGGCCTCGGTCTCGAACCTGGCGCGGGCCCTCCCGCAGATGGACGCCGAGGCCGTCGGCCGCCTCGCCGGCACGTGCGCCTCGCAGGGCTTCGGCGCGGGCGAGGAGATCGTCCGGCAGGGGGAGCCCTCGGACCGCTTCTACGTCCTGACGCGAGGGACCGTCGAGGTGGTCCTCCGGCCCGAGGGGGGAGCGGAGTTCGTCGTGGCGGAGCTCTGCGCGGTCGACTTCTTCGGCGAGGTCGGCCTCCTCGAGGGCCGCCCGCGGACCGCCACGGTCCGCGCCGCCGGCCCGGTCACCGTTCTGGAGGTCCCGGGCGAGCGCTTCGTCGAGCTGGTGGCCGGCTCCGAGGGCGCCCGGGAAGACCTCGCGCGGACCGTCGCCGAGCGCCTCCTCGGCCTGGCGGCGGCCGCCGGCTCCTGAGGCGCCGGGGCGGCGCTGGCCTACGCCGCCGGAACCAGCGGCAGCGGCTCTCCGGTCACCGGGACGACGGGCCTCGACGACGGGGCGCGTCCCGAGAGCGCCGACACGATGTCGGGGTGGCGCGTGATCTTCTCGACCCGCGCGATGAAGCCGCTGTCCGGCTTCTCCCCGTCGTGGGTCGCCAGGACGTGCCGGGGGGCGAGCCGCTCGACGAGGGCGACGGCCGCCTCCTTCCCCAGGTTGGCGACGCCCCCGAGGTAGCCCGGCAGGTCGAGGAGCGTGAACGAGCAGAGGAGGGCGTCGAGGCGCCCGCCGAGGTACCGCTCGACCGCCTCGATCGTCGGGCCCTGGAGGAGGACCGCGTGCGGGCAGTACATGACGGTCGCCCCGCTCCTTCGCCCGCGGACGACGAGGGCGTTGTGGGTCGTGTCGAGAGGGGCGGCGGCGCGGAACCAGGCGACGTCCGCGTTCCCGACGACGAGCGGCGCGCCGCCGCGCGTCAGGTTCGGGATCTCGCCCACCCTCCGGAAGCGGCCGATCGCCTTCAGGAACGGCCGGACGACGCGCGGCGCGAAGGCCGGGAGGTCGCGGGGCAGCTGCCTCAGCGTCGTGGCGTTGCAGTGGTCGGGGAAGGGGTGCGAGACGAGGAGCGCGTCGACCGGGAGGACCTCTTCGAGCTTCACCGCCGGAGTCCCCAGCCGGGCGACGTGGAGGGCTTTCACCCCCACGATCGCCGGCCCGTCGAGCCACGGGTCGAGGAGGAGCCGCGTCCCGTCGACCTCGATCTTCCAGCTGCTGTCGCCGTTGAGGAGCGTGAGGGTCAGCCCCCCCGCGCCCGGTCCCGTCGTCGTCATCGCTCCTCCTCGGGGCGCGCCGCCGCCTCGTACTCCGGGAGCTCCGCCGCCTTCCGGAGGGCCGTGAAGACGTTCACGAGCGAGCCCGGCGTCCCCATGTTCACCATCCACTTCGGGACGTTCCCTCCCGGGTCGGTGAGCGCCTCGTAGCCGACCACCGTCGTCCCCTCGTCCAGCGCCGTCAGCGTCCAGCGCCCCTCGTTCCGGAGGATCCGGACCATCCCGGGGCGCGGGGCCGGGCAGCCCGCCTCGTCCGTCGCCCACTCGCTGACGAGGGCGCCGTCCTCCCGCCGCCACTGCCACGTCCGGATGCAGAAGTCCCGGTGCGACAGCCACGGCGGGTCGATCACCATGTAGAACCAGGCCGCGCGTCCGTCCCGGCGGAGGAGGCGCGACTCGTCCGTCAGCGGCATCAGACGGGAGTACGAGCCCACGTCGGCGAGCATCGCCAGGATCCTGGGCGCGGGGAGGTCGAACGTCGACTCGGCGCGCACCTCCCGCACGTCCACGCCCTGTGCCTGCCGGGTCCAGACCTTCACGCCCTGCTTCTCCACGGCCAACGTCCAGTCCCCGGCCGCGGCGGGCGAGGCCAGGAGCGCCGCGGCGAGCACCGCGGGCGCCGCGGGGCGCCCGGTGAAGATCGACACGAGACGGTGTCTCATCCTTGCCCGGGCGAAAGGTACCACAGCCGGCCCCTACGCCGCGGGCCGGCGAGGCGTCACCTCCCCGCGAAGCGGTCCGTGGCGGCGACGAGCGCCCGGCTGTTGGGCGGCTCCCAGGCGCTGTGGCCGCTGTCGGGCGTGACGACGAAGTCGGCCTCGGGCCAGGCGCGGTGGAGGGCCCAGGCGCTCTGCATCGGACAGACGACGTCGTAGCGCCCCTGGACGATGACGCCCGGGATGTGCCGGATGCGCGGGACGTCGCGCAGGAGCTGGTCGTCCGTCGCCAGGAACCCCCGGTTCACGAAGTAGTGCGCCTCGATCCGGGCGAAGGCCAGCGCGAACTCGTCCTCCTCGTAGTGCCCGGTGAACGCCGGGTCGGGGAGGAGCTTCGACGTCGCCCCCTCCCAGGTGCTCCAGACCTTGGCCGCGGCGAGGCGGACGGCCGGGTCCTCGCTCGTCAGCCGGCGGTGGTAGGCGGAGAGGAGGTCTCCCCGCTCGGCCTGGGGGATGTGGGCGAGGTACGGCTCCCAGGCGTCGGGGAAGATCGCCGAGGCCCCGCCCTGGTAGAACCAGTCGATCTCGAGCTTCCGGAGGAGGAAGATCCCGCGCAGGACCAGCTCGGTCACGCGCCCGGGGTGCTTCTGCGCGTAGGCGAGCGCCAGCGTCGAGCCCCAGGAGCCTCCGAACACCTGCCAGCGCTCGATCCCGAGGTGAAGGCGCAGCTTCTCGGCGTCCGCCACGAGGTCCCACGTCGTGTTCTCCTCCAGGGACGCGTGGGGCGTGCTCCTGCCGCAGCCCCGCTGGTCGAACAGGACGATCCGGTACCTCTCCGGGTGGAAGAAGCGCCGCATCTTCGGGTCGGTCCCGCCGCCGGGGCCGCCGTGGAAGAAGACGACCGGCTTGCCCGAGGGGTTCCCGCTCTCCTCCCAGTAGACCTCGTGGACGCCGGAGACCTTCAGCATCCCGGTCCGGTTCGCCTCGACGGGCGGGTAGAGCCAGCTGACGGGGTCCTTGACGGGACTGCTCATGGGGGCCTCCTCCTCGGATACGTCCGTCGGAGCTTCGGGTTCAGGGGCGGGCCGATTCTGCCAAACCGGGGCGGCCGGGGACCGCCGCGGGCGCCCGTATCATCCGCCCCCGAGAGGGAGGGACCACCGATGCGAACGCGGAAAAGGGCTGCCGGGATCGCCCTCGCCGCTCTCGCCGGGCTCGCGCTGGCGGAGTGCGGGGGGACGCGCGGGCCAGCGGCTTCGCCCGCGACCCCCGCTCCGGTCTCCGCCGCTGGCGCGGCCTCCGGGCCCCGGTTCGAGGACGTCACGGCCTCCGCGGGGATCGGCTTCCGGTACGCCCTCGGCGACCTCCGGTACGACAACCTGATCGAGTCGAGCGGCTCGGGCGTGGCGTTCCTCGACGCGGACGGGGACGGGAGGATGGACCTCCTCTTCCTGAACGGCCGGTACCTCCCGGGCGTCAGCGACCCTGACGGGAGCCGGTTCGCCTCCGCGCGGAACGCCCTCTACCGCAACGACGGCGGGCTCCGCTTCACCGACGTGACGGAGCGCGCCGGGGTGGGCGGGAAGGCCTGGTCGATGGCCGCCACGGTCGCCGACCTCGACGGCGACGGGAGGGAGGACCTCTACCTCTCCAACTACGGGCCGAACGAGCTCCTCCTCGGCAACGGGGACGGGACCTACACGGACCGCACGGCCGAGGCCGGCCTCGCCGGGCCCGAGAGGCTGAACGGCTGGGTCAAGTGGAGCATCGGCGCGTCGGCCTTCGACGCGGACGGGGACGGGCGGCTGGAGCTCTTCGTCGGGAACTTCCTCGCGTTCGACCCGGCCTACCGCAGCCCGAAGACGCCGGACCGGATGCCTTCCCCGGGCGAGTACCGGGGGCAGCAGTCGATCCTCTACGCCCGCGGCGGCGACGGGCGCTGGGTCGACGTGACGGCGAAGGCGGGCCTCGCGGCCCCCCAGGCCAAGGCGATGGGGCTGACGGTCTACGACTGCGACGGGGACGGGCGCCTGGACGTCTTCGTGGCCAACGACCACCAGCCCAACTTCCTCTTCCGCTCGGTGGGCCCGCGGGCCTTCTCCGACGTCGCGGCCGAGGCGGGCGCGGCGGTCAACCTCGACGGTGTGGGGACCGGGCACATGCACGCCGCCCTCGGCGACGTGGACGGCGACGGGCGGGCCGACCTCCTCGTCACCGACCTGAGCTACCAGAGCCTCTACCGGGCCACCGGGCCGTGCCGGTACGAGGACGTCGTCGAGACGAGCGGCGTGCGGCGGGCGATGGACGGGGCGGAGACCTGGGGCGGGGGGCTCGCCGACCTGGACAACGACGGGGACCTCGACCTCTTCGGCGCCAACGGGGCGGCGGACCTCATGGTCCCCAAGGCGCCGACGCTCCTCGTCAACGACGGGACCGGCCGGTTCACCGACGCCGCGCCCGCGGCGGGTCCCTACTTCGCCGCGAAGCGGTCGGGGCGGGGGGCGGCCTTCGGCGACCTCGACGACGACGGGAGGATCGACGTCGTGGTGTCGCACGTCGACGGCGACGGCTCGCCGGCGGTCCTCCGGAACGTGACGGAGAACGGCAACCGCTGGCTCGGCGTCCGCCTCGTCCCGACGGCGAGCCCCGTCGAGCCGGTCGGCGCCCGCGTCCTCGTCACGGCCGGCGGGAAGACGCAGGTCCGGGTCTTCCAGCGGTCGCAGTCGTACCTCTCGGTGAACGACCCGCGCCTCCACTTCGGCCTCGGCAAGGCGCAGAAGGCGGACCGCCTCGAGGTCCGCTGGCCGAGCGGAACGGTGCAGGTGCTCACGGACGTGCCCGCCGGCCGGTACCTGACGGTGGAGGAGCCCGCCCCCGGGTCCGGGAAGCGCTGACGCCCCGCCGCCGCGGCTCCGGACGGGGCGCGGCCGCGGGCTCGCGATTCACGTCTGGAGAAGTTTATGCTGTAATCATCAGGAGATTCCGCGGAGCCGGCGAGGGCCCGGGGACGCCGGGAGGACCGTTTCGTGAAGCTGGCGTGCTGGGAATTCAAGCAGTGCGGCCGGGAGCCCGGCGGGGCCCACGTATCCCCGGGAGGGGTCTGCCCGGCGGCGACGGACGAGACGCTGGAGGGCGTCAACGGCGGGAGGAACGGCGGGCGCGTCTGCTGGGCCCTCCCGGGGACGCTCTGTGGCGAGGACGGCTCGCCGGCGTCGTCGCCCGGGGGCGCGCGCTGCGCGGCCTGCGAGTTCCTCGCCCTCGTCCGCGAGGAGGAGGCCGACGGCTTCCGCCTCGTGCCGGCGCGGCCGCGCGACGAGGAGCTCCGGGACGGCGAGGCCCGCGTCCGGTCGATCGTGGACACCTCGCTCGACGCGGTGGTCATCATGGACTGCGAGGGCCGGGTCACCCGCTGGAACCCCGGCTCCACGAAGACCTTCGGCTGGACCGCGGAGGAGGCCGTGGGCCGGGTCCTCTCGTCGCTCATCATCCCCGCGCGCTACCGCGAGGCGCACGAGTCGGGCGTGAAGCGCTTCCTCGCCCGCGGCGAGGGGCCCTTCGTCGGGCGGCGGGTCGAGATCGCGGCCCTACACCGCGACGGCCACGAGCTCCCGGTCGAGCTGGCCATCTCGGCCTGGAAGCTGCGCGGGACGTGGACCTTCAGCGCGTTCCTGCGCGACATCTCCGAGCGCCTGCGGCGGGAGGAGGAGCGGCGCGCCAAGGAGGCGGCGGAGGCCTCGAGCCGGATCAAGAGCGAGTTCATCGCCAACGTGAGCCACGAGCTGCGGACCCCGCTGAACGCCATCCTGGGCTACAGCGAGATCCTCCAGGAGGAGGCCCGCGACCAGGGGGCGGAGTCGACGGTGAGGGACCTCGGGCGGATCCGCTCGGCGGGGCGGCACCTGCTCTCGCTCATCGACGACGTCCTGGACCTCTCGAAGATCGAGGCCGGGAGGATGGAGCTCTGCGTGGAGCGGTTCGACCTGGCGCGGCTCGTGGCCGACGCCGCGGCGACCGTCGGCCCGGCCCTCGAGAAGAACGGCAACCGCCTCGTCGTCCGGTGCAAGCCGGCGCCGCTCCCGGTGGTCGCCGACGAGCGGAAGGTCCGCCAGGTGGTGCTGAACCTGCTGTCGAACGCCGGGAAGTTCACCTGCGACGGGACGGTCACGCTCGCGGTCGAGCGCGACGGTTTCGAGGCGGGCGAGCCCCGCGTCCGCCTCGTCGTCTCGGACACCGGGATCGGCATGACGCCCGAGCAGAGGGCCCGGCTTTTCGAGGCCTTCTCCCAGGCGGACGCCTCCACGTCCCGGAAGTACGGCGGCACCGGCCTCGGCCTTGCGATCAGCCAGCGGCTCTGCCGGATGATGGGAGGCGCGATCGAGGTGACGAGCGAGCCCGGGTCGGGCTCGACGTTCGTGGTGACGCTCCCCGAGTCCGTCCGGAGCCCCGGGGCTCCCGGGCGGGCGTCCTGACGGGGGCTACGGCGTCCCGGCCTCGGCCGGCTCCTCCTCCTCGGCGCGCTTCAGCCCGTACTTCTTGATCCTGGCGTAGAGCGTGACGCGGTCGATGTCGAGGATCTTCGCCGCCTGCGTGACGTTCCCGCCCGTCGAGCGGAGGACGCGCTCGACGTGGAGGCGCTCCACCTCCTCGAGCGAGGCGGGGCGCGCGGGCGCCTCGCCGCCGTCGTTCAGCGAAAGGCCGAGGTCGCGGGCCTCGATGACGGGGCCCTTCGCCACGACGAGGCCGCGCTCGAGGACGTTCCTCAGCTCACGGACGTTCCCCGGCCAGGAGTGGGCGAGGAGGAGGGCCATCCCCTCGCTCGAGATCCCGTCCACCTCCTTGCCCAGCTCGGCGCCGAGCCGCTCGAGGATGTGGTCGACGAGGATCGGCACGTCCTCCTTCCGCTCGCGCAGCGGCGGGATCTGGAGCGTGATGACGTTGAGGCGGTAGTAGAGGTCCTGGCGGAAGCGGTCCTCGGCGACGGCGCGCTTCAGGTCCCGGTTCGTGGCGGCGACGATCCTCACGTCGACCGGGAACGACTCCGTCCCGCCCACCCGCGTCACGCGCCGCTCCTCCAGGACCCGGAGGAGGTCCATCTGGAGCTTCGGGCCGATGTCGCCGATCTCGTCGAGGAAGAGGGTCCCGCCGTGGGCCGCCTCGAAGCGCCCCTCGCGGCGCGAGACGGCGCCCGTGAAGGCCCCCTTCTCGTACCCGAAGAGCTCGGATTCGAGGAGCGTCTCGGTCAGCGCCGCGCACGACACGGCCACGAAGGGCTTCGCCGAGCGGGGGCTCTCGGCGTGGACGGCGCGGGCCAGGAGCTCCTTGCCCGTCCCGCTCTCGCCGAGGACGAGGATCGTCGAGGGGCTCCGGGCCGCCGTCCGCGCCAGGTCGAAGACGGCCTGCATCGAGGCGCTCTTGCTGACGAGGTCCCGGAAGCGGTACTCGCGCTTGAGGACCTTCCTCAGGATCAGGTTCTCGCGGCGGAGGGCCTGCTGGGCGACGATCTTCTGGATCATGAGAGACAGTTCTTCCGGGTCGAACGGCTTGACGAGGTAGTCGTAGGCGCCGCCCTTCATCGCGTTGACCGCGGTGTCGACGGTGGCGAAGGCCGTCATGATGACGACGGCCGTGTCGGGCTGGATCTCCTTGGCGTGGGCGAGCACCTCCAGCCCGTCCATCCCCGGCATCTTCAGGTCGACGAGGAGGATCGACCAGGTCGAGGCGCGCAGGAGCTTCAGGGCCGTCGGCCCGTCCTCGGCGGACTCCAGCGTGTAGCCGTCCTTCTCGAGCCACGCCGTCAGCGACTCGCGGACGATCTCCTCGTCGTCGACCACCAGGATCCGGGTGCTCTTCTTACTCATCGCGCGCTCCATTGTGGACCGTGAGGGACCGGTACCGCGAGTGGCAGGCTTCGCAGAGGTGCGGGGACTTCTCGTCCACGTCCACGAGGCTCGCGGAGCGCCCCATGACGCACCGGGGCGTCCGGCAGTGGGTCAGGCCGAACGTGTGCCCGAGCTCGTGGACGCACTCCTTGGAAAGCCTCGACTGGAGCCGGCGCGGGTCCGGGGCGAACGGGCCGGGGTCGCCCAGCCGGGCCGTCGAGACGACCGCGGCCGCCCCGCGCAGCTGGGCCTCGCCGAAGACGAACGTCAGGATCGGGATGAAGAGGTCGGCGTCCGTGACGGCCAGGACCCTCACCGCCCCGGCCGGGACGCGCTCGACGAGCCACTCCAGGATCTTCGTCGAGGAGTGCTGGCCGCGCCGCGCGTCGAAGACCCCGCGCGGGCGCTCGGCGGACTCGTGGTCGACCGCCGGCAGCCCGTACTCCTCCGCCAGGTGCCCCCGGACGCCGGAGAGGAGGGCCGGGTCCGCTCCCGCGGCGCCGATCCACCAGAGCGCGATCGAGCCCACGCCTCAGGCCCCGTCCTCCCGCTCGTCGGCCAGGGGGAAGCGGAAGGTCATCGTCGTGCCGCGGCCTACCTCGCTCTCCACGTCGAGGGTCCCCCCGTGCTTCTCCACGATGCCGTAGACGACGGACAGGCCGAGCCCCGTCCCCATCTCCTTCGTCGTGAAGAAGGGGTCGAAGATCTTCCCGAGGTTCTCCGGCGAGATCCCGGGGCCGGTGTCGGCGATCGAGACGGCCGCGCGCCGCGCCCCGGAGTCCACCCAGCCCCGCGCCGTCACGGTCCCCCCCTTGCCCATCGCGTCGGCGGCGTTGATCAGGACGTTGACGAACGACTGCCGCATCTGGCCGAAGTCGGCGCGGACGGGGACCGGCACCGGGAGGTCGCGGACGAGCGTCACCCCCGAGAGCTCCAGCTGGTGGGACGTGAGCGAGAGGGCCTCCTCGAGCGGGGCCCTCAGGTCGATGGCCTTCAGGTCCAGAGGCCGCTCGCGAGCGAAGTCGAGGAGGTTCCGCACGATCGCCGTGCAGCGGCCCGTCTCGCGCTCGATCAGCCGGAGGTTCTTCACCGCCATCGCGCGCGTCTTCTCGTCCGGGGGGCCGGCGTCGAGCGTCTTCACGAGGAGCTTGGCGAACGTCAGGATGCCCGCCAGCGGGTTGTTGATCTCGTGGGCGATCGAGGCCGAGAGCTTCCCGAGCGAGGCGAGCTTCTCGGACTGGACGAGGCGGCTCTGGGCCGACTTCAGCTGCTCGGTCCGCTTCTCGACCTTCCGCTCCAGGCTCTCGAGGAGCTCCTCGTTCTCCTTCCGGGCCTGCTCGAGCGACCCGCTCATCTGGTTGAAGGAGGAGGAGAGCCAGCCCAGCTCGTCGTTGGCCCGGACCGTGAGCGTCGTCCCGAGCTGGCCGCGGCCGACGCGCTCGGTGGCGGCGACCAGGTCGGCGACCGGGCGGAGGACGAGGCGGCGGACGGACCAGAACGTGAGGAGGGCGAGGAGGACGACGGCCGCTCCCCCGATCCCGACCGCCTGGCGGGCCAGGAGCGACAGCGAGGCGTCCACCTCGGCGAGCGACAGGGCCACGTCCACGACGCCGAGCACCTGCTGCGAGGCGGGGTGGACGTGGCAGTCGGCCTCCGAGCAGGTCTTCTCGTTGTAGATCGGGGTGACCATCGCCAGGACCCGGTGGTCGCCGGCGCGGTAGACCCGGGCGCGCGAGGGGAGCGAGAGGCGGGTGAGCGGCTTGCCCGCCGCGTGGCAGGCGTAGCAGGACTCGGCCTTCTTGTCGACCATCGTCCCGGTCTCGCCGGGCGTCGTCGAGAAGGTGACCCGCCCCTCCTTGTTGAAGATCCTCACCCAGTCGATCCAGCTCTGGCTGCCGATCGACTGCATCACCCGGTACGCGCCCTCCTTGCGGGCCGCGAGCATCTGGTCGCGGGTGGAGGTGCGGATCGTGTCCGAGATCCGCGCGGCCCCCCTCGTGAAGGCGGCCATCAGGCTCGAGCGCTGGGCCTCGAGGAAGACGTAGATCAAGGCCGCGACGGTGGCGACGGCGACCAGGACGATCGCCGCCGCGATCTTCAGGCCGAGGCGGTGCCTCAGGTCGGCCGGAGGGGTGGGGGGAGGCTCGTGGGCGGCGGGCGCCGCGCCGTTCGCGGGCGATTCCTCGACCGTCTGGGACACGCTCCCCTCCGGCCGCCAAGGTAGGTCGGCAGGGGCAGGGTGTCAACCGAGATCCCGCCGCCTGGATCAGATGGATCAGGCGGCGCGCGGCGGCATGAGCCGCCTGCGTCCCCCGGCGGCGCCGGTCAGGCGCCTCGGGGGTTCCCCCTGCGACACGGGGAGGGGCTCGTGTCGGAGGGGGTGCAGGGGGAACCGACTTCCGGCACGCGGGTGCGCGTGCGGGGTTCCCCCTGCGTCACGTCAGATCCAGCCGAGGCGCTTGCAGGCCCCGTAGACCAGGTACAGCCCGAGGCCGGTGACGAAGAGCCCGAAGAGGAGCCTCAGGTGCGGCCCCGCCATCCGGTTGGCGAAGTGGGCCCCGGCCCACGCTCCGCCGAACATCGTCGCGGCCAGGATCACGGCGGCCCTCACGTCCACGTTCCCGTGGCGGTAGTACTCGAGGGTGGCCGCGAGCCCGATCGGCGGCAGGAGCACCGCGAGGCTCGTCCCCGTCGCCCGGTGCTGCGTGAAGCCGGCCCAGTAGATGAGGCCCGGGACGATGACGATGCCGCCCCCGACGCCGAAGAGGCCGGCGAAGAGGCCGCCGAGGACGCCGATGGCGACGAGCGTGAGCGCGGGCGTCGGAGTCATCCGCCGATTATGTCGAAGGGCCCCTGGGGCCGGCAGCGCCGGCCCCAGGGGCCTTCCGGACGAGCCTGACTACCGGGAGAAGACCTCCTCGGCGGGGGTGATGGTGACCGCCTGCGGCGAGAGCCCGAGCTTCTCCGCCCCGACGCGGGCGTCCGCGTCGAGGACCTCCTTCGGCTTCGGGGCGTCGTACCTGATCGTGGCCGGAGCGGCGGACAGGAGCTTGTCGCGGAGCCCCTCGGCGTCCTTCGTGACGGCGACGACCTGCAGGTCCCGCCAGGAGAGGTGCTTCTTGATCGCCCGGTTGACGTCGGCGAGCGTCAGCTTGCCGAGCCGCTCGCGCATCGTCGGGGCGTAGTCGCCGACGCCGTACCAGCGGGAGTCGATCGCAGACCCGAGGCGCTGGTCCTGCGTGGCGGTCTGGACGAAGACGTTCTTCGTCAGGTAGTCGCGCGTCGCCTCGAACTCGGCCTTCGTCATCCCCTTCTCGACGAGGCGCTTCAGCTCGTGGAGGGCGAGCTTCAGGGCCATGGGCCCGTTCTCGGGGGTGACGGGGCGGATCCAGACCTCGAAGATCTGCGCCCGGCGGGGGATGTTCGGGTCGGGGGTGAACTGGAACATGCCGCGCGGGAACGCCTCGATGTAGGCGTAGTCGCCGTAGTTCATCCCGCGTGTCTCGCGGATCACCTGGTAGAGGTGCGAGGAGGAGGAGCGGTGCTCGCCGAGGAAGCTGCGGGCGACGGAGAGCGCGGCGAAGTCGGGGTGCGAGCGGGTCACCTCGATCGGGTGGCCGAGGGAGATCGCCGTGGCGCGCGTCTCCTTCTTCACGACGTCGAGGGCGAGCCCCTTCGGCTTCCGGCCGGAGACCCCCTGCGGCGCCGGGAGGCCGGGCCCGTCCGGGAGGCGCCCGAGGGCCTCCTTCAGCGCGGCGAGGCGCTCGTCGGAGACGTCCCCGGCGACGCCGAGCGTGAGCGCCCCCTTCGTGTAGGCCCTCGCGACGAACGCCTTCACGTCCTCGAGCGTGATGGCCTCGATGCCGGCCTTCGTCCCCAGGACCGGGTGGGCGTAGGGCGTCCCCGCGAAGATCAGCTCCTGGAGGCGCTCCTTGCCCAGCTCCTCCTCGTTGGCGTCGACGAGGTCGACGAGGAGGGCGTTCTGCTGCGCGTCCTTCAGCCGCCGGAAGTCCTCCTCGCGGTAGCCCGGGTCGAGGAGCTGGGGCAGGACGAGGTCGAGGAAGGCCGCGGCGTTGTCGCGGTGGACGACGCCGGTGAAGGTGGTCAGCTCCTTGTCCACGAGGACCCGGAAGACGCCGGCCATCGGGAAGAGGGCCTTCTGGATCTCGTCGATCTTCCGGTCGCGCGAGCCGGCCTCGGCGACCATCGAGGCGGCGAGCGCGGCGAGCCCCTCCTTCCCCTTCGGGTCGTGGGCCGAGCCGGCGGCGAAGGAGAGCTTGACGTTCAGGAGGGGCAGGGCGCTCTTCTGGACGATCGTCGGGACGTCGGCGGGCGCGGCCTTCGGCTCGAGCGACGCGATCGCCGGGAGCGTCTTCACCGCCTCGGGGAGCGGGTCCTTGGCGAGGGTCGTCAGGACGAGGCGGGAGTCGGTGAAGACCTTCCGCGCCGCGGCCCGGACGTCCTCGGGCGTGACGGAGGCGTAGACGCGGTAGTAGGCGTCGAGCGTCTCGAAGGCGCCGCGGTGGCGGACGTACCGGGCCAGGACGCCCGCGATCCTCTCGGTGTTGTCGAGCGAGCGGACGAGGGAGTACCGGGCGTTGGACTGCGCGTCCACGAGGCGCTCCGGGTCGACGAGCTTCACCCGCGCCTCGGCGAACGTCGAGAGGAGCGCGTCGCGGACGTAGAGCGCGTCCTCGGCCTTCTTCAGCCGCGCCCAGGCCCCGACGAGGCCCGGGTCGGCGGACGGCGAGACGTCGGTGAAGAGGGAGTCGAGCTTCTGCTCGTCCTGGACGAGGCGCTTGTAGAGCGGCGACGTCTCGCCGAAGTAGAGCTCGAAGAGGAGGTCCACGGCCGCGAAGTCCTTCTCCGTCTCCGAGAAGGCGGGCCCGTGGAAGGCGACGGTGACCCAGGGGAGCGTCGGCGTCTTCCAGGCGACGTGGGCGGTGACGGGGCCCTTCGGCTCCGGCTCTCTCGGGACCTCGACCGTGTAGCTCCCGCGCTGCCAGCCTCCCCAGTACTTCTCGACGAGCGGCAGGACCTTCTCCGCCTCCACGTCGCCCGCCACGATCAGGGTGGCGTACTCGGGCCGGTACCACCGGTCGAAGAAGAGCCTGGAGTACTCGAACTGGTTGGGCATCTCCTCGATGTCCCGGAGGAAGCCCATCGTCGTGTGCTTGTACGTGTGCGTCGTGAAGGCCGCGTCCCGCTGGGTCTCCTCCAGCTGGGCGATCGGGTTGGCGCTGTTCTTGTTGTACTCGCCGAGGACGGCGCGGGCCTCCGTCTTGAACGCCGCCTCGGGGTACGAGAGGTTCCGGAAGCGGTCGGCCTCGATCTCGAGGATCTTCTCCAGGTCCTCCTTGGCGAACGTGACGTGGTAGTTCGTGTAGTCGTCCGTCGTGTAGGCGTTCTGCCGCGCGCCGGCCCGGGTGATGACGGCCTGGTAGGCCTCGGGCGGGTACGCCTTCGTCCCGCGGAACATCATGTGCTCGAAGAAGTGGGCGAAGCCCGACTTGCCGGGCTCCACCTCGTTCCGCGAGCCGGTCCTCACCGGGATCTGGAGCGAGACGAGGTCCGGGAGGCCCGTCGGCACGACGATCACCTTCAGCCCGTTCGGAAGCGTCTTCTGGACGACGGGGAACGGGAGGAGCGAGTCGGCGGGCGCCCCGGCCATCAGCGGCGAGGCGGGAGCGGTCACGAGGAGGGCGAGGAGGACGGCGGGCAGGGCGAGGCCGGGGAGCCTGCGCGCGACGGGCGAGGTTCGGGGCATCGGAGGCACCTCTCTGTCATCGGGGTTCGGGGAGCCGGGGGCGCGGGGCGCCCCTCGGGGACCCGGGACCGGCGATTCTAGGCCGGAATCGCCCGGACCGCCCGGTTGCCCCGCGCGGGCGGAGGCGTAATCTGCGCGGGTCGTCGTTAGGAGGAGCCGCTTGGAGACTTCGCAGCGCAGCCTTCCCGAGAACGCCTACCGTCCGCTCAAGCCCGGCGAGTCGTACGCGCCGATCGTCCCGCCCGGCTCGCCGGTGGCCGAGTTCACCGGGCGCTCGCTCACGCTGGGCCTCGTCATGGCCGCCGTCTTCTCGGCGGCCGCCGCCTTCCTGGGCCTGAAGGTGGGGCAGGTCTTCGAGGCCGCGATCCCGATCTCGATCCTGGCCGTCGGGCTCGGGTACGCGTTCAAGCGGCGCTCGACGATCCTGGAGAACGTCATCGTCCAGTCGGTCGGCGCGGCGTCGGGCCTCGTCGTCGCCGGGTCGATCTTCACCCTCCCGGCGCTCTTCATCCTGGACCTCGACGTCGACCTGGTGAAGCTCTTCCTCGTGGCGCTCCTGGGGGGGACGCTCGGCATCGCGTTCCTCGTCCCGCTCCGCCGCTACTTCGTCAAGCAGATGCACGGGGAGCTGCCGTTCCCCGAGGCGACCGCGACCACGGAGGTCCTCGTCGCGGGGGAGGCGGGGGGCAAGCAGGCCAAGGTGCTGGTGTCCGCCGCGGCGATCGGCGGCCTCTTCGACTTCGCGATCATCCACTTCCAGGCCTTCTCGGAGGTCTTCACCACGCGCTCGGTCGGGTTCCTCCGGGACCTGGCCGAGAGGTCGAAGCTCGTCTTCAAGATCGACGTCCTCTCCTCGGTGATGGGGCTGGGCTACATCATCGGCCTGAAGTACTCGGCGGTGATCTGCGCCGGCTCGTTCCTCTCCTGGTTCCTCCTCGTCCCGCTCGTCTCGCACTTCGGCGCGCAGGCCACCGCCGCGATCCCGCCGGTGACGGGGGACGCCCTGATCTCCGGCATGAACGCCGAGGCGGTCTTCCGCGGGTACGTGAGGCACATCGGCATCGGCGGGATCGCCGCGGCCGGGATCCTGGGGATCCTGCGGAGCTGGCGCATCATCGCCAAGGCGTTCTCCCTCGGGTTCAAGGAGCTCTTCGGCGGGAAGGCGGCCGGCGCCGCCGGCGAGGCCGAACGGACGGACCGGGACCTCCCGATGAGCGTCGTCCTGGCCGGGATCGTCGTCACGGCCCTGGTCGCGTGGGCCTTCTTCCGCTTCGGCGTCCTCTCGCCGTCGCCGGCCGTCACGACGCAGTCCTTGATCGCGCTCCTGGTCGTCGTGGTCATCTCGTTCCTCTTCACGACGGTCGCCGCGCGGGCCATCGCCACGGTCGGGACGAACCCCGTGTCGGGGATGACGCTGATGACCCTGATCCTGACCTCCCTCTTCCTGGTGAAGGCGGGGCTGACGGGACGGGACGGGATGCTCGCGGCGCTCCTGATCGGGGGGGTCGTCTGCACGGCGCTCTCGATGGCGGGCGGCCTCATCACCGACCTGAAGGTGGGCTACTGGATCGGGGCCACGCCGGCGGTCCAGCAGCGCTCCAAGTTCCTGGGGACCATCGTGGCGGCGCTCTCGGTGGGAAGCGTCCTCCTGCTCCTGAACAAGACCTACGGGTTCGTGCCGGGGCCGGGGCACCCCGAGGCGCAGGTCCTCGTCGCCCCCCAGGCCAACGCCATGGCCGCCGTGATCAAGACGCTGATGTCGAACGAGCCTGTCCCGTGGATCCTCTACGGGACCGGAGCGCTGATCGCGCTGACGATGCAGATGATCGGGGTCCCGGCGCTCGCCTTCGCGCTGGGGATGTACATCCCGCTCGAGCTGAACACGCCGCTCCTCGTCGGAGGGCTGATCTCCCACTGGGTGATGAAGAGCGCGGGCGCCGACGAGAAGCTCTCCTCCGCCCGGAACGCCCGCGGCATCCTGATCGCCTCCGGGTTCATCGCCGGGGGCGCGATCATGGGAGTGCTCGCGGCCGTCTTCAAGTTCCTGGCGACCGACGGCGGCGTCGCCCTGCTAGGGAAGAACTTCGGTCACGCCGAGGGTCACTCGGCCGAGCTCCTCGCCCTCGGCCTCTACGTCCTGCTCGGCGCCTACATGTTCTGGGACGCGCGGCGCGCGTCGGCGGAGGAGGCGTAGGGCGATGGAGGCCCTCGACCGCGACGTCGCCACCGCCGTCCTCGGGACCGACACCCTCTGGGGCGGGGACGTGTTGAACCCCTCCGGGACGGGCCGGTTCATCGCCGACTCGTGGTTCTCGGACGAGCCGCTGCCGGAGGCCTACACGCACCCGGCGGCGTCGCGCCTCCGGAAGCTCGGGGGCGTCGCCCCCTCGAAGGAGGCCGTCGAGGCGGCGGGGGAGTACCTCTCGGCGATCGACGTGGCGGGCGCGGTCGAGCGGGTCGGGGCGGCCGGCCGGGCGACGGGCGGGACGAGGGGCGGCTACCTGGAGGGCCTCTCCCTCTGCTTCGGGGTGATGCTCGACCTGGCCCGGGAGGTGCTCGGGAAGGGGGAGCCGGTCCCCTACGACCGGTGCATGCGGGCGATCCTGGGCCGGGAGGCCGAGCCGTCGGACCCGGCGGCGAAGATCGAGAGGGTGGCCGCGCTCCTCTCGGAGGCGGGCCACCCCTCCCGGAGCCGGGAGGAGCTCCTGGCCGCCGTCGACGCCTGGCGGAAGGAGCGGATGGTCCCCCGGAAGTCGATCCCCGCCCTGGGGGACGCCTTCATCGCCCAGCTCGACGCTCTCTCGGTCCGGAACGTCGTCCCGTTCCTCCCGGAGGCGCTCCGGGGGGTGCCCCGGGCCAACGTCGCGTTCCTGCCGATCGAGAACGCCTGGTTCTCGGGGTCGATGAACTACCTGGGCCGCGCCCGGAACGCGGACGGTTCGCCCCGGTACGAGGCCACGTACGAGCTGAACGCCTCGCTCGAGATCTCGGTCCCGGAATTCCAGCAGCTGGTGAGCCACGAGGTCGTCCCGGGGCACGTCACGACCTTCGCCTACCTCCAGGACCTCCACCACCGCGGGGAGGCGGGGTTCGAGGCCTCGGTCCTGACGATGAACACCCGCCCGGCGGCCCTCTTCGAGGGGATCGCCAACAACGCCATCCTGATGGCCGCGGGCGTCCGGGAGGTGGAGGAGCTGCCGGACCGGGACCTGCAGCTCGGGACGCTCCTCGCCCACCTGCAGGACGACGCCAAGAACCAGAGCTCGTACCTGACCTGGAAGGAGGGGTGGCCGAAGCCGGAGGTGGCCCGGGTCCTGAGGAACGACTTCCTCGTCTCCGACGAGAGGGCCGACAAGCTCTCGGGCGCCTGGGGACGCCACCCGCTCCTGGGGAGGATGTACCTGCCGGCCTACCGGGCCGGGACGGAGAAGGTGGCCGCGCTCCGGCGGGCGCACCGGCCCGAGGACGTCCTGCCGGCCCTCTTCGGCGCCCGGGGCGTGGTCGACCTCCTGACGGTGGACGCCGTCCTGCCGTCCTGAGACGACGTCTCCCGGTTCGCCTCCGGACTTTCCCCCCGCCGCCTCCGGAATCCGTCCCCCCCGCCTCCGGAATCGTTCCTCCCCGTCTCGGACTCCTTCCCGATGCGCCGGGGCCGCCCCGGGGCTACCTTTCCCCCGTCAGACGGGAACACCGAGACGACAGACGCGAAAGCGAAGAAGAGAAGGAAAGAAGGAGGCACACCATGGCGAACATCGAGCGGAACGGCGGAGCGAAGGTCGAGGCAGGGTTCTACTGGAACAAGAAGGAGTGGGAGATGGTGACGCTCTCGGGGAAGGGCGGCGTCCTCCCGGGCGACGGAACCCAGCACTACGTCAAGGTCCCGCTCCTGGCGATGCTCTTCATGGCCCCGCTGATGGGCGGCCTCTACGTCATGTTCCTCCCCTTCGTCGGGTTCGCCCTCCTCTTCGACTACGCCGCGCGGCGGGTCTACCGGGCGGTCAAGGGCGGGGCGAAGGACGCCGCGGTCGCCGTGGCCCCCGCGTACCGTGCGGGCGAGGCGCACCTGGCCGGCGAGCCCCCGAAGGACGAGAAGAAGGCCGTCGAGGAGAGCCCGAAGGCCGACGAGAGGAAGTAGGCGCCCCGGACCCGTCATCCGGGCCGGCGAATAACCAGTCACCGACGGCCGGCCGCCCCTCGGGCGGCCGGCCGTCGCGTTTCTGCTGATCCCGATGATCCCCCTCGAATGAGCCATCGGTCGGATGGACTCCCGGTCCCCGCACCCCCATCGTGCCCCATCAATCCCACCAATGCGGTGGAAGGGCCCTTTTCGACCGCGTAAACGCACGGGGCCGCGAGCGGGGCGGGCACCGGGCGTGGGGACGAGGACGCCCCGCCAGGAGGGGCTCATGGACGTGAGGGAGACCGGGTTGGAGCAGGCCGGCGGCGGCTTCGGCGTCGATCGCCGGGAGTTCGTGAAGGCCTGCACCATGGCGGCCGCCGCGGTGGGACTGAGCTCCGCCGTGGCGGAGAGGATCGCCGAGGCCGCGGTAACGAGGAAGCTGAAGCCGTCGGTCGTCTGGCTCCACTTCCAGGAGTGCACGGGGTGCACCGAGTCGCTCCTGCGCACGTCGGCGCCGGGCGTGGGCGAGCTGATCCTGGACCTGATCTCGCTCGACTACCACGAGACCCTCTTCGCCGCAGCGGGCCACCAGGCCGAGGCGGCGCTGAAGGCGACGATGGAGGCGAACGCCGGGAAGTACGTCTGCGTCGTCGAGGGGGCGATCCCGACCAAGGAGGACGGGATCTACTGCAAGATCGCCGGCCGGACCGCCGTCGAGATCCTCGAGGAGGTCGCCGGCAAGGCCGGGGCGATCATCGCGATCGGCTCCTGCGCCTCCTGGGGCGGGATCCCGTCGGCCGACCCGAACCCGACCGGGGCCACCGGCGCTCCGATGGTCCTGAAGGGGAAGACGGTCGTCACGATCCCGGGCTGCCCGGCGAACCCCTACAACCTCCTCGGGACCGTCCTGCAGTTCGCCACGCTCGGGACCCTCCCCGAGCTGGACGAGCTGGGGCGGCCGAAGTTCGCCTACGGGCGGACGATCCACGAGCACTGCCCCCGGAGGGCCCACTTCGACGCCGGGCGCTTCGCGCTGGAGTACGGCGACAAGGGGCACAAGGAGGGCTTCTGCCTCTACCGCCTCGGGTGCAAGGGGCCCGCGACCCACGCGAACTGCTCGACGCTCCACTTCGGCGAGGTGACGGACGCCTGGCCGATCGGGATCGGGCACCCCTGCTTCGGCTGCACGGAGAAGAAGCTCGCCTTCCGGGTGGCGATGCACGACACGGTCGACATCGAGCGCCCGACGCCTCCGGACACCTACCCGCCGATCGCCGCGCCGGGCGGAAAGGTCGGCGCCATCGCGACCGGCGTGGCCGGGCTCATCGGCGGCGCCCTCCTCGGCGCGGGCTACATGGCGTCGAAGAAGCTCGGGGAGGACGGCGGCGAGGAGAAGAAGGAGGGCTGAGGCGATGTCCACCGACCGCCGGACCCTCCTGACCGGCCTCGCGGCCTCGGCGGCGGCGGCCGCCGCGGGCGCCGCGCGCCCGGCGGAGGCCCGGGCGCGGAAGGCCGCGCCCGCCGACGCCGTCGGCATGCTCTACGACGCCAGCCTCTGCATCGGCTGCAAGACCTGCGTCGTGGCCTGCCGCGAGGCGAACGGGATGCCCGTCGACCGGAGCAACGCCCCGGGCGGCATCTGGGACACCCCGCTCGACCTGAACGAGAAGACCCGCAACATCATCAAGCTCTACAAGGACGCCGAGGGCCCCGAGCGCTCGTACATGAAGAAGCAGTGCATGCACTGCGTCGACCCGGCCTGCGTCGGGGCCTGCATGATCGGGGCGCTCCAGAAGCGGGAGTTCGGGATCGTCACGTACGACTCCGCCCTGTGCTCGGGCTGCCGGTACTGCCAGATGGTCTGCCCGTTCAGCATCCCCCGCTTCGAGTGGTCCAAGCTCGCCCCGAAGATCGTCAAGTGCGAGCTCTGCAACCACCGGCTGAAGGAGGGGAAGATCCCGGGCTGCTGCGAGGTCTGCCCCCGCCACGCGGTCATCTACGGCAAGTACGCGGACCTCCTGGCCGAGGCCAAGCGCCGGATCGCCGAGAGCCCGAAGCGTTACCAGGGCTACCGCAAGGGCGACCCCCCGATGGTCTACGGGGAGAAGGACGGCGGCGGGACGCAGGTGCTCTACCTCTCGCACGTCCCGTTCGAGAAGCTCGGGCTGCCGGACCTCGGCGAGGAGCCGGTCCCCGAGGTGGCCCAGACCGTCCAGCACGGCGTCTACCAGGGCTTCGTCGCCCCGGTGGCGCTCTACGCCGTCCTGGGGGCCGTCATCCTGAGGAACCGGAAGAAGGAGGCCGCAGGGAAGGGGACCGAAGCCGGGAAGGGGAGCGGCGGAGAGGGGGGTGCGCCGTGAGCAGCGTCCACGCCAGCCCCGAGCCCGTCGGGGGTCCCCTCTTCACCCGGCCCTTCCGGATCCTCGTCGGCGTCTTCGCGTTCTGCGCCCTCTTCATGCTCTACCGCTTCGCCGCCGGGCTCGGCGCCTCGACGGGCCTGTCGGACGGCTACCCGTGGGGGATCTGGATCGCGTTCGACGTCGTCACGGGGACGGCGCTGGCGTGCGGCGGCTACGCGGTGGCGCTCCTCGTCTACGTCCTGAACAAGGGGAAGTTCCACCCGCTGGTCCGCCCCGCCCTCCTGACGAGCGCGCTCGGGTACACGACGGCCGCCGTGGCGATCCACCTCGACGTCGGCCGCCCCTGGCTCCTCTACCGGGTGCCGCTCTACGTCGGGAACTGGAACCTGAACTCGGCCCTCTTCGAGGTGGCGATCTGCGTCATGGCGTACGTCGCGGTCCTCTGGATCGAGGTGTCGCCGGCGCTGATGGAGCGCTTCAAGGAGGGGCCGGACGGCTTCCTGAAGCGGACGTCCGACAGGCTCTACGGGCCGGTCACGAAGGCCCTCCCCTGGGTCATCGCGCTGGGGCTCCTCCTGCCGACGATGCACCAGTCCTCGCTCGGCACGGTCATGCTCCTGACCGGCAAGCGGCTCCACCCGCTCTGGCACACGCCGATCCTGCCGCTCCTCTTCCTGGTCTCGTGCCTCGGGATGGGGTACGCGGTCGTCGTCTTCGAGTCGATGCTTTCGGCGGCGCTCCTGAAGCGTCCCCGGGAGACCCGGATGCTCGCCGACCTCTCGAAGACGATGAACGCCGTCCTCGTCGGCTTCGTCGTCCTGCGGTTCCTCGACCTCCTGGTCCGGGGTCGGCTCGGGCTGATGTTCGCCGTGGACCGGCACGCCCTCTTCTTCTGGGTCGAGACGGTCCTGTTCCTCCTCCCGGTCGTCCTGCTCCGGAGCGCGCGGCTCCGCGAGGACGCCGGGAACCTCTTCCGCGCGGCGATGGTGATGATGTTCGCCGGGACCCTCTACCGGTTCGACACCTACCTGGTCGCCTTCCACCCCGGGAGCCAGTGGACCTACTTCCCGTCGGCCCCCGAGATCCTGATCACGGTCGGCGTCGTGGCGCTCGAGGTCATCGCCTACGTCGTGATCGTCAAGAACTTCCCGATCCTGAGCGGCGCGCCGCGTCCCGCCGCCGCGTCCGCGAGGTGACGAGATGGGCAAGCGTATCGTCGTCGACCCGATCACCCGTATCGAGGGCCACCTCCGCATCGACGTCGAGGTCGACGGCGGGGCCGTGCGGAACGCCTGGTCCTCGGGCCAGATGTTCCGGGGCATCGAGGAGATCCTGAAGGGGCGCGACCCGCGCGACGCGTGGGTCTTCACGCAGCGCTTCTGCGGGGTCTGCACGACCGTCCACGCCATCGCCTCGGTGAGGACCGTCGAGAACGCCCTCGGGATCGAGATCCCGCTCAACGCCCAGTACATCCGGAACCTGATCGTGGCCGCGCACGCGCTGCACGACCACATCGTCCACTTCTACCACCTCTCGGCGCTCGACTGGGTCGACGTCGTCTCCGCCCTGAAGGCCGACCCCGCCAAGACCTCGGCGCTGGCCGAGAGCCTCTCGCCCTGGCCGCACAACAACACCCTCCAGATGAAGGCGGTCCAGGACAAGCTGAAGGCCTTCGTGGAGGCGGGGCAGCTCGGGCCGTTCGCCAACGGCTACTGGGGCCACCCGGCCATGAAGCTCTCGCCGGAGGTGAACCTGCTGGGGGTGGCGCACTACCTCCAGGCGCTCGAGGCCCAGCGGAAGATCAACCAGGTCGTCTCGCTCCTCGGCTCCAAGACCCCGAACATCCAGAACCTCGCCGTGGGCGGCGTCGCCAACGCCATCAACCTGGACAACCAGGCGACGCTCAACATGAACAAGCTCTTCTTCGTCAAGGAGCGCCTGGACGAGGTGAAGGCGTTCGTGGAGCAGGTCTACTTCCCGGACGTCTGCGCCATCGGGGCGATGTACGCGGACTGGCTCGGCTACGGCGCGGGCGTGAAGAACTACCTCGCCGTGCCGGACCTGCCGCTGGACGCCAAGGGGACCCAGTTCGACCTGCCGGGCGGGACGATCTTCGGGGGGGACCTCGGGACGGTCAAGGCGATCGAGTCGTTCCAGGACGCCTACTTCAAGGAGAACGTCACCGAGTCGATCGCCCACGCCTGGTACGACGGCGACTGGGAGAAGCACCCCTTCGAGGAGGAGACCGTCGCCAAGTACGGCAAGTGGGAGGACGACGGCAAGTACTCCTGGGTGAAGGCGCCCCGGTTCCAGGGGAAGCCGATGCAGGTCGGCCCGCTCGCCCAGGTGCTCGTCGGCGTCGCCCTGAACCACGAGCCGACGGTGAGGTGGGCGACGAAGACGCTCGAGACCGCCGGTGCGGTCGCCAAGACGAAGCTGACCCCGGCCGTCCTCCACTCCACGCTCGGCCGGCACGCGGCGCGGATGATCCGCGCCAACGTCCTCGCCGAGGTCGCCACGAAGCACTGGCAGCTCCTCGTCGACAACATCGGCAAGGGCGACACGAAGATCTTCACCCCCTTCAGCTTCCCGAGCGGCGAGCAGCGCGGCTTCGGCTTCCACGAGGCGCCGCGCGGCACCCTCTCGCACTGGATCGTGATCCGCGACGGGAAGATCGCCAACTACCAGGCCGTCGTGCCGTCCACCTGGAACGCCGGGCCGCGCGACGCCAAGAAGCAGATGGGCCCGTACGAGGCCTCCCTCGTCGGGAACCCGATCGCCGACCCCGAGCGCCCGCTCGAGGTCCTGCGGACCATCCACTCGTTCGACCCGTGCCTGGCGTGCGCCATCCACACGCTCGACCCCGAGGGGAAGAGCCTGGGTACCGTCCGGACGCTCGGGTAGCGCCGCGGGTCGCGGAGGAGGGGCGGCCGGCGCGGCCTCGGGCCGCGCCGGCCTTTTTCCGAGCGACGAGGAGGTGGAGCCTGGAGACGCGCGTGAGGGTGCTGGGCCTCGGGAACGTCCTGATGGGGGACGACGCCTTCGGGCCGTGGGTGGTCCACGTGCTCTCGGAGGGCTGGACCTTCCCCGACGGCGTCGAGGTCGTCGACGTCGGGACCCCGGGGCTCGACCTCACCCCGTTCCTCTCCGGCGCCGCCACGGTCGTGATCGTCGACACGGTCCACGCCGACGGCGCGCCCGGGGAGCTGAAGCTCTACGGGAAGGCCGCGCTCCTCTCGAGCCCCCCGAAGCCCCGCGTCAGCCCGCACGACCCGGGCCTCGTCGAGGCGCTCCTGCTGCTCGACTTCGCGGGCACGGGCCCGGCCGAGGTCCTCCTGGTCGGGGCGATCCCGCTGAGCACCGGGAAGGGGACGGCCCTCACCCCCGCGCTCCAGGAGGCGGTCCCGCGCGCGGCCGAGGCGGTCCTCGCCGAGCTCGCCCGCCGGGGCCTTTCCGCCACGCGACGGGAAGGCTTCGTCCCGCGGCCTCCCTGGTGGGAGGCTCCGCCGGGATCGGTCCCCGGGGAGGGGTGACGGCGTGAGCGCAGGAGCGGTCCCGGCCCGCGCGGCCGCCGGCATCCCGTGGCCGCGGGTGGAGCGCTGGCTGATCGTCCTGATCGCGCTCCACAGCTACGCGGTCGGGTTCTTCCTCCTCTTCGTCACCCGCTGGGGGGCGGCCTTCGGCGGCTTCGGCGAGGTGACGCCCCTCTTCTTCGCGCAGCAGGCCGGGATCTTCCACTTCGTCGTGGCCACGGCCTACCTGATCGAGTACCTCCGGTACCGGGGCGTGACGATCCTCCTGACCGCCAAGGCGACGGCCGTCGTCTTCCTCGCCGTGATGGCGTTCGCGGGGCCCGGCGCCTGGTCGATCCCCCTCTCGGCCCTCGGCGACTCGCTGATGGGCCTGGCCGTCGTCCTGGTCCGGCGCCGCGCCGCCGCGGCGGCCTGATCCCGGCGACCCGCGTCTGGCCCCCTCGCCAGGGGCGAGTTAGACTCGGGGCGGTCGGAGCCTAGGGGTGGCCGGAGAGGCCGGCCTGAGATCACACCCTCGAACCTGATCCGGGTCATACCGGCGAAGGGAAAGGCGACCGGGAGGACGGTCCTCCCGATCCATCTCAGCTCCCAGGGTCCGCTTCGAGGCCGGGGCACGGATCCCCGGCCGGGAGGCGAGTCATGAAGGCATCCATCCTGGTCCGGGGCGCCGCGAGGGCGCTCCTCCCCGTCTTCCTCCTCCTGGCCTTCCCGGCCGTCTGCGGCGAGTCGGCGGTCGTGACCGGCGTGGTCCGCGACGCGAAGGGCGCGCCCGTCTCCGGGGCCGTCGTCGCGGCGGGGGGCGCCGAGGCGACCACCGGCCCCGACGGGGCCTTCCGCCTCTCGGTCCCGCCGGGGAGGACGACCCTCCTGGCGACGAGGGCCGGCTTCGCCCCGGTGACGCTGGAGGTGACGGCCGGCGGGGAGTCCGCGCCGGTCCAGGTCGTCCTGCCTCCGCTGAAGCGCCGGACCGAGGAGATCGTCGTCCAGGCCGTCCGGGCGGAGGCGGACGTTCCCGTCACGAAGACCGACATCGGACCCGAGGAGCTCGCCCGGCGGAACACCGGCCGCGAGATGCCCGCCCTCCTCGAGGACCTCCCCGGCGTCACGCAGTACTCCGACACCGGCCTCGGGGCCGGGTACGACTACCTCTCGCTGCGGGGCGTGGGCGCCACGCGCGTCAACTTCACGCTGGACGGCGTCCCGCTTGCCGAGCCCGAGGACTCGGCGCTCTACTTCGTCGACTTCGGCGACTTCGCGTCGAGCCTCGACAGCGTCCAGGTGCAGCGGGGCGTCGGGACGTCGAGCGTGGGGCCCGCCTCCTTCGTCGGGTCGGTGAACTTCGCGAGCCTCGAGCCCAGCGAGGAGGCCGAGGTCTCGGCGCGCCTGGGCGCCGGCTCCTTCGACACGTACCGCGGGAGCGCCGGGGCCCACTCGGGCCGGTTCGGGCCGGGGCTGAAGCTCTACGTCCGGGGCTCCTGGCAGGAGACGGACGGGTTCCGGGAGCGGTCCGGGGTCGAGCAGAGGAGCCTCTTCGCCGGGCTCTCGCACGAGACCGAGGCGTCGTACTTCAAGCTCTTCGGCTTCGCCGGGCGAGAGGAGACGCAGCTGGCGTACCTGGCCGCCGACGAGGCGACGCTCGCCGCGGACCTCCGCTTCAACCCGATGGCCCCCGAGGAACGGGACCGGTTCGGCCAGCAGTTCCTCCAGGCCCAGTACACGCGGTTCCTCTCCTCCTCGAGCCTCGCGGCCCAGGCGTACTACAACGGCGCTTCGGGCTGGTACCGTGTCTTCGGGGACCCCGAGCGGGCGCAGCTCCTCGAGTACGGCCTCTCCTGGCGGAACCTCGGGGCGGCCCTGACCTGGAAGGGGACCGCCGGGTCGCTGTCGTACACGTGGGGCGCCCACGCGAGCGACTTCGCCTCGGACCACTCCCGGGACCTCGTCGGCGGCGCGCGGCAGTACGAGAACCGCGGGCACAAGAACGAGGCGAACACGTTCGTGAAGCTCGGCTGGGACCGGGGGCCGTGGCACCTCTACGGCGACGCGCAGCTCCGGTGGGCGCGGTTCCGGTACGAGGGGGACCTCGACCTCGGCTCGGTCTCCTGGACCTTCTTCAACCCCAAGCTCGGCGCCCGGTACGACCTGACGCCCTCCCTCGGGGTCTACGGCTCGGTCGGGAGGACGACGCGCGAGCCGGCCCGGGCCGACATGTTCGCCGGCGAGGACAACCCGACGATCCCCTACGACCTCGAGGCCGTCAGCCCCGAGCGCGTGACGGCCGTCGAGCTGGGGGTCGAGGCGCGGGGAAGCCGGCTGACGGCGCAGGCGAACCTCTTCGCCATGGAGATGCGGGACGAGATCGCCCTGACGGGCGAGCTCTCCGAGATCGGCCTCCCCCTCCGGCGGAACGTCGACAGGAGCTTCCGGCGGGGCGTCGAGTGGGACGCTTCGTGGCGCCCTCTGGACAAGCTCCGCTTGAGGACGAGCGGCAGCCTCTCCTGGGCCCGGATCGCCGAGTGGTCCCAGTCCGTCGACGTCTACGACGCCGACGGGGCCTGGGCCAACTCCCGGATCCAGACGTACGAGGACGTCCGCCCGCTCCTGACTCCGCCCGTCATCGTGAACCTCGCCGCCGGCTGGGACGCCACCCCGTGGCTGACGCTCGGGGGGAGCGGGCGGTACGTCTCCCGGGCGTGGCTGGACAACACGAACTCCAACGAGCTCTACGCCCCCGACTGGGTCCGCGTGGACGCCTCGGCCTCCGCGGACCTCTCCCGCTGGGTCCCCCTCGGGCGGCCGCGGCTCCGTCTGGAGGTCACGAACCTCCTCGACGCCGGGGACCTCTTCGCGAGCGGCTACTCGTACCTCTACCGGGTGCAGGACGGTTCCGGGGCCGAGGCCGAGCAGGGGATCCGGTACTTCTACCCGCTCGCCACCCGCGCGTTCCAGGTCCTCCTCGACGTGGGCTTCTAGCGGTGGCTCCGCTCGACCCGATCGAGGCCGCCGGGGTCGCCACGGGCGTCCTGGCCGTCTGGTTGACCACGCGCGAGAACCCGGCCTGCTGGCCGGTCGGGCTCGTGAACGTCCTCCTCTTCTCGGTCGTCTTCTTCCGGGCCCGGCTCTACGCCGACGCCGGGCTGCAGCTGGTCTACGCGGCGCTCTGCGTCTACGGCTTCTGGTCGTGGCTCCACGGCGGCGAGGGAGGCTCGCGGCTGCGGGTCGCGCGCGCCCCGGCGCGGGTCCTGGCGGCCCTCTTCGCCGCGGGTCTGGCGGCCGGGGCGCTCCTGGGCCTTCTCCTCCACCGCGGGACCGACGCCTCTCTGCCGTTCTGGGACGCGGGGACCACCTCGTTCAGCCTCGTCGCCCAGGCTCTCCAGACCCGAAAGTGGATCGAGAACTGGGTCGTCTGGATCGCCGTGGACGCCGTCTACCTCGGCGTGTACGTCGTCAAGGGGCTCCACCTCACCGCCGGGCTGTACGCCGCGTTCCTCGTCCTGGCCGTCGTCGGGCTCGTCCGCTGGCGCCGCTCGCTCGCGGGGGGGCTCCCCGCGTGAGGGCCGGGGCGCGCCCGCGACGGGTCGTCCTGACCGGCTCGGAGTGCACGGGAAAGACGTTCCTCGCCCGGACCCTCGCCGGTCGGCTCGGCGTCCCCTTCGTGCCGGAGTTCGTCCGTCTCTACGCCGAGGAGAAGGGGGCGCCGCTCGACGCCTCCGACGTCGAGCCGGTCGCCCGCGGGCAGATGGCGGCCGAGGACGCGGTGGCCGCTGGCCCGGCGGGGCTCGTCGTCCTGGACACGGACCTCCTCTCGACCGTCGTCTACGCGCGCCACTACTACGGCGCGTGCCCCCGCTGGGTCGAGGAGGCGGCCTTCAGTCGCCTGGGCGACCTCTACCTCCTCTGCCACCCGGACGTGCCGTGGCTTCCCGACGGCGTCCGGGACCGGGGCGAGCGGCGCGAGGAGATGCACGCCCTCTTCGCGGGGACCCTCGCCCGCCTCGGGGCGCGGGTGGCCGACGTGACGGGACCGTGGGGGACGAGGGAGCTCCGGGCCTTCGAGGCGATCGAGGCGCTCGCCGCGGCCGGCCGGTCCTGACGCGGCGGGGCGGGCCGACAGCCGCTCCTACCGGCCGGCGCGGAGCTCGCGCCGCCGCCGGGCCTCGGCGAGCCGGTCGAAGACCTCCTGGGACTCGTCGCAGGCGTACCGGAGCGGGGCCGTGATCAGGTCCACCATCTCCTGGCGGAGCTCCCGCGTGACGGGGTCCTTCCGGAGGACGCGGAAGCAGACGAGGTTCAGCGCCTCGAGCGCCGAGCAGAGCTCGTTCGCCTCGAACCCCTGCGCGAACCGCCGCTCGGCGAGGCTCCGGCAGTAGGCGAGGAGGATGTTCCGGTCCCGGGTCCTCACGGCGTCCTTCAGGTGCCCGAGGACGACGCGGTGGTTCCACTCGTGGTCGTCCGGCGCGATCCGCTGGTAGCTCTTGAACCGCACCGGCCCCTGCGGGCCGAGGAGGAGCCGGCTGTAGGCGACGATGATCTCCTCCTCGTACGTCTCGAGCAGGTTGTAGAGGATCAGGTGGCTGGGCACCCGGACCCGCTTCATCGCGGCACGGTTCCGCCGGTTCCACTCCAGAGGGTCGCTCTTGAGGTTCTCGACCAGGAAGGGGAGCCTGCGGAGGATCTCCAGCCGCTCGCGGGGCGCCCAGCCGAGCCGGGCCCGCGTCCGCGAGGCGTCCATCGTCATCGCCTGGTCGATGTACCGGGCCATCCAGGGGCGTTCGAAGGGGCGCTCGCCGGTGAGGCGGCCGGCGACGTCGCGGACCCACATCCCCGGCCCGCAGAGGGCCTTCGGCATCAGGAGCGGCTTCCGGTGCCCGCCGAAGTAGTGGTGCGTGGCCGCCTCGAAGAGCTGCCGGTGGGAGACGGCCCCGTCGGGGCTGGCGAGGAGGACCTCGCCCGGCTCGAGCTCGCTCCGGCGGTCGAGGACGCGGAGCAGGAACGAGACGGCGTCCCGCACGTGGAGGTACGGGATCGCCGAGAGCCCCCGCCCGCCGAGGATCGAGCGGTTCCAGGAGTCGGACAGCCACGTCGAGAGGAAGACGAAGAGCGGGGGGTACTCGCACCAGTCCGAGAACATCGCCGCGAATCGGACGACGACGGACGGGAAGAAGGACCGGTACTCCGCGAGCATCTCCTCTCCGAGACGCTTCGTCCGCGCGTAGATGTGGTCGCCGTCTGGCCGGCTCGTCTCGTCGAGGACGCCCCCGGGCGCCGGCAGGCTCGAGGCCGCCGTCGAGCTGGAGAAGACGAAGCGGTCGATCCCGAGCCCGCGCGCCAGGTCGAGGACGTTCCTCAGGCCCTGGACGTTCGTCCGGTAGTACTCCGGGTCCTCGTCGCCCGTGAAGTCGTAGTGGGCCGCGAGGTGGATCAGCACCTTCGTCGGGCCGCGGGCGCGCCACTCGTCGAGGACCTGGGTCAGGTGCGGCCGGTCTCCGATGTCCACCTGCCGCCAGGTCAGGTTCGGGTGGGACGGGGACCCCGAGCGGACCTGCGACTCCCGCGCGATGCCGAGGACCTCCCACTCGTCGCACAGCTCCACGAGGAGGTGCCGGCCGACGAACCCGGAGGAGCCGGTGAGGACGAGGCGGGGGAGGGGCATCGGCGGCGGGACGGCGCCTCAGGCCGCGGGGAGGCGGGCCAGGACGACGTCGCCCTTCCGCTCGACGGGGACCGCGCGCAACGGCCTCGCCGGCGGTCCCGCGAGGACGTTCCCCTCCGAGTCGAACCGCCCGTCGTGGCAGGGACAGTGGTACGTCCTCTCCTCCTCCACCCAGACCACCTCGCACCCCTGGTGCGTGCAGGCGAGCGACCGCGCCGTGACCGAGTCGCCCTCGCGCAGGAACTCCACCGGCTGGTGGCCGACGGGCAGGACCACCCGCGTCCCCGGCGGGAGCTTCGCGAGGGGGACCTCGGCGCTCGGGGAAGCGGGGGGCCCGGCCGGTGCGCGAGAGCAGCGCGCGAGGCAGGGCAGCGCGGCGAGCGCGGCGAGACCCGTGACGAGACGGCGGCGGTCGAGCCCGCGCGGCGGAGAGCCGGCCCTCATACGTCCCCTCCTGTCGGGCCCGCCGGGCCGGAGGGCTGCCGGAGCGCCTCCGCGGTGGGTCCCGCGTCATTCTAGGGGCGACGCCGCGTAAACGGGGATGCGTTCGAGCGGGATTCGGCCCGCTCCCGAGGCTTCAGGCCCGGGGACCCGGGACGCCGGAGAGGATCCGCGTCATCAGGTGGCGCCCGTAGGAGCGGAAGCCGAGCCGGGCGTAGAGGGCGGCCGCGCCGGTGTTCTCCTCCTCCGTCTCCAGGTGGAGGGCGTTGACGCCCGCCTCCCGGCACAGCTCGGCCACGTGCTCGACCGCCGCCGAGCCGATCCCCGCCCCCCGGGCCGCCGCCTCGACGAAGAGCTCGTCGAGGAAGGCGGTGCGCCCGCCGTACTCCAGGCTGAACGAGAACGCGACGACCGCGTACCCGACCACGCGACCGCCCGTCGAGGCGAGGACGAGCCGGCCGAGCGAGGGGTCGGCGACGAGCTCCGTGAGCGCGCGCCTCTTGGCCCCCTCGTCCCAGGGGTAGCCGAAGTGGTCGTAGAACGTCCGGACGAGAGGCAGGAGCGCCTCGACGTCGGCGGGGCTCGCGTCGGTGAGCGTGCACGGTCCCACGGGGGCTCCCTCCACTCGCGGCGCCCTCTCAGAGCGACGCGAGGACCGTCCGGTCGAAGTAGACCTCGTTGCGCCGCGCCCGGCGGCCGTCGAGGCAGATCAGGTCCATGCCGTCGGCCTCGACGACCGCGTCGCTCCCCGCCTTCTGGAAGGTCGCTCGCCAGAGGATCGCGGCCCCCTCCCCGGTGGCGAAGGGGTGCGCCTCGCGGAGCCTCCAGGTCATCCGCCAGGCGGCGAAGAGCTTCGTCAGGTACCGGCGCATGGCCTCGGCGCCCACCACGTCCCCGCGCGTGTTCGGGTCGCGGTAGACGAGGTCGTCCGTGTAGCAGGCCAGCACGGCCTCGACGTCCTGCGAGGTCCAGGCGTCGAGGAAGCGCGTGGCCAGGCTCTCCAGCTCCGTCTGCGTCGGCATGTCGGCGTCTCCTTCACGGCGTGGGGTACCGGAAGTGCCCGGTGACCGGGAAGTCGAAGAGGACGTCCTCCTCGGCGGCGCCGGCCCCGATGTTGTGGAGGACGAGGGGCCGGCCGGAGGGCGTCCGCCGGTCCGAGACGATCCCGATGTGCGGCAGGCCGTTCGGGAGCCGCCACGTGACGACGTCTCCCGGGAGGAAGGCGCGCGGGTCGCGGCCCGCGGGGAGCGACCTCCCGTGGCGCCTCAGGAAGGCGACGAGGTTCGGGACGCGCCGGTGGTCGATGCTCGGGTCGGGGCGGGTCAGCCCCCAGAGCTTCGGGTACGCCTCCCACGCGGTCCTCATGTCCTCGTGCACGAGCACCTGGAGGTCGACGCCCAGGGCGCGGTAGGCCCGGACGAGGACGTCGGTGCAGACGCCGCGGTCCGGCGGGACGTCCCCGCCCGGGTACGGGATCCGCGCGTAGGAGCCGTCGTACCGGACGGTGACGCCGACCTGGCGGCGCGCCGCCGCCGCGAGCGCGAGGCCGTCCGCCTCCGGCGCGGCGGCGGCGCCGCGCAGGACGCCGAGGGCCAGGCAGGAGCAGGCCAGGAGCCGCCTCACCGGCCCGCCGGAGGAGCGGGCGTCGGGCGCGCGGGGCGGGGAGAGGACCGTCACGGAGGTGTCGCGGGGATCCTAGGAGCCCGTCCGGGGAATGGGAAGGGGCGCGTCGGGAGCGCCGCGGGCCGGCGACGCGCTATCCTCCCCCGTCCCGGGAGCGCCGCGTGCACGAGCTGTCCATCGCCACCGAGATCCTCCGCCTGGCCCGCCGCACCGTCGCCGAGGGGGGCGGGGGGCGGCTCGAGGCGGTCCGCGTGGCCGTCGGCGAGCTCTCGGCCATCGAGCCCGACCTCCTCTCCTTCGCCTGGGAGGCCCTCACCGCGGACGGGCCCGACGCGGCCTCGCGCCTCGTCGTCGACTTCCGCGCCTGCCGCCAGCTCTGCTCCTCGTGCGGCGTCGTCCCCGGGCGGGCCCCGGGCGAGTGGCTGCGGCTGTGTCCCTCGTGCGAGGCGCCGCTCCGCGTGGAGGGGGGCGACGAGCTCGACCTCCTCTCCGTCACCTTCGAGACCGAGGAACCCTCATGACCGACGTCGACGTCAAGCAGAAGATCCTCCAGGCCAACCTGGCCGCCGCGGCCTCCCTAAGGGACGGCTTCTCGTCGGCGCGCACGCTCGTCGTCAACCTGATCTCCTCGCCGGGCTCCGGGAAGACGACGCTCCTCGAGGCGACGGTGGCCCGGATGAAGGGGCGCTACCGCCTCGGCGGCCTGGAAGGGGACATCGCAACAGAGCGGGACGCCGAGCGGCTCCGGAAGATGGGGATCCCCGCCCGGCAGATCCTGACGGGGGGCGCCTGCCACCTCGACGCCCGCCAGGTGAGCGCGGCGCTGGCCGAGGAGGGGGAGCGCCTCGCCGGCCTGGACGTCCTCTTCATCGAGAACGTCGGGAACCTGATCTGCCCGACCTCGTACGACCTGGGGGAGGACTTCAAGGTCGTCCTCCTGTCGGTGGCCGAGGGGGACGACAAGCCGTTCAAGTACCCGGCCATCTTCTCGAAGGCGGCGGTGACGGTCGTGACGAAGCGCGACCTCCTGCCGCACGTCGACTTCGACCTCGAGGCGGTCCGCGAGCAGGTCGCCACCCTCCGCCCCGGGGGGCGGATCCTGGAGCTCTCGGCGCGGACGGGAGAGGGGATGGAGGCCTGGACGTCGCTCCTGGCGGAGGAGCTCGTCAAGAAGCGGGCCGGGAGCTGAGGCCCTCTGGCCTCAGCCCGCCGGGGCCGGCTCGTCGGACGGCGGGGCCCCGGGCGCTGCGGCCTGCGGCTCCGGGGCGTCCGACAGCTCGCCGATCTGCCGGAGCGCCTCGAGCACCTCGTTGGCGTGGTCCTCGTCGATCTTCGAGATCGCGAACCCCACGTGGACGAGGACGTAGTCGCCCACCTTCACCTCGGGCGTGTAGGCCAGGCAGATCTCCTTCAGGACCCCCCCGAAGCTGACCTGGCCCATCGAGACGCCCACCGACGTCTCGTCCACCCTGACGACCTTCCCGGGCACTCCGAGGCACATCGCGCGATCCCCCTGCCGCGCCGATTATCGCGCGGACCTACTCCCGGATGACGCCCCGCCGGAGCGCGAAGCGGATCAGCTCCGTCCGGCCGTGGAGGCCCAGCTTCTCCAGGAGCCGCTCGCGGTGCGACATCGCCGTCTTCACGCTGATGCCGAGGAGCTGGGCGACCTCCTTGTTGGCCTTCCCCTCCGCCACGAGCTTCAGCACCTGCTTCTCCCGGTCCGTGAGCGTCTCGTACGGGTCCGCCTCGCCCCCCTCGGCCGTCCCTTCCTTCTCGCGCATCGCCTGGCGCGCCACCGCCGGGTCGAGGACGAGGCCCCCGCGGTGGACCGCCCGGATCGCGGCCGCCAGGTCGGCCCCGGCGGCCTTCTTCAGGACGTAGCCGTCGACGCCGGCCTTCAGGAAGCGCTGGACGTACTCGGCGTCCTCGTACTGCGTCAGGACGACGACCTTCACCGGCAGCCCCCGCCGCTTCAGCTCGAGCGTCGCCTCCAGCCCGCCGAGCCCCGGCATGGCGATGTCCATCAGGACGACGTCCGGCGAGAGCGCCTCGGCCTTCTCGACCGCCTCGCGGCCGTCGGCGGCCTCGCCGGCGACCTCGATGTCGTCGCAGGGCGACAGGAGCGCCCGGATCCCCTCGCGGAGGATCGCGTGGTCGTCGGCGATCAGGACGCGGATCCTAGGCATCGACACCTCCCGGGCCGTTGACCGGGACCTCGAGGACGACGGCGGTCCCCTCGCCGGGCTCCGACTCGATCGCGGCCCGCCCCCCGAGGAGCTCGAGCCGCTCCCGCATCCCGAGGAGGCCGAGGCCCCGGCCGCTCTCCGAAGGCGTCGCGAACGAGCCCGGGTCGAACCCCTCGCCGTCGTCCTCGACGCGGATCCGCAGGCGCCTCGCCGCGATCTCCGCCTCCACGACGACCGTCGAGGCGCGCGAATGGCGGAGCACGTTGGTCAGGGCCTCCTGCACCGCCCGGAAGACGGCGGTCTCCCGCTCGGGGGAGAGCCTGAGCGCGTCGAGGTCCTCGAAGTCGTACCGGACCGAGACGCCGCGGGGCACCAGGTTCCGGTCGGCGAACCACCGGATCGCCGGGAAGAGCCCCAGGTCGTCGAGGACCGAGGGGCGCAGGTCGAAGATGACGCGGTGGAGGTCGTCCAGCGCCCGGCGAGCCAGCCCCGTGACGTCCCCGAGCCGCTTCCGGCCCTCCTCGGACGGGCAGAGCTCCGCGGCCCCCTCGGCCCTCAGCGCGAGAGCCGTGACGGTCTGGCAGGTCTCGTCGTGCAGCTCGCGCGCGATCCTCTTCCGCTCCTCCTCCTGGGCCGCGATCACCTTCCGGAGGAGCCGCAGCCGCGCCTCCTCCCGCTCGGCCAGCTCGCGGTAGAGGCGGGAGAGCTCCTCCGTCCGCTGTCGCACCCGCTCCTCGAGCCCCTCGTTGGCGCGCCGGACCTCCTCCAGGGAGCCCGCGAGCGCCACGCGCATCCGCTCGAATGCGCGCCCGAGGCGGCCCACCTCGTCCCGCGGCAGGACGGGGATCGGCCGGGTCAGCTCGCCCCCGGCGATCCGCTCGGCCTCGCGCGTCAGGACGGCCAGCGGCTGGCGGACGGCGTGCGCGGCCCCGAGGGCCAGGCCGAGCGCCAGGAGCCCGAGCAACGGGACCATCCAGACGAGGCGTCCCGCCGCTTCGTCGACGGCCGCGAGGGCCTCGCTCCGCGGCTGCCGCACGACGACGGTCCAGGGGAACCCCGCGACCGGGCTGGCCGCCACGAGGACGCGGCGCCCCTCCTCCCGGGCCTCGCCCGTCGCGGGAGCGTCCGGCAGGGCCGCCGCCAGGCGGGCGGCGAGGTGGTCGGGCGGATAGGCCCGGTAGAGGCGGGACCGGTCGGTCGAGAGGAACGTCTTGCCGGTGGCGTCCAGGACGTCCACCGACCCCTCCTTGCCGGGCGCGGAGTCCGCGAGGAGGGCCGAGAGGCGGTGGCTCTCGGGGTCGAGGCAGCCGGCCGCGAGCGCGCGCACCGGGCCCCCGACGGGGCCGCGGAGCGGGACCAGGACGACGACGCGACGGCGCCCCGTCCCGTCCGAGAGGAGGCCGCTGGCGGTGGGGCCCATCCGTTTGAGCGCCGCCGCGAACGCATCGCGCGCCTCGTGGCACGCCGGCGGGCCCTCGACGGAGGTCGGCGGCTCGCGCAGGAGGACCGTGCCGTCCGTCGAGAGGACGTAGACGTCGTGGAGGAGGCGCGAGCGGTGCCAGGCGTCGGCCAGCGCGGCCGCCGCGGCCGGCCCCGCGTATCCGCCCTCCTCGGGGACCGGGAGAGCGCCCAGGGCCAGCAGCGGGTCGAGGTCGCGCGTGAGGGCGCCGGCGATCCGGGCCGCGATAGTCCGGGCCAGCGTGAGGCGGTCGGAGAGGAGCCCCGACTGCGTGCCCGAGAGCGCCGTCCACCCGAGCGCCGCGATCGCCGCGGCCGGGACCAGGAAGCCCGTGGCGACGAGCAGGACGAATCGGGGGACGAGCCCCACCCGCCCGGGCGCCGACCGCCTCACGGCCCAGCCTCCGAGAGGCTCTCGGCCGAGGCGATCAGCTCGTCGGCCGGCCCGTCCAGCCGGAGGAGGACCCGCCGTCCCGCCGTCTCGACCAGGACCTCGTTGTACTCGCCCCCCCCCGCGACGCGGACCGAACGGAGCCTCGCCGGCCTCCCGGCGACCGTCGCGGGGACCTCGTGGAACGGCTCGGCCGGAGGGACGAGGACGGGAGAGAGCTCGCCGCCCGCGCGGACGGGCTGGTAGACGAGAAACCGGGCAGGGCGCCCGTCGCGGCCGTCGGCGCGGATCTCCACCGTGGCCGCCCGCCCGCCGACGGCGCGGACGCGCGCCGGGGGCCAGGCGGCCTCGCCAGGGGGGCGCCGCGGGACGAGGAGGGAGACCCCGAGCCTCCGGGCGGCCTCCTCCGGCGTCCGGAAGCGCGTGACGCCGCGGGGCTCGCCGGTCACCAGGGAGGGAAGGGCGTCGAGGCCGCGGAGGAAGAGGGCCAGGCAGGCGGTCACGGCCACGGCCAGCGCCGCGACCCGCGTCGCGCCCGAAACCTCGGCGGCCGCACTGGCGCTCACCCCGGGGAGTGTATGCGGCGCAGGGGCGGGCCTCGGGGCCGTTCCGGTGTCCATCAGACGACGAGGACGCTGAGGAGCAGCATGGAGGCGGCCGCGGCCGCGAGGCGGAGGGAGGAGCCGGGGCCGGGAGCAGCCGGGCCGCCGCGGAGGAGACGCTCCCGCCGGGCGGCAAGGGCGAGGCCCCCCGCCCGGGCCAGGGGCGACTCCAGGATCTCCCTGTCGCCGGGCAGGCGCCCGAGAGCCGCCGCCACGGCCTTCCGGGAGGTGACGGAGGCGGCCCGGTCGTCGGCCCGCTCCTCCAGGTCCAGGACGACGCGGCGCCCCACGACCTGGACGACCGGGTTGAACCAGAGGAGCGCCCGGACGGTGAGGAGGCCGAGAGACAGCGCGACGTCCCGGCCCCGGAGGTGGGCCAGCTCGTGGGCCAGGCCCCCGGCCATCTCCTCCTCCGAGAGCCTCTCGAGGGCGCCCGTCGAGACGATCAGCGAGGGCGATCGCAGGCCGCGGAGGCAGAGGTGGGGGGCCGCGTCCTCGAGGAAGAGGACGCGGGGCGGCCGGAGGGCGAGCCCGCGCGCCGTGACCTCCGCGCGGAAGGCCAGCCGCTCCTCTGCCTCGCCGCGCGGGGCGCGGGCGGGGCGGGCGGCGGGAGGCTTCAGGTCGCGCAGGAGCAGGACGAGCGAGGCGGCGGCGGCCAGGAATACGACGAGGAGGGTGGCGGCCGCGCCGGCCGTCCCGCTCGAGGCCCATCGCATCGCCCAGAAGAGGGCGGTGTCGCGCAGGAAGTCCTCGCTCGCCCGGAACGGGAGCAGGAGGAGGGCGGGGTGGACGAGGAGCGGGACGGCCAGAGCGAGGAGGCGGAAGCGGACCCGCTCCTCGGGGGCCTGGACGCGGAAGACGCGGAGGAAGACGGACGAGGCGAGGGCGGCGACGGCAGCCTGGACGAGCGACCCGGCCAGGAAGCCGGTCATCCGGCGGACCGGGAAGCCTCCTCGCGGGCGCGCTCCTCGGCCTCGATCCGCTCGAGCTCCAGCGGGTGCTCGTGGTGCATCCGTTCCCGGCTGATCTTCCCGGTGAAGATGCTGGTGTCGAAGGGGAAGACGTCGGGGTTCAGGTGCGCGTTGTAGATGTGCCAGGTGATGACCACGAGGAACGCCATCAGCCCCTCGTTGCTGTGGGCGACCTTCGAGGCCGGGATCAGCTCGCCCGGGAGGAACCGGGCCACCACGCCGGGGTAGAGGAGCATGAACCCGGTGGCGACCATCACCATGCCGCCCAGGACCAGGCCCCAGTACTCGAACTTCTGGCGGTAGTCGAAGCGGTCGAACTTGGCCGGGTCCTTGGAGACGCCGAGGTAGTAGCGGAGGTTCCCGATGGCGTCGCGGAAGTCCTGCTTCGTCGGGACGAGCGAGGCTCGCGCCTTCCCCGTCAGGACGAGGAGGGCCGCGCTCGTGACGTGGACGACCGAGATGACGGCGAAGAGGATCCCGGCGGCCCGGTGCAGCCAGCGCATCCGGTCGAGGCCCCCGATCGCCTCGACGGTCCAGGCCGCCCAGCCCGTGTCGTAGAACTTCTGGGGGAAGCCGGTGACGGCGAGCAGGAGGAAGACGAGCATCACCAGGACGTGCTCGACTCGCTGCTTGGCCGAGAAGCGGACGAGGTACCCGTTCTTCGTCATCGGTTCACCACCACGCGCCAGAGGTGCAGGAGGATCTGCAGGACGAGGCCCCCGATGATGAACGGGATGAAGACCTTGTAGAAGACCTGCACCCCGTAGACGAGAGGCGCCTTCTTGAAGCCGGGCTCGTAGTGCGACAGCCAGGCGGCGGGGAAGCTCTCCGTCGCCTCCGGGTGGCACTTCTGGCACGTCTTCACGAGGTTCGCCTTGAGGACCTGCGAGCCGGCGTCGCGCACCTTCGTGATGTCGTGGACGCCGTGGCAGTCGACGCAGACGGCGACGACCTTCTCGGGCTCGCCCTTCTGCGACCGGTAGAGCGAGGCGCTCATCCCGTGGAAGTCGGAGAGGTACGTCGACAGGACGTTCGTCGAGAGCCCGTACTTGCCCATGACGTTCGGGTCGGCGTGGCAGGTCCCGCACCCCTCCGGGGTCCGGAGCCGGAAGGCCGAGCTCTTCGGGTCGGCGATGTCGTGGGAGCGGTGGCAGTCGGTGCAGACGGGGACGTCCGGGTTGTCCTCGGCCACGAGCGCCTTGCCGTGGACGCTCTTCTCGTAGGCGTCGTAGACGGTCGAGTGGCACGGCGCGCAGGTCTGCGAGATCTTCACCCGCGGCTTGCCGGGCGGCGCGACGTCGTGGGAGCCGTGGCAGTCGGCGCAGAACGGGGCGTCGAGGTTCCCCGCGGCGTGCTGCTTCTCGTGGACCCCGTCGAGGGCCTTCGTGTAGTTCTCGAAGTGGCAGCGGCGGCACGACTCGCGGAAGCTGGCCTGGTACTCGCGCAGGCTCCCGAGCGGGCGCTCGGGGTGGGGAAGCTCGTCCATCCCGGGGTGGCACTGCGTGCAGCGCACGCGCGTGCCGTGGACGGAGGCCTCGAGGGTCTTGCGGTCGACGTAGAGGGAGATCTTCTCGCCGCTCTTCAGGTCGAGCGAGGCGGACTCGTCGCCGTGGCAGGAGAGGCAGGTCTCCAGCTCCTCGTCGACCGCGGCGTCGGCGTTCGCGGGCCCGGCGTTCGCGAGGGGCGCCCAGAGCCCCACGGCGGCGACGAGAGCCAGGAGGGCGGGGCGGGCGGGGGCGCTCATTCGCACTGGCCGGCATTCTCGGGGCGAACGCGGTGGTTTTCCATGATCCAAACGGATCCGCCGGGTCGGACGAATGCCCTATCGCGCCCCTACAATCCCGCCCCGGGTGAGCGAGGGTCGCGTCGGCCGCTACACGATCGTCCGGCTCCTCGGCCGGGGGGCGATGGGGGCGGTCTACCTGGCCCGGGACCCCCTCTTCGACCGGCCGGTCGCGCTGAAGACCGTCGTCCTCCCCGAGGGGGCGGACTCGGACGTCGGGGACTCCTCGCGAGCCCGCTTCCGCGAGGAGGCGCGCCTCTCCGGGAGGCTTTCGCACCCGAACATCGTCTCGGTCTTCGACTGCGGCGAGGAGGGCCGCACGCTCTGGCTCTCGATGGAGTACGTGCCCGGCGGAAGCCTGGCCGGGCGGATGGCGCCGGGCGGCGTCCCCCTCTCGGTCGCCGAGAAGGTCGGGATCCTCGCGGACGTGGCGGGCGCGCTCTCGCACGCCCACTCGCGGGGCGTCATCCACCGCGACGTCAAGCCGGCCAACATCCTCCTGACGCCGTCGGGCGTGCCGAAGGTCTCCGACTTCGGCATCGGCAAGCTCCTGTCGGGCGGTGTCGACCTGACGGCGACCGGGGAGATGGTCGGCTCGCCCGCCTACATGTCTCCCGAGCAGATGAGGGGGGAGAGGGCCGACGCCCGGAGCGACCTCTTCTCGCTCGGGATCGTCCTCTACCAGGTCCTGGCCGGCCGGAAGCCGTTCCCGGCGGAGAACCTGACCGCCCTCGTCCGGCAGATCCAGCACGAGGAGCCGGAGGACCCCCGGACGCTGAGCCGCGAGGTCCCGGACGCGGCCGTGGCGATCCTCTCGAAGCTGCTCGCCAAGGTCCCGGAGCACCGATACCCGTCGGCGGCTGCCGCCGAGGCGGACCTCAGGGCCTTCCACGCCTCCCTGACCGGAGGCGACGGGGGCCTCTCGGCCACCATCGCCGCGGCGCCCTTCCCCGAGGCGGCCCTTCCCCAGGCCCCGCCGCCGGAGGCGCCGTCGTCCGCCGGCGCCCCGTTCGCCGCGACCGCGGCCGTCTCCGTACCCGTCCCGGCTTCGCCGGCCGAGACGGTCCCCGCGGCCCCGCTCCCGCCGAGGAGCCGGGTGCGGGACCTGCTGCTGGCGACGGGGGCCGCCGGGACCCTGGTCCTCGTCGGTCTCCTCCTCTCTGGCCCGGGGCGGCGGGAGGAGCCGGCGGTCGAGCCGGGCGGTCCGAGGGCGACGGTCCCCTCCACGACCGCGCCCGTCCCGAGCCCGACGCCGGCGGCGGTCCCGCCGCCCGGCGAAGAGGAGCCGGGGCCGGCGCCCGTCGCGCTGGAGCCGGCGCCGTATCTCGACATCCGGCCCTCCTCGGTCGAGGTGAAGCGGCTGGAGGTGGGCCGCGCGGTCCGATTGGCCGTCGAGCCTCCCCAGGCGCGGGTCTTCCTCGACGGGCGCTTCGTGGGCATCGCGGCCGACTGGAGCGGTCCGGAGGGCGCGCCGGACCTCGTGCTCCCGCCGGGGGAGACCCACACGCTCCGCCTGGCGCACGCGGGCCGCCGCGACCTCGTCCTCTACGTCTCGCTCCGCCGCGGGGCTCCGGCGGTCGCCTGCGTGGAGGCGGCGCTCCCTCGCGGGAAGCCCTGGGGGTCGACGGGTCCGCGGGGAGTCCTGGCCCCGCCCGCCCACGACAGTCAGGGCGCGATCCGGCTGGACGTGGCGCCCGCGACGCGGATCTGGGTGGACGGCCGGCCGGTCGGGACGGCGGCGAGCCTTCGGGGCGGCCTCCTGCACCTCGGCGACCTGGGGGTCCACACCCTCACGCTCTCGGCCGGCAAGTCCCGCCGGTCCATCAGGATCCGTGTCTGGCCGGGGGCCCCTTCCGCCGCCGCCGTGATCCGGGACGGGAATCCCTGAGGGGGAGCCGAGGAGATCCGAGGCTCTTCCGTTAGGCCGACGGGGAAGCGCACACTACGGCTCAGGGAGGGACCCGTCATGCTCACCCGTCCGCGCACCGCCTTCCTCTTCGCCGCTCTCCTGCTGGCCCTCCCGGCGGCCGCCCAGCCGATACAGAAGGTGCTGCTGCCGAACCCGCCCTCGTACCCGCTCGAGATGGCGGCGGACAAGGCCGGGAACCTCTGGATCGCCCTGAACTGGAACGAGTCGGTCCTGCGCGTGGCGCCGAGCGGCCAGATGACGGAGTTCAAGACGCCGACGCCCTGGAGCTACCCGTTCGGCGTGGCCGTGGGAGCCGACGGGAGCGTCTGGGTCTCGGAGAACGTGGAGAACCGGATCGCGCGCTTGAGGCCCGGTACCCGGAAGCTCGAGGAGGTCGTCCTCCCGACGCCGGACACGAAGCCCACCGTCCTGGCCGCCGCGCCCGACGGCTCCGTCTGGTACTGCGGGTTCGGGGCCAACCTGATCGGCCGGGTGGCCGACGACATGACGGTCACGGAGTACCCCCTGCCGACCCCCGACTCGAAGCCCCGCGGCCTCGTCGTGGCCCCCGACGGCTCCGTCTGGTACTGCTCCGGGAAGACCGACCGGATCGGCCGGATCGTCCCGGGGGAGGAGATCACGGAGTTCCAGCTCCCGGCCGACGCCGGGCCCTACCGGATGACGATGGGCCCCGACGGCGCCATCTGGTTCACCGAGATGTGGGCGAACAAGATCGGCCGGATCACGCTCGACGGGAAGCTGACCGAGTACCCCCTCCCGACGCCGGCCGCCAGCCCGCGCGGGATCTGCGCCGGTCCGGACGGCGCTCTCTGGTTCACCGAGGCCTTCTCGATGAAGCTCGGGCGGATCACGGTCGACGGCGCGATCTCCGAGCTCCCGATCCCCGTCCTGCCGGACGAGATCGCCTCGCCGGGCCTCTTCATCCCGCCCCACCCGAGCGGCTGGCCGCACGGAGTCGCCGTCGGCGCCGACGGCAACGTCTACTTCACGGACAGCGGCGTCAGCAAGCTGGGGCGTCTGGTCATCCAGCGGCCGGCCGAGACCCCGGTCGACGAGGTGGAGCCCCTAAAGCGCGACTGAGCCGGCCCCGGCGTGACGCCCCGGCTCCTCGTCGACCGCCTCCTGGACGCCACGATCGTCCTCTCGTTCGACCGGACGGGCTTCGCGCGCCACCGCTCCGGCTTCCGGGACGCAGATCTCGCTGCCGACCTCGCCGGCCGGAACGTCCTCGTGACCGGTGCCAACTCGGGGATCGGCCGCGCCACGGCCCGCGCCCTGGCCTCGCGCGGGGCCCACGTCCTCCTCCTCTGCCGCAGGAGGGGTGCCGGAGAGGAGGCGGCCTCCACGATCTCGCGCGAGACGGGGAACCGGCACGTCGCCGCCGAGGAGCTCGACGTCTCGGACCTGGCGGCGGTCGAGCGCTTCTGCCGGGGCTTCCGGCGGCGGAAGGTGGACGTCCTCGTCAACAACGCGGGGGTCCTCCCCCACGAGCGCGCCGCGACGCCGGACGGCCTGGAGCGGACGCTGGCCACGAACCTCGTCGGGCCGTTCCTCCTCACGAGCCTCCTCCTGCCGCGGCTCGCGGCCGCTCGAGGGCGGGTTGTGAACGTCTCGTCCGGGGGGATGTACACGCAGCGCCTTTCGGTCCCGGCCCTCGAGGACCCGCCCGAGAGGCCGTTCGACGGCGTCCTGGCCTACGCCCGGACGAAGCGCGCCCTCGTCGTGGCCACGGAGCTGATGGCGGAGCGCTGGGGAGGGGGAGGGGCCTCCTTCTTCTCGATGCACCCCGGCTGGGCGGACACGCCCGCCGTGAGGACCTCGCTGCCGCGCTTCTGGGCCGTCACCCGCGCGGTCCTGAGGACGCCCGAGGAGGGGGCCGACACGGTCGTCTGGCTCGCGGCGGCGCAGGCGGCCCCCGCGCCGAGCGGCGGGTTCTTCTTCGACCGGCAGCCGCGCCCGACCCACCTCCTGCCGTGGACCCGCGAGGACCCCGCCGAGCGGGAGCGGCTCTTTCGCGCGCTCGAGCGCTGGTCCGCCGCCCGGCCGGCGGACGCGGGCCGGAGCTAAGATCTCCGGCGGCGCGAAGCGCCGCGTCACCGAAAGGAGCAACGCGATGGCGACCAAGGTCGGTATCAACGGTTTCGGCCGGATCGGCCGGCAGGTTCTGAAGGCGATCCGGGACCACTACGCCGGCAAGCTCGAGGTCGTTGCCGTCAACGACATCGGCGACCTGAAGACGATGGCGCACCTGTTGAAGTACGACTCGAACTACGGCAGGTTCGACGGGACCGTCGAGGTGTCGGGCGAGGCGCTCGTGATCGACGGGAAGGCCGTCAAGGTCTTCAAGGAGACCGACCCGGCCGCCCTCCCGTGGAAGGACGTGGGCGTGGAGATCGTCGTCGAGTCGACGGGCCTGTTCACGATCAAGGACGACGGGGTCAACAAGAAGGGGAAGACCGTCAAGGGCGCCGCCAACCACATCACCAAGGGCGGGGCGAAGAAGGTCATCATCTCGGCCCCGGCCGAGGGCGAGGACCTGACGGTGGTCATGGGGGTCAACGACGCGGCGTACGACCCGGCCAAGCACCACGTCGTCTCCAACGCCTCCTGCACGACGAACTGCCTGGCGCCGGCCGCCAAGGTCGTCCACGACCGCCTCCGGATCCAGCGGGCGTTCATGACGACGATCCACGCCTACACGAACGACCAGAAGATCCTCGACCTCCCGCACAGCGACCTGAGGCGCGCGCGCGCGGCGGCGATGTCGATCATCCCGACGACGACGGGCGCGGCCAAGGCGGTCGCCCTCGTGATCCCGGACCTGAAGGGGAAGTTCGACGGCTACGCGCTCCGCGTCCCGACCTCGACCGTCTCCGTCGTCGACTTCACCGCCCAGGTGGAGGCGCCGACGACGACCGACGAGCTCCGGCAGATGTTCCGCGACGCGGCGAAGGGGCCGATGAAGGGGGTCCTCGCGGCGATCGACGAGCCGCTCGTCTCGGTCGACTTCAAGGGCGACCCGCACTCCTCCTCCGTGGACCTGCCGTTCACGATGGTCCTCGGCAAGGAGAAGAGCGACTTCGTCAAGGTCGTCACCTGGTACGACAACGAGTGGGGGTACAGCGTGAGGACCGCCGACCTGGCGGCGCTCATGGCCAGGTCCTTGTAAGGCGCTCGGGCGCGTGGGCCGACCGGGGCAGCAGCCCCGGGCGATGACGCCGTGGGGGAACCCCGGCGGCGCCTGACGGCGCCGCCGGGGTCAGCGCGCTGCGCGCTCGAAGCGGCGACACCGGGACCCCTGATCCCCGGCGTCCCCCCACACCCCCTCCCCGGCGGTCCGGGCTCCCGCCCGGTCGCGCGGCTCAACCCTGCGGGGGGAGGACGGGGACCGCGCCCGTGATGGTCTCGCCGACGGACGGCTCGACGGCTGCCGGGAGCTTCAGGAAGAAGGTGGAGCCCGCCGTCGGCTCGCTCTCGACCGTGATGTCCCCGCCCATCATCTGGCAGAGCCGGCGGCTGATGACGAGACCGAGCCCCGTCCCGCCGTACTTCCGGGCGGTCCCGGCGTCCGCCTGGGAGAACGGCTGGAAGAGCCGGGACTGCTGCTCCGGCGTCATCCCGATCCCGGTGTCGGCGACCCTCACGACGACCCACTCCCCGGAGTCGTCGCTCGCGCGGGAGCACTCCAGCGTCACGCGGCCGTTCTCCGTGAACTTCCCGGCGTTGGAGAGGAGGTTGTAGAGGACCTGCCGCGTCCGGGTGACGTCGGCCAGGACCATCCCGGGGGGCTCGCCGGGGCGGTACGCGAACGCGTTGCCGTTCCGCTCGACGGCGGGCCGCATCGTCTGGGCCACGTCCGACAGGAGCGCCTGGACGTCGAACGGCTCCCGCACCAGGTCCAGCTTGCCGGCCTCGATCTTCGACAGGTCGAGGATGTCGTTGATCAGCTCCAGGAGGTGCCGGCCCGCCCCCTGGATCTTCTGGAGGTCCGGCAAGAGGTCGCCGAGGCCCCGCTCGGTGGCCTCCTCGGTCAGCATCTCGGCGTAGCCCAGGATGGCGTTCAGCGGGGTCCGGAGCTCGTGGCTCATGCTGGCCAGGAAGAGGCTCTTGACGCGGCTGGCCTCCTCGGCGGCGCGGCGGGCGGTCTGGGCGACCTCCCGCTCCCGCTCGGCCGCCTCCCGCAGGGCGGCGGCCTCTGCCAGACGGGCGCTCCGGATCCTCACCGCGGCGGCGTTGGCGAGCGCCGTCACCAGGCGGACGTCGGGCTCGCCGAACTGCCGGTGGCCCAGGCGCGCGTCGAGGTAGACGAGGCCGAGGACCTCGTCGCCGACGCACAGCGGCGCGGCCAGGCAAGAGGTGATCCCCTGGATCACGAGGGAGACCGAGGGGACGTCGGCCGCGGGGCTCCCCGCGACGAACAGGGCGGCGCGCCGCTCGCCCGCCACCGCGTCGAGGACCGTCCGCGAGAGGACGAGGTCTCCGGGCGGGATGCCGTCCCCGAACCGCGAGACCGCCTCCTGGAAGCCGCCGTCCGGGTCCTTCAGGAGGACGACCGCCCGGTCCGGCCCGAGGATCTCGAAGAGGCGGTCGACGATCAGCCGGAAGAGCTCCCCCTCCGAGCGGTCGTGGAGGAGCTCGCGGGTCACCTCGTAGAGGACCTCGAACGGCTCCTCGCGCCCCGCCCGGCCCGGGGCCCCCTCCGTGGCTCCGGGCCGCACCGCCCGCAGGAGCGCGTCCGACGGGAAGAGCGTCATCCCCTCCACCGGCGTCGGCCCGGCCGACTCGTCGACCACGACCCGCGTCGAGGCCTCGTCGCCGAGGACCAGCACGGTGTTGCCGATCGTGATCCGGTCCCCGCGGGTCAGGGCGACCGCCCCTCCGACCTTCCGGCCGTTGACGTACGTGCCGTTGCGGGACTCCATGTCCTCCACCAGGACCCGGTCCTCCTCGACGCGGACACGGGCGTGGAGGCGGGACAGGAGCGGGTCCTTCAGCGGGATCAGAGCGGCCGACGAGCGGCCGAACGTGTAGACCCCCGTTTCCAGCCTCACCGTCCGCGGCGGCTCGAGGGGGCTCCGGATCTCCAGCTGGAGCACGTCCGGAGTTTATGACGGGAGCCGGACGCACCCGAAACCGGGCCCGGATTGAAACATTCGGCTCACTGCACGGGCCGCCCCGCCGGTGCTACCGTGACGGCGGGCGCCCCGCTCCCGCCGCGCGGACCTCTCCGTGCCCGCCCACGGGGCCGCCCCAGCGAAGGCCTCGGGGGGCCGCGAGCCCCGGCGAGGCGGGGAGTCGACCGTGAACATCGGAATCCCGAAGGAGCGCCGCCCCAACGAGTACCGTGTCGGGCTCTCGCCGGTCGGGGTGCAGCTGCTGGCCGCGGCCGGGCACCCCTGCTTCGTCGAGCGAGGGGCCGGCCTGGGCGCCGGCTTCAGCGACGAGGAGTACGTCCGGGCCGGGGCCAGGATCGTCTACTCGACCGAGGAGGCCTACGGCCGCGCGCAGCTCGTCCTGAAGATCTCGCGGCCGACGACGGCGGAGCTGGAGTGGGTGCCGCCGGGACAGGTCCTGGCCGGCTTCCTGAACCTGGCCGTGACCCACCCGGGGAAGGTCCGGACGCTCCTCGAGAAGAAGGTCACGTCGATCGCCTACGAGCAGATCGTCGGGCACGACGGGAGCCTCCCGGTCCTGAAGCCCCTCTCCCAGATCGGCGGCCGCATGGCGGCCCAGATCGCCGCCACGGCGCTGCAGAACGACAAGGGGACGCGCGGGGTCCTCCTGGGCGGCGTGCCGGGCGTGCCGCCCGCCGAGGTCGTGATCGTCGGCGGCGGCGTCGTCGGCGAGAACGCGGCCCGCGCGTTCGCCGGCCTGGGCGCCCACGTGACCGTCCTCGACCAGGACCTCGGCCGGCTGCAGGAGCTCTCCACGCTCTTCCGCGACCAGATCGTGACCGCCGTGTCGTACCCGCACCTGGTGGCCAGGGCGTGCGAGTACGCCGACGTCGTCGTCGGGGCGGTCATGGTGCCCGGCGAGAGGACGCCGCTCGTCCTCCCGCGGAGCGTCCTGAAGCGGATGCGCCCCGGCTCGATCTTCATCGACCTGTCGATCGACCACGGCGGCTGCGCGGAGACCTCGCGCCCCACGACCCACGAGAGCCCCTCCTACGTCGAGGAAGGGGTCGTCCACGTCTGCATCCCCAACCTCCCGGGAGTCGTGGCGCGCACGTCCACGCACGCGTTCCTGAACGCGGCGCGGACCTACATCGAGCTCGTCGTGAGGCACGGCGTCGAGGAGGCCATGGCGCTGGACCCGGGCTTCGCGCGCGGCGTCGCGACCCACAAGGGGGAGGTCCGGAACCTCAGCCGGGTCGACTTCCCCGCGGCCCAGAAGGGGTGAGGGAACCATGAACTGGCTCGTCGACTACCACTCCCGCATCACCTCGGCCGAGAAGGCCGCCGACGTCGTGAAGTCCGGCCAGCGGATCTTCATGACGGGCAACTGCTCCGTCCCGCAGACGCTCCTCGGCCAGCTCGTGAAGCGCTCGCCCGACCTCACGGACGTGGAGATCGTGCAGGTGCTGACGATCGGCAAGGCCGACTACGTCCAGCCCGGGATGGAGAAGCACCTGCGCGTGAACACGCTGTTCATCAGCGACAACGTGCGCGAAGCCGTCAACGAGGGGCGCGCGGACTTCACGCCGTGCCGCCTCTCGGAGATCCCGCTGCTCTTCTCGAGCGGGACGCTCCCGCTCGACGTCGCGATGATCCACGTCTCGCCGCCGGACGAGCACGGCTTCTGCTCGCTGGGGGTCGAGGTCGGCATCACCAAGGCCGCCGCCGCCAACGCGAAGGTCGTCATCGCCGAGATCAACCTCCAGATGCCGCGGACGCTCGGCGACGCCTTCATCCACATCAGCCGGATCACGCACGCCGTCCCGGTCGACTACCCGCTCCCCGAGCGGACGATGGGCTCGCCCAACGACCTCTCCATGGCGATCGGCAAGCTCGTCGCGAGCATGATCGAGGACGGCTCGACGCTGCAGATGGGGATCGGCGCCATCCCGGACGGCGTCCTCTACTACCTGAAGGACAAGCGCGACCTCGGGATCCACACCGAGATGTTCTCCGACGGCGTCGTCGACCTCTACGAGCAGGGCGTCATCACGAACGAGAAGAAGACGCTCCACAAGGGGAAGCTGATCGCCGGGTTCCTCCTCGGGTCGGCGCGCCTCTACAAGTTCGTCGACAACAACCCCGTCGTCGAGCTGCACCCCACCGAGTACGTCAACGACCCGTACGTCATCCGGCAGAACGACAAGATGATCTCGATCAACTCCGCGATCGAGGTCGACCTGACGGGTCAGGTCTGCGCCGACTCGATCGGGTCGCGGCTCTTCTCGGGCGTCGGCGGCCAGCTCGACTTCATCCGGGGCGCGGCCCGATCGAAGGGCGGCAAGCCGATCATCGCGCTCCCGTCGAGCGGCACGACGAAGAAGGGCGAGCGCTTCAGCCGGATCGTGGCGACGCTCAAGCCGGGGGCCGGCGTCGTCACCACGCGCAACGACGTCCACTACGTCGTCACCGAGTACGGCATCGCCAACCTCTACGGGAAGACGATCCGGCAGCGCATCCGCGCCCTGATCGACGTGGCCCACCCGGAGTTCCGCGAGGAGCTGGAGAGGAAGGCCTCCGAGCTGAAGCTCCTCTGGTGAGGCGGCGGGGCGGGGCCGGCGACGGCCCCGCGCCCGATCACCCCTTCCGCAGCCGCGCCAGGTCCCGCGCCGCCCCGGCGTGCCCCGGGAAGAGGCGGAGCGCCTCGGCCAGCTCGCGGGCCGCCTCGTCGCGGCGGCCGAGCCTCTCGTAGGCCTGCGCCAGGCGCCAGCGGCCGTCCGCCCGTCCGCCGGCTGCCGGCGCCGTTCCGGTTGCGCTCCGGGCGGACGGCGCCGAGACTGGCGGCCATGCGCCGCAGCCCTGCGGTCCTCACGGGCCTCCTCGCCCTCGCCGTCCTCCTCCTGCCCGCCTCGCCCGCCCGGGCGATCGAGGTCCCGTCGCCCTCGGGTTTCCTCGGAATGGCGGTCGGGGCCGACCGGACGCTGGCCGACTGGGAGCAGGTCTCGGCCTACTTCCGGGCCCTCGACGCCGCCTCGCCGCGCGTGGAGGTCGTCTCGCTCGGGAAGACGACGCTGGGCGCCGAGTTGCTGATGGCCGTCGTCTCCAGCGAGGAGAACCTCGCGCGGAAGGACCGGATCCGCGAGGTGGCCCGGCGCCTGGCCGACCCGCGCGGCCTGACGGCCGCGGAGGAGGCGGCCCTCGTCGAGGAGGGGAGGGCCGTCGTCCTCGTGACGTGCGCCATCCACTCGAGCGAGGTCGCCGCGACGCAGATGGCGATGGAGTGGGCGCACGCGCTGGCGACGGGGGAGGACGAGGAGACCCGGCGGCGCCTGTCGGAGGTCGTCCTCCTCCTCGTCCCGTCGCTGAACCCCGACGGGCACCGGATGGAGGTGGAGTGGTACCGGAAGAACCTCGGCACGCCGTACGAGGGGAGCCGGATGCCGTGGCTCTACCACCCGTACGTCGGGCACGACGACAACCGCGACTGGACGATGCTGACCCAGGTCGAGACCAAGGCGATGACGCGCGCGGTCTACAAGGAGTGGCACCCGCAGGTCTGGCTCGACGAGCACCAGATGGGGTCGAGCGGGCCGCGGATGTTCGTCCCCCCGTACGCCGAGCCGGTCGACCCGGACATCCACCCCCTCGTCTGGCGCGAGGTCAACCTGATCGGCAGCCGGATGGCGCTCGCTCTGGAGCAGGCGGGCAAGTCGGGCGTCATCTACGGCTACTCGTTCGACGCCTACTGGATCGGCGGGACGAAGAACACCGCCTGGTGGAAGAACGTCACGGGCCTGCTGACGGAGGTGGCCTCGGCGCGAATGGCGACCCCCGTTTTCGTCCCGGAGACGGAGCTCTCCGGCGGGCGGAAGGGGCTCGTCGACTACGGGCCGCAGACGAACTTCCCGAACCCGTGGCCCGGCGGCTGGTGGCGCCTGCGTGACGTGATGGACTACGAGCGGATCGCCTCGGACGCGCTGCTGGCCACCTGCGCCGACCACCGCAGAGACCTCCTCTTCGACACGGCCGCCCGGGCGCGCCAGACCGTCGCCGCCGCCGCTCCCGGCGAGGCGATCCGGATCCCGGCCGCCCAGCGGGACCGCCCGACCGCCCTCCTCCTCGCGCGCCTCCTCGACGAGCACGGAGTCGAGGTCCGGCAAGGGCCGGGCGGGGACCTCTTCGTCCCGCTCGGCCAGCCGTATGGGCGGTTCGTCCGGGAGGTGCTCGGGACGCAGCGCTACCCGGAGGTGCGGCTCGTCCCTGGCAAGGAGCCGGTCCTCCCGTACGACGTCGCCGCCTGGTCGCTGCCGCTCCTCCTCGGCGTCGCGGTGGAGCCGGGGAAGATGCCGGACGGCCTTTTGCGTTTCGAACCGGCCCCGGCGAAGGCGGCGCCCCTGGCGGCCGCAGGCCTCTTCACGGTGGGCGGAGAGAGCCCGCAGGCCGTCCGCGTGGTCAACGTGGCGATCGGGGCCGGCGGCAAGGTCCACCGGCTCGCCGAAGCCGCCGGGACCTGGTTCCTCGACGCGAAGGGGGCGAAAGCGGCCGCGCCGACCGCGGCCGAGCTCGGCGTCGGGATCGAGCCCGCCGCCGGGACCCTCCCGGAAAGGGCGCGGCCCGTCGCTCGCCCGCGCGTCGGCCTGTACAAGCCGTGGGTCGCCTCGATGGACGAGGGGTGGACGCGCTTCCTCCTCGAGCGGTACGGGTTCGCCCCCGTCACGCTCGACAACGGGGCCGTCAAGGCCGGGAAGCTCCGCGAGCGCTTCGACGCCATCGTCCTGCCCGACGTCGACAAGGACGTCCTGGCGACCGGGAAGCCGAAGCGCGAGGACGGGGAGCCGCGCTACTGGCCGGACCCGCCGCCCGAGTACCGCGGGGGGATCGAGAAGGAGGGGGCCGCCGCGCTGAAGGCGTTCGTCGAGGCCGGGGGAACGCTCGTCGCCCTCGGCTCGTCCACCGCCTGGGTGACGGGCGAGCTCAACCTGCCGGTCAGGAACGCCCTGGCGAAGGTGAAGCGAGAGGAGTTCCTCAGCCCGGGCTCGTTGCTGAAGGCGAAGGTCCTTCCCGGCCACCCGGTCACCCTCGGCCTCCCGGAGGAGGCCGCCCTCTTCGTCGAGGAGCCGATCGCCTTCGAGACGCAGCTCCCCGGGGCCGAGCTGGAACGGTGGGTCCTCGCCTGGTACCCGCGGGAGGCCGACACGATCCTCCTCTCGGGCTTCCTCCACGGCGCCGACCGGATCGCGCGGAAGGCCGCCGCGGTCGCGACGACGTACGGGAAGGGAAAGGTCGTCCTGCTCGGCTTCAAGGCGCAGCAGCGAGCCCAGTCGCACGGCACCTTCCCGTTCCTGTTCAACGCCCTCTACTGGTCGGCGGCGGAGGGGAGGTGAGGGCGCCCCGTCTTCCGCGCGCCGTCCTGGCCGCGCTCCTCTGCGGTCCCGGCGCCGTGGCAGGGGGGGCCCCTCAGGCGGAGGCCCCGGAGAAGGGCGCCGCCCGGACGCTCGTGAGGGCCTTCACGCTCCGCGAGTCGTCCGGACGGGTGGAGGCGAGAGTGGTCGCCCGGACGGTCCTTCCGCGAGGCTTCGAGCCGCCCAGAACGGAGCGGGACTTCGTCGTCCCCCGGCCCCAGGACACGCTCGGCGAGCTCGAGGCCCTCACCCCGGGGGGCTCGTTCGAGGTCCGCACCGAGAGCTACGCGAAGCCGGACGCGGCGGGGAACCTCATCAGGAGCGAGATCCGCGCCGTGGCGACGGGCCGGAAGGTGACGCTCGGAAGCGGGGGCTCGGAGCAGAACCACGACAAGCCGGACCTGGCTCCGGAGCGGGTGTTCAAGAGGATGATCCTGAGGGCGGGGGAGGTGTCGCTCGAGGTCTCGGAGCTGAAGTCGCCCGAGCTCCTCGCGGGGAAGCTGAGCGCCAAGGAGTTGGCGGCGTTCCGGGAGGCGGTCCCGCCGGAGCTGGTGGGCTTCTGCGAGCTCCTCGTCCGGGCGTCCGACCTGCTCGAGGTCGACGACGTGGCGCTCCTCCTGGCAACCGTGGCGGCCCCGGAGGGAACGCGGATGGACGCGACCCGGCAGGGGTGGTACGTCACCGACGAGAAGACGAGCGTCCGGTCGGTCCCGATCCAGCAGGAGCCGCCCGCCGCCCCGCCGGGGCCGGGGGAGACCGAAGATCGTCTCTTCACGGGCCATTCACCCGTGCCGACCCCGGCTCCGCGCTGACCGCACCTGGCGGCGGCCCTGGCCCGCGCCGCGGCGGGCCGAGGCCCACGTCCAGCGGCAGTCCGGGCCGCCGGACCTCAGGTCCGGGGCGGGGCCTTCCTGCGCGGGGACTTCCGGGCCGGCTTCGGCGCCGCCGCGGCGGACGAAGGCCGGGGCGGCGCCGGCTTCGGCGGCGGAGCGGCCGGGGCGTCTTCCTCGCGCTCGACGACGAGGGTCAGGCGCGCCAAGAGGGCGGCCAGAGCCCCGACCGCGGCCCAGACGGGGACGAGGACGGCCCCCGCGATCCCGACGACGAGCGGGATCTCGAGGAGGGCCACCCCCTTCGCGTTCCGGATGACGATCCGGCGGACGTTCCCCTGGTGGACCAGCTCGCGGATCGTGGCGACCAGCTTCTCCCCGGTGACCTCCAGCTCCTCGACGCGGACCTTCGGACCCTTCATGGCGTCCCTCCGGTCCGATGATACGGACCGCGCGCAGCCGGGTTCGCGCTCAGGCCCTCGTCGCCAGCGGGTCCGTCGGGACGCCGACGGGCGTGACGGCCGCGCGGTCCTCCTCGCCGGTCCGGATCCGCCAGATCTTCTCGACGGGGAGGACGAAGACCTTCCCGTCGCCCACCTCGCCCGTCCGGGCCGAGTCGAGGATGGCTTTCACGGTCGGCTCGACGAAGTGGTCCGAGACGCCGATGTCCAGGCGCACCTTCTCGGAGAGCTCCATCTTCACGGTCGTGCCGCGGTAGGTCTCCACCTGCTCGGTCTCCCCGCCGTGGCCGTGGACCGGGGTGATCGTCAGGCCCTTCACCTCGGCGCGGAAGAGCGCCTCCAGGACGTCGTTCAGCTTCTCGGGACGGAGGACGGCGACGACGAGCTTCACGGCCGGCCTCCCTCGGCGGCGAGGCCCGACGGGGCGGGCGCTCGCGCGGCAAGGCCCTCGCGGTGGAGCAGGAGGAGGGCTCCCTCGCCGCGCGTGTAGGCCTCCTCGCCGTGCTGCGAGACGTCGAGGCCGAGCCCCTCGTCCTTCGCCGCGACCCTCAGCGGCGTGACGAGCGAGACGAGCCTCAGGAGGAGGAACGTCGCCCCCGCGCTGAAGGCCGCGGCGGCCGCGACGGCCAGCAGCTGGACGAGGAGCTGCCGGGGGTTGCCGAAGAGGAGCCCGTCGGCGACGCCGTTCCAGCTCTCCTGGGCGAAGACGCCGGTCAGGAGGGCGCCGACGGTGCCGCCGAGGCCGTGGGCGGCGACGACGTCGAGCGAGTCGTCCAGGCGCGTCCGGGCGCGCCAGAGGAGGGCGAAGTAGCTCGGGAAGGCCGAGAGGGCGCCGAGGACGATCGCCGAGGCGGGCGAGACGAGCCCGGCAGCGGGCGTCACCGCGACGAGGCCGACGACGATCCCGGTCGCCGCCCCGACGGCGGTCGTCTTGCCGGTCCGCGTCAGGTCGAGGAGGGTCCAGACGACGAGCGTGGCCGAGGGCGCGAGGAGCGTGTTCACGAAAGCGAGGGCCGCGGCGCCGTTGGCCTCGAGCGCGCTCCCGGCGTTGAACCCGAACCAGCCGAACCAGAGGAGGCCCGCGCCGAGCACCGTGAACGGCACGTTGTGGGGGAGGATCGCCTGCCGGGCGTAGTCCTTCCGGGACCCGACGACGAGGGCGGCCACGAGCGCCGCCGCGGCGGCGTTCACGTGGACGACCGTCCCCCCGGCGAAGTCGAGGGCTCCCAGCTTCGCCAGCCAGCCGCCCCCCCAGACCCAGTGGGCCATCGGCGCGTAGACGACCAGCGACCAGAGGGTCAGGAAGAGGAGGTAGGCGCCGAACCGCATCCGCTCCACGATCGCGCCCGAGATCAGCGCGACCGTGACGATCGCGAACGTCCCCTGGTAGGCCATGAAGAGGAGGTGCGGCACCTTCCCCTGCGCCGAGAGGTCCACGCCGCGGAGGAGCGCGCGCGAGAGGTCGCCCAGGACGGCATTGCCGCCCGCGAAGGCGAGCGAGTAGCCGGCGAGCGCCCAGGCCATCCCCGCGAACCCGAGGGCGGCCACGCTCATCATCAGCGTGTTCAGCATGTTCTTCGACCGGACGAGCCCCCCGTAGAAGAAGCCGAGGGCGGGCGTCATCAGGAGGACGAGCGCCGAGGAGACCATCAGGAAGGTCGTGTCGGCGGCGGTCACGGGCGGGCCTCGCGGAGGTCGGTCATGCCGGCCCCGCTGCAAGCCCCGTTCCCGGCCATGCCGCGCTTCCGGGGCCGCCGCAACCCGCTGGGTCGACGTGGCTTGGCGGCCAGCCGCTGGCTGGGCTGGCTGCCTACGAAGATGTCGGACGGAACTCGGAGACCGACGAAAACGTAGGATCAGCTCCGGAAGCGGGCGACGTCGATCCCGTGCCGCGCCACCTTGTATCCGAGGATCCGCTCCGTCGTCTGCAGGAGGCGCGCCGCCCGGGCCCGGTTGCCGCGCGAGATCTTGAGCGCGTCGAGGAGGAGGTCCTTCTCGAAGGCGCCCACCGCCTCGGCGAGCGGCCGGCCCGGGAGGGTCCCGGAGGCCTCGGCCGTCTGGAGCGACGGGGGGAGGTGGTGGGCGTGGATGACGCCCCCCTCGCAGATCAGGACGGCGCGCTCCAGGCAGTTGGCGAGCTCCCGGACGTTCCCGGGCCAGTGGTAGCTCATCAGCATGTCGATGGCGCTCGTCGAGATCCGCCGGACGCTGCGGCCGTGCTCGGCGGCGAGCTTCTCGACGAAGTGGTCGGCCAGGAGGAGGATGTCGCTCTTCCGCTCCCGCAGAGGCGGCAGCCAGATCGGGAAGACCTCCAGCCGGTAGAAGAGGTCTTCGCGGAACCGCCCCTCGGCCACGGCCCGGGCCAGGTCGCGGTTCGTGGCGGCGATCAGGCGGACGTCGACCTTGACGGGGCGGGTGCCGCCCAGCCGCTCCACCTCCCGCTCCTGCAGGACGCGAAGGAGCTTCACCTGCGTCGTGAGCGGCAGCTCGCCCACCTCGTCCAGGAAGAGCGTCCCGCCGTGCGCCAGCTCGAAGCGCCCCTTCCGGGGCCGGTCGGCTCCGGTGAAGGCCCCGGCCTCGTGCCCGAACAGCTCGGACTCCACGAGGCTCTCCGGGAGCGCCGCGCCGTTCACCTTCACGAACGGCCCGGCGGCGCGCGGCGAGCCGTAGTGGATCGCGTGGGCGACGAGCTCCTTGCCGGTCCCCGACTCGCCGAGGATCAGGACGGTCGTCGAGGCGGGGGCCGCCTGGGCGACGCGCTCGAAGACCTCCCGCATCGGGTGGCTCGTGCCGACGATGTTCGACAGGTCGTGCCGCTCGCGAAGCTCGTCGCGCAGCTTGCGGTTCTCCTCGAGGAGGCGCCCCCGCTCGCGCTCGACGAGGCGCGAGACCTTCAGCGCCTGGCCCAGCATCGACGCCGCGATGGACAGGAACTCCACGTCGCGGGACAGCTCCCGCCCCTTCTGGAAGCGGAAGTAGAGCGAGAGCGCACCGGCGGCCCGGTCGTCCACGAGGAGCGGGACGCAGACGAGGGACAGCTCCGCGGCGCCCCGCCTCCGTCCGACGAGTCCGAGCCGGTCGACGTGCGACGGCTCGCGGGCGGCGGACGGGACCGCCACCGGCCGCCCGGTCTTCACGACCCGCCCGGCGATCCCCTCGCCGGCGCGGAAGCGGACGCGGTCGGGGACGACCCCCTTCGCCCCGGAGACGGCCACGAGGGCCACGTCGCCCCGCTCCTCGTCGGTCAAGGCGATCGCTCCGGCGACGGCGCCCAGGTCCTCGCGCAGCGTCTCGAGCGCCCGGGAGAAGGAGGACCTCAGGGCGAGGGGGGAGCCCAGGGTCCGGCTGAGGAGGAGGAGCGTCGAGAGGGGGAGTCGCTCGAGGGACGTCACGACCGGATCATACAAAAACGTCGTGTCCTGGTTGTCGCTCGACATTCTTGTCCGGGCACGGCGACGCGGGCGCTACGATCCCCCGTGTGGAGCCTGCGCCGACTCCCCGGCCGGCGGAACCCGACGAGGGGGCGGTCGACCTCAGGCTCGTCGCCGCGCTCCTGGCTCTGACGCTCGCGGCCTACTTCAACAGCCTCCCGAACGGCTTCGCCTGGGACGACACGTACGTCCTCGTGAAGAACGGGGCCGTCCAGTCCCTCGCCCACCCGGCCCGCTTCTTCACGGACCCGTCGACGTGCGCCACGAAGCCGGAGATGGTCAGCTACCGGCCCCTCCGCACGCTGACCTGGGCGCTCGTCCACGAGGTCGCCGGGCTGGATCCCCTCGCCTATCACCTCGTGAACGTCTCGTTCCACCTCGGAAGCGTCGGGCTCCTCTGCGCCCTCCTGCCGGCTCTCCGGGTGCCGACGGGACCCGCACTCCTCGTGGCGGGCCTGTTCGGGGTCCACCCGATCCAGACCGAGGCGGTCGCCAGCGTCACGGGGCTGACCGACGTGATGTCCGGGTTCTTCTACCTCGCGAGCCTCCTCGGGTTCGTCCGGGCGGTCTCGGGCCGGCGGCGCGCGGCCTCCTTCGCCCTCTGCTGGCTTTCCTTCGCCGGCGCCCTCGCGAGCAAGGAGATGGCGCTGTCGCTCCCTCTCGTCGCGGCGCTCGTCGCGGTGCGCCTCGGCGCTCCCGGCCAGAGGCGCCGCCGCGGCGTCCTCCTCGTCGCGGTCCTCGCCCTGACGGCGCTCGGCTGGATGGCCCTGCGGTTCCGGCTGATGGGCCGGCTCGGCTACGACGCGGACCTGCCCGGCGGGACGGTGGGGAGGACGGCGCTCATGCAGGCCGAGGCGCTCGCCGCCTACGTGCGGCTCCTCCTCTTCCCGTCGGGGCTCTCGGTCCGTCACGTGATCGACGTGCCGCTGTCCGCAGCCGAGCCCCGCGTCGTCCTCTCGCTGCTCGTCGTCGCGGGGCTCGTCGCCTGGCTGGTCCTCTCGGTCCGCCGCCGCGCCGACGAGGCCCTGGGTCTGGCCTGGTTCTGGCTGACGCTGATCCCGGTGATGAACGTGATCCCCCTCCCGGGCGACCTGATGGGAGAGCGGTTCCTCTACCTCCCGATGATCGGGTTCGCTCTCGCGGTCGTGACGGTCGCGGGCCGGTGGCTGGCTTCGGCTCCGCCGGCGCTCGCCCGGTGGGCCGCGGGGCTCGCGCTGGTCGCGCTCGCGACGGCGACCGCGGCGAGGAACCGGGACTGGAAGGACGACCTGACGCTCTTCGAGAGCGCGGTCAGGGTGTCGCCCACCTCCAACGTGGTGCGCTTCGGGCTCGCGGGCGCGTACGCGCGAAGCGGCCGGGCGGAGGAGGCGGCAGCGCAGCTCGAGGCGGTCCGGCGGAACGCCCGGGCGTACTCCGAGCGGTACGTCGCGCTCGGCGACGGCGCCCGCGACCGGCAGGACGGCGACGAGGCCCGGCTCTGGTACGTCCGGGCCCTGAGGGCGAGCCCAGGCGACCCGGTCGCCCGGAAGCGGCTGGCCGAGCTCGGCGCTGGGCCGGGGCTCCCGGCCCGCTGAGCGACCGCCGCCGCGTCGCGCGGGACCCCCGCGGCGGTCGCGACCCTTCCCACACTCCGGAAGGGCCCCTAGACTCTCGAGCGGGCCGGACGTGGGCGCGATCCTCGACTACCTCCTGACGCTCGCCTTCGCGGCGGTCGTCGTCCTGGTCCCCGCCGCGGGGGTCTGGGTGGCCTCCTCGCTCGCGGTCTACCAGGGCGGGCCGACCTGGCTCGCGGTCGTCTCCGGCGCCCTCCTCTTCCCGGTCCTCCCGCTCCTCTGGGAGCGCTGGGCGGAGGCTCGGCGGCGAAGGAAAGCGGTCGAGGGGAAGCGCCTCCTCGGCTTCGGCGGGCGGCTCGTCGCCAGGACCCTCGCCCTCAACGTCCTCTTCCTGGCGCTCCTCCTCGGCCTCTACCCGGCCGCCTCGTTCGCGGCCCTCTCGGCCCGCGGCGACTGGTTCCTCGAGGGGCGGACGGGCGACCTCGCCGTCGTCGCCCGCGCGGTCCTCTTCCGGACGGCGGGGGCGCTCGAGGGGCTCTACCGGACGGTGAGGAAGAACCGGTTCGAGGAGGCGATCGCGGAAGGGGCGGTCCGCCCCGCGGGCGAAGCGAAGCCCGAGCCTCTGCCGGTCGAGCCGGCGCCGAGCGCTTCGACCCCGACGACCCCGGCACCGGGGACCGGGGGCGCGTCCGGCTCGGCCGGGCTCGTCCGCGGCGCCGTGGTCCCCGGCGGCGCCCCGCTCTGGCCCCTCCCGGACCGGCTCCACCCCCTCGCCGTCGAGATCCCCGCGGCGGAGGAGACCTCTCCCGCGGCCGTCGCCCGCTGGATCGCCGCGCGCGAGCGGGACCCGTGGCAGCGGGTCAAGGCGCTGCACGACTGGGTGGCCGACCGGATCGCCTACGACGCCGACTCGTACTTCTCGCGGGACCTCCCCCCCCAGGACGCCGACACGGTCTTCCGCCGTCGGACGGCGGTCTGCGCCGGCTACGCGAACCTCCTCGCGGCGATGGGGGCGGCCGCGGGCGAGGAGATCGTGGTCGTCCCCGGCGACGCCCGGAACGACGGGGCGGACCTGACCGGCGAGGGGCACGCCTGGAGCGCCGCCCGGATCGGCGGGCGGTGGACGCTCCTGGACGCCACGTGGGACGCCGGGTACCTGAAGGACCGCCGGTTCGTGAAGCGGTACCGGACGAGCTACCTCTTCGTCCCGCCGGCCGTGATCGGGGTGACGCACTTCCCCGAGGAGCCTTCCTGGCAGCTCCGCGATCCGCTCCTGACGCGGGGGGAGTTCTTCCGTCAGCCCGTCCTGAAGGCGGGCTTCTTCGCCGAGGGGCTCTCGCTCGTCACGCCCTCCCGCTCCCAGGTGACGGTCGAGGGGGAGCTCCCGGTCGAGCTCCTGAACCCGCGCGGCCGCTTCCTCCTCGCCGACTTCGTGGCCGAGGAGGGGGACGCCAAGGGGGACTGCGAGGTCTCGAACGGCGCGGAGCCGCGCGTCGGCTGCCGGTTCCCCGCCCCGGGGAGCTACCGGGTCCGCCTCTTCGTGGGCCCGGAGCTGTACGGGCATTACGACGGAGTCGGGGAGCTCCTCGTCGTCAACCGCGGCGGCTGACGGGCGCGTAGAATCCCGCTCCGGCGCGCCCCCGCCCACCCGGCGCCGCCTCCGGAGGAACGATGCTCCCGGCCCGAAACCGCCTCTCCCGCCTCGCGCGTCTCTTCCCGCTCGTCGTCGGCCTCGCCGTGCTCCCCGCGAACGCTCAGAAGCTGAGCGAGGTCGTCGCCGAGCACGCCGGGACCGACGCCTACGAGTACGTCGAGATCTTCGGGAACCCGTCCACCTCCTACTCCGGGACGAGGATCCTCTTCCTGGAAGGTGACGCCGCCGAGAACCCCGGCCGGATCGACGCGGTCTTCACTCCCGGGACGACGAACGGCGCCGGCTTCTGGACCACGGGCTTCCTGACCTCCACGCTCGAGAGCCCGACCTTCACGGTCCTCCTGGTCTCCGGCCTCACCGGCGCCGTCGGCGACGACCTCGACACGAACGACGACGGGACGCTGGACTCGACGCCCTGGACGACGCTCCTGGACGGCGTCGCGCTGACGGACGGGGCGGCGGGGGCGCGGACGTACACGTCGACTGTCCTCGGGCCGGGCCTGGGCGGCTCGACCGAGACGCCGGGCGGAGCCTCGCGCTGGCCGTACTTCCGGGACACGGACACTTCCACCGACTGGCGCCGGAACGACTTCGACGGCGAGGGGCTCTGGGGCCCCACGGGGACGCTGACCTCGGGCGAGGCCCGGAACACCCCCGGCTGGCCGACGACGATCCCGGTCGAGGACTACTACGCCAGCGTCGACCCGACCGACGCCACGACGCTGAGGACGACGCTCCACGCCTTGATCCAGGACCACGTCCGGTACCCGTACACCGCGGGGACGACGGACACCTGGGACATCCTGAACCAGGCCGACGAGGACCCGGCCAACAGCGCGAACGTCGTCGACATCTACCTGAACCAGACCTACGTGAAGATCTCCGGCGGTCAGGGAGCGTATAACCGCGAGCACTCGTGGCCGAACAGCTACGGCTTCTCGTCCACCGGCGCGATCCCGTACACGGACTGCCACCACCTGTTCGTCTCCGAGGTCAACTACAACCAGGACCGGGGGAACAAGCCGTACGGGAACTGCACCGGCTGCACGCGCTACCCGACCGTGGCGTACGGGGGATTCGGCGGCGTCAGCGGCGCCTACCCGAGCGACTCCAACTGGAAGCGCGACCCGGACGGGAACACGGGCCTCTGGGAGACCTGGAACCACCGGCAGGGGGACGTGGCCCGGGCGCAGCTCTACCTCGACGTCCGGTACGAGGGTGGAACGCACGCCGTGTACGCCCAGTCCGAGCCGGACCTCGTCCTGACCGACAACACGTCTCTCATCGTCATTACCTCCGCCTCCCCGGCCTACATGGGGAAGCTGACCGACCTCCTCGGCTGGCACGCCGCCGACCGGCCGGACGACGGCGAGCGCCGCCGTAACGAGGTGGTCGAGGGATACCAGGGGAACCGCAACCCGTTCGTCGACCATCCGGAGTGGGCCCCGTGCCTCTTCCAGGGGACCTGCTGCGCGCCGGCGGCCGCCCCGACCGCGAGCAACGACGGCCCCGTCTGCGCCGGCCAGACGCTGACGCTCTCGACGCCGACGGTCGGCGGGGCGACGTACGCGTGGACCGGGCCGAACGGCTTCAGCTCCTCCCTCCAGAACCCCTCGATCAGCCCCGCGACGGCGGCCGCGACCGGCACCTACTACGTCTGGGTCACCGTCGGGGGCTGCAGCTCGGCCGCCGGGACGACGAGCGCCGTGGTGAACGCGGACACCACGGCACCGGCGGTCACGGCGCCTTCGCCGGTCACCGTCGACCAGCCGCTGTGCTGCGGGGCCTTCGGCGGGGCGACGGGCGCGGCGAGCGCGGCGCTCTCCGCGTTCCTGTCGGGCGGCAGCGCGACGGACGGCTGCGACCTGGCGCCCGTGAGGCTCGCGCCGCAGGCCGGCGGCGTCGACGCGACGGACGCGACCTGCTTCGGGGCCGGGACGACGAGCGTGACGTTCCGCTACCGGGACGCGGCCGGCAACGTCGGCACGGCGAACGCGAGCGTCACCGTCCGGATGTACGGCGACCTGAACCTGGACGAGACGGTCGACCCGGCCGACATGGTCGTCCTCCAGTCCTTCTTCAACTTCGCCGCCTCGCCAAGCGTGCCGCCGTTCGGCGCCCCCTTGGAGATGGCCGACCTGACGCACGACGCCACCGTGGACCCGGCCGACATGGTCCAGCTCCAGGGCTACTTCAACTTCGCGGTGACCTGCCTGGCGCCGTGACCGGACGCCCCCGGCGGGAGGCGGGCGAGGGGCTCCCGGAACCCCGCCGGCGCCTCAGCCAGAGAGCCTGACGCGGAAGACGCTTCCGCCCCCCTCGCGGGGGAGGCAGACGACGTCCCCGCCGTGCCGCCGCGCCACCTGGCGGGCGAGCGAGAGGCCCAGCCCGGCGCCCCCCTCCTCAGTCCCCGCGGCCGGGAGGCGGAAGAAGGGCTCGAAGATCCGCTCGCGGAGCGCCTCGGGGACGCCCGGGCCCCGGTCGAGGACCTCGAGGTCGACCTCGCCGGAGGGTCCGCGGGAGAGGGCCGCCTCGACGCCCTCGTCCCCCGCGTGCCTGCGGGCGTTCTGGACGAGGTTGCGGACCAGCCGGCGGAGGAGGCGCGGGCTCCCGCGGAGGCTGACGAGGGCCCCCTGGAACGGGACGTCCGCCCGCGCGCACTCCTCGGCGACGAGCGCCGTGAGGTCCACGCTCTCGAACGGCTCCTCCGGCGCGCCGGCCTGGAGCCGGCTCGACAGGAGCAGCTCCTCGACGAGCTCGTCCAGCTCGGCCACGTCCCGGGCGATCTCGTCCTTGGCGGCCGGGTCGCCGTCGAGGAGCCCGGCGGCCAGCTTCAGCCGTGCCAGCGGCGTCCTCAGCTCGTGCGAGGCGCTGGCCAGGAGGCGCTTCTGCGCGCCGACGAGCTCCTCGATCCGCCCGGCCGAGCGGTTGAAGCTCTGGGCCAGCCGGGCCACCTCGTCGTGCCCCTCGACCGGGACGCGGGCCGAGAGGTCGCCGGCGCCGAGGGCCTCCACGCTCTCCTTCAGGGCCTCCAGCCGCCGCGTCAGGCGCCGCGAGACGGGGTAGGCCACGAAGGCGACCACGACGGCCGACAGGGCCAGGAGGGTCAGGAAGCCGAGGTGGACCCGCCCGCCCCGGACCGGGCGCCGGACCGCGAGCCAGCGACCGTCGGGGAGCTCCAGGAACGCCACGGCTCCCCCCCGGCCGTGGACGATCCCGCTCTCCCGCCTCCCCGGTGCCGGGGGCGGAAGCGGCCCCCCGGCCGAGGCGATCCGCTCGCGCCCCGCCGAGAAGAGCGAGAGGTCGACGCCCAGCCGCTCGTGCCAGCGGGCGAGGACCGCCTCCGGGGCCTCCGGCCCCGCCTCCCTCGGCGAGAGCAGCTCGGAGGCGACCTCCGCGGCGGACGCAAGGCCCTCGCGGACCGGCGGCGTCCCGACGCTCACGCGCCAGACGGCGCCGGCCAGGGCCGCGACGGTGACCACGCTCGCCACGACGGCGAGGTAGATCCGGACGTGGAGGCGCGAGCCGATCACGCGTCCTGGCTCCGGGCGAAGACGTAGCCGGCGCCCCGGACGGTGATGACGCGTCGCGGCCTCTTCGGGTCGTCCTCGATGGCGGCGCGAATCCTCGCGACGTGGACGTCGACGGAGCGGTCGAACGCCTCGAGCGGCTCGCCGCGGACCAGCTCCATCAGCCGCTCGCGAGACAGGACGCGGCCCGGCCGCTCGGCCATGGCCAGGAGGAGGCTGAACTGGTGCGAGGTCATCGGCCGCTCGACGCCGTCCACGCGGGCAACCCGGGCGTCCGCGTCGACCTCCAGCCGCCCGAAGCGGAGGACCCGGCGTCCGGCGTCCCCGCCCGCAACGCGCGGGCGCCTGAGGACGGCCCGGATCCTCGCCAGGAGCTCCCGGGGCTCGAACGGCTTGGGCACGTAGTCGTCGGCGCCGATCTCGAGGCCCGCGACCCGGTCCGCGGCGTCGCCGCGGGCCGTCAGCATGACGACCGGCACCGCCGAACCCGACGCGCGCAGCTGCCGGCAGACGTCGAGCCCGTCGCCGTCGGGGAGCGTCAGGTCGAGGAGGACGAGGTCGAAGGGCTCGCGCGCGGCGCGCGCGAGCCCTTCGACGGCGGTCCCCGCCCACTCCAGCGCCAGGCCGTTCTTCCCGAGGTACTCGCCGAGCATCGCGGCGAGCCGCCGGTCGTCCTCGACGAGGAGGAGGCGCGTCGTCACGGGCGGATCATCGGTCAGCCGGGCCGGTCCTGTCGCGGCGGGACGTCCGGCTCAGCGGTGCCGGAGCTCGCGGGCCCGCTCGACGAGCTCGACGCGCTGGTCCGGGGTGAGGACGTCGCCGAGGTCGGCGACGGCCTGCGTGATCCGCCGGCTCGCGTTCTCGGCGAGCGCCATCTGCCGGGCGCGGAGGGCCTCCAGCGCGGCCCGGTCGACGGTCGGGGCGGTCAGGACGCCGACGACCTCGTCGTGGTTCGCGCGCCAGGCGTCGTGGATCGGGGCGAGGTCCAAAGCGGCGGCCTTGGCGATCTCGGCGGCCTTCTGGCGCTGCTCCGGAGTGCCGTCCAGGTCGTCCATCACCCAGGTCGTGAGCCGGTCGATCCTCTTCTCGACCTGGGCCGGGGTGAGGTGGCCGCCGGAGCAGAAGCCGGCGTGCCTCGGCCCGACGCCGAGCGCCTGGAAGGCGCCGAAGGCCAGCGCGCCCGCAAGCGCCAGGCCCAGGGCGCCGAGGAGGAGCGCGCCGCCGCGGCCCTTGCAGCGTGCCGGCCGGCCGGAGCCGGTGGGGGAGGGGGGGGCGGGGGTGGCGTTCTCGGTCATCTTCGTCTCCTTGCCGCGGGAGCTCTCGTCCCGCCGGCTTCGGGGAAGATGGGCCCGCCCCCTTTCTCCCGTGCGTCCGGCGCGTGAAGTTGTGTGAAGCCCGGCGGGGGCGCCCGCTCGACCGGGAGGACTGAAGCCGCTTCAGAACCAGACGCGGAAGGTCGTCGGTCCGCCGGGCGGCCCCGCGAGGGAGAAGCGGAAGCCGTGCGAGGCGAGGACCTCGCGGACGAACGTCAGGCCGACGCCCTGTCCCTCGGGCTTCGTCGTGAAGAACGGCGTGAAGAGGTGCGGCTCCACCTCCTTCGGGATCCCGGGGCCGGTGTCGACCACCTCGACCGCGCCGCGCCCCTCGGCCGACGTCCGGACCGTGACGCGGCCGCCGGCCCCCGCGGCCTCGACGGCGTTCTTCACCACGTTGAACAGGGCCTGCTCGAAGAGGGCGGCGTCGAGCGGGACGGGGCCGAGCCGCGGGTCGGCCTCGACCCGGAGCGAGACGCCGGACCGCTCGGCCAGGGGGCCGAGGAGGAGGGCGACCGACCGCGCCAGCCCGCTCGGGTCGGCGGGGGCGAGGCGTGGGGCCGGCACCTTCACGACCTCGGCGAGCGAGCGCATGAAGGCGTTCAGCCGCTCGGTCCGCTCGCGCGAGACGCGGATCGCCTCGACGAAGTCGGGGCGGTCGGCCTCCGGGAGGCGCCCGGCGAAGGCGAGGAGCGACGCCAGGAGCGAGCCGACCGCCGCCCCCGAGTTGTTCACCTCGTGGGACGTCATCCGGATCAGCTTCTCGTAGGCCGCCTTCTCCGAGAGGCGCAGCTCCTCGGTCAGCTCGACGAGGAGGAAGAAGGTCCGGGGGAAGCCCCGGTCGAGGAACTGCGAGCGCTGCACCTTGACGCGCCGCCCGCCGCCGTGCGGGACGACGCGGCTCTCGCCGGGGCCGAGGGTCGTTAGCGCCCCCGCGAGCGGCCCCGGCACCTCCGCGAGCGGCCGGCCCCTGGGGTCTTCGCCTCCGGACGAGAGGAGCGGGATCGCGGCGGGGCTCGCGGAGTCGACCCGGCCGTCCAGGTCGAGGGTGACGACCCCGAGCGGCGAGGCCTCGAGGACCTTCGCGAGGAACGCCTGCTGCTCCTCCTGCCGCACGCGCTCCTCGTGGAGGCGCGAGAGCATGGCGTTGAAGAGGTCGACGAGCGGGTCGATCTCGGGGGTCCCCGTCCGCGCCAGCCGGGTCGAGAGCTCGCCCGCGCGCAGCAGCTCGGCGCCGTCGCGCAGCGCCTGCATCGGCGCGGCGAGCCGCCGCGCCAGGAGCGCCCCGAGGACGAGGGACACGGCGAACGCGGCCTCGGCCGCGACGAGCCAGGCCGGGTGGGCGAGGAGGAGCGGGACCGCGAGCGCGGCGAGCGCGGCGTGCAGGAGGACGAGGTAGGCGACGGCCCGCGCCTTCCAGGTCACGCCGAGATCCCGTACTTCTCGAGCCGGCGGTAGAGCGCCGCGCGGGAGAGCCCCAGCTCCTCGGCCGCGCGGGAGAGGTTCCCGGCGTGGCGCGCGAGGCAGCGGGAGATGGCTTCGCGCTCGATCTCCTCCAGCGTCCTGGCGTCGGCGGGCGGCGCGTCGACGCGGCGGGCGCCCTCGTCCATCCCCGCCACGAAGGCGAAGTCGGCGGCGCCGAGCCGCTCCCTTCCGGAGAGGAGGACGCTCCGCTCGACGAGGTGCTTCAGCTGGCGCACGTTCCCCGGCCACGCCTGCGAAGAGAGCCACTCCACGGCGTCGGCGGCGAGCGAGAGCGCGTGCCCCTGCCGGCGGGACAGCTCGGCGAGGAACCGCTCGGCCAGGAGCGGAACGTCGGAGGGCCGTTCCCTCAGCGCGGGCAGGCGGAGCGTGATCAGGTTGAGGCGGTAGAGGAGGTCCTCCCGGAACGCCCCGCGCAGGACGGCCTCGCCGAGGTCGCGGTTCGTGGCCGAGACGACGCGGACGTCGACGGTCCGGGTCGTGCTCGTCCCGAGCACCTCGAAGCTCCGGTCCTGCAGGACGCGAAGGAGCTTCACCTGGGCCGCGGGCTCGATCTCGCCCACCTCGTCGAGGAAGATCGACCCGCCGGAGGCGGCCGCGAAGCGGCCCGTCCGGTCCTGGCGCGCGTCGGTGAACGCCCCCTTGACGTGCCCGAACATCTCGCTCTCGAACAGGGACGTCGGGATCCCGCCCAGGTTCACCTTGACGAAGGGCCCCCTGCCACGGGGGCTCGCGCGGTGGATCGCCTCGGCGAGCAGCTCCTTGCCGGTGCCGCTCTCGCCGGTGACGAGGACGGAGGCGTCGGTCGGGGCGACCCGGGCGGCGAGCGAGAGGACCCGGACGAGCCCCGGGTCCCTCCCGGCGATCGGGGCGAAGGCCGGCGCGGCCTCGTCCAGCTCCTCGCGCGTCGGGACGTCCGCCTCGCGAACCGGGACGGCCTCGGAGAGGGCGAGCGCGGTGGCGACCGTGGCGAGGAGGTTCTCCGGCGTCCACGGCTTGGTGACGAAGTCGGCCGCCCCGGCGCGCATCCCGCGGACGGCGAGCTCGATCGACCCCCACGCCGTCATCAGGACGACCGGGAGCCCCGGGTGGAGGGAGCGGATCGAGGCGAGGAGGGCCAGCCCCTCCTCGCCCGTCGTCCCGCGCGTGAAGTTCATGTCCGACAGGACGAGGCCGACGCCCCCCTGGGCGAGCCGGGCGCGCGCCTCCTCCGGCCCGGCGGCGGCCACGGGGCGGTAGCCGGACTGCCGGAGGAGGAGCGAGAGCGACGCCGCCACGGCGGAGTCGTCGTCGACGACGAGGACGGTCGCGGGCGCTCCCTTCACCGCCTCACTCGTACCGGAGCGCCTCGGAGGGGTCGACCCTGGCGGCGAGCCAGCCTGGGTAGGCGGCGCAGAGGCCCGTGAGGGCGAACAGGGCGAGCGCGGCGAGCGCCGCGCCCGAGAGGGCGTCCGCGGCCGTCAGCAGGCCGCCCGGCACGAAGAGCGGCGCCTGGAGCGCCACCGCACCCCCGAGGAGGACCGCCAGCGCCGTCACGATCCAGACCTCCATCACCACCTGCACGGCCACCTGCCGCGCCGTGGCCCCGGTCGCGCGGCGGAGGCCGATCTCCCTCGTTCGTCTCGTCACATTCTGCCAGAGCACCCCGGTGAGCCCGAGGGCGACGAGGAGCATCAGGAAGGCCCCGACGAGCGCTCCGGCGAGCATCGGGACGAGCTGGCGGCGTGCCGCCGAGTCGCGGGTGACCTCGAGCGGCTCGGCCCGGAAGCTCCACTCCCCGACCGTCGCCTCGAGCGTCGTCACGAGCTTCTCCTCGAAGGCGCGCGGCGTCCCTGGCCGGAGCCTCACGACGATCCGGGACGGAACGGAGTCCTCGGGGTTCGAGAGGTCGGACCGGAAGATCGCGAAGGGCTCCGCCGCCGAGTAGACGTTCCGCTCGCGGTACGCCGCGAGGACGCCGACGACGCGGGTCGGCCGCCGCGTCTCCCCCTCCGGAGGCCCTCCGCCGTCCGGGAGGTCCTTCCCCACCGGGTCCTCCCCGCCGAAGACCTCCCGCGCGAGCTCGCGCGTCACCACCGCCGCCCGGTACGGCCGCCCGTCGTCCTCGCGGGAGAACCAGCGGCCCGCGACGACCCGCAGCTTCAGGACCTCGAGGGACTCGTCCGTCGCCTCCGTGAAGCCGTACTCGACCCGCCGGCCGTCGACCTCCTGGCTGTTGCGGGCGCTCCCGCTGCCGTACGGGGCGAGGAACACCCCGGCGGCAGACTCGACGCCGTCGAGGCGCCGGACGGCCTCGAGGGCGCGCCTCATCCTCTCCCGGTCCCCGCCCGCCCCGTCGTCGCCGAGCGGGTCGGCGCCCGAGCCCTTCTTCAGCCCGGACTCGACGACCGTGACGTCCTCCGCCGAGAAGCCGACCGGCTGGCGGGCGTTGCCGAACGTCGTCACCGCGAGGACCGCGACGACGAAGACGATGAGGAACGAGACGAGGATCTCGACGCCGACGAGGAGGTGGCTTCGCCTGCGGTTCCAGACGAGGCGGAGCAGGTGGCGGGTCATCGCGGGCCTCCCTGCAGCGCCTCGACGGGGTGGAGGCGCGACATCCTCAGGGCGGGGAGGGCGCCCGACAGGACGCCGAAGGCGCAGGTCGCGAGGAACCCCCAGAGCAGGACCCGCACGTTCAGCGTCAGCTGCGCGTACGGGACGAGGCCGCTCCTGTTCACGGCCGAGAGGACGCCCGCCGAGAGGACGACGCCCAGAGCGCCGCCGGCGAGCGAGAGGACCACGTTCTCGGTCACGAACTGCAGGACGAGCCGCCAGCGGGTCGCCCCGAACGCCTTCCTCACCCCGACCTCGGACGAGCGCTCGAGGATGCGGCTCAGCGCGAGGTTCACGAGGTTCAGCGCGGGCAGGGCCATGAAGCCGACGGCGAGGGCCAGGGAGAAGGCCACGGCGAGGCCGACCCTGTGGGGGCTCGAGCCGGAAACCGCGCGCGCCCCCAGCTCGAGGAGGGTCTCCGCCTCGCTCTCGAGCCGGTCGAACTGGGGCTCCGCCGAGAGGTCGACCGCCGCGACCCGCCGCCGGTACTCCTCGCGGATCCCGGGGAGGTCCGCGCGGCTCCGGGCGACGATGATCGCCCTCCGTTCGCCGACCCACGCACGGGACTCGGCGTCGCTCCGCGCGGTCCGCAGGGGAAGCCAGACGTCGGCGAAGGGGACGGCGCGGAGGAACGGCACGTCCGCGACGACGCCCACGACCGTGAAGGTCCGTCCGTCGAGGCGAAGCTCCTTCCCCACGGCCCGAACGTCGCCGAAGAGCTTCCGGCGGGTCGCGTCGTTCACGACGGCGACCGCGTTCGCCGCGGCGTCGTCCGCGTCGGTGAAGGGCCCGCCCTCCAGGAACCGGAAGTGGAGCGCCCTCCAGAAGGCGCCGTCCGTCCGCTTCACCCAGAGCGGGACCCGCTCCCCGTCGCGGTAGGTCACCTCCTGGTCCTGCGCCGAGTAGAACGACGTGATCTCGGCCCCGGGGAGCTCGCGGGCGCACGTCTCCAGGAGGCGGCCGCCCGCCCCGCCGTTCCGGGTCCAGGACGTCCCCTTCAGCGTCGCTCGGAAGACGCCGAGGGTCCGGCCGGAGCTCACCTCCGGCGGGTGCGGCCCGAAGGTGTGGTCGAGGAGCGCGGCGGCGACGACGAGGACGACGAGCGTCAGCGCGACGCCGAAGAGGCTGACGGCGGTGAAGAACTTCCGGCGCAGGAGGACGCGGACGGTGGACCTCAGCGTGTGGAGGAGCATCGTCAGCTCACCGGCCGGCCGTCGAAGAGGCGGACCGTGCGGTCGGTCTTGGCGGCCTGCCGCTCGTCGTGCGTCACCATGACCACCGTGCAGCGCTCGCGCGCGTTCAGGTCCTTCAGGAGGGAGAGGACGTCGTCCCCCATCGCGCTGTCGAGGTTCCCGGTCGGCTCGTCGGCGAGGAGGACGCGGGGCGCGCCGACGATGGCCCGGGCGATCGCCACCCGCTGCTGCTGGCCGCCCGAGAGCTGCGAGGGGTAGTGCCGGGTCCGGGCCGAGAGGCCCACGCGCGCCAGGGCCGCCTCGGCCCGCTTCCGCCGCTCCTTCCCGCCCGTGCCGCGGTAGAGGAGCGGCACCTCGACGTTGTCGAGGACGGAGAGGTCCGGGACGAGGTGAAACGTCTGGAAGACGAACCCGAGGTCGGCGTTCCTCACCTTCGCCAGGGCCGAGTCGGAGAGCCCGTCCACGCGGCGCCCGTTCAGCGTGACCGTCCCGCGGGTCGGGGTGTCGAGGAGCCCCATGACGTGCAGGAGCGTCGACTTCCCCGAGCCCGACGGGCCCATGACGGAGACGAACTCCCCCTCGGCGACCTCGAGGCTCACGCCCGAGAGCGCGAGCGTCTCGATCCGGTCGGTCCGGTACACCTTCTCCACGTTCTCGAGCCGGATCATCTCGATCCTCCTTTCCGTCCCTTCACCCGGACCCGCGACAGGTGCGCGAAGTCCGCCATCTCCGACAGGACGACCACGTCGCCGGCCGACAGGCCCGAGAGGACCTCGTAGGCGTCCGCGTTCGAGACGCCGAGCCGGACGCGCCTGCGCACCGCCTCGCCGCCGGCGAGGACCCAGACGTCGACCCCCCCCTCGGCCGCGCCGAACGACCCCCGCGGGAGCCGCAGGGCCCGCTCCCTCCGGTCCGTCACCAGCTCCACCTCGACGCGCAGGCTCGGCCTCAGGCGGGGGTGCGCCTTCTCGGCGAGGGCGAGCGACACGGTCACCTGGCCGTCCTCCACCTCGGGCTGCACGCGGGAGACCGTCGCGGCGAGCCGGACGCCGTCGAGGCGGACCACCGCCTCCTGCCCCGGGCCCACCCGGGCCGCGTGGAGGTCGGCGACCCGCGCGTCGACGCGGAAGGCCGTGAGGTCGGCCACGCGGGCCAGGACGTCCCCCTTGCGGACCGCGGCGCCCTCGCCGCTCGCGACGAACGTCACCACGCCGTCCCGGTCGCTGCGCGTCTCGGACTGGAAGAGCACGCGCTCGGCCTGCTCGGCCTCGTGCCGGGCCGTCGAGAGCTCGGCCGCCAGCGCCGTCCGCTCCACCTCGGCCGAGCGCCTCGCCAGCCGCATCCGCTCGTGGAGCTGCGCCAGCTCCTCTCGCGTGCGCGCCTCGTCCAGCTCCGACTGCCTCAGGAGCTCCTCGGAGACGAGCCCCTCGGCGAAGAGCTTGCGGCTCCTCGCCAGGCTCGCCCGGTACGTCGAGAGCGAGAGCTCCCCGACGCGCACCTGGCTCTCGAGGCCCGAGAGCGTCCCCTCGAGCTCCAGACGCGCCCGCTCGGCCTGGGACTCCCTCAGCCGCAGCTCCTTCTGGAGCCGCTGCACCTCGAGCGCCTGCTGCGTCGCGTCCAGCTCCACGAGCGCCTCTCCCGCCTTCACGGCGGCGCCGGGGCGCACGAGCACCCTCACGAGCCGGGCGTCGACCGGGCTGGAGAGGACCCGCTCGGCCTCGGGGACGACGGAGCCGGAAGCGGAGACGGTCGCCGCGATGGGCCCGACGTCCACGGTGCCGGTGCGCAGCCGGCCGAGGGCGAGGGAGGGGGAGAGGAGCGCGGTGAGGGCGAGCCACCCGGCGGCGGCGGCGGCGAGGGCGCCCGCGACGGCCAGCGCCCGCCGGCGGGCCCGGTCCCGGGAGGTCCTCTCGTCGAGGGGGCGGTCCATACCGGCCGTCCCGCAACCCCGATGCCAGGGGCCCGGGACGCGGAAACCGGCGGAACACGGGGGATTCCGTCGGGAGGTCGTCCCGGCCGCCGGGGAGGGCGTCCGTGTACGAACGGTGGTGTCCGGAAACGGACAGCGGGCCGGCTTCGGGGGACGGGGCGGGTGCTATTGTTCCGGACCGGGTGAGAGTCCTGGGTTCCCGGGAGCTTGGGCGCCGTCACGCTGCGGGTCCTCACCGGCGAGCCGGACCGGCGGGCGCCCGGGGGGCAAAGATGGGCGAAGAGCCATGAGCTTCGAGAACGACGTCTTCGTCAGCTATGCCCACATCGACGACCAGCCCCTCGTGGAGGGCCAGAAGGGCTGGGTCTCGAGCTTCCACCGCGTGCTGGAGATCCGGCTCGGGCAGCTCCTGGGGCGCCAGCCGAGGATCTGGCGCGACCCAAAGCTGCAGGGGAACGACATCTTCGCCGACCGGCTCGTCGAGCGCCTCCCGCGCGTGGCGATCATCGCCTCGATCGTCTCGCCCCGCTACCTGAAGTCCGAGTGGTGCATGCGCGAGCTCCGCGAGTTCTGGAAGGCCTCCGGCCAGACGGGCGGGATGCGCATCGGGAACAAGACGCGCGTCTTCAAGATCGTGAAGACGCCGGTCCCGCTCGACCAGCAGTCCGCCGAGTTCCAGGACGTCCTCGGGTACGAGTTCTACACGGTCGACCCGGAGACGGGGCGCGCCCGCGAGCTCTCCCAGACGGCGGACCCGGAGTCGCAGCGGCTCTACTGGGCCAAGCTCGACGACCTGGCGCACGACATGGCCGACCTCCTGGAGGCGATCGACAAGGAGGCGCCCGACGGCCTCGCCGCGCCGGCCGCCCCCTCGGCGGAGCGGCCCACGGTCTACCTGGCCGAGACGACGTACGACCTGCGCGAGCAGCGCGACGCGATCCGGCGCGAGCTCCTGGGCTTCGACGCGACGGTCCTGCCCGACCGTCCGCTCCCGCTGATCGGGCCCGAGTGCGAGGAGATGGTCCGCGAGCAGCTGGCGCGCTGCTCGCTGTCGATCCACCTGATCGGGCGCAACTACGGGGTCGTGCCGGAAGGGGAGACCCGCTCGACGGCCGTCCTGCAGAACGACCTGGCGATCGAGCGGAGCCAGAAGGGCGGCTTCGGGCGGCTGATCTGGCTCCCGGAGGAGCTCGTCAGCGAGGACGAGCGCCAGGTCCGCTTCATCGACGGCCTCCAGACGGACGCGAGGATCCAGGCCGGGGCGGACATCCTCCAGACGTCGCTCGCCGACTTCAAGAGCGCCATGCACACGCGGCTCCTCCCGCCGCCGCCGCCGAAGGAGGAGCCGGCCGCGGCCCCCGCCGGGGCGGCGCCCGGGGAGCCGGGGCTGAAGCGGATCTACCTCATCTTCGACCAGCGGGACGGGGACGAGCCCAACGTGGTGACCGACTACCTCTTCGACCAGGGATTCGAGGTCATCCTCCCGGTGTTCGAGGGCGACGAGGCCCAGGTCCGCCGCGACCACGAGGAGAACCTGTCGATCTGCGACGGCGTGCTCCTCTGGTACGGCGCCGGCAACGAGCTCTGGCTGAGGGCCAAGCTCCGGGAGGTCCAGAAGAGCGCCGCCTTCGGCCGCAAGAAGCCGATCACGGCCAAGGCCGTCCTCGTGGGTCCGCCCGACAACCCGGCCAAGGGGCGCTTCCGGACCCACGAGGCGCTCGTGATCAGCCAGCGCGGGACCTTCGACCCGGCTGCCATGCAGCCCTTCCTGAGCCAGCTCCAGGCGGGTTGAGAGAGAGCGCCATGCCCGACACGCAAGGACGCACCAATCCCTTCCCGGGGCTCCGGAGCTTCGAGCCCGACGAGGACCACCTCTTCTTCGGCCGCGAGTCGCGGATCGACGAGATCCTGACCCGGCTCCGCCGGAGCCGCTTCCTCTCCGTCGTCGGCACCTCCGGGAGCGGCAAGTCGTCCCTCATCCGCTCCGGCCTCATCCCCTCGCTCCACAGCGGCGTCATGGCCAAGGCGGGCTCGGCGTGGCGGATCGCGATCTTCCGGCCCGGCGAGAACCCGATCGGGAACCTGGCCGAGGCGCTGAACGGCTACGACGTCATCGGGCCCGAGGAGGACGCCGAGACGAACCGCTCCTTCCTCGAGGTGACGCTCCGCCGGAGCGGCATGGGGCTCGTCGAGTGCGTCAAGCAGGCCCGGCTGCCGAAGGGCGAGAACGTCCTCGTCCTCGTCGACCAGTTCGAGGAGCTGTTCCGGTTCAAGAGCAGCCTCCAGATGCGCGACTCGCGCGAGGAGGCGGTCTCCTTCGTCAAGCTCCTCCTGACGGCGATCTCGCAGCAGGAGCTGCCGATCTACGTCGTCATCACGATGCGGTCCGACTTCATCGGCAACTGCACCGAGTTCGAGGGGCTGACCGAGGCGATCAACGAGGGGCAGTACCTCGTCCCCCGGATGACGCGCGAGGAGCGGCGGAGCGCCATCGTGGGTCCGGTCGCCGTCGGCGGGGCCGAGATCACCCCGCGCCTCGTCCTGAGGCTCCTCAACGACGTGGGGGACGACCCGGACCAGCTGCCGATCCTGCAGCACGCCCTGATGCGGACGTGGGACTACTGGGAGGCGCGGCACGCCGAGGGGGAGCCGATCGACCTGCGGCACTACGAGGCGATCGGCACGATGACCGAGGCGCTCTCGCGGCACGCCGAGGAGGCGTTCCTCGAGCTCGAGACGCCCGAGCGGCGGTCGATCGCCGAGAAGATGTTCAAGGCGCTCACCGACCGGGGGTCGGATGCCCGGGGCGTGCGGAACCCGCGGCGCCTGGACGAGCTGGCCGCCCTGACGGGGACAAGCGAGCGGGAGGTCGCCGCCGTCGTCGAGGTGTTCCGGAAGCCGGGCCGGAGCTTCCTGATGCCGCCCGCGGCCTCGGAGCTGAAGGCGTCGTCGATCGTCGACATCTCGCACGAGAGCCTGATGCGGATCTGGACCCGGCTCATCCAGTGGGTGGACGAGGAGGCCCGGGCGGCGCAGGTCTACGTGCGGATCTCCAAGGCGGCCCTGCGCTTCCAGGAGGGGAAGGTCGGCCTCCTGCGCGACCCGGAGCTCCAGCTGGACCTGAACTGGCGCGAGGAGACGCAGCCGAACGCCGTCTGGGCGGCGCGCTACGACCCCGCGTTCGAGCGGGCCATGCTCTTCCTCGACCAGAGCGAGCGCCAGCGCGACCTGGACATCGCCGAGAAGGAGCGGCAGCGCCGCAGGCAGCTGCAGTGGGCGCGCCGGCTGGCGGTCATCCTCGGCTCGGCGGCGATCGTGACCCTCGTCTTCGGCCTCTACGCGATGACGCTGAAGATCGAGGCCGACGCCAACGCCAAGGAGGCCCTGCGCCAGAAGGAGATCGCCCTGGCCCAGCAGAAGGAGGCCGAGCACCAGCGGGCGGTCGCCGACGAGCAGCGGGGCCGGGCCGAGGAGCAGCGGCAGCGCGCCGACAAGGAGCGCGACGTCGCCGAGGAGCAGCGGCAGATCGCCCAGGAGCAGGAGCGGGAGGCGCTGCGCCAGAAGGCCCAGGCCGAGCAGGCCCGGACGCTCGAGGCGCAGGCGCGGACCGAGGCCGAGAGCCAGCGGACCTTCGCCGTCCAGCAGCGGGACCGCGCCGAGACGCTCCGCGTGAAGGCCGAGACCTCCGAGACGGAGACGCGTCGCCTGCGGATGCTCGCCGTGGCGCGGAGCCTCGCCCTGCAGACGACGCGGCTGACGAAGGACGACCAGCGCGAGATCGCGGCCCTCCTCGCGGCCCAGGCCTATCGGCTCCACTCCCAGAACGGGGGGAGCCCCGAGGACGCCCAGCTCTTCGAGGGGCTCCGCTCGGCGCTCCTTCGCCTCTCGCCCGAGACGGCCCGCGTCTGGCGGCGCCACCAGGACGCGGTCCGCGCCGTGGCGCTCTCTCCCGCGGGCGCCCTCGTCGCCTCCGGAAGCGACGACGGCACGGTCCACGTCGTCGCCGCGGGCGCGGCGGACGGCGGAGCGGCCACCGCCGTCCCGCTCGGCAGCGAGGTGAGGGCGCTCGTCTGGGCCGACGCCGGCCAGCGCCTGGTCGCCGGGACCCTCGACGGGACGGTCTGGCTCGTCGACGCGCTCGCCGAGGGCGGGCGGCGGACGCCGCTCGCCGGACCGGGCCCGGGCGTCACCGCCCTGGCCTACCGGGAGAAGGGCGGCCTGCTGGCCGTCGCGTCGCTCTCGGGAGAGGTCCGTCTCGTCCCGCTGGGGAGCCCCAGCCAGGCGCGCGTGCTGAAGGCCGTCGGGGAAGGACGGGTGAACGCGCTCGCGTTCACGCCCGGAGGCGCCCTCCTCGGGGCGAGCGAGGGGGGAGGGCTCCTCGTCTGGGACCCCGAACGGCCGGACGGGGCGCCGCGGCGGCTCCTGGGCGAGCGGACGCTCCGATCGGTGGCGGCGTCCGGGGACGGGACCGTCGCGGCCGGCACGGCCGGGGGGCCGATCCTGCTCCTCCCCGGCGGGCTCGACGGGAAGACCGTCGAGCTCTCCGGGCACTCGTCGGCGGTCACCTCCCTGAGCTTCGGGGCCGGAGGGAGGAAGCTCGCCTCGGCGAGCCTCGACGGGACCGTCCGGCTCTGGGCCGTGGACGCTCCGGAGCGAGAGCCGATCGTCCTGCCCGGGCACTCGGGGTGGGTCTGGGCGGCCGACCTCTCGGAGGACGGGACCTCGCTCGTCTCGGGCGGGGCCGACCGGACGGTGAGGGGATGGCCGACGAAGGCCCAGCCCCTGGTCGACGGGATCTGCGCGCGCGCCTCGCGCGACCTGTCCCCGGCGGAGTGGGCGGCCTACCTGCCGGCGGACATCCCGTTCCAGCCGACCTGCGGCGCGGCGAAGCCGCGCCCGCGGGAGCGGTGAGCGGCCATGCGACCCACGAGCGCGAGAAAGGAGCGGGGAATGAGGGGACACGAGCGGATCGCGCGCGTCGGCCCGGCCCGGGCGGGCGCCGTCCGGGCCGCGCTGGCCGCGATCGTGGCCCTCGCGTCGGCGGCCCCGGGGCCGGCGGCGGCGCAGGGAGGCTGCGACGTCTCCCTCGTCCAGGCGTCGGAGCTGTTCGACTCCGGGAGGCTGACGGAGGCGCGGGCCGCGATCGACCAGTGCCTCACCGGGAAGCCCACCCGCGCCGAGAGGAGCCGGGCCCTCGGCCTCGTCGCCAAGATCCAGCTCGCGTACGACGACGTGGCGGCCGCCGAGGCGACGGTCGCGCGCCTCCTGGAGAGCGACGCGGACTTCCAGCCCGACGTCTTCGACCCGCCGCGGTTCGTGCGGCTCGTGGCGGCGGTGAAGGGCCGGCAGTCCGCGCCGACGGTCACGTCGGTCTCCAAGTCGAAGGAGCCGCTCGCGCAGGCGCCGGCCACGGTCGTCGTCGTCACCGGAGAGGAGATCGCCCGCCGCGGCTACACGGACCTCGAGGCGGTCCTGAGGGACCTCCCGGGCTTCGACTTCTCCCGCAGGGCCGGCGCCTCCTACTCGAACGTCTACCAGAGGGGCTACCGGTCCGTCGAGACGACGCGGACGATGCTCCTCGTCGACGGCGTCGAGGACAACGACCTGGCCTCCTCCACGGCCTGGATCTCGCGCCAGTTCCCGCTCAGCAACGTCGAGAGGATCGAGGTCGTCTACGGGCCGGCCTCGACGATGTACGGCGCCAACGCCTTCGCCGGCGTCATCAACGTCATCACGAAGGACCCGGAGCAGTCCGTGAGGGAGGGGAAGCTCTGGGGGACCGACTCGCGGGTCGGCGCCTCGCTCGACGCCGGCATGGTCGACGCGACCGTCGCCGGGCAGACGCGGAACGGGGGCCTGCGCTGGAGCCTGACGGCGCGCAAGTGGAAGGGCCAGGACTTCACGCACCTCGAGGACGACCCCAACTGGGACTACGACCCGGCTTTCTACGACGGCGTCGACTACACGAAGCTCTCGAGCCTCAACGCGACGACGCCGGCCGCCGTGGCCGCCCTCCTGGCGAAGTACACGCCGGAGCAGCTCGCCCCGTACTTCGCGGTGTCGTACGACGCCCAGGGCAACCCGGTCGCGGTCACCCTGACCCCGGAGGGCGCGGCGCGCGCCCGCGGGTTCGACAAGTCGTTCTACGCGAGCTCCGTGGGCGGCTACGACAGCCCCGTCGACGACTGGATGGTCTCCGGCAAGCTGACGGCGGGGAGCTTCCTCTTCGGCTTCCAGACCTACCAGCAGATGGAGCCGTCGGGGATCCCGCTCGTCGACACGTTCGCGGCGACGGGCGGCAACGGCTTCCTCTGGACGCCGGAGCACACGTCGGTCTTCGCCAAGTACTCCCAGCGCTACCTCGACGGGAAGCTCCTGGGGAGCCTCTTCGTCCAGTACAAGAAGCACGAGCTGGACGGGACCGACTCGGCCGACGTCTACCTGGCGAACTACCAGCGGGGGAGCCTGCGGATCGAGGACCTCCTCCTCGGCAAGTCGCCCTTCTTCTCGGCGACCTACAAGTACCGCTCGAACGACCAGCTGCGGACCGAGCTCGACCTCTTCTGGGAGCCGTCCGCCAAGCTGAACGTCGTCGGAGGCGTGGAGCTGCGCTACAGCTCGATCGGGGCCAACAACGTCACCTCCGCCACGCCCCCCGCCGACGAGACCGGCTCGACGCCCACGGGCGTGGCGGGCGGGAACCAGATCAGCAGCCGCGACCTCGGCGCCTTCGTCCAGGCCTCGTGGCGCCCGCTCGAGCCGCTCAAGCTCGTGGCCGGCGTCCGCGTGGACGACAACAAGATCCGCGAGAGCGGCGGCTTCGGGACCGTGGCCAACCCCCGCCTGGCGGCGATCTACTCCCTCTCGGACTTCACCTTCAAGGCGATCTACTCGGAGGCCTTCCAGGACGCGCCCAACTTCCAGAAGTACGAGAAGACCGCGACCCGCCTCCTCGACAACCCGACGCTCGCCCCCGAGAAGGTGAAGAACCTCGAGCTGTCGGCGGGCTGGAGCCCGGGACGGGACCTCGGCGTCCAGCTCGTCGGCTACCGCGCCACCTACGAGGGGATCGTCGAGGAGGTCTTCGGCCTGCCGTGCCCGGCGGGCGCCACCTGCCCGACGGGGACCACGAGCCAGTTCCAGAACGTCGGCGCCCTCGAGATCTACGGGGCGCAGCTCGAGGGGCAGTGGAGCCCCGGGGCGTACCGGTTCGTCGGCACGTACACGTACGCCGACCCGTGGGACACGGTCCGGGACCTCCGCGTGGGCGACATCGCGGACCACCGCTTCGGCCTCTCGGCGAGCGGGCGCTTCTTCGCCGAGCGCCTCGACGCCAACCTCCGCCTCAACGCGGCGTTCGGGCGCAAGACGGGCAAGGGGACCACCGTGACCGCGAGCCCCTACACGAAGATCGACGACTACGTGGTCCTGGGAGGCGCGGTGACCTACCGGGACCTCCTCGTGGCCGGCCTGGACCTGCAGCTCTCGGTGGAGAACCTCTTCAACTCGACCTGGTACGAGCCCTCCCTGAGGAACCCGAGCGGCTTCCCGATCGCCGCCCAGGTCCCGCAGCCGGGGCGGACGTTCTTCCTTCGCCTGCGGATGACGCGGTGAGGCGACGGAGGGGGTGATGGCGATCTCGCGGCGCATCTCCTCGGTGCTCGGGATCCGCCCGGGCGAGGGAACGCGGGTCGCGGCCCTCGTCGTCCACTCCCTGTTCAACGGCGTCTTCTGCGCCTTCTTCCTGACGGCCGCCAACGCCCTCTTCCTCGACCGGTTCGAGATCTCGTTCCTGCCGCTCGCCTACATCGCCGCGGCGGCGGTGGGCTACGTCGCGGTCCTGGCCTTCTCGCGCCTGGAGAAGTCGGCGGGGGTGGCGGCGCTCCTCGTCGCGAACCTCGCCGTCCTCCTCGTGGTGTCGGGGGCTTTCTGGTTCCTGGCGCGCACGACCGGCAACGACTGGGTCGTGTTCGCGATGTTCGTCTTCGTCGGCCCGATGTTCGGCCTCGTCGCGCTCGGCTACTGGGGCCTGGCGGGCCGGCTCTTCGACCTGCGGCAGGGGAAGCGGCTCTTCGGCCTCGTCGGCGCCGGCGAGGAGGTCTCGACGATCGTCGGCCTCTTCTCGATCCCGTTCCTCGTCAAGGCGCTCGAGGGGCCGCTCCCTCTCCTGCTGTTCGCCACGGCCGGGCTCCTGGGGTCGCTCCTCGTGGTCGCCGGCATCACGCGGGCGTTCCGCGCGACGCTGGCCTCGGGCGCCGACGAGCCGGCCCGGCCCACGGCGGCGGCGCCGGGGGCGGGGGCCGGGCTCTCGGACCTCCTGAGGTCCCGCTACTTCGTCCTCCTGGCCGGCAGCGTCGTCCTCCTGAACTTCGCGCTCTACGCCGTCGACTTCAGCTTCCTCGCCGAGACCCGCGCCCGCTTCGTCGGCCCCGAGCAGCTCGCCCGCTTCATCGGCGTCTTCTACGGCGCCACGAAGGTCGTCGAGCTGGTGATGAAGGTCGGCGTCTCGGGCCGCCTCCTGGGCCAGTTCGGCGTGAAGGTGGGGCTCCTGGTCCTCCCGGTCCTCCTGGCGGTCTGCGCCGGGTTCGGGGTCGTCATCGGGGGGCTGGGCCTCGGCGCCGCGCACTTCTTCGTCCTCGTGGCGCTCGCCAAGCTCGTGGCCGTCGTGGCGCGCTCCTCGGCCTTCGAGCCGTCGTTCCGCGTCCTCTACCAGCCGGTCCCCGGCGTCGAGAGGCTGTCGTACCAGTCGCACGTGGAGGGGACCGCCAAGCAGCTGGCCGTCGGCGTCGTCGGCGTCGCGCTCCTCCTCTTCAGCCGGGGAGGGGCGTTCGACGCCCTGAAGCTCTTCTACGGCCTCGTCCCGATCGTCGCCCTCTGGGGCGTCGTGATCGTCCTCGTCCACCGGGAGTACCGCGGGAAGCTGGTGGAGAGCCTGAAGTCGGGCGAACGGCCGCGGGGGGCCGAGGGGCCGCTCGAGGCCCTCTCTCCGGCGCTCCTCTCCGGGCGGCCCGGCCGGAGCGCGGTGGCGCTCGGCCTGGTCGAGCGGATCGCCCCGGCGCGCCTCCCGGAGGCGCTCCGCTCGGCGCTCGACGCCCCGGAGGCGCCGGCCAGGATCGCCGCCCTCGGCGCCGTGGAGCGGGCGGGTCTCGTCGAGCTGGCCGACCGCGTCGGCCCCCTGACCGAGGACGCCGACGCCGCGGTCCAGGAGGCCGCCACGCGGTGCTGGAGCCGCCTCTCGGAGCTGGAGGCGCTCGTCGTCGACGCCTCGCGCGTCGAGGAGCTCGCGCGCTCGGCGCAGGCCGAGGACCGCTCGCTCGCGGCGATGGCCATCGGGCGGGGGAGCGGGGCGGGGGCCGACCGGCTGTCGGTCCTCCTCTGGGACCGCGACACGGACGTGAGGCACGCCGCGCTGGAGGCGGCGGGGCGCCTCGGGAACGCCGAGCTCTGGCCCCTGCTCGTCTCGCAGCTGGCGGTGCCCGCGACGGCGCCGGTGGCCGCGTCGGCCCTCGTGCGGATCGGGCCTCCGGTCCTCGGCGAGATCGCCCGGGCGTTCGGCAAGTCCGACCTCGACCCGGCCGTGCGTTACCGGAGCCTCGCGGTCTGCGAGGCCGTCGGCGGGGCGGAGGCCAACGCGCTCCTGGTCGGCAAGCTCGCCTTCCCCGACCGGAGCGTGAGGCGGCGCGCGCTGGCCTCGCTCGTCCGCGCCGGCCACCGGGTCACGCCGGACCAGGTCCCGATGGTCGAGAGGGCCGTCGAGGACGTGGTCCGGGAGATCGCCTGGGACATGGGGATCCTCCTCGACCTTCGCGAGCGCGCCGACGTCGCCGAGGTGCGCGAGGCCCTGGAGGCCGAGGTCGAGGAGGACCGGGCGTGGCTGCTCGACCTCCTCTCGCTGGCGCACGACCCCGCCGCGATCGCCCTCGTCAAGGAGAGCCTCGGGAGCGACTCGGCCCGCTCCACGGTCTACGCGCTCGAGATCCTGGACCTCGTCCTCTCCGAGGGGCTCAAGCCGATGGTCCTCCCGGTCCTCGAGGACCAGACGTACGGGCAGACGCTGCGGAAGCTCGAGGCGTTCGTGCCCCGGCAGCGCCTCGAGCTCCTGGACGCCCTGGGCGCGGTGGCCCACCGTGAGTTCGACCGGATCGGCCCCTGGACCCGGATCGTCGCGCTGGAGACGCTCGGCAAGGTCGCCCCGGAGGTGCCGCGCGACCTCGTCGCCGCCCTCTTCCACCCCGACCCGATGGTCCAGGACGTCGCGGCCCTCGGCATCGTGGCGCGCGACAGGGCCTCCTGGGAGAAGCACCGGGCGCGCCTGAAGTTCGACGTCCGCGACCGCCTCGACGCCGTCGTCGGCCGGGGAGCCGCGGCGGAGGAGGAGCTGGGCGAGGCCCGGTCCGGCTACCTGCGGGCGCGCCTCCTCCGGTCGGTCCCCGCGTTCTCGTCCCTTCCCTCCGAGGTCCTCGTCGCCCTGGCCTCGGCCTCCGAGGAGAGGCTCCTCAAGGAGGGGCAGCGCCTGCCGAGCCCGCGCGAGCCGAGGGACTCCTTCTACGTCGTCGTGGACGGCGAGGTGGAGGCGCCCGCGGGGAGCGGCAACGTCCTCGGGCGGCTCGGCTTCTTCGGGGTCCTCCCGGGCTCGCGCCCGGCCGCCGCGCGGGGAGCGTGCCACCTCGTCCGCCTGGAGCCGACGCGGCTCTACGAGGTCGCGGGGGAGAACGCGGCCCTCGTCCCGGGCCTCCTCGATGCCTGCAGCCTCCTCGCGCGCGACGCCGCCTCCGCCTGAGGGACCGCCCGGCCGGAGCGGCGGACGCCTCCGAGCGAAGCGATGAAGAGACTGCTGCGGGGGCTCCTCGACGTCGAGGAGGGGGAGGGGAAGGCCGTCGCCCTCTGCTTCCTGCAGGCGGTCTTCCTCGGCCTGCCCCGCCTCTTCACCCTCACCGCCGGGGCCGCCCTCTTCCTCGCGCGGTATCCGGCGGCCGACGTCCCGTGGGTCTACATCGCCGCGTCGCTTGTCCTGCCGGCTTCGGGCCTCCTCCACCTCTGGGCCGGCCGGCGCCTCTCGTTCGTGAGAATGCAGCTCCTGACGCTCCTCGTCCTGGCCGCGGTCCCCCTGGCGCTCTTCCTCGTCCTGCGCTCCTCGACGGCCGCCTGGCCGGCGTTCGCCCTCTTCGTCTGGTGCGGCGTCGAGCTCCACTTCACGAACATCGTCCTCTGGAGCAGCGCCAACCGGACGTTCACGGTGCGGCAGGGGAAGCGGCTGTTCGGCCTGATCGGGGCGGGGGAGATCGTCGCGGCGATCGCCGGCGGCTCGGTCCTGCCTCTCTTGACCCGGCTCCTCGGGACCACGGAGCTCCTCCTCCTGTCGGTCCTCGGCTTCGTCCTGACCTTCCTCGGTTTCGCCGTGTCGGCGCGCGTCCTTCGCGGGCGGATCGCCCACGGGCCCGACCGGCGCGGCGCCCCCTCCGGCTGGGGCGAGCTCGGCGCGGTGGGGCGCGAGCGGTTCCTCCTCCTGATCTTCCTGACGTACGCGCTCGTCCTGTCGGCGGGCTTCTTCGTCAACAACGTCTTCTACTTCCAGGTCGCCGAGACGTTCCCCCGGGCCGCCGACGTCGCGGTGTTCCTCGGCCGCTTCACCGCCGTCGCCAGCGTCCTCGGCCTCGTCCTGCGCTCGCTCCTCTCGGGCCGCTTCCTCCTCCGTTTCGGCCTGATGGGCGGTCTCGTCGCGACCCCGGCGGCCCTCCTCCTCGCCGCGCTCGTGGTCCTCCACGTGGGCCGCTCCGGCCTGCCGTCCCCGGCCCTCTTCTGGGCTGTCGTCGCGATGAGGCTCCTCGAGAGGCTGCTGACCGGCGCGCTCGGCCAGCCGGCCTACTACTCGCTCTACCAGCCGCTCTCGCGGGAGCGGCGGGTGCGGGTGCAGACGGCGGCCGAGACGATCGCCGCTCCGATCGCCGGCGGCCTCACGGGCGCGGTGCTCCTCCTCCTGACGAAGGGGCTCGGCGTCTCGGCCGTCGGGCTGACCGCCGCGTTCCTCCCCGTCCTCCTCGGCTGGCTCGGGGCGGCCGTCTCGGTCGGAAGGGCGTTCCCCGGCGCCCTGACGACCGCGCTGAGGCGCCGCGGCGTGACCGGCGCCGACCTCACGGTGAACGACCCGGCGAGCCTCGAGATCCTCGAACGCGGCCTTTCGAGCCCGCGTCCCGCCGAGGTCCTCTACTGCCTGCGGCTGCTGGAGGAGGCCGAGCACCCGCGCCTCCCGGACCTCCTCCGGCGGGTCCTGGCGCACCCCGACCCGGCCGTGCGCGCCGGGGCCTACGGGGCGGTCGAGCGCTCCGGCGACGCGGGCTGGGTGCCGCTCCTCTCGGCCCGGCTCGCGTCCGAGGAGGCGGCAGCCCGGGGAGCCCTCCTCCGGGCCCTCGGGGCGTCGGGGCGGGAGTCGGTCCGGCCGCTCCTGGAAGAGGCCTCCGGGGCGAAGGACCCCGCCACGCGGCTCGGGGCGCTCGTCGCCCTGGCGCGGCACGCGGGCGTCCCGGACGGCCACCCCGCCCTCCTGGAGCTGGACCGGCTCGCGCGCTCGGCCGACGGGGCGGAGCGCGCGGCGGCGGCCGGGGCCCTGGGGGAGGTCGGAGGAGCGCGGGCGGCCTCAGGGCTCGCCCTCCTCCTGGTGGACGCGGACCTGGCCGTCCGGCGGACGGCCGTCCGCTCGGCGGGCCACGTCCGGCAGCCGGAGCTCTGGCCCCTCCTCGTCGCCTGCCTGGAGGTGCCGGGGCTCCGGGCCGAGGCGGTGCGGGCTCTCCTCGAGTCCCCGGAGGCCGCCTCGCGGGCCCTCGTCTCGGCCTACCAGGCGCCCGGGAGCTCGCCCTCTCTCCGCCGGGCCGTCGTCCAGGTGCTCGGGCGCGTCCACGACGCGACCGCGACGCGGTTCCTCGTCGGAGAGCTGGCGTTCGCCGAGCGCCAGCTCCTCTCCGACGTCCTCTGGTCGCTCCGCCAGTGCGGCTTCCGGGCGGCCGGCCCCGACCGGAGGATCGTCGAGAACGGCCTGAGGGAGGAAGCCCGGCGCGGCAGCCTCCTCGTGGCGGCCCGGCGCGACCTCGCGGACACCCCCGGGGCCGAGCTCCTCGTCGCGGCGCTGGGGCAGGAGCTCGTCCGGACGCAGCGGAGGATCTGCCTCTTCCTCTCGTTCCTCCTCGACCCCGAGGCGATGCTCCGGGTCGCCTCGGGCCTGGGGCTCTCGGCGGCCCAGAGGGACCTGGCGCTGGAGCTCTTCGAGACCCGCGTCGACCGCGCGCACGCCCGGAGCGCCCTTCCGGTCCTGGCCGAGCGGAGCGAGGAGGCCCCCCTCTCTGCCCCGGAGCACCTCGAACGGCTCCTCTCCGGGAGGCCGAGGGCCGGGAGCTGGATCCGGGCGTGCGCCGTCGACGCGCTGGCGGCGCGCCCGGAGGGCCTTCCGGAGGGCCGCCGGCGCGAGCTGCTCGAGGACGACGACCTCCTCGTCCGCGAGACGGCCGCGGCGCGCTGGGCGGGAGGCGGGGAGGGCGAGCGAAGGCTCTCGGTCGTCGACCGCGTGCGCGTCCTGCGCGGGGTCAGCATCTTCCGCGAGATCGACGACGAGATCCTCGCCGAGCTGGCCCCGCGCCTCTCGGAGGTGCGGGTGGGGGCGAGGGAGGAGGTGTGGGGCGAGGGGGACTTCCGGCGGGCGATGTACGTCGTCTCCGAGGGGTCGCTCCGCCTGGAGGCCCCGGGCGAGCCCGCGTCGCTCCTGAGGCCGGGGCAGACCTTCGGCGAGCTCTCCGCGCTGGAGCCCGAGGCCGCTCCCGAGCGGGTGACGGCCACCGAGCCGTCCCGGCTCCTCCGCCTCTCGGACGTCGACCTGCACGACGTGGCCTCCACGTGGATCGAGGTCGTCCGGGGGATCGTCGCCGTCCTCTGCCAGCGCGTGCGCGCCGCGCCGGTGGCCCGGGCCACGAGGCCGGCCGGGGAGGGCCCGGCGCCGGCCGCCGCGCCGTCGGCCTGGGCCGCCAACGGCGAGGCGCTCTCCCCCCTCGACCGGGTCCTCGTCCTGAAGACGGCCGAGATCTTCGCGGAGGTCCCGGACGACGTGCTCGCCGACGTGGCGGGCCGGACCCGCGAGGTGCGCGTCCGCAGGGGGGAGGTCCTCTTCCGCAAGGGCGACCCCGGGACCACGACGTACGTCGTGGCGGCGGGCCGCCTCCGCGTCCACGTCGGGGACCGCGTGGTCGCCGAGGTCGCCGAGCGCGCGGTCGTCGGGGAGCTGGCCGCCCTCTCTTCGGAGCCCCGGACCGCCTCCGTCTCCGCCGCGGAGGACTCCCTCCTCCTGACGCTCGACCAGGAGTCGCTCTTCGACCTGATGCAGGACCAGCACGAGATCGCGCGAGGGATCATCCGCGTCCTCGTCGGGCGCCTGCGGGCCATCCAGGGCGGGCCGCGCGCGTGACGGGGCTGCTAGACTCGGGGCGTCCCGGCGCGCACGGCGCCGCGGGGCTCCGGCGGGTCCTCAGGGCTGGCGGCGAGGGCGATGCCGCGGCCCGGAGCGGTCGACAGGGGTGGAGATGAGAAGAGGGAGGGGCGGGCCCTGAAGATCCGGGACGCGCTGCTCGACTACCGGCGCGACACGTACGTCGTCTCGGCCCGCGTCTTCCAGGACCGGCCCGGGGCCTACCCGGAGCCCCCGGAGCCGGTCGAGGTCCCGCAGGTCGTCCCCGTCATCGACTGCGCGTCGGGATACTTCCGGCACGGGACGGCGCGGGTGATCGCGGCGGCCCTGCGCGACCTCGACCCGGAGCTCGTCTCCCGGTACCCGGAGGTCGGGTACGAGACGCTCGTCAAGCCGTTCCTCCTCGCCCGTTACGGGGCCGACGGCGTCACGGCGCGGAACCTCTTCCTCGGTCACGGCAGCTTCAACCTGATGGAGCGCGTCATCCACAAGCTCCTCCGGGGGGACGTGATGCTCGGGGTCGGGCCCCAGTTCGGAGAGATCCCCTCGGAGTTCGTGGCGTCGGGCGGGACGTACCGGTCCCTGCTCCTGGACGAGTCGGACTACCGGCTCCCGCGCGAGGGCCTGGAGCGGGAGCTCGCGGGCCACGCCGTCTCGATCGTGTACGTCGACAACCCGAACAACCCCCTCGGGCTCCACTGGGGCCTCGACGAGATCGAGCGGCTGGCCGTCACGTGCGACCGGCACGACGCGGTCCTCCTGGTCGACGAGGCGTGGGGCGACTACGTGGACGACTCGGAGTCGGCGATCCACCTCGTCGGCCGCCACCCGAACGTCATCGTCGCCCGGTCCTTCTCCAAGGCCCTCGGGCTCGCGGGCGAGCGCGTGGGCTACATGTTCCTCTCCGCGCCGCTCGCCCGGTACTACCGGCAGGTCCACACGCCGTTCGAGCCGTGCATCGTCGGGGCCGTCCTGGCGAAGGCCGTGCTCGAGTCGGAGGTGATCGACGAGGTCCGCGGCGAGGCGGTCCGGAAGAAGGAGAGGGTCGTCCGGGCCTTCGAGGCTGCGGGCCTCCACGTCCTGCCGACCCACCCGGGCGTCGCGATCATGGGCGTCGAGGCCCCGTCGCGGGACATCGTCTCCGAGCTGAAGGCCCGCGGGATCCGGGTCCTCGGGGGGTCGAGCTTCTCGCACACGCACCCCCGCTGGGACGACAGCTTCTGCCGCGTGAGGATCGTGGAGCGCGACATGATCGAGCCCCTCTGCCAGAGGCTCGCGGCGCTCTGAGGCGGCCGTGCTCGTCGCCGCCGAGCTGGAGATGCCGGTCGTCGCCGCCGGCGACCTCTCCCCGGCGCCGCCCGAGGCCTTCCTCGCCCTCTGGGACCTCCTCGCCGCGGCCGGCTGGCGGGCCAAGGAGGACGGCGTCGTGCGGGACGTCGCCCCCGCCGGACCGTGCATCGCCTCGCGGCAGGTGGTGACGACCGACACCGGGCCCCTCCTGGAGATCGCGACCGCCCCCGCTCCCTCCCTCGCGCAGCTCGCCGCGCAGCTGCGCTCGCTCGAGGAGGAGGCGTTCGCGCCGCTCCTGTCCCTCGGGTTCGTCCCGCTCGGGTGCGGCGTCCACCCGACGCTCGCGCCGACCCCCGAGGCCTACTACCGGTTCCGGACCCGACGGCCGAGCTACGACTACGCGATCCGCGAGCGCGGCTGGCACCACTGGACGATCGTCGACAAGGCGGCCGTCCAGGAGATCGTCGACGTCCCGTTCTCCGACGCGCCGCGCGCCACGCGGGTCCTGCACCGGCTCTCGGGCCTCCTCAACTTTCTCCTCCGCAACGACCCCGACCTCTCCGGCGCTTACGGTGGGCGCCTCTCGGTCCGGCCGCTCGCCTGGAGGGACCACGTTCCGGAGGACAGCCGCTTCGCCGCCGACGCCTCGAGGGTGGGGATCCCCCGCCGCGAGGTCCTCGGCTGGCGCGACTACGCCGCCCTCCTCTGGGACTCGGCCCCGATGTTCCTGATCGGGACGAAGGGGAAGGGGCTGGCGTGGGTCCCGGAGCACCCGACGCTCCTCCGGTTCCTCCGCGACGCCCCTCCCGGCGGGTGGCCCGCCCGGACGCTCGACGGGACCGAGACGCGCGTCGTGCCCGAGCTCGCGCACGTGGCGGCGAGCGACTGGACCTACTTCGGCCCCGCGCGGATCCGCTGGAAGTGGCGGGAGGGGGCGGAGGCCGGCGCGCTCGTCGAGGCGTGGGACCGCGGGGAGATCGAGGAGTACCTGGAGTCGAGCCTCGAGAAGGTCGTGATCGAGAACCGCTCGAGCTCCGCCCAGCCCCCCGGCGAGGAGCTCGTCTCGGTGGCGCTCGTCGCGGGGCTCCTCGCGGACCTCGGCGAGGCCGAGGCGCTCGCCCTCGGAGAGCCGCTGGCGTTCTGGACGGAGCTGCTCGAGGCGTCGACGGTGCTCCCGTTCGACACGGACGTCCGCGGGCGGTCCGTCCCGGCCCTGTCGCGCGAGCTCGTCGGGGCCGCGCGCCGCGGCCTCGCCCTCAGGGGCGAGGGGGACGCCGCGGCGGCCCTCGACGTCCTCGACCGGAGGATCGACGCGAAGCGCTCGCCGGCCGAGGAGCTCCTCGCCGAGTTCCGCGCCAACGGCGTTCTTGGCGTGGTCCGCCGGGCGCGGCTGGCGTAGCCGGGGGGGCGGACCTACATCTGGAAGAGGTAGGTCACCTTCAGCATCAGCTGGCGGTCCTTCCGGACCATGCTCGACAGGCTCGGGGCGACCCACGTCTGGTTGTAGACGAGGAAGACGTCCGAGCCGGGCCGGTAGTTCCAGTTGAACCGGAAGTTCACCGACGCGAGCTGGGCGAGGTCGTTGTACTGGAGGTAGAGGTTCGCCAGGAGCTTCGGGTCGAGCGCGAGGGCGATCCGCTCGCGGAAGATCTTCGCGGTGAAGTCGCCGGTCGACAGCGTCACGTTGTTGACCTCGACCGTCGTCTCCGAGCGGAGGAACCGGTTGGGACGGAGGCGGAGGAGGAGGCTCCCGCTCTGGCGGTTCCCGTCGTAGAACTCGCCCGCCAGCACCTGCCCCTCGACCGAGACCGGCTTGCTGCTGTGCGTCAGGAAGGAGAGGCCCGCGGCGTCGAAGCGGTAGTCGCCGGGGGGGATCACGACGCCGGGCGCGATCTGGAAAGGCGCGGTCAGCGAGTCGAACGTCTCGGTGACGAACGCCTTGGCCTCGGCCGCGCTCGTCGTCCTCAGGCCGAAGAGGTCGACCCGGTACTCCTCGGTCTCTTTCCGCCCGTCGATGCCGTAGTAGACCTGGGCGTCCGCCTCGAAGTGGAGGTTCAGGATCGACCGGGTCCGCAGCCACGGCTCGTAGGTGACCCGGCCGTTGTAGCGGTCGACGCCCCGCCGCAGGAGGAAGCCCACCTCGGGGTCGAAGTCCTCCCCGATGCGGACCCAGCCGGCCTGGGCGTGCCAGACGCTGCCGTTCCAGGTCCCCACGAGGGCCGCCGACCAGTCGGACTCCCCGTCCGGCGCCGTGTTGTCGCTGACGGCGCCGTAGCCGTCGATGGCGAGCTCCTTCGTGGGACGCAGGTGGAGGTCGAGGCCGAAGACGCGGTTCGTGTTCGCGTCCTCGGCGCGCTGCGTGAAGATCATCCCCGCCGTCGAGCGCTCGCCGATGTTGCGGCTCACCCGCATCGTCGCGAAGTTCGTGCTCGGGATCTGGCCGGTGCCGGCCAGGAGGTCCGCGTCGTCGGTCTGGACGTCGAGGACGCCCAGGTTCCAGTCGCCGAGCCGGCCGGTCACCCGGCCGCCGAAGTCGATCGGGACCTCCTCCCCGGACGGCCCGATCCCGATCCGGCGGGAGTGGAAGACCTTCATCAGCGGGGCGGTGCCGCTGCTGCCGCTGGCGCCGAACGAGAGCGCGCCGACGCTCATCGCGGTGACCATCCCGTTCCCGACGGCCCCCGGCCCGAACTCGAAGATCCCGGCGTTCTCGAGGAAGAACTCCCGCTTCTCGGACTGGAAGAGCGAGAAGCGCGTCAGGTTCGTCTGGAGGTCGTCCACCTCGGTCTCGGCGAAGTCGGTGTTCACCGTCAGGTCGAGGCTGAGGGCCCGCGCGATCCCCCACTTGAGGTCGCCGCCGAAGTCGACCGAGTCGTCGTCCCTGTACTCCCCGGAGGGGGTGAGCGAGGACTTCAGGGCGCCCGTGACGAACGGCTTGACGTTGAGGTTCCACCCCTCGCGGACGTCCCGGATCCCCGTCAGCCGGCCGTACCGCGAGACCCGCTTCACGTCGGCGTCGAGGAGGATCGGGGCCCAGAACGACTGCTCGGCGCGCCGCCGCATGTAGCGCAGGACGTTGAACCCCCACGCCTGGGCCTTCGGGTCGAAGCGGAGCGTCGTGAAGGGGATCGCCATCTCGGCGAACCAGCCTTCTGGGGTCCGCTTCGCCGCCACGTCCCAGACCCCGTTCCAGTTCAGGTTGAAGTCGCGTCCCTCCTCGGTGATCAGCGCGTCCGTCCGGGCGCCGTTGGAGTTGGTCTCGAAGAGGTAGGCGTTCCGCTTGTCGTCGAACGTGTCCAGGACGACGTCGACGGCGTCGTCCCGCCACAGCGGCTGGTCGCGCTGCATCTCCTTGTAGATGATCCGGCCCGGCTCGTCGTCGTAGAGGCTCAGCCCGACGTAGAGCGTGGTCGGGGTGTAGACGACCCGGACCTCCGTCCGCTGCGACTCGGGCTTCCCGGTGTCGGGCTCGCGCTGGACGAATCCCGTGCCCACGTCCGCGTCGGCCCAGGCCTTCTCGTCGAGGACGCCGTCGAGGACGATGGGCGAGGAGGCCGGGCGGGCCTCGAGCGACTTCGGCTGGGCCGCCGCGGGCTCCGCGCCTGCGGCCGGGAGGCCCGCGAGGAGGAGGGCCGTGAGGAGGGCCGCCCTCCTGGTCGCCGCGCGCGTGCCGCCGGACCGGGCCGTCACCGAGAAGGTCATCTCGCGCCTCTCACTCCCGGCCCGGGGTCCGCCGCCCGGGCTGCCGGATTCTAGTGCTCCCGCGCACCTCCCGGGTTCCGTGTGATGATCCTCGCGAGGGTGCTCGGCATGGGCGCGACGACGAGGGATCGACCCCCCGAACCCGGCTCCGGGGGAGCGGCCGCTTACATTCCCCGGCCGATCGACACCGCGGGCGTCGAGGTCCCGCCCGGGGTCTCCGAGCTGACCGAGCTCCTCGCCCGGAACACGCACGAGAACTGGGCTGCCGGGCGGCTCGCCGACGGCTGGCGGTGGGGCCCCGTCCGGGACGACGAGAGGCGGGAGCACCCCTGCCTCGTCCCGTACGACGAGCTCCCCGAGGAGGAGCGGGAGTACGACCGGCGGACGGCGCTCGAGACCGTGAGGACGCTCCTCGCGCTCGGCTACCGGATCGTCAAGCCGTGAGCGCGGCCGCCACCGGGGCGCGCCGGAGCACGTAGACCCGGAGCTTCCCCCAGTCCTTGGCCGCCGGGATGTGCCCGACGTACTCCGTCGAGAAGCGCCCGGCCCGGTCGAGGGCGAGGGCGGCGGCGAAGGCCTCGGTCACGTAGACGGACCCCACGGGCGTGATCGGCTCGATCCGGGCCGTCCGGCTGACGTGGACGCCCATGTAGCTCCGGTAGCCGAGGACCGGGTCGTCGATCGGGAAGACCGGCCCCGTGTGCCCGCCCAGCCGGAGGCCGAGGTGGGCGGGGAGCCCGTGGCTCTCCGGCCTCAGCGTGGCGATCGCCTCCTGCAGGCTGAGGGCGCAGTCGGCGCCCGTCACCGCGTCCTCGGCCACGACGTAGAGCGCGTCGCCCCACGTGTTCTTCACCGGGACCCTCGGCCCGAACGACTCGAGGACCCGCGAGAAGGTGCCGAGGATCTCCCGGGCGAAGATGGGGAGCTGGGCCTCGCGGAGCTTGCTGAACCCCTTCACGTCGCCGAAGAGCATCGACTTGACGACGCGCCCGCCGGAGCGCTGCGGCGCCTCGCGGCGGAGCGGCTCCGGGGCCCCCGGCGGGGGCGGCGGGAGCTCGTCGACCGTGTCGGCCGGGAAGCCGCAGCCGGTCCAGAACCCGGCCTCGTGGTCGACGAACCGGTGCCCCTCGCCCTCGGCCAGCTCCTCGCGGACGGCGAAGAGCCGCGCCTCGGTGTCGAGCGTGTTCGCCTTCGTCAGCGCGAGGCCCATCGCCATCCGGCTGGCGTAGAGGAAGAGGCCGTTGTCCCCGAGGAACGAGTCGGTCGTGGCGAAGTGGACCGGCGGCGTGGCCGCGGCGAGGCACCGGTCGAACCGGGCGAGCCACTCCCCGCCGTACGGCGCCACCATCAGCTGCCGGTACTCCTCGGTCTCGAACGGCAGGATGACCTTCAGCTCGAGCCCCTTCTCGAGCGCGGCCTCGGCGAAGACGATCTCGGCCCCGGCCGAGAGCGACCCGAAGACAAAGCCGACGCGGCGCTCGGCGAGCGCGCGGTCGACCCGCCCGCGCAGGGCCCTCTCCCGCTCCGGGGGGAGCGACGCGGCGCCCGCGGGGGCGAGATAGTAGACGACGCTCGGCGTGGCGAGCGGGGCGAGGAGGGACGTGTCGACCCCCTCGGCGGAGCAGAGGAGGCGGAGCTGCTTGCGCGTCCCCGCGAGCGCCGCGTAGTCGCGCCCCACGCTGGAGGCGGCCCGGGCGAGCGCGGCCGCCGCCGCGTCGCGGTCGCCCAGGGCGAGCGCCGCCTCGGCCTCGCTCGCCCGGAGGTAGTAGGCGTCCTCGGCCTCGGAGGGCTGCTGCGTGGCGCAGAGCGCCAGCACACGGGAGGCGATCGATCGGGCGTGGTCCCTCTCGCCGGCGAGGAGCCAGAGCGTCGAGGCGTTGACGCCCGGGAAGGGGTCGGGGTCGAGGGTGAAGACGTCCTCGTAGGCGCGGGCCGCGCGGGCCAGCCGCTCCGCCCGCTCGGCGGCGGGGCCGGTCAGGGCCCGGTCCTTCTGGAGCCTGGCGAAGAGCGAGCCGATCCGGATCCTCAGCTTCCGCGGGACGTCCCCCTTCAGGGCCTCGGCCAGGGGCGCGTAGTGCGCCAGCGCCTGCTCCGTGGCGCCGGCCCTCGCCAGGGCCAGGACGCCCCAGTAGAGGAGCTCGTGGCTCTTCTCGCCGGCCTCGATCCGCTCGGACGCCGTGTCCCAGGCGGCCAGGACGTCGCCGCGGCGGATCTCCTCCCGAACGGTCTCGATGAGCTCGTCGACGGACGGCATTCTTCACTCCCGGCGCGTCACCCGGTTCGCGCGAGCTAGGCTAAACGATTCCCCGGGGGCTCGCCAGCGCGCACCGCGGCGACGGGACGGGCGGGGTCAGTCCGCGAGCCCGTCGAGCCGGGAAAGGACCTCACGGGCGAGCTCCTCCGCGGTGTCGTCCTCGTTCGCCCCGCGGAAGTCGGACGCGTAGAAGGGCGGGAGGAGGAGGACCCTCGTCTCGACGAGCGCCGCGGGGTAGAGCTCCGAGAGGGTCTCGCGGACCAGCGGCTCGTCCTCGAGGATCGCGCGGTGGCCCAGGCGGAGGACGTCCTTCCTCAGCCCCGGCTTCCTCGCGAGGAACCGCGCGACGGCGGCGGCATGGGCCCCCGGGTAGGCCCTCCGGACGACGGACTCGTCCGCGGCGGCCAGGTCCTCCTGAGTGATCGCCAGGTCGAGGGCCCGCGCCACCTCCGGGTGCTGGTGGAGGAACAGCCTCAGGCGCAACCGGTAGGTCCCGGTCACGAGGACGAGCCGGTAGCCGCGCTCCCGGAGCGCCGCGAGCAGCCGCGGGAACCCGGGCCGGAGGACGAACCGGTCCTCGAAGACGTCCCAGTCCGCCATCGTCTGGTCGAAGTCGACGGCGACCGTCGGGTTCGTCCGGGCGCGGGCGGACTCGACCTCGGTGAACCCCTCGTCCCAGATCGACGTCCCGGGGCCGAGGAACTGCGGCCCCGCGGCGACGGCGGGACCGGGCATGGCGGGCCGCTCGACCATCGCGTTCCGCAGGAGGAGCGACACCCAGTACGAAGCCGCCTCCTCGAGCGGTCCGCGGGGGACCGCCACGGTCTGGCCGCTCTCCCAGTCGTGCGACAGGTCGAACGTCCGGAAGGGCTCGACGAGGTGCGTCAGCGGGATCGACGGCGGCCTCGGGACGACGACGCCTCCGAGGGTCACGCCCTCCCACGCCCGCCGCGCCGAGAAGCCGACCACGACGATCCGGCGGATCCCCTTGTCGTTCCGCGCGAGGTCCCGGGCCATCTCGCGCCGGGAGTCCGAGAGGGCCGCGAAGGCGGGGTCCGCCTCGTCGAGCGACTTCAGGTAGTCGAGCGCGGCGAGGAGGAGGAGCGGCTGGCTCCCGATCGAGCCGAGCTCGACGATGCCGACGTCGCGGATGTCCTTCAGGTGCTCGCGGTAGAACTCCTCGAAGACCTCGAGCGTCCTCCTGCGGAACGCGCCCCCGTCCATCGCCTTCCGCAGGGCGCCGGCGACGGCCTCGTGCGGCGTGCCGAAGAGGACGGGCTGGCACCGCCGCGCCGCCTGCAGCGTCCCCTCCCTCAGCTCGCGGACGGCGAGGCGGAGGAAGGCGTCCTCGAAGGCCTCTCCCGTCCTCGCGGAGACGTCCTGCGCCGCCGCGACGAGCTGGAAGACGGTGCTGGCGACGAGCGAGTTGTCGGCCCAGACGCGGGGCCTCGTGAAGGCGGGCGCCGGGCCGTTCACGCGGGTCGTGTAGCCCCCGGGGACGACGGCATCCGCGTTCTCCTGGAGGACCGCCTGCTCGGCGGGGGAGCTCATCAGCTTCTGGCGGCTGAGGAAGAAGAACGACGCGGGCCGCCCGTGCGTGAGGTCCCAGGCGAGGAGGAGCTTCTCGGCGTCGCCCCCCAGCATCACGCAGCGGGACCCCTCGCCGAGGTCGACGGGCTCGAGGACCCGGCGGAGCTCCTCCGCGCGAGGCCGGAAGAACCGCTCGAGGCCGCGCAGCCGCGCGCCGATGGGGGCGGCCTCGGCCCGGATTCCCGGGTGGCTCGCCAGGTCGTCGGGGGGATCGCTCCTCAGCCGCGCCGCGACGTGCGCGAGCACGTCCCCGGCCGAGACCCCCTCCGCCCCCATCGACCCGAGCTTCCGCCTCAGGAGCTCCAGGGACTCGTCGAGCGTCAGCGTCCCCGGATACGCCCGGAGCTCGCGGCCCAGCTGCGCGAAGTACCGCGCCGGCCCCCACAGCCCCGAGAGCGCCCGGACACGCAGCGTCTCCCACTCGTAGTCCGCCGCGTGCAGGTGAACGCCCAACACCGTGGGGTCAGAGCTCCATTCTACGTTCTACTCGCCGCCCCCCCGGCGCGCAGGGTGACGACGAGGATCTCGGATCGGCGGAAGAGGCGCATCGGCGGGCCCCAGGTGCCCGTGCCGCGGGAGACGAGGAGCGTCATCGTCCCCACCTCGAACCGCCCGACGTTGCGGGGATAGGGGATCGCCGAGAGGTAGGAGAAGGGCCAGATCTGCCCGCCGTGCGTGTGGCCGGAGAGCATCAGCCCCACGCCGAGGCTCGCGGCCTCCTCGACCTTCATCGGCGAATGCGAGAGGAGGACCTTCGCGGCGGTCGCGGGCGCCCCCGCGAGGGCCTTCGGCAGCGGGTCCTCGCGCCGGCCGAACTGCCGGCGGGCCGTCAGGTCGTCGACGCCGGCCAGGACGAGGCCGGGGACGACCTCTTTCCACTCGTCGGACAGGACGCGGATCCCCGCCCGGCGGTAGAGAGCGAGGCTCTTCTCGAGCCCGGCGTAGAACTCGTGGTTCCCGCTGACCCCCCAGACGCCGAGCGGCGCCGAGAGGCGCGAGAGAAGGGGGACGAGCGGCTCCACCGAGCCGTTCTCGCTGTCGACGAGGTCGCCCGTGACCACGAGGAGGTCGGGAGCGAGGGAGGCCACCTGGTCGAGGCGCCGCGAGAGCCACCGCGGGCCGAGCAGGCTCCCGAGGTGGAGGTCCGTCAGCTGGACGACGCGCAGACCGTCGCGTTCCTCCGGCAGCCCCGGGAGGACGACCTCGTGCGGGACGACGCGCGGGGGGCGCAGCCCCTGGACGACGGCCACGGCCGAGAGGGCGAGCGCCACGACGAGCGCGGCCGTCCGCGCCGGCACCGCGGCGGAGGGCCAGAGCTTCCCGAAGCCGGTCAGGAGGTCCGCCGAGAGGAACGCCACGGTGCCGAGGAAGAGGAACCCCATCCAGACCGCCCCGACCATCTCGACCGACGAGGAGAACGGGCCAGGGAGGTCGCGGGAGAGGACCCGCCCGACGGGGTAGCTCAGGAAGAGGACGAGGAGGACGCCCCAGCGCACCGCCCTCGACGCGTGGGCCGTGACGAGAGGGAGCGAGAAGAGGCGGAAGACGAAGTAGGCGTGGAAGAGCGACCAGACCGAGAGGACGACGACGAGGAAGATGGCGATCCGGGCGGCGGACGACACGGGGGAGAGTGTAGACGGTGCCGCCGGCCGGAGCGGGACGCGGCAGGTCGCGACGGGCGCCGATCCGCGCGGACGGTCTCAGTCGGAGGGCTCGTCGCGGCGGACGTCGGTGACGAGAACGTCCAGGCCGTCCGCCCGATCGACGAGCCGGGCGACGATCCCCGGGGCGACGCGCGCCAGGGCGCCGCGCCGCGAGGGGGCCCCCACCAGCAGCACGCCGACGTTCTCCTCCTCCGCGAAGCGGAGCAGGGTCCCGACGACGTCGTCGGACTCGCGGAAGACGACGGTGGCGCCGAGGGTCATCGCGAGCTGGACGTTCTCGGTCAGCTGCCGGTGCTCGCGCGCCGAGAGGCGCTCCGGGCGCTCGCGGCTCCGCCTCACGTGGACGGCGAACCAGCGGGTGTTCATCCGGCCCGCAACCCGCGACGCCCGGAGGATCAGGCGGCGCCCGACGTCCGGGTCGAGAGGGATCGCCGCCGCCACGCGAGCCTGCGGCGCCGCCGACTCGGCGGCCGCGCTCTCCTGCGTCTCGGCCTCGATGTGGTCGGCCGTCTGGAAGAGGGTCAGCTCCCTGAGGCGCGTCAGCTTCTCCTCCGTGAAGAAGTTCGCGAGCGCCTGCTCCGCCTTCTCGGCGGCGTACACCTTCCCGTCCCGGATCCGCTCCCTCAGCTCCTCGACGGGAAGGTCGACGACGACCAGGGCGTCGGCGTCGCGGACGACCCGGTCGGGGAGCCTCTCGCGGACCTCGATCCCCGTGACCGAGCCGACGACGTCCTGCACCCCTTCCAGGTGCTGGACGTTCACGGCCGCCAGGACCGAGATCCCGGCGGCCAGGATCTCCTCGACGTCCTTCCACCGCTTCTCGTTCCGGCTCCCCGGGGCGTTCGTGTGGGCCAGCTCGTCGACGAGGACGACGTCCGGCCGGCGCCTGAGGACGGCGTCGAGGTCCATCTCCTCGATGACGACGCCCCGGTAGCCGACCTGCTTTCGGGGGACGACCTCCAGGTCGCCGATCCGGGCCTCCGTTTCCGGGCGGCCGTGCGGCTCCACGTAGCCGATGACGACGTCCACCCCGTGCTTCCGCAGGTGGTGGGCGTCGTCGAGCATCTTGTAGGTCTTCCCGACGCCCGCCGCCATCCCGAGGTAGACCTTCAGCTTCCCCGGCCGCGCGTCGCGGGCCGCGCGGCGGAGGAAGGCCTCGGGATCGGGCCGGCGGTCGTCGGGAGGTCTGGGCACGGCTTCGATTATCGCGGCGCGGTCGCGGGCGCCGTGCCGCGTTCTCAGAACGTCGCCACGGCACCCAGGACGGCGAGGACCTCGCTCTCGTTCCCTTCTCCGGCGACGGGACCGTCGAAGGCGGGCTCCGTCGACCGGTCGTAGCGCCCCTCGAGCTTCAGGATCAGGCGCGGGTGCGGACGGACCTCGAGGGTTCCGGTCACGCCCCAGAGCCTCTGGGCGAGGCCCGAGATGCCGGCGTCGGGGTCCGAGAACCGCTCGACGCGAGCGGCGATCGCGACTCTCCCGGAGAGGGCGGCTCGCGCGGAGACGAAGGCGCCCCACCACGTGGCGGCGTCGAGCCCGGGCCGGCTCTGACTGCCCAGGTCCAGCTCGCCGCTGACCGTCAGCGACGGTGTGGCCCGCCAGGTGACGACGAGGTCGCCGAAGGCCCGCCAGTGAGAGGTGTCGTCGGGGAGCTCGGGGCCGGCGATTCCGTTGAGGGCGATGTCGATCGGGCCGGAGCTGTAGGCCAGCTGCGCCCCGAACGACTTGCCGTCGTTGTTGTCCCCGATGACCTGCCAGCCGTTCACGACGTGGAGCTGACCGGTGAGACCGGCGCCGAGCGGAAAGGACGCCTTGATCCCGGCCTGGTACCAGGGGGTGTACTCGGCCACGAAGGAGCGGGTGTAGTGGGGGTTGTCCTTCGAGAAGAGGCTCTCCGCGCCGACGTGGCAGGGCAGGATTCCCCCTTCCAGGAGAAGCTGGCTCCCCGGCACCTTCCAGGCGATCGAGGCGTACTGGAGCACCTCCCAGACGTCCGGGGAGATGCCCGTCCCCGTCGGCTCGCCTGCGTGGATCACGTCGGTGGCAGTCCCCCAGTTCAGGACCACGCGGAAGCCGAGCGGCTCGGCGTCCTTCACGGCCTCGACGGCGACGAGGTTCACTCCGAGCTGGTTCGCCTTCTTCGCCGTCGAGCCGGTCCCGGGGAGGAAGTTGTCGCGCGTGGAGGGGTGGTTCGCGTTGTAGGAGGCGTAGAGGTCGACGAAGCCCGAGAGCCGGACGCTCTCGAAGAAGCCCGGCTTCTCTTCCTCGGGAGCCGGGGCCGGCGCGGGAGCGGGTGCCGGGGCCGGCGTCTCCTCGGGTGCCGGCAGCGCCTCCAGGCCCGACGCGAGCGCGCCGGGGCCGACGGCGGAGACGAGTCCCGCGGCGGCGAGCAGGAGGGACCCGAGGGCCGGCATGCGCGCGGGGTCCTGGTGCCGGGGGGTCATGGGGTCCCTCCGCCCGCGTTCGCTCCGGCGCCAGGCGCCCGCGCCCGGACGTCGAGATTGAGGAGGAGGACGTTGACCCGGGGCTCGCCGAAGAGGCCGAGGAAGCGTCCCTCGGTCCGGCGCGCCACCATCGCCTCGAGGTCGGCGGCCGGCAAACCGGACTCCTGCGCCACGCGCGGCACCTGCCAGAGCGCGAACGCGGGCGAGACGTGCGGGTCGAGCCCCGAGCCCGACGCGGTGGCGGCGTCGGCCGGGACCGGGCCCTTCGCCGCGGGGTTCTCGGCGCGGGAGCGGGCCAGCTCGGCGGCGACCCGGTCCGCGAGCGCCTTCGAGGTGGGGCCGAGGTTGGAGCCGCCCGAGGCGAACCCGTCGTAGCCGCTCCCGGCGGCCGACGGGCGCGGCCGGAAGAGACCCGGGGACGTCACGGCCTGGCCGATCAGCTCGGAGCCGACGAGCCTTCCCTCGTGGGTCACGAGAGAGCCGCTCGCCGCGCGGGGAAAGGCGACGCGGCCGATCGCCCAGACCGCGGCCGGGTAGACGAGCCCGGTCAGGACCGTGAAGACGACGAGGAGGCGGAGGGAGACGAGCGCGTTTCGCGTCATGGAGGTCTCCTCAGACCAGCCCCAGCGCGACGAGGAGGAGGTCGATCGCCTTGATCCCGGCGAACGGGGCGACGAGGCCGCCGAGGCCGTAGATCAGGAGGTTGCGGCGGAGGATCCTCCCGGCGCCGAGAGGCCGGTACGAGACGCCCCGCAGCGCCAGCGGGATGAGCGCGACGATGATCAGCGCGTTGAAGACGACCGCCGAGAGGATCGCGCTCTCGGGGGTGGCCAGCCTCATGACGTTCAGCGCCTGGAGCTGGGGAAACGTCGCGACGAAGAGGGCCGGGAGGATCGCGAAGTACTTCGCCACGTCGTTGCTGATCGAGAACGTCGTCAGCGCGCCCCGCGTCATCAGGAGCTGCTTGCCGATCTCGACGACCTCGATCAGCTTCGTCGGGTTCGAGTCGAGGTCCACCATGTTCCCGGCCTCCTTGGCGGCCTGGGTCCCGGTGTTCATCGCCATGCCGACGTCGGCCTGGGCGAGCGCGGGGGCGTCGTTCGTCCCGTCACCCGTCATCGCGACGAGATCCCCGTTCGCCTGCTCCCTGCGGATGAGGGCGAGCTTGTGCTCGGGAGTCGCCTCGGCGAGGAAGTCGTCCACGCCCGCCTCGCGCGCGATGCTGGCAGCGGTGAGCGGGTTGTCGCCCGTGATCATGACGGTGCGGATCCCCATCGCCCGGAGGCGGTCGAAGCGCTCCTTCATGCCGCCCTTGACGACGTCCTTGAGGTAGATCGTCCCGGCGACCTTCCCGCCGTCGGCCACGACGAGCGGCGTCCCCCCCTCGCCGGCGATCCGGGCGACGTCGCGACGCACCTCCTCGGGGAAGTGCCCGCCCGCGGCCCGGACGAACCCGTCGACCGCGTCGGCGGCGCCCTTGCGCACCTTTCGGCCCCCCTCGAAGTCGAGGCCCGACATCCGGGTGCGGGCCGTGAAGGGGACGAAGTGCGCGTGGAAATCGCGCAGCTCCCGGCCTCTGAGGCCGTGCTTCGTCTTCGCGAGGACGACGATGGAGCGCCCCTCGGGGGTCTCGTCGGCCAGCGAGGCGAGCTGCGCGAGCTCGGCGAGCTCGCGTTCCGGGACGCCGGGGGCCGGGAGGAGCTGCGTCGCCTGCCGGTTGCCGAGCGTGATCGTTCCCGTCTTGTCGAGGAGGAGGACGTTCACGTCGCCCGAGGCCTCCACGGCCCGTCCCGACATCGCCAGGACGTTGTGCCGGAGGACCCGGTCCATTCCGGCGATGCCGATGGCCGAGAGGAGGCCGCCGATCGTCGTCGGGATGAGGCAGACGAGGAGGGCCACGAGGACGGTCGGGGAGACGTCGCTCCCCGAATAGAGCGCGAAGGGGCGGAGCGTGACCGTAGCCAGGAGGAAGACGATCGTCAGGCCGGCCAGAAGGATGTCGAGGGCGATCTCGTTCGGGGTCTTCTGCCGCTCGGCTCCCTCGACGAGCCGGATCATCCGGTCGAGGAAGGTAGAGCCGGGCTCGGACGTGACCTCGACGACGATCCGGTCCGAGAGGACCTTCGTCCCGCCGGTGACCGCCGAACGGTCGCCCCCGGCCTCGCGGATGACGGGGGCCGACTCGCCGGTGATGGCCGACTCGTCGACCGAGGCGATCCCCTCGACGACGGTCCCGTCGCCCGGGATCAGCTGTCCCGCCTCGACGACGACGAGGTCCCCCTTTTGGAGGTCGGAGGCGGGGACCCGCTCCTCCCGCCGCTCCTCACCGACGAGGCGCCGGGCGATCGCGTCCGTCTTGGTGCGCCGCAGCGCGTCCGCCTGCGCCTTGCCGCGCCCCTCGGCGACGGCCTCTGCGAGGTTGGCGAAGAGGACGGTGGCCCAGAGCCAGAGGACGACCTGGAGCTGGAAGGAGAACGACCCCCGCGTGCCGACCCCGAGGAGGGCGAGCGTCGCCAGGACGGCGCCGACCTCGACGACGAACAGGACCGGGTTCGACTTCATGTGCCGCGGGTGGAGCTTCCGGAAGGAGTCAGCGACCGCGCGCGTCAGGAGGGCGCGGTCGAGGAGCCGGATCTCGGCGTGCTTCGTCACGTTTCGAGCCTCAGAACGTCCGGCCCGAGACCATCAGCAGGTGCTCGACGATCGGGCCGAGGGAGAGGGCCGGGAAGAACGTCAGCGCCCCGACGACGAGGATGACCCCGGCCAGGAGGACGGTGAACAGAGGGCCGTCGACGGGGAAGGTCCCGGCGGACTCGGCGAGCCTCTTCTTGGCGGCGAGCGAGCCGGCCATCCCGAGGATCGGGACGATCATCAGAAACCGGCCGAAGAACATCGCCACGCCCAGGAGGACGTTGTAGAAACCGCTGTTCGCCCCCAGCCCCGCGAAGGCGCTCCCGTTGTTTCCGGCGGCGCTCGTGAAGCCGTACAGGACCTGCGAGAGGCCGTGCGGGCCCGGGTTCGTGATGCCGGCGAGCCCGGCCTTCGTGGCCACGCCGGCCGCGGTCCCGACGAGGATGCAGAAGGTCAGGATCAGCACGGCGAGCATGGCGAGCTTGACGTCGGGCCCCTCGATCTTCTTCCCGAGGTACTCGGGGGTCCGTCCGACCATGAGGCCGGCGATGAAGACCGAGAGGACGACGAAGACGAAGACCCCGTACAGCCCGGCGCCGACGCCCCCGAAGACGACCTCGCCGAGCTGGATGTTGACGAGCGGCACGAGGCCGCCCAGCGGCGTGAAGGAGTCGTGCATGCCGTTCACGGCCCCGCACGAGGCGGCCGTCGTGATCGTCGCGAAGAGCGCGGTGTCGCCAGGCCCGAATCGGACCTCCTTGCCTTCCATGTTCCCGGCCGCGGCGTCGACCCCGGCGGCCTGGTGGATCGGGTTGCCCCGTGTCTCCGAGTACGCCGTCACGCCGGCCCCGAAGAGGAACAGGAGCCCCATGGCCCAGAAGACGGCCCAGCCGTGGCGGGTCTTGCCCGTCATCGAGCCGAGCGTGTAGGTCAGGCCCGCCGGGATCGCGAAGACGAGCAGCATCTCGAGCAGGTTCGTCGCCGGCGTCGGGTTCTCGAACGGGTGGGCGGAGTTGGCGTTGAAGAACCCGCCGCCGTTGGTCCCGAGCTCCTTGATCGCCTCCTGGGAGGCGACCGGCCCCAGCGGGACCTTCTGCGTGGCGCCGTCGAGCGTCGTGACCTCGACGGCGGGGGAGAAGCTCTGGACGACGCCCTGCGACGTCAGGACGACCGCGGCGACGAGGGAGATCGGGAGGAGGACGTACAGGGTCGCCCGCGTCAGGTCGACCCAGAAGCTCCCGATCGTCTTCGACCCCGCGCGGGAGATGCCGCGGATCACGGCCACGGCGATCGCGATCCCCGCGGCGGCCGAGAGGAAGTTGTGCAGGGCCAGCGCGGCCATCTGGGTCAGATGCGACATCGTCGCTTCGCCGGCATAGGCCTGCCAGTTCGTGTTCGTGACGAACGAGACGGCCGTGTTCCAGGCCAATGCGGGGGGGACCGCGGGGAGGCGGTCGGGGTTCAGCGGGAGCAGGTGCTGGAGCCTCTCGAACGCGTAGAGGCCGAGGACGCCCAGGACGCTGAAGACGAGCAGGGAGGAGGCGTAGGCTCTCCACCCCTGCTCCTTCTTCGGGTCGACGCCGCCGAGGCGATAGACGAGCCGCTCGAGCGGGCCCGCGACCGGGTCGAGGAACGTCCGCTCGCCGGAGAAGACCCTCCGCATGTGGAGACCGAGCGGCTTCGTCACGGCCAGGACGAGGAGGAAGTAGACCGCGATCTTCAGGAGCGCGAGCGTCGTCACGTCAGAGCCTCTCCGGCTTCAGCAGGGCGTAGAGGAGGTAGGCGAGCGCCAGCGCCGAGAGGACGAGGCCGGCCAGGGACTCAGCGCTCATCGGAGTCCTCGGGCATCAGGGAGGCGCAGCCGCGAGCGTACGCGAGGGCGAGGGCGCCCAGGACGAGCGTGGCGCCGGCGAAGAGCAGGTCGAGCATCGTCTCGAGCCTCACAGCGGGTCGCCGGGCTTCATCCGGCAGCATTCGACGAGGAACAGGAGGGCGGAGGCGCCGAGGAGGACGAGGGTGGTGGCCATGGCGGATTCCCTTTCCTGGCGGGAATCTGGGACCCGGCCCCACAGGAAGTCCGGAAGGGGGGCGAAAGAAACCCTAAAGACCGCGCCCCGCCCGGCCGCCCAATCCGGGCGAGAGCTACTCCCCGAGCGGCTCGGCGACGAAGCGGTAGCCGACCCAGGGCTCGGTCACGACGTACCGGGGCGAGGAGGGGTCGGGCTCGATCTTTCGGCGCATCGTCCCGACGTGGACGCGGACGGTGTCCGGCGTCGTCCCCGGCGCCCCGCGCCAGACCTGGCCCACGATCCGCGCGATCGTCACGGGCTTGCCGGCGTTCGTCGCCAGGAGCTCGAGGATCGCCAGCTCCGTCGGGGTCAGCTTCACCTCGCGGTCGCCCTGGACGACGCGCCGCCGCTCGAGGTCGACCGTGAGGCCCTCGAAGCGCAGGACGCGGGGGCCCACGCTCCCGACGCGGCGCAGCTGCGCTCTCACCCGCGCCAGGAGCTCCGGCAGCGAGAAGGGCTTCGTGACGTAGTCGTCGGCCCCGAGGTCGAGCGCGCGGACCTTGTCGCGCTCGGCGCCCCGGACCGAGAGGACGACGACCGGCGTCGCGCCGGCCCGCCTCACGCCCGCGACCACCTCGAAGCCGTCGGCGACGGGCATCGCCAGGTCCGTCAGGACGAGGTCCGGCTCCTCCCGCGCGAACAGCCGCAGGGCCTCCCGCCCGTCCTGCGCCTCCAGGACCTCGTACCCCTCCGACGCCAGCTCCGAGGCGAGCGTCCGGAGGATCGAGGGGTCGTCGTCGACGACGAGGACGCGCGGCGCGCGGCGGATCACGCCGCCTCCGGCACCGGGGCCGCGGGGAGGTCGAGCCGCGCGACCGTCCCTCCCCCCGCGCGCGGCAGCAGGGTCAGGTCCCCGCCGTTGGCCGCCGTCAGCCCGCGGGCGATCTCCAGACCGAGGCCGCGCCGGCCCGCGTCCGAGGGGGCGCCGGACGGCGAGCCGGCCTCCGGCCGGGACGGGAGGCCCGGACCTCGGTCGGCCACCTCCACCCGGACCCGGTCCGGCGCCATCGGGTGCGGGGCGGCCGAGAGCTCCACCGCCGCACCCGCCGGCGAGACGCGCGCGGCGTTCTCGACGAGGTTGACGAGGGCCTCGAGGGCGAGGGACGGGTCCACGAGGAGGTCCGGGCAGGAGCGGTCGACGCTGACGTGGAGCGGCGTCTCGTCGAGCAGGAGGGGGAGCGCCTCGCGGACCGACCGGAAGAGGTCCGCCGGTGGCGTCGGCTCGGGATGGGGCTCGCTCCGGCCGGCCTCCAGACGGGCCAGGGCGAGGAGGTTGTCGATCCGCCGGCTCAGGCGGGTCGTCTCCCGGGCGAGGGCGTCGATCTCGGTCCGGCCGGGGCCGGCGCTGCGGCGGCGAAGCGCGTCGACCTGGAGCGTCATTGCCGTCAATGGGGTCCTCAGGTCGTGCGAGACGGCCCTCAGCAGCGAGGTCTTGAGCGCCTCGCTCTGCCGGACCGCTTCCAGACGGGTGTTCTCGGCGAGGAATCGCTCTCGCTCGACGGCCAGCGCCACCAGCCGGGCCACGGAGGCCAGGACGGCGAAGGGCGACGAGGCGCCGAGGAGGACGAGGACCCCGGCCGTCCGCCCCCCGACGGCCAGCGGCAGATAGGCGTCGCGCCGCCCCTCGCCGGACGGGACCTCGACCGGCTCTCGCCGCTCTGCCACGGTCGCGACGAGGCGTTCCCTCTCCGGCGAGAGCGGGTCGCCGATCCACGCCTCCACCCTCGGCTCCGGCGAGTCCGCCTCGTACAGCAGGAGGCCGCCGGCGCTCGCCCCGACGGTCCTCAAGGCCCGCCCTGCTGCCTCGCCGAGGGCGCCGACACGGCTCGCCGCGGCGAAGAGGTCGACCGAGAGGTCGTAGAGGAGCTGCTGCTCCCGGGTCCGCTCGTCGGCCGAGGCGGCTTCCTCCCGGGCGCGGACGACGAGGCGGCTGGCGACGACCGCCACGATCAGGAACGAGGCCAGCGCCACCCAGTTGGCGGGCTCGGCGATCGTGAAGGTGTGCAGCGGCGGGAAGAAGAAGAAGTTGAACGCCAGCGTGGCGGCGAACGAAGCGACCGTCGCCGCCGCCAGCCCGCGCGCGATCGCCACCCCGAGGACGGCGAGGAGGAAGACGAACCCGACCGTGGCGGGGTTGAGGCCGGTGAGCCGGCCGGCGCCGGCGACGAGGCCGACGGCCGCGAGCGCGACGGCCGCGTCGACCAGACGCACCAGGACCCGCGCGGGGCGATCCACCCCCTTATCCTGCACCCGGGGAGGGGCCGGGACCAACGCCGGCCCCTCCCGAGGGGATCCCCGTTACTTCGGCCCCTCTCCCTTCTGGAGCTGCTCGACCATCTTCTCGAGGTTCTTCCGGTTCAGCTCGTCGGGTGCCTGGGCGAGGGCCTTCTTGGCGTGCTCGAGGGCCTTCTTCGTGTCGCCGGTGCCGGCGTACCCGCGGGCCAGGCCGACGTGGACGGGCCACTTGTCGGGGAAGCGCTTCGCGTTCGCCTCGAAGACCTTCAGCGCCTCGGCCTTCTTCCCCTGCGCCTGCAGCTGGCGGCCGAGCTGGTGCACGCGGATCGGGTTCGCCGTCGGGTGGTCGATCGCCCTCTGGAGCGTCTTCTCGCCCTCGGCGGTCTTCCCGGTGGCGCTCTCGAGGAGCCCGAGCGTCGAGAGGGTGGCGAAGCTCTCCTCGCCGCCCGTCGTGGTGTCGGCCGCCCGGCGCGCCCAGCCGAGCGCCTCGTCCAGGTTCTTCCCGGTCCCGAGCGCCCACTGCGCGGCCGCCTGCAGGCTCGGCGAGTCGAACCCCGCGTAGCCCCTCAGCTCGTTCCTCAGCGCCGCGAAGTAGGGGGCGTCCGGGTCGTCCAGCGAGATCGTGACGGGGACCTTCAGGTTCTCCCAGAGGAGGGCGAGCGTGGCCTTCCCGGGCTCCCGCTCCAGGAACTCGTACGTCAGCCACTCGCGGAACTCGCTTGCCACGGGCTTGACCTCGACCCTCAGGGCGTCCTCCTTCGGGTCGTACCAGTAGCTCCCCCACGACTTGCTGCTCTTCGAGAAGATGACGGTGAAGGCCTCCTTCCCCGCGATCATGTGGAGGCCGTAGGAGCCGGCGGGCAGCGGCTTGCCCTCCACCTTCACGTCGTGCGAGACCGTGATGACGGTGTTCTCGTTGGCCCCGGCGCGCCACGGGCACTGCTTGCAGTCGTTGAAGCCGAGGTCGTGCAGGCCGTACGGCACCAGCTGGCCCCAGATCTTCCCGGTCCGGTCCTGGCCCTGGTAGTGGACGCGCGGGCTGCTGTAGTCGACGGTGACCTTCACGAGGCCGATCGACTGCGTGACGCTGGCCTTCTGGTTGGCGCCGCTCGGGGGGAGAGAGACGCTCTGGGCGGGGGCGGGGCGGGAGGCGGCCAGGGCGAGCACGGCGCCCAGGCCGGCCGAGAGACGGGCACTCTTCATCGATTCCTCCTCATCGGGGACCTGGTGTCTTCTTACGCGCCCCGCGGGAAATCGTTTCCGGCCCCGCCCGCTACTCGCCGTAGAGGCGGATCTTGTACCGGACCTCGAGGATCGGGCCCGGCGCCTTCCCGGCCGCCCCGTCCCCGCCGGCGGGCTCGACCAGCCGCGGCGCGTACCAGTCGCTCCAGCCGGCCTTCGGGTCGGGCTTCCTCCGGATCGGCGGGACGAAGACCTCCAGGTGCCGGTCCGCGACCCTCGCCACGACGACCCGGTTCGAGGAGCGGACGAGGGGGTTCTGGATCACGGGGACGACGACGTACTCCCCCTCCTCGCGGATCCCGGACGAGATCACCGTCCCGGCGGGCCGCGTGCTCGACGTCTGGACCTCCACGTCCAGCCAGCGGGACGGCGCGCCCGGGGGTGCGTCGGCCTTCCGGACCCGGAACTCCAGCTCCAGGCTCGCCATCGTGTTGCCGTACTTCACCGGGTCCTCCCGCAGGTTGACCCACCCCCAGGCGGCCAGCGCGACGAGGCCCAGGAGACCGAGGAGGCCGAGGAAGGCGGTCCCGGCCGCCTTCGTCCCCTCGCCCGCGGGCGCGGACCGGGCGAAGAGGAGGATCCCCGCGACCGTCCCGGCGATCGCCCCGAGGAGGCCGACGGCCACCACGAGGTAGCCGGCGGCCCCTTCTCGCGTCGTGACGTTCGCCAGCCTCGCGAAGAGGGCGGCCAGGAGGGCCGAGACGACGAACCCGATCGCGGCGCCCGAGAGCGCCCAGACGACCCCGACGAGCCCCCTCACGCCCGGGCCTCCGAGGCGGCGAGGATCCCCTTCACGGCTCGCTCCAGGTCGTCACCATCCGGCGCTGCTCGTCCGACTCGGGCGAGAAGCGCCACGCGAGCGGGTCGTCGCGGCGGAGGTGGGCGATCCTCTCCAGCGCCTCCTCGCCCGAGGCCACGCCGTGCCGCGAAAGCCAGCAACCGACGACGGTGCCGGTCCGGCCGATCCCTCCCCAGCAGTGGACGTAGACGGGGCGTCCCTCGGCCAGGGAGGCGTCGATCGCGTCGAGGATCTCGGCCATCCGCTCCCGCGTCGGGACCGAGAAGTCGGGGACCGGGAAGCGGAGGCAGCGGGCCGGGACGCCGCGCCCGCGGGCCGCCTGGAGGAAGGCCTCGGCGTACCCGGCGAACGGCTCGCCCGCCCAGTTCGTCTCGGCCTCGCCGGTCAGGTCGACCATGGTCCGGATTCCCGCGCCGACGAGGCGCTCCATCTTCGCGCGGGCCTTGCGCGGGTCTCGGTTGCCGGGATAGGCGCCGGCCAGGAGCCGGCCTGGCTCCACCCAGTACGACCGCTCGAACGGGACGGCCGGAGCCTCGACGGCCCCGGCGGCTTCGACTTCGGACATGACGGCTCGCTGGGGCGGAGTATGCGACGGAGGCCCGTGCCCGAGGGTGCGAAAGCTCACGGCTCTTGCGCCGGCCAGCGAGCCGTTCCTCTCCGACCCCCCCCTTTCCCGACCAGGCGGGAACCTCCCGGGTGAGGTCGAGGGCGCTCGACGCGGCGCACAGCCCCTCTTCCTCCCCGCGAGCCCTGCTCGGCGGCGCCCGCGAGCGGAGGCGTAGTAAGATTCTCACATGCGTAATAACACGGACGCCCCGGCCCTCGAGCGGATCAGCCTGGCCGTCGAGCCCGACCTCCTCCGGAGGTTCGACCGCGTCCTGGCCGAGAGCGGCGTCGCGAACCGCTCGGAGGCGGTGCGCGACCTGATCCGCAAGCGCCTCGTCGAGGAGGACGCCGACCCCAGGGCCGAGTCGGCGGCGACGCTGACGCTCGTCTACGACCACGACACGCGCGAGCTGGCGGACCGCCTCGTCGACATCGGCCACGAGCACCACGCGAGCATCCTCTCGACGCTCCACGTGCACCTCGACCACGACCTCTGCCTCGAGGTGATGGCGCTTCGCGGGAAGCGGCGCGACCTGAGCCGTCTCGCCACGAAGGTCCTCGGCCTGAAGGGGGTCCTCCACGGAGGGCTCGTCGTCAGCTCGCTCGACGTCCTCTCCGAGGCTGCGGGGTGAGCGCTCTCGGCCGGGCGCTCCTCCTGGCCACCCTCGCCCTCCCGGCGGCGGTGGACGGGGCCGGCCCGAAGGCGGCCGCGGAGGAGGCCCGCGAGACGAAGGCGGCCGCCGCGGGCCAGCAGACCCCGGCGCCGGAGGTCCCCGCGGTCTCGGCGAAGGTGACGGTCAGCGCCCGCCCCGTGGTCGAGGAGGTCCGGCGGGACCCGATCGCCGGGGCGGTGACGACGGTCGGACGCCAGCAGATCGAGGACCTGAACGCCGGCGACCCCGCCGCCGCCCTCCGGCGCGTGCCGGGTCTCGTCGTGTCCCGGTACAACGTCGTGGGGAGCTACGGGGGCGGAGACGGGGGCGCGGTCTTCGCGCGGGGGCAAGGGACGGGCCGCCCCGGCGCGGAGATCGCGCTCTCGGTCGACGGCGTCCCGAAGTTCGTCGGGGTCTGGACCCATCCCCTGCTGGACAACGTATCGGTCGACCTGGCCGAGGAGATCGAGGTTTACAAGGGGGCGCAGCCCGTCCTCCTCGGGAACATGTCGTTCGCGACGATCGACGTCCGGAGCCGGAGACGGCACGAGGACGGCTTCGGGGGCCGCGTGACGGGGGCCTACGGCAGCTTCGCGACCTCGACGCTCGCCGCCGAGGCGAGCGGGCGCGAGGGAAACCTCGACTTCCTGGTCTCCGCGAGCCAGCGGCAGAGCGACGGGCACCGGGACGGCTCGGACGGCCGGACGCGCGCCCTCTTCGCCCGCGCGGGGTGGGAGCTGGGCGGTGGCTGGGCGCTCGCCGTGACCGGCGACCTCACGTCAGGCCGGGCGAGCGACCCGGGCGTCGAGGGGACGCCGCGGCCGCCGGTCACGCCGCGCTTCGAGACGGACGACGCGATGGGCGTCCTGACGCTCTCCCGCGCGCACGGCGGGAAGACCGGCTTCGTGAAGCTGTTCGTCGACGACGGGTCGATCGACTGGCTCCAGTGGGATTCCGGCAAGGGCCAGTCCTTCCGGACGCTGACCGGCTGGACGAACTGGGGCCTGAAGGCGCGCGACGCCTTCGCCGTGCTCGGGCGCGGCGAGCTGACGGTCGGGCTCGACGTCGACAGCTACGGCGGCACGGCCCGCGAGGAGCGCCCGGCGGGAGAGGTCCCGCTCGGCGACTTCCGCTTCCGGAACGTCGCCCCGTACGCCGCCCTCTCGTACACCTTCGGCGAGAGGGTGAAGGTCACGCCGTCCGCCGGCGTCCGCTACAACGACAGCAAGGACTTCGGCGGCGTCTGGGGCGCCCAGGCGGGCGTCACTGTCACGTCGGCTCTCGGAGAGGCGCACGCGCGGTACGCACGGGCCTTCAACCTCCCGGGCGTCTGGGCAGCCGTCTTCTACCAGGGATACGGCCGGGGCGACCAGTGGAAGGGCCTCGGGCCCGAACTGATGGACCACTACGAGGTCGGCCTCGCGCCGCGGCTCGGGTCGAAGGTGAGGCTCGACGTGACGCTCTTCTACGACGACGTCGAGGACGCCCTCCGCTTCGTCCCGCCGCCCCCCCCGCCCCCGAGCTGGGCGAACACCGGGGCGTACCTGTCGCGGGGGCTCGAGGTCTCCCTCGGCGTGGAGCCGCACCCGGCGCTGGGCCTGTACGCGGGCGCGGCGTACACGGAGACGACGCCCGACGACATCCCGTTCACCCCGAGGTGGACCGTCTCCGGGGGCGCGGTGGGGACGGCGTCGGTCTTCCGCCTGGCCGTCGACGCGCAGTGGGTCGACGACCGCGTGGCGGGGAACCTCCGCTTCCCGGGAGCCCCGACGACGGTGGACGCCTACTTCCTCCTCAACGCGAAGCTGTCGGCCGACCTCGACCGGCTCGTCCCCGGACTGGAGGCGTTCGTCGCGGGCGAGAACCTGACCGGCTCCGACTACGCCTACCGCCCGGGCTACCCGATGCCCGGCGCCTCGGCCAGCTTCGGCGCGAGCGCGAGGTTCTGACGGTGACGCCCGGTTCCGCCACCTGCCCCAAGCGGAGGGCGTTCGACGCGCTGGCCCCGCGATGGGACGCCATGACGCGCGAGGACGCGGCCGCCACGGGCGTCGAACGGGGGCTCGTCCTCCTCGGCGACCTCTCGGGCGCGCGGGTCGTGGACCTCGGCTGCGGGACCGGGCGGCTCGAGGAGGTGCTCCTGCCCCGGCTCGGCCGCGGGAGCGTGGTCGCGGTCGACTTCTCGCCCGCCATGATCGGGGAGGCCTCCCGCCGCTGCGGCGACCCTCGCGTGACGTGGCTCTTGAGCGACGTCCACGCCGCGGAGATCACCGCGGGCTCGGCGGACGTGGTCCTCTGCTTCGACGCCTTCCCGCACTTCCACGGCCGCGCCGCTCTCCTGGCCGCCGTGGCGCGCTGGCTCCGGCCGGACGGCGCCTTCCTCCTCTGGCACGACATCGGCCGGGAGGCCCTGGCGAGCGTCCACCGCCGCGCCGGGCCGGCCATGGAGAACGACCTGCTTCCCCCCGTCTCCGAGCTCGCGACGCTCGCCGCGGCCGCGGGCCTGACGGTTCGCCTCGCCGCGGAGGACGACGCCTCGTACACGCTCCTGACGCGACGTCCGGCCTGAGGCGACGGCTCGGCGGGACCCGGCCGGCCGGGCCGGGACGCTCGCCGCGCGGTGAGCTCTCACCCGCGGGGCGCCGGGCCGACAGGCCTCCGGGAGACGGCGTCGCGGATCGTCGCGAGCGCCGCCTCCCGCTCCGGTCCCGCGAGCTTCAGCCGGGGCGGCCGGACCTCCTCGCTCCCGAGGCCCACCTCCGCCTGGACCAGCTTGATCAGCTGGACGAACTTCGGGACGGTGTCCAGCCGGAGGAGCGGGAGGAACCAGTCGTAGAGCGGCCGAGCGCGCGCCGCGTCGCCCGCCGCCGCCAGGTCGAACAGGCGGACCGACTCGGCCGGCAGCGCGTTGACGAGGCCCGCGACCCAGCCGACGGCCCCCGCCTCGATCCCCTCCACGATCAGGTCGTCGACGCCGACGAGGACGGAGGCCCGCCCGCCCAGGAGCCCCCGCAGCGCCGTCACACGCCTCACGTCGGCGCTCGACTCCTTCACGGCGAGGAGGTTCGGGAGGTCCTCGCAGAGGGCCGCGACCTCCCCGGCCGTCACGTCGGTGCCGTAGGCGATCGGGTTGTTGTAGAGCATGCAGGGGAGCGGCGTCGCCCCGATCACGGCGCGGAAGTGGGCCCCGGTCTCCCGCGCGTCGCCGCGGTAGACGTAGGGCGGCAGGACCATCAGCCCGTCGCACCCCTCGTCGGCCGCGGCTTTGGCCAGGCGCACCGCCTCCGCCGTAGAGAGCGCGGCCACGGAGGCGACGACGGGGGCGCGGGAGCCGAGCGCCTCGCGGCACGCGCGGAGGACGGCCACCTTCTCCTCGAACGAGAGCGTCGCCCCCTCGCCGAGCGACCCGAGGGCCACGATCCCGGCGCACCCCTCGTCGACGAGGAGGCGGGCGTGCCGCGCGAGGAACCCGAGGTCGACGGAGAGGTCGGGGGCGAACGGCGTCGTGATCGCGGGGAGGACTCCCTGCCACTTCATGCGTCTTCCTCCAGGACGGAGATGGGGACGGGGGAGAGGGGGGGCCGGACGGAATCCGGCTCCCAGCCGAAGAGGAACGAGAGGGCGGGCCCGCAGACTCGCCCCTGGCACGGGCCCATCCCGGCGCGCGTGACGAGCTTGGCCGTCCGTGCCCCCCACGCCGGGTCGAGCCGGCCGAGGGCGACGTCCTCGCACCGGCAGACGAGGGTCCCGGGTGCAGGAAGATCGCGGAGCTCCGCGCGCGGGGCGAAGGCGCGGGCGAGCGCATCCGCGAAGCGCCGGTCGCGCTCGACACGCCGCCTCAGCTTCGGCGGGGCGACGCGGCCCGCGGCGGAGAGGCCAGCGGCCGTCCCGGTCGAGAGCGCCTGCGAGGCGCCGCCGACGCCGACCAGCTCCCCGGCCGCGAAGACGTCGGGGACGCTCGTCCGCTGGCTGTCGTCGACGACGACCGTGCCACGGTCGACCGCGCACCCGAGGAGGCGCGGCAGCTCCAGGTTCGGGACGAGACCGTACCCGCAGGCCAGGATCTCGCAGTCGAGGACGCGCTCGCGGCTCCCGTCGGTCGCCACGCAACGCGCGACGCGGCCGTCCCCCGAGGCCTCGCGCACCCAACAGCCGGTCAGGTACGGGACGCCGAGGAGACGCAGCCGTGCGGCGGCGCCCTGGAGGAGCTTCCCGGGGCGGGAGGTGAGCGGGAGGGCCAGGCCCCGGAGGTCCGAGGCCCGCGCCTGCTCCACGACGGCCGCGACGCGCGCCCCGTCGCGGGCGAGCGCGGCGGCCACGACGAGGAGGAGCGGCCCCGAGCCGGCCACGACGACGCGCTTCCCGGCGAAACGCGCCCCGGCCGCGAGGAGGGCGTGAGCGGCGCCCGCCCCCACGACGCCCGGGAGCGTCCAGCCCGGGAAGGGGAGGAAGAGCTCGCGGGCCCCGGTGGCCAGGACCAGCCGCTCGTACGCGACGTGCTGCGCCCTCCCTTCGCGCTCGGCCAGGAGGAGGCCGGGGGCCGGGGCGTCGACGACCGTCATCCCGCGCACGCGGGTCGCCCCGGAGCGGGCGAGCCGCGCGAGCCAGCGCCTCGCGGTGAGCGGCGGGGTCCCCCGGTGGCGCCAGACCTGCCCGCCCGGGGTTGCCGCCGAGTCGAGGAGGAGGACGCTCGCGCCGGAGCTGCCGGCCGCAACCGCCGCCGCGATCCCCGCGGGTCCGCCCCCCACGACGACCACACCCGCGCGGAGCGCCTCAGCCACGCGATCCCCCCTCGGGCGGCTGGCCGCCGAGCGTCTCGACCGTCATCCCGTCGCGCACGGGCTCCTGGCAGGCGCGGCGGTGCGGGACGCCGTCCACGGTGACGCGGCACTCGAAGCAGGTCCCCATCCCGCAGAGGGCCCCGCGGGCGTCCCCGGCGACCGAGGAGCGGAGCGGCAAGATCCCCTCGTTCCAGAGCGCGGCGAGGAGGGTCGTCCCCGGCTCGGCCTCGACCGGCCGGCCGTCCACGAGGAGGCGGACGCGCTCAGCCATGGGCGGGCATCCTCCGGCGCGGGTCGAAGGGCGCCGGGTCGAGCGAGGGCGCCCGGCCGAGGGCGAGGTCCGCCACGAGGATCCCCGTCGCGGGAGCCGTCGTGATCCCGAGCCCCTCGTGCCCGGCGGCGACGAGGAGCCCCTCCTCCCACCAGCCGACGAGCGGCAGCTTGTCGGGCGTGGCGGGGCGGAAGCCGATCCAGGAACGGATCGCCGGGATCCGGCCCAGGCCCGGCAGGTATTCCGAGGCGCGCCTGAGCATCCGGGAGAGGAGGGGCCGGTTGACCGAGGCGTCCCAGCCGACCAGCTCGCGGGAGGAGCCGACGAGGAGCTGCCCGGTCTTCCGCGGCTGGACGTTGAAGGCTACGGATTCCGCCGTCATCGTGTGCGCGCTCTTCAGGTACCCGAGCTCGACGAGCTGGTGGCGGACGAAGCCCGGGACGCGCTCGGTCACGACGAGGTGGCCCTTCCGCGGCGCGATCGGGAGCGACGGGAGGAGGTCGGGGCTCCGGCCCCCCGCGGCCAGGACGACGAGGTCCGCCGCGAGCGTCTCCTCGCCGCACGTCACCCGCCGCGGGGCGACCGCGGTCGCGGCCGTCCCTTCGCGGACGGTCGCTCCGAGACGGAGCGCCTCCGAGAGGAGGGCCCGCGCCGCGTTCGGCGGGTAGAGGACGCGGTCGCGAGGGACGAGGAGGCCGCCCGCCAGCCCGGGGCGGAGCGACGGCTCGGCCTCGGCGAGCTGCCTCTCGTCCAGCACCTCGGCCCCGAGGCCGCGGGCAGAGAGGACCTCGGCCTTCCTCCGGACAGAGGCCATCTCCTCCTCGTCCGCGGCCACCCAGAGCGTCCCGCACGGGTCGTCCTCCACGTCGGCGGGGAAGCCCGCCGCCCGCTCCTCCCAGAGCCGCCTGCCGAGCGCCGTCAGCGCCAGCTGCGGCTCGCTGTCGTCCATGACGACGACGTGCCCCATCGGCGCGGCCGTGGCCCCCGAGGCCACCGCGCCCGCCTCGACGACCGTCACGCGAGCGCCGCCGGAAGCGAGCGCCTCGGCGCACGCGGCGCCGACGATCCCCGCCCCGACGACGACGGCGGTCGTCATCGGACCGCCGTGAACCCCTCGCGGAACGGGTCGTCCGGGTGGAAGAGGAGCGTCGTGACGCCCGTGACGTACGCCCGTCCGTTGACGCGCGGGACGAGCCGGCCCTGCCGCTCCTCCAGCCAGCCGGTGAAGAGGCTCCCCGTGATGCTCTCCTGCCGCCACCGCTGCCCGGGGGCGAGCTGCCCTCGCGCGTGGAGGACCGCCATCTTCGCGGACGTACCCGTCCCGCACGGCGAGCGGTCGTAGGCGAGGCCGGGGCAGAGGACGAAGTTCCGGGAGTCCGCGTCGGGCCTCCGGGGCGGGCCGAAGAGCTCCACGTGGTCGATCGGCCCGTCGGCGCCGGCGATCCCGGCGTCGGAGAGGGCGCGGAGGATCCGGGTCGTGGCGTCCGTCAGCCCGGCCACGTTCGAGAGGAGGAGCTCCGGCGCGGGGAGCCTCGTCAGGAAGAACCAGTTCCCGCCCCACGCCACGTCGCCGGTGACGCGGCCGAGCCCCGGCACCTCGACCGTCACGTCGAGCGCGTGGCAGGAGGCGGGGACGTTCTCGATCGTCACGCTCCCGTCGGCGTGGAGCTCGGCGCCTACCGTGCCGGCCGGCGTGTCGATCCGGACGCTCCCTGGAGCGAGGCGCCCGAGGTGCTGGAGCGTCCTGACGACGCCGATCAGCCCGTGCCCGCACATCCAGAGGGCCCCGGCGTTGTTGAAGAAGACGACGCCCGCGGCCGAGCCCGCGGAGACGGGCGGCGTCAGGAGCGCGCCGACGACGGCGTCGTGCCCCCGCGGCTCGCAGGCGACCGCCTGCCGCAGCCGGTCTTGCCGGGCCAGGAGGTCCGCCCGCCGCTCGGCCATCGTCGTCCCCGCGGGCATCGGCCAGCCCGAGACGACGACGCGCGTCGGCTCCCCCTCCGTGTGCGAGTCGACGACCTCGACTCGGTCGGGCCACCCGAACCCGCTCACAGCGCCTCCCGGGTGGGCGTCCCGTCGACCAAGCGGAGGATCCCGCTGGGGTTGGCGTCGCGGAGCTCCTCGGGGAGGAGCGAGGCGGGGGCGTCCTGGTACGTGACGGGGCGGGCCCAGCGCAGGATCGCGGCCGTCCCGACGGAGGTGAAGCGCGCGTCGGTGGTGGCGGGCCACGGGCCGCCGTGCTGCATCGCGGGGGAGACCTCGACGCCGGTCGGGAAGCCGTTCACGACGACCCTCCCGGCCCGCGAGGAGAGGGCGGTCACGAGGTCGCGGCAGCCGGCGAGCTCCTCCGGCGTGCCGTGGACCGCCGAGACGAGGTGGCCGGGGAGGGAGCGCGCGGCCTCGACGAGGTCCGACTCGGAGTCGCAGAGGACCGCGAGCGTCACCGGGCCGTAGACCTCGTGCGCCAAGCGCGGCTCGGCGCGGAACGTCGAGAGGCCGGTCGCGAGGAGGGCGGGGCGTGCCTCGGTCGCGGGGTTGGGTCCACGGGCCGCGGAGCGGGCGAGGAGGCGGACGCCGGGAAGCGACGCGACCTCCGAGAGCGCCTCCTCGTACCCGGAGCGGATCCCCTCGTGGCACATCGTCCCGGCCGGCGCCTCGCCGAGGAGCCGCGAGAGGTCGGACAGGAACCGGTCGGCCTCCTCCGACCGGACGAGGAACGTCAGCCCCGGGTTCGTGCAGAACTGCCCGGCGCCGAGCGTGACCGACGCGGCGAGGCCCGTGGCGACGGCGCTCCCGCGCTCGAGGAGGGCTCCGGGGAGGACGAAGACGGGGTTCGCCGATCCCATCTCGGCGAAGACCGGGATCGGCTCCTCGCGTCGGGCCGCCGCCTCGAACAGGGCGCGCCCGCCCCGGAACGAGCCGGTGAAGCCGACGGCCGTGATCTCGGGGTGCGTCACCAGGGCGAGGCCGACCGAGGGCGACGGCCCCTGGACCATCGAGAAGGCGCCCGCCGGGACCCCCGACCGCGCCGCCGCGGCGAGGATCGCCCGCGAGGCCAGCTCCGAGGTCCCGGGGTGGGCGGGGTGGGCCTTCACGACGACCGGGCAGCCGGCGGCGAGCGCCGAGGCCGTGTCGCCCCCGGCGACCGAGAAGGCCAGCGGGAAGTTGGACGCCCCGAAGACCGCCACCGGCCCGAGCGGGACCAGCATCCGGCGTAGGTCGGGCCGGGGGAGAGGGGCACGGTCCGGGAGCGCCCGGTCGATCCGCGCATCGACCCACGAGCCCTCCTCGACGAGGTCCGCGAACATCCGGAGCTGGCCCACGGTCCGGCCGCGCTCCCCCTCGAGGCGCGGGCGGGGGAGCCCGGTCTCCGCCGCGGCGCGGGCGACGAGCGGTTCGCCGATCCCTAGGATCTCCTCGGCGACGGCCCGGAGGAAGCGCGCCCGCCGCGCGGCCGGCAGGGCGGCGAACGCCGGGAACGCCACGCCCGCGGCGCGAGCCGCGGCGTCCACCTCCTGCCCGGTCGCCTCGACGAACTCCGGCGCGAGCGTCGCTCCGGTCGCCGGGTCCGTCGCCCGGAACCGGGTCTCACCCTGCCACGACTCGACACCCGCGATCAGGTTCGCGCCCGTCGGCTGCATCTCGCCTCCTGACGGGCCGCATTCTCGTCCCGCCCGCGCGCCGCCGGAAGCGCCGGGAGGCAGTCCGTAGAATCGCCGTGTGGCGGGAGGTACGCCGCTCTCCGACTCCCCGGCCGACCGGCTGCGGCTCACGCTGGAGCTCTCCGAAGTCGCCGACGCGATGCGGGAGCAACGCCTGCGGCGCGAGCATCCGGGCCTGACGGAAGAGGAGATCGAGGACGAGATGGCCCGCTGGCGCGGCACCCGCCCCGGCGCCGAGGAGGGCGACGCTCCCGGCCGCCCCGTCCCCTGGCCGAGGCCCCGGTGAACGCCCTCGAGGCCGCCCTGCGCGGGATCGCCCGCGAGCTCGACGCACGTGGCCGCCGATGGGCGCTGGTCGGCGGCCTCGCGGTTTCGGCGAGGGCCGAGCCCCGGACGACGCGAGACGTCGACGTCGCCGTCGCCACCGACGGGGACGCCGACGCCGAGGCCCTCGTCTTCGCCCTGCAGGGCGCTGGTTTCCGCGTCGTGGGGGCCGTGGAGCAGGACGCCGCGGGCCGGCTGGCCACGGTCCGGCTCAGGCCGGGATCGGAGGGGCGGCTCCGGGGCGTCGTCGTCGACCTCCTCTTCGCTTCTTCCGGGGTCGAGGCCGAGGTCGCGGACGCGGCCGAGCGGCTGGAGGTGCTGGCGGGAGTCACGGTCCCTGTCGCGCGGAAGGGGCACCTCGTGGCGCTGAAGGTCCTCGCGCGCGACGACCGGTCGCGTCCCCGCGACGCGGAGGATCTCCGCGGGCTCCTCGCCGAGTCGGGGCCCGAGGACCTCGTCCTGGCCCGGGAGGCGCTCCGCCTCGTCGCGTCGCGAGGCTTCGCGCGCGGAAAGGACCTCGAGGCCGAGCTGGAGCGGGCCGTCCGCGATCTCGGGCGGTGACCCGGCGGGGAATCCGGCAGGTCCTCCACGACGGAGACGGTGGGAGAGGTGCCGATGATCAGTGTCCGCAAGGCCGAGGAGCGCGGGAGGACGGACTGGGACTGGCTCGACAGCCGGCACACGTTCTCTTTCGGGGACTACTTCGACCCGAAGAACCACGGGTTCGGACCGCTGCGGGTGATCAACGACGACCGGGTGGCCCCGGGCGGCGGGTTCGACACGCACCCCCACCGCGACATGGAGATCCTCTCGTACGTCCTGGACGGCGCTCTCCAGCACCGCGACTCGACGGGCGGAGGCGGCGTCATCCGCCCCGGAGAGATCCAGTTCATGCGGGCCGGCCGGGGCGTGCTCCACAGCGAGTTCAACGCCTCGAAGACCGAGCCGGTCCACTTCCTCCAGGTCTGGATCATCCCGGCCGAGAAGGGCCTCGCCCCCGGCTACGCGCAGAAGCCCTTCGACCGCGAGGCCGCCCGGACCGCCCCGCTCCTCCTCGCCTCCCGCGACGGCCGGGACGGGTCGATCCACGTCCGGCAGGACGCCGACCTCTGGCTCCTCCGGCCCGCCGACGGCTCGCGGCAGGAGCTGCCGCTCTCGGGGCGGCGGAAGGCCTGGGTCCACGTCGCGAGGGGCTCGGCCGAGGTGAACGGCCTCGCCTTCTCCGAGGGGGACGGCGCCGCGCTGACGGCCGAGGAGTCCGTCGCGGTGACCGGCACGGACGACGCCGAGGTCCTCGTCTTCGACCTGGGGTGAGGGGAGGAAAACGGGCGGCCGGCCCGGTCAGCCCGCCAGCGCGCCGATCCGCTCGATGCCCGGCAGGCCGTCGAAGCCGCCGTCGAAGCTCAGGATCCGGCGCACGCGCCGGCGCTGCATGACGGCGACGTGGAGAGCGTCGCGCGCCGAGAGCCGCGGCCGCCCCGACAGCACCTCCGCCGCCTTCTCCACGTCCGCCCGCTCGACCGGGAAGACCTCGTCGACGACCCCGAGAAGCGCGTCGAGCGCGGGACGGATGGCGTCGCGCCGGTCGATCGCGACGTAGCGGTGGAGGACCTCCTGCATCACCTCGGCGCTCGTCACCAGCCGGTCGCCGCGCGAGATGGCCTCCTCGAGCCGGGCTCGCGCGGCGTGCTTCAGCGGGTGGGAGGCCCCTACGAGGTACATCGGGACGTTCGAGTCGACGAAGATCACTCCCGGCCCCGGTAGCCCGACTCGATCTCCTCGATCATCGTCTCGACGTCCGCCACCGGGAATGCGTGCTCCGCAGCGGCCCGGACCGACTCCAGCTTCGTGCGCGCGGAGACGCCGGGCTCGGCCTGGCGGCCCTCTCGGAGGACCGTCCGGACCCACTCGGAGACGGTCATCCGGTGGCGGGCCGCCGCCCGGCGGATCTCCTTCAGCTCCGCCTCGTCGAGGACCACCTGCAGGCGCGTACTCATGACGCGAGTATAGACGCCGCCTGCCATGAGTATCCTCGCCGCGACGTCACGGCGAGACCCCGCCGCCCGCGGGCCCGGTCGCCGTTGTAGAGTCCGCCCGATGCAGAGCAAGGCTTCGACCGTCGACGAGTACCTGGCGAGCCTCCCGGAGGACCGGCGGGCCGCGATCGCGGCCGTCAGGGACGTGGTCCTGAAGAACGTGGACCGCGGGATCGAGGAGGGGATGCAGTACGGGATGATCGGCTACTACATCCCCCACCGGGTCTACCCGGCCGGGTACCACTGCGACCCGAAGCAGCCGCTCCCCTTCGCCGGCCTCGCCTCGCAGAAGGGCTACATGTCGCTCTACCTGATGTCGGTCTACGAGGACGGCGAGCTCGAGCGTTGGCTGCGCGCCGAGGCCGCGAAGCGCGGCCTGAAGCTCGACATGGGGAAGTGCTGCATCCGCTTCCGGAAGCTCGACGACCTGCCGCTCGACCTCGTCGCCGAGGTCCTCCGGCGCAGCACGGTCTCCGCGTACGTCGCGCGCTACGAGGCCTTGCTCGCGACGCGGAAGACCCCGGTGCGGAAGGCCGCGAAGAAGGCGGCGGCGAAGGCGGGCGCGAAGCCGCCCGCGAAGAAGGCCGCGAAGACCGCCACGAAGGAGGCCACGAAGCCGGCGCCCAGGACCGCCCCGAAGGCCGCGACGAAGAAGGCCGTGAAGAGCCGCGCCGGACGGAGCTGACGCCGGTCGGGCTCGGAGGTCCGGGGGCGTCCCAGAGGTCGCGGTCGCTACGGCCGGGTGGAGTCGAAAGACGTCCCGTCGTCCAGGCCGTGTACCGGCTCGTCCTGCGTCACGCCGGTGACGGTGACCGTCACGGCGTCGCCGTCGGGGTCGGCCAGCCCGTCGACCCGCACCTCCCGCATCTGGTGGTTCGGGGGCCAGAGCCCGCCCGGCGCCGCCACGGCGGCCGAGCAGACGGGCGGGGCGCTGGCGGACTGCCGGACGACGGCGGCCACGTCGGCGCGGAGGGTGAGGCAGTTGTTCGTCTCGTCCAGCTCGGGGACCAGACCGGGCGCGTCGGCGCAGGCCAGGATCCAGTAGACGCCCGCGTCGAGGTCCGGCACCGGGAAGCTCGGGGCGCCCGCGCTCGTCTCGCCGGGCGAAAGAGGCGGCACCGCGCGCTCGCCGAGGACCGCGTCGTCGGACGAGGCGCGGCGGTCGAAGGAGAGGTAGTCGCGCGTGACCGACGGGAGTCCTTCGGCGGACGGGCCTCGCCAGCCCGGGTCGAGAGTGACGTCCAGGTCGATGGTCGAGACGGGAATCTCGTTGGAGGCCGGGCTCTCGAATGCCAGCGAATAGCAGTAGCTACGCGCGGCCGCGTCGAATGTCACGTGAGCGGAGGTCCGGACTCCTTCGATCGGGCGGGGCGGTGCGACCCGAGCCACCGACGGCATTGCGAAGGAGGACCACGAGACGGTCAGCAAGACCAGCGGGATGCGTCCTGTCATGGCGCCGAGGCCCCTCTCGTCAAACGCACGTGATCGGGGTCGTTCGCGTAGGGGAGGAAGAGCCCGGCCGGGGCGAGGACTCCGGGTTCGTGCAGGGCCGTCTGCCCCCGCTCCCGGATTCGTTCCTCGAGCGTCGATCCGAACGGTCGAGCCCCGCACGTGCCCCACTCCGGCACGCTGAGCGCGGCGTTGTCGGCCTCGGCCGTGCAGGGGGAGGTGCCGCCGGAGCCGGTCTTCCCGCACCGGACCCAGGGAACCTGCACTGCCCGCCCGGTGACCTGGTCCACCGCGGTGAGGATCGGCGGCGGCACCTCTTCGAGCCCTGGGTAGGAGACGCTGACGACGAGGGCCTCGGTGCACGAGCCGTGCGAGTCGCAGTCGCCAGGCGGCGAGTCGTCAGGAGTGAGGAAGTCGTGCCCCGGTAGAGGCGACGAGAACACCGCCGTCACGCCGAATCGCCCCGAGACCTGCCCGGCCGTGTCCTTCGCAGGGGTGTCCCGCAGAGCCCTCGCACTCCTCGTCGCGCATCGAGAGGGCCACCGCCTTGGCGCACGGCTCGATCGTCCCGTGGGTGACGCAGTCGCAGTCCACCCAGACCGGCATCGACTCGGGCGGCTTGGGGTCCCACGGGATGTCGACGCCGAGGGCGCCGAAGGCCGGGATCACGTCCGGGCGGGCGGGCGCGGCGGCGAGTAAGGACACGCCGGCGACGAGGAACGAAAGCGAGAGAAGGCGAGCCTGATTTCGGCTTCGAAGGTCCATTCGGCAACCCCCGGGCCGCGGAAACTACGCCCCGAGAGGGGGGCTGTCCAGCGACGAGTTCATTAGATTGACTTTCAGGATCTCCGAGGGCCCGGCAGGCGCGATCAGCGGCGTCGCGACGGCCGATCCGTGGCAGTCCGCCGGGATCCTCGGCGGGGAGGGGTGGACCGGCGGCCGCGGGAAAGGCGGGCCAGCGCCTCGCCGGGCGAGACGGCCTCGACGGGCGAACCGCGGAAGCCGGCCGGGTCGCGGGTGACGAGGAGGTCGCATCGGGAGGCGACGGCCGCCGCGGCACAGACGGCGTCCTCGAAGTCGGCGAACCGGAGAGCGAGAGCGGCTTCCAGGACCCTGGCGTCGACGCCTGCCACGCCGAAGACGGTGAGGATCTCGGAGACGCCGCGGTCGGCGAAGGCGGCCCCGCGAGCCCTCCGCATGAGGTAGTGGATCGTCGTCACGCCCTGGCCGGGCAGGAGGCCGCGGGCTCTTCCGGCCTCGACCTCGGCCCAGAGCCGTGCGGCGGAGTCGGCCCACGGTTCCCGGTCGAGGAGGACGTCGAGGACGACGTTCACGTCGAAGAGGAAACGCCTCACCCGTGCTTCGCCTCGAGGTGGCGCCGGTGCGCCTCGGCGTCGACGCCCTTCAGGCAGCCCCGGAGCCGGCGGAGGACCGGAGTCTCGGCGGCGCCGCGCCCGGACCCGCCGTCGGAGGAGGCTTCTCGCAAGTACCGCTCGACCAGCCGGGAGATCGAGGTCCCCTCGCGGGCCGCCCACCTCTTCGCCTGCCGGATGACGTCGTCCTCGACGCTGAGGGTGAGCTTGGACATATACGTACGATCCCGCCTCAGATCATACGTGTACCCGGCTCCGGTCCCCCGGCCGTCTCCCCTCCCTCCATCCGCGCGGCCCGGCGGCGCTCGGTCCAGCCGAGGAGGAGGGCGAGGACGACCCAGGCGGCGGCGATCGGGACGAAGCCCGTGGCCAGCGCGAAGGGGCCGAGGCCCCAGTAGCCGAGGAGCCGGTCGTTCAGGGCGCCGATGACGTCGCCCGTCCGGTAGACGAAGGTGTCGATGAAGGCCTTGGCGCTGTACTTCTCCTCGCGGGAGACGACGGTGAAGAGCGCCTCGCGGGCCGGCTTGACGATCCCGTACTCGGCGCCTCGACGGACCACCTGGACCAGGAAGAGCGTGGCCGGGACGGGCGAGGCGGCGAGCGCGTAGAAGCCGCCCGCGGTGATCAGCGGCAGGAGGCAGAGCGCCGGCCCCAGGCCGAAGGCGACGAGGAGCCGGCCGGTCAGGAAGAGCTGGGCCGTGCCCGTCAGGAGGTTGACGGCCAGGTCCTGCCGGGCGAAGTAGGTCGTCCGGGCGGCGGTGTCGGCGAAGGCCTCGCGGACGATGCGCGCCTGCTGGAAGTAGAGCGACGTGGAGCCGAGGGTGAAGAAGAGGAGGAAGAGCGCGATCCCGAGGAGGTACGGCGAGCGGAGCGCCAGCTTCAGTCCGGCCAGCGCGCCCGTCCCGGGCGGGGCCTCCACGTCCTCGCGGACGGCGGCCGGCTCGGGGCGCGGCATCGAGCGGGCCGCGGCGATCATCCGGTGGATGCAGAAGACCGCGCCTTCGAGGAGCACCGCGGCCATCAGGATGAGGTTCACCGGGCCGACCCGCCGCGCGAGCGACGCGGTCAGCGCCGAGCCGACGACGGCTCCGACCGTCCCGCCGATCCCCGCCAGTCCGAACAGGCGCGCCCCCTGCTCCGGCGAGAAGACGTCGGCCATCAGCGCCCAGAAGACCGAGACCGCCACGAGGTTGAAGACGCTCGCCCAGACGAAGAAGAACCGGGCGACGGCCAGGTGCCTTCCCTCCGGCAGGAACGTCAGGAGCGCCCAGAAGACGACGAGGGCGACCGCCAGGAACCGGTAGACGACCGGGACGAAGACCCGGCGGGAGTACTTCGTGACGAGGGCCCCGATGGCCGGCGTGACGAGGAGCGTCCCTGTCAGCGTCCCGAGGAAGAGCCACGAGAGCGCGTCCTGCCCGCCGCGCACCCCCATCTCGTCGCGGAGCGGACGGATGACGTAGTAGCTCGAGAGGACGAAGAAGAAGAACCCGCAGCCCCAGGCGAGGGGAGCCCCCTCTCCCGGCCGCACCTGCGAGAGGCGCGCCAAGAGCCCTCCGCGGGGCGTCGGCGCGGGGCCGAGGGGCGGGCTCAGGTCAGCCCGCCTTCGGAGCGGCCTTCGCCCGCTCCTTCCAGGCGGCCAGCGCGGCGGCCTCCTTCTCGGGGGACAGCCCGGCCCGCATCTTGGCCTGGCGCTCCTTCGGCTGGGCGTTCCACCAGGCGAGCGTCTCCTTCACCGTGACGTCGAGCGGGCGGTACGTCAGCCCCTTGCCGATCGCCTTCGCCGAGCTGACCTGGTTGGCGCCCAGCATCTCCCCCTTCGGCGGCAGCCAGACGGGGAGGTCGGACCAGGGGGAGACCTTCTGCGCCTCCAGGAAGTCGGCCGGGACCCACGTGAAGGTCGCGTCCGAGCCGGAGACGCGCTTGCACGAGTCGAGGAGGCCTCCGATCCCGAGCTTCTCCCTCGGCCCGGTGGCGTTGAAGACGCCGGCGACGTTGGCGTCGACCGCCCGGACGATCCACTCGGCCAGGTCCCTCACGTCGACGAACTGGACCGGGTCGGACGGGTCCCCCGGGGCGAGCACCTCGCCGCCCCGCGCCACGCGGACCGGCCAGTAGGTGAACCGGTCGCTCCGGTCCCCCGGGCCGACGATGAGCCCGGGGCGGACGTTCAGGGTCCGGCCCGGCATCGCCTTCTCGGCCGCCTCCTCGCAGAGGGCCTTGAGCGCCCCGTACGACTCCTCGGTGATCTTGTCGGTCTTCTCGTCGGCGCTGCGGGAGACCGGGGCGGTCTCGTCCATCCCCGGCTTGCTGGTGTCCGCGTAGACCGAGATCGACGAGACGAACGTGTAGTGCCGGACGTTCTCCCGCAGGAGCTCGGCCGTGGCCCGGACCTGCCGGGGGAAGTAGCCCGACGTGTCGATCACCGCGTCCCACTTCCGGCCCTCGAGGGCCTTCAGGTCGCCGTTGCGGTCCCCTCGCAGCTTCTCGAGGTCCGGGAAGAGCTGGGGGTTCGTCTTCCCTCGGTTGAAGAGGGTGACCGCCCACCCCTTCGCCCGGGCGGCCTCGACCAGCTCCGGTCCCAGGAAGGCCGTCCCCCCCAGGACCAGGAGCTTCTTCCCGGAGGCCGGTACGGCCCCGAGGAGGGAACCGGGCCCGGCCACGGCCGCCAGGCCGGAGGTCGCAAGGCCGGTGCGGAGTACGTCGCGGCGGGACGGCATCGTCATCGGAATCACCTCGGCAGACCGGGTTTACGAGCGAAGCGTAACCGGGTTTCGTGGCCGGGGCCGCCGGACCCCGGGATTCGGCCCCATCCTCCTCGGAACCAACGGCTTAGCCCGTATGAGCCGTCTGGCTCATTGAACGGTTTGGGGGCTTTCCATAGTGTCCCTTCCGCGGCCGGAGGCCCCGGGTCCCCCGTGAGCGCCTCCGCGCAAGGAGTGCTTTCATGGCCAAGTACAGGATCGCGTGGCTTCCCGGCGACGGAGTGGGCAAGGAAGTCATGGAGGCGGCGAAGATCACCTTCGACGCGCTGAAGCTCGACGCCGAGTACGTCCACGGGGACATCGGCTGGGAGTTCTGGCGCACCGAGGGAGACGCCTTCCCGGCGCGCACGGTCGAGCTGCTGAAGAGCTGCCCCGCGGCGATGTTCGGCGCGATCACCTCCAAGCCCGTGAAGGCGGCCGAGGACGAGCTCGTCCCCGAGCTGAAGGGCAAGGGGCTCGTCTACCGCTCGCCGATCGTCAGGATGCGGCAGCTGTTCGACCTCTACGTCTGCCTCCGCCCCTGCAAGGCCTACCCGGGGAACCCCCTCAACTTCAAGGAGGGGATCGACATCGTCGTCTTCCGCGAGAACACCGAGGACCTCTACGCGGGCGTGGAGTTCAACCCGGTGCCGCCCGCCCTCTCCGAGACGCTGCGCGCCCTCTCGAAGCCGTTCGGCCACTTCGCCGAGCTGCCGGGCGACCAGTACGCCGTCTCGTGCAAGGTGAACACGAAGAAGGGCTCCGAGCGGATCGTCCGCGCCGCCTTCGAGCACGCCCGGAAGTTCGGGCGGAAGAAGGTGACCGTCGTCCACAAGGCCAACGTCGTGAGGGCCACGGACGGCCTCTTCCTCGACGAGGCCAAGAAGGTGGCCAAGGACTTCCCCGAGATCACGTTCGACGAGGCCAACGTCGACGCGATCTGCATGTGGCTCCTGAAGAACCCGATGAGCTACGAGGTCCTCGTCGCCCCGAACCTCTACGGCGACATCATCTCCGACCTCTCCGCCCAGATGGTCGGGGGGCTCGGCTTCGGCTGCTCGGGGAACATCGGCGAGAAGCTCGCGGTCTTCGAGCCGAGCCACGGCTCGGCCCCGAAGTACACGGGCCTCTACAAGGTCAACCCGCTCGCCACGATCCTGGCCGGGAAGATGATGCTCGACTGGCTCGGCGAGACCGACAAGGGGGCCCGGCTCGAGAAGGCCGTGGCCGCCGTCATCGCCGAGGGGAAGGTCCGGACGTACGACATGGGCGGAACGGCGACCACCCTCGAGATGGGCGAGGCCGTCGCCCGCGCCCTCTGAGGCGGGAGGTCCCGTGCGGAAGATCGTCCTCCACGAGGTCGGCCCGCGGGACGGCCTGCAGGTCGAGAAGCAGGTCGTCCCGACCGGGGTGAAGGAGGAGTGGATCCGCAGGGTCGCGGCCTCGGGCGTCGACATCGTCCAGGTCGGCTCCTTCGTCCACCCCGAGAAGGTGCCGCAGATGGCGGACACCGACGCGCTCTTCCGGAAGCTCTCGGCCGAGCCGAAGGAAGGGCGCGCCGTCCTCTCCGGCCTCGTCCTGAACGAGAAGGGCCTCGACCGGGCGCTGGCCTGCGGCGTCGAGCTCGTCTGCATGGGCGTCTCGGCGAGCGAGACGCACAGCCGGAAGAACACCGGGATGGGGACCGAGGAGGCGACGCGGCGGATCGTGGCGACGGCGCGGAAGGCGGTCGAGGCGGGGCTCCCCGTCCAGGTCTCCGTCCAGTCGGCCTTCGGCTGCGGCTTCGAGGGCCCGGTCCCCGAGGAGCGCGTCCTCTCGATCGTCAAGGAGTACCTCGCGGCCGGCCTGACGCGGGTCTCGCTCGCCGACACGGCGGGGCACGCGTACCCCGAGCAGGTCGAGCGGCTCTTCGGCGAGATCCTCGCGCTCTCGCCCGGGGCCGAGCCCGCCTGCCACTTCCACGACACGTACGGCGTCGGGATGGCGAACGTCTACGCCGCCCTCCGGTCGGGCGTCGTCTCGTTCGACGCCTCGTTCGGCGGCCTCGGCGGCTGCCCGTTCACGAAGGTGGCGGCCGGCAACGTCGCCACCGAGGACCTCGTCCACGCCCTCCAGCGGAACGGGGCGAGGACCGACGTGAAGCTCGACGTCCTCCTCGAGGTGGCCCGGTCGGTCGCGGCCTTCTTCGGCCGCGAGCTGCCCGGGCGCGTCCACAAGACCGGCCCGGTCCCGACCGAGAGGACCGTCCCGGCGGAGGTGACCCCGTGACCGCCCGAGCCCTCTCCGGCATCCGCGTCCTGGACCTGACGAACGTCCTCTCGGGGCCGTTCGCCACGCTCCACCTGGCGCTCCTGGGCGCCGAGGTGATCAAGATCGAGAACCCCACCGACGGCGACCTGGCGCGCAAGCTCGGCAACGTCCCGAAGCTGAACAAGGAGCTGATGGGGACCAGCTTCCTCGCCCAGAACTCCAACAAGAAGTCGATCACCCTGAACCTGAAGAAGCCCGAGGCCAAGGAGGTCTTCCGGAAGCTCGTCGCCACGGCCGACGTCGTCGTCGAGAACTTCCGGCCCGGCGTCATGAACCGGCTCGGCTTCGGCTGGGAGCAGCTCTCGGCGATCAACCCGCGCGTCGTCTACTGCGCCATCTCCGGCTTCGGCGCCGACGGGCCGGACGCCGACAAGCCGGCCTACGACCAGATCATCCAGGGCCTCTCCGGGACGATGGCCGTCAACGGCGACGAGCGGCTCAACCCGCTGCGGTGCGGGTTCCCCGTCTGCGACACCGTGGGCGGCCTGACGGCGGCCTTCGCCATCGCCGCCGCGCTCTACCACCGCGAGCGGACGGGGGAGGGGCAGATGATCGACGTCGCCCTCCTCGACTCGATCATGCCGCTCATGGGCTGGGTCGCCGCGAACCTCCTGATCGGCGGTCAGCCGCCGGTCCTCCTCGGGAACGACAACTTCACGGCCGCCCCCTCCGGCGTCTTCCGGACGAAGGACGGCGCGATGAACATCGCCGCCAACAAGCAGGAGCAGTTCGAGGCGGTTTGCGACGTCCTCGGCCTCCCCGAGCTGAAGACCGACCCGAGGTTCGCGGAGCGCGACACGCGGAAGAAGAACCGCCGGGAGCTGACGCCCCTCCTCGAGGCGAAGCTCGTCGAGCGTCCCACGAAGGAGTGGGTCGAGCACCTCAACGCCGCCGACGTCCCGTCGGGCGAGATCCTCGGCCTCGACGAGGCGCTCCACCAGCCGCAGGTCGCGCACCGCGGGACCCTCGTGAACGTCGACGTCCCCGGGATCGGCCCGATCCCCGTCTTCAACCTCCCGGCCAAGCTGGGCGCCACCCCCGCCGTCCTGGACGTCCCGCCGCCCCGCCTCGGCGCGCACACCGCCGAGGTGCTCGGCGCGCTCGGGTACGGCGAGGCCGAGGTCGCGGCGCTGAAGCAGGCCGGGGCCGTCTGAGAAGAAGGAGGCCCACATGGGCATGACCGTCGTCGAGAAGATCCTGGCCCGGGCCGCCGGAGTCCCGGCCGTGAAGGCGGGGGACGTCGTCGAGCCGAAGGTCGACCTGGCGATGTCGCACGAGAACGCGGCCCTCGTCATCAACCAGTTCCACGAGGTGTACGAGGGGACGGGGATCGAGGCGAAACCGTGGGCCCCGTCGCGGATCGCCATCATCTTCGACCACCGCGTCCCGGCCGAGTCGCCGAAGACCGCGACGAACCAGAAGAAGATCCGGGCCTTCGTCGAGAAGCACGGGATCACGAAGTTCCACGACATCCGCGGCGACGTCGGCGGGATCTGCCACCAGATCCTCCCGGAGTACGGCTACGTCCGGCCCGGCTTCGTCGTCGTCGGGACCGACTCGCACACGACGAGCCACGGCGCGCTGGGGGCCTTCAGCTTCGGCATCGGCGCCACCGAGATGGCCAGCGTCTGGGCGCTCGGCTTCGCGGTGAACGTCGAGGTCCCGGCCACGATCAAGGTCGTCGTCACGGGCGAGTTCAAGCCGTTCGTCGGGCCGAAGGACCTGATCCTCCACCTGATCGGCAAGCTCACCGCCCAGGGGGCCAACTTCCGCGTCATCGAGTTCCACGGCGAGACGGTCAGGAGGATGTCCACCTCGGGGCGCCTGGCGATCTGCAACATGTCCGTCGAGGCGGGGGCCACGTCGGGGATCGTCCCGGCCGACGACGAGACGGTCCGGTACCTGCGGCAGGAAGCGGGCGTCACCGACCCGCTCGACCTCGTCGGGCCCGACGCCGACGCCGCCTACGAGCGCGTCGTCGAGGTCGACGTCTCGACGCTCGAGCCGCAGGTGGCCTGCCCGCACACCGTCGACAACGTCAAGCCGGTCTCGGCGGTCGAGGGCGTGAAGGTCCACCAGGTCGTCGTCGGCTCCTGCACGAACGGGCGGCTCGACGACATCGAGGCCGCCGCGGCGATCGTCCGCGGCAAGAAGGTCGCCCAGTGGACGCGGATGCTCGTCTTCCCGGCCTCGGGGCGGATCTTCCAGGAGGCGCTGAAGGCGGGCTACGTCGCCGACCTGATGGCGGCGGGGGCCGTCGTCATGAACTCGGGCTGCGGGCCGTGCCTGGGCGTCCACGAGGGGGCGCTGGGCGACGGCGAGGTGGCCGTCTCGACGACGAACCGGAACTTCAAGGGGCGGATGGGGAACCCCCAGTCCGACGTCTACCTCTGCTCGCCCGCCGTCGCGGCCGCCTCGGCCGTGGCGGGGGTCCTGACCGACCCGCGGAAGGGGGCCTGACATGGGCAAGGTCGTCTACAAGGCCGGGGACGACGTCTCCACCGACGCCATCTACCCGGGCCGCTACATGGCCACCGTCCTCCCCACGGAGACGCCGCAGTTCTGCTTCGCCAACGAAGCGGAGTTCAACGGCGCGCTGAAGGCCGGGAAGGTCCCGCCCGGCTCGGTCCTCCTCGGCGGGAAGAACTTCGGCTGCGGCTCCTCGCGCGAGCAGGCGGCCTCGACGATCAAGGGGTGGGGCCTGACGGTCGTCGCGAGCGACATCGCGAGGATCTTCCTGCAGAACGCCATCAACCTCGGCCTGGACGTCGTCACGGCGCCGGGGGTCGAGGGCGACGTCGGCGACGAGATCGAGGTGGCGGGCGGCAAGGTCCACAACCGGACCTCGGGGAAGAGCTGGGACGTCGTCCCGCTCCCGAAGGCCCGCCAGGCCATCATCGACGCCGGCGGCCTCGTCGCCTACACGAGGAAGCGGCTCCTGGAGGCGCACGGGAGGGGCTGAGGCCGTAGCCGGCCGAGCCCCGAGGACCACGACGCCGAGCTGGACCGGCCCCTGCCGGCCGAGGGGCCGGGGCCGCCCGGCGTCTGGACGACCAGCCCCCGCTCCTCCCGTCCGCTTCCTCGCCGCGCCGCCCGCCCCGGGCGGTATGCTGTGCCGACCAAATGGAGAAGAGAGGCTCTACGACGGACTCGCGCCGCACGCGGACGACCCGGCGCGAGGCCGGAGGATTCCGTCCGACCCGGCGGGCGGAGCCGGCGGCGCCGGGCGGCGTCCACCCAGGGGCCCGGCGCGGCTGACGATCGAAGGAGGACCGTCGTGGCCGAGAACAAGACCAAGCCGACCGGCGCCAGCGTCGAGGAGTACATCGCCTCGAGAGCCAACGCGCGCCAACGGGAGGACTGCCGGGAGCTGATCGCCCTGCTCGAGAAGGTCACCGGGCAGCCGCCGAGGATGTGGGGGCCCAGCATCGTCGGTCACGGCTCCTACCGGTACACCTACGAGAGCGGACGGACCGGGGAGGCGCCGGTGGCGGGCTTTGCCATCCGCGGCCGGGAGCTGGTGCTCTACGTGCTGACGGAAGGGAAAGAGCAGACAGCCCTCCTGTCGAAGCTCGGCAAGCACAGGATGGGCAAGGTCTGCCTCTACTTCAAGCAGCTGGCGGATCTGGACAGGCCGACGCTCGAGAGGCTCGTCGCGGGTTCGGTCGCGGCCGTGAGGCAGCGGCACGGGTAGGGCCCGTGGTGAATCGGACGTCGCAGGTGGGGTGGAGGTGCCCGGAGTGCGGCCGGGTCTTCCGGCGTCGCACGCGCGAGCATTCGTGCGACCTGCGGGACGTCGGCGCGCACCTCGCGAAGGCGTCACCGGAGGTCGCGGCGACGTTCGAGGCGGTCCGGGCCGTCCTCGACCGGCAGGGACCGCAGCGGGTCGTGGCGCTCGAGACGATGCTCGTCTTCAGCGCGGGGGCGAGCTCCCGCGGCATGGTGGTGCGGCGCCACCACCTCGACCTCGGCTTCTTCCTGGACCGGCTCCTCGTGCACCCGCGGGTCAGCCGGTCCGAGCGGCTCTCGCCCACGAGGAGCGCCCACCACGTGCGGCTGTCGCGCGCGGACGACGTCGACGGCGAGGTGGAGGCGGGGCTTCGCGAGGCGTACGGGCTCGGTCGTGCCCCGACCCGCGCGCGCTGAGGGGAGGCAGCGATGGCGTTCAGCGTGTTCGACGACCCGACCCACCCGCCCGCCGCCCGCCTCTGGTCCGAGCTGATCGCGCGAGCGCGGTCCCTGAGTTCGCCGCTGGCGGAGCTCTGGAAGCACGGAGGCGCCCGCTCCGGGTGGTCCCTGCGCGTCGCCCGGGACGAACGCGTCATCCTCTACCTGACGCCGCACTCCGACTCCTTCTCCGCCGGCATCGTCCTCGGGGAGAGCGCCGCGCGGGCGGCTTCCGAGTCCTCTCTCCCACCTCTCGCGCTCCAAGCCCTCGAGTCGGCGCCTCGCTACGCCGAGGGCCGCGGCGTCCGGATCGCGGTCTCCACGCCGCCCGATCTCGAGGCGGTGGTCGCTCTGCTCCCGCACAAGCTCGCCACGCCGCGCCGGCGTACCCGTCCTCCCGGCGCGGCCGGCGGGAAGGCGGCGTCGAGGAGCAGAATGGCGGCGAAGCGGTCGAAGGTGTGACGTGTGGCCCGGGGTCCAGAGCACCGACGCCCCGCGGGAGTCGTCATGAAGAGCTTCCTGGAGGTCACGGAGCACCCCGTCGAGCGGGTGGCCCGCGTCGTCGTGGGTCTGGTCGGCATCAGCCTCGTCTTCGTCGGGCCGAAGTCGGCGTGGGGGTGGTTCGGGCTCGTTCCCTTGCTGACAGGCCTCAGCGGCCTCTGTCCGCTCTACACCGTCCTCGGCATCTCGACCTGCCCGAAGAAGCCAGGGCCGTAGGCGGCCGCCGGGGGCGGGCGCCCGAGGTCCCGGGGCGCGCCGGGCGGCGGGGGCGTAAGCTCCCCCGGTCCCAGGAGGCACGACCCGGTGAAAGCCCCGAAGCGGTTCCCCACCACCGCGGACTGGGCTGCGGCCGCGCAGCTCCTGCGGAGACCGTTCCCGGTCACCGCGCCGATGGTCGCGCTCGTCTCGCTCGTGCCGGTCTACGTCTTCATCCCGGAGCTCGTGAGGGGCCGCGCCCTGCACGCTCCGGCCCTCGTCCTGGACCGTCTCCTCCCGCTGCGCCCCGGGTGGGCGCTGGTCTACGGCTCGCTCTACCTGTTCCTCATCCTCCTTCCCGTCCTCGTGGTCACCGGAGCGGAGCACACCCGCCGCACCGTCCGGGCGTACCTCCTGGTCTGGCTGGCGGCGTACGCCTGCTTCTTCGCCTGCCCGACCGTCTCCCCGCGTCCGGCGCAGGTCCCTGGCGACGGGTTCGGCGCCTGGGGCCTGCGCCTCCTCTACGCCGCCGACCCGCCGCTGAACTGCTTCCCCTCCCTCCACGTCGCGCACTCCTTCGTCTCGGCGCTGACGTGCCTGCACGTGCATCGGGGCCTGGGCCTCGCCGCCCTTCTCTGCGCCGGGCTGGTCGGAGCCTCGACGCTCTTCACGAAGCAGCACTACGTGGTCGACGTCGTCGCCGGAGCGCTCCTGGCAGGCTCGGCCTTCGTCGTGTTCCTGCGCCGGCTCCCGCGGGACGAGGTCCCCGAGGCGGACAGCCGCGCCGCGCCGCTCCTCGCGCTCGGGATCCTGGGCCTGAGCAGCGTCGTCCTGGCGGCCTTCTGGGTCTTCTACCGGTCGAGCTCGACGGGGGGGACGTGATGTCGAGAGTCCGTGTACAGAGCTTTGGCATCTCCCTGGACGGTTTCGGCGCCGGGCCGGACCAGGGCCTCGAGAACCCGCTCGGCGTCCGCGGGCCGGAGCTGATGGGGTGGGTCTTCCCGACGCGGACCTTCGGGCAGATGCACGGGCAGGGCGGGGGCGAGACCGGCGTCGACGACGGGCTCGCCGCGAAGGG
>RHKY01000091.1 GCA_008363385.1 Acidobacteriota bacterium | reverse complement strand
CATGACGAGGAAGAGGATCCGGCCCCGGTTGGAGGTGTCGGACATGAACTCCTTGATCCGCGCGATGACGCGGCTGGAGGTCCCGCCGTCCCCCTCCCCTTCCTGGTTGCCGAAGGCCCGGTCCCCCTCGTCGATGATGACGACGACCTGACCGATCGCCTTGACGACGGTCAGGATCCTCTCCAGGTTCCCCTCGGTCGCCCCGACCCACTTCGACCGGAACCTGTGCCGGTACTGCTTCAACAGCGAACTTCCGATCGCCTGCGCACCCTTCCGGCCGCTCTCTTGATCAGCTCTGCCTGGCCCAGAAGTTCACGCAGCCACGCCCCGTCGCAGAACGTAGAATGGGGCCCTGACCCCGAAGATGCTCGCCGCGCAGCGGCGAGGGGGCGGGCCTCCCGCCTCCGGGGCGCGCACGGCGCGCCCTGCGGCCGAGCGGAGCTGCGGCCGACACCGCCCGCGGGTGTAGGGAGCGCGCGGCCTACGGAAGCTCAGCTTCCGCTTCACGGCCGCGCGAGCGGCTGTTGGCCCGTCACGCGGGCTGCGAGGCCGGGCGCGCCAAGCCCCTGCGCGTGCCTTGCTCGGGCCTTGGCGCGCCCGCGCAGCCCCCGCGCCGGGCACCCTTCAAAGGCGGCGCCTTGCGGCGCGGCGCTCAAGGCCCTGGCAGTGCGGCTGCTCTTTCGCGCTGCGGTCCTCTCGCGCGGGCCGCAGGCCCGCGCTCGGGCACCTTCGCGCGCGCAGCCTCCCGCCAGGGCGGACGACGACGCCGACGAGGACGACGGGGAGCGGGAGGACGACGAAGAAGAGACCGACGAGAGCGGCGGCTAAAAGCTGGAAGCAGCTCGAGCGTCGTCGTCGAAGTCCACGGCGACATCGTCGACGCGGAGACCGAATGGGCTCTGCGATATCAGGGACGCCGCGCTCCGGCCCGCAGGCGGTCCAGGACGCGCGAAGCGCGAGGCTCGTAGAGCCGGTCCTGGAGGGCCGAGGACCGGGGCGCACGGACCCGGGGTGGCCTTCGGGGCGGCCCTCGTCAAGGGCCTCCGGCCGCTTCGCGGCGAGCTGTGCTCGCCCTTGACGAAGCCCGCCCCTTCGGCCCCGTCTCTGCTACGAGGAGATGCAGCGGCATCTCCTCGGTGAGGAGTGTCACGACGAGGACGACGTCGGCGACGTTCGCGTTCTCGGCGAGGTCCTCGTCCTGGTCGGCGTGGCGCGAGGCGGCGCGATGCGCGAGGACCGAGGAGGCGAGCTCGCGCGAGCCCCGCAGGTGCTCGCGCATCGCCCTCGCCGCCGCAGTGCCACGTGTTCAAGCACCGCGGCGCTCGCAGCGACGCCTCCGCTGAAGAACGGCCTGGCGCGGCTCTCGCCCACGACGCCGCCGGGCCGAGGAGCGCAGCTCGCGAGCACCAGAGGCGCGTGCGGCGGCGCGATCGCGAGAGCCGTTGACAGGCCCATCAGCGACCGCGCGGGGCGCGCACCGCACGACCACGGCGGTGTCGGCCCAACTTGTTGGGCCGCAGGGCTCGCCGTAGCGAGCGTCAGCGAAGTGGAGGCGATGCCCCGGAGTCGCGCGGGGCCTGCGCGTAGTGAAACGGAGCGCCTCATTGACAGCCGGCGCGGCCCAAACGCGTTTGGGCTCGCGGGGCGCTGCACGGCGCGTGCCGGAGGGAGGTCCGAGGAGGGGCCCCCGGCGCGCGCCGTGTCCTGCGCCCGTACCTTCCTCGCCCCGCGCGACGAAGCCGCCGGGGGCGCCCTTTCGGGCTTTCCCCCGGCGGCGAGTTGAGCGGGGTGAGAAGGTCGGGGTTCTATCGAGAGATCAAGTCAGACGACGAGGTCCGTCGCGAGAAGCACGCGTCACGCCTGACTCCGACTCGCGTCAACGTGCAGTCGGAGTTCCGCCAACACCATCCGTCCGAGCTCTGCAAGCTGCTCATCGGAGACAGAGAGCTCGCGGATGGCTTCCAGTGGAAGAGGGACAGCGGTCACGAAGTGGCGTTCGGCGCCAGCCGCGGTCTGATCGCGCCGGACGTCATCGAAGATAACGACACCCATGTGGTTCGCTTCGATTCGGACGGAAATCTCGAGAGCCCGGTTCCCACGCTTGCCGTCATCCTGAAAGGTGTTTCTCATTGCTCGCCTATCGTTATCTCTGAAACGGTGTCGGCGAGAGCGGGGAAATGGGAAACCCGAACCGCAGGCATTCGCTGTAGCGGAACATGGCTGAACCCATACACGCGTGGTAATTGCCGTAATTCGGGTTGCGGCGCATCTTCCACCAGCCGGTGCAACGCTGCTCGTCGTCCTTGAGCTGCCGGTCGCATCGCGCGTCACGTTCGGAGCACTCGCCCTCGCAAGTTCGCTCCCGACTCGCGTCGTAGACGATCGCGCCCGCAAGAAGGATCGCTCCTATGACATCTCCGACGGGCAGTGGACCATCAGCGATCGCACAGCCGCCGGCCGCGGGGAGCGCCCAAGCGATAGCCTGCTCCCCAGTCGGATCAATCAGGCGAGTCGGATTCCCCTCGGCGTAGGAGAACAGGCTTCCTCCTGGCGAGGGCACCGCTACTGGCCCAACCTGCCTGGCCGGGAAGAGCCGTAGCCCGCCCTGGTTCGAGGTGGCGCCGATGGGATCTGGCTGTGTGTACCGTCCCCAGTTCGCGTGGTACCAGCGGAAGATGTTGTAGGTGAGCGGCCTGTCCCCGAAGCCGAAGGTCGCCTCCTGGCCGGGGAACTGGAGGATCGAAGGCGTGTCGCCGACGCGGAGCACGAGAGGGGACCCGAACGGCTCGTATTCGACCTGGAAGTCGACCGCGGCCGATGAGTCCGTGCCGACGATCGGGGTTCCGAGGTGGTCGGCGAAGAGCCACCGAACCGGACCACGTGGTCGATCCTCCGCTACCGGCCGCCCCCCGAACCACACGAAGTCACCCTCGGAGACGTCCGGCTGCTCGCAATCCGGCGTGAGCGCGATCCTGCGATAGAGGAGGTTCAGCTCGGGGGAGTACACGGAGACCTCGTCCCTGATGTCGCCATCACAGAGATCGAGAGGCCAGGAGATGGTCGCCCTGGAGAAGACCCGCACGCCTCGTCCGTCGTAGGAGTACTGGATCATGTCCGCGAACTCGTACCCGCGGCGGTAGTCGGTGAGGTTGCGGGTCGAGTAGTGGGCCGTGTATCCCTCGTGGGCGATCGACTCGTTCCCCGCCGAGTCGTAGGTCACCGTCGGGAGCTGGACGCCGTCCTCCGTCACCGACGACAGGAGCGACGTCGTGCCCGAGTACGAGAACGTCGCTGTGTGCGAGCTGCCGAGGGTGAGCGACAGCATGTTCCCCATCGCGTCGTAGGTGTAGCCGTTGCCCGAGTCCGTCCCCCAGAGGCTGCTCCCGGTGTTCGCCGTGATCAGCCGGTTCAGGTCGTCGTAGCCGTAGCTGCGGCTGTAGGAAGAGTCGGTGTTGTCGGTGATCGCCGTGATGTTGCCGACCCCGTCATGCGTGTAGCTGAAGTCGGCCAGCGTCGAGGAGGGGCTGACCACTTCCAGTATGTTCTGGTACGGCATGTAGCGGGTGTCCACGGTGAAGGTCTGCCTCGTCCCGTTGCCGAAGGTCAGCGTCTTGAACGGCCCGAACGGCGCGTAGGTGGCCTCGGACACGTAGGTTTCGGAGGACGGCGATGAGGCGGCGGCCGTCAGGGGCCGGTCGGCGAAGTCGAACGTGTAGTCCACGACCCGCCCGCTCGGGTAGGTCACCATCGTCCGGTTGCGGTTCGGGTCGTAGCCGTAGGTCGCCGTGTAGGTGCTCCCGTCGATGACGTGCGCCTCCGACCGGACGAGCCCCCGGCGCTCGTAGAGGTAGGCCGTGCTCCCGCTGGGGCCCTCCATCGTCGCCAGGCGGTCCTTCCCGTAGTGGCCCGAGGTCGCGTCGTCGTACGTGTTCGTGACCGTCTCCGTAGTGTAGCCCGTCCGAATCGAGGTGGCCGTCAGGAAGCGGTCGATCAGGTCGTACGTCCGGTCCGTCGTGGCGCCGTTGGCATCGGTGGAGGAGGTCAGGTTCCCCGCGGCGTCGTAGATGTAGCTCGTGGAGCCCGAGACCGGGCTCGACTGCGTGGCCATCCGCGACCAGTCGTCGAAGGTGTACGTCGTCGAGTTGAGGTTCGGGTCGGTAACGCTCGTCAGGTTGTCCCTTCGGTCGTAGCCGTACTGCGTCACCACGTCCGAGCCCGACACGATCGTTCGCTTCTGCGTCACGCTCGTGAGCCGGTTCAGGGCGTCGTAGCCGTAGATCGTGTTGGCCGCGGAGTGCCGCTCGTCCCGCACGCTCGCCAGGTTCCCGCGGCTGTCGTAGCCGTAGTAGACCTTCGTCGCGTCGGGGTGGTCGAGCTCGCTGAGCCGGTCAAGCGAATCGAATACGAACGACTCGGTCCGGCTGGCCGTCTGCCAGTTGGTGCAGGCCGTGGCAGGGGTCCCGCAGCTCTGGGCGTCCTCCTGGACCTTTTTCCCGGCGAGGTTCAGGGTCAGATGGAGCCGCTCGTGCTCCAGGCCCGAGCTGTCGGCCCGGATCGTGTCCGTGAGCCTGTTGGTACCGTCCTGGTATACGTACTTGGTCCGGTTCCCTGCCGGGTGCTCCACCTGGGTGAGCCGGTCCCGCGAATCGTAGGTGTACGTGGTCACGTAGTCGGCCGGCTCGTTGGAGTCCCCGGAGGGCTTCTTCTCGGTCATCGTCAGGACCCGACCCCGAGCATCTATCGTCCTCTGTGTCTCCACCGCGTTGGGGTCGGTCACGGACCTGGCCGTACCGTAGAGATCGTAGGCGTCATAGGAGGTGGCCAGGGTCGCGCTGGGAGAGACCTTTGTCGTCCGCGTCAACGCCTGCAGGCGCCCGCGGCGGTTGTAGGTGCCGCTGCCGTCGGTGTCCGTGTTCGAGAAGTACTGGAAGGTCGTCTGCTGGTTCGTGCGCGGCCCGGTGACCGACGTGACGCGGTGGTTCGAGTCGAAGCTCGTCGTCGTCGTGTAGCTCGTGGACGAGCCGGCCGTCGGGCTGAGGTAGCCGGTAACGGTCGTCGTGAGCACCGTCTCTCCCGAGCTCCAGGCGCTCGTCGTCGTCTTGTTGGCCCCGGACTTGACCGAGACCTCCGTGACGGTCGTCACGAACGCCGGCCACGAGGGGATGGTGTGCGCGAACGAGGTGTCGCGCGCCAGCGACGTCCCGTACGCCTCGGTCCGCTTGGTGAGGACGCCGTTGCCGTCGTACTCGTAGCGGGTCTCGACGATCTCACCGGTGGTCCCGACCTTCCTGCTCGTGACATTGTTGAACGCGTCGTAGGTCAGGTCCACCCCCGTAGCCGTGCTGCCGCAGGATCCACAGACCCCCACTTGCTGTGTGTGGCGGTACCGACCCCCCTTGTACTCGATGGAGTAGTCCGTCTGGGAGCTGGTGGTCGCGTCGATGGTGTGGAGGACCCGGGTCTTGCCGCTGCTCGGCGTGGCGTACTGGACGGTGTAGGAGTCGGTCCCGCCCTCGGCCGAGCAGCCGACGGCCCGGTCCTGCGAGTCGTACGTGAAGTGGACGAGGGTCTTGTCGGCCTCGTCGTAGACGTAGGAGAGGAGCCGCGGCTGGCTGGCGCTGTCGTCGACGTAGGCGAAGCGGCGCCAGTAGGGGGTGGAGGTATGGAGGGGGTCGAAGATCCTGACGAGCCTCCCTGTGGTGCCGTCGTACTCGAAGGCCCAGCGAGTCCCGCCCGGCAAGGCCACCTCGATGAGACGCTTGGGCGAGGCGGTGTCGTAGCCGAGCGTGATCTCCCGGCCCATCGTGTCGGTGACCGTCGTCAGGAGGTCGTTCGTGTAGCCCGCCGTGATGGTGTTTCCCCAGCGGTCCTGGGTCCGGAGCCAACGTCCGTAGGAGGCGCTCGAGGAGTTGGCGTCGAACACCGTCTTCATGCCGTTCAGGTCGGTGACGGTCCACTCGGAGGAGGCGAGCGTCACCGCGAGGTGGACATCGGCTGGCTTGACGGAACGCCAGGTTTTCGCCCCGCTTCCGGAGATCCCGGCCAGGGCGTACTCGACCTCCGTACCGTCCGCCCGGAGGTGGTAGAGGAGGTAGCCGCCGGAGTCGACGGGGACCAGGCTCTCGCTGAAGGTGTGCGACCAGCCGGCACGCATCGGCTGGTAGGTCGAGGCGGGACGCAGCGGATCCATGCTGTGGTAGGCCAGCGAGAAGGAAAGAGAGAGCGGCTCCTGGCTGATCGTGAAGAGATGAACCTGGTGGCTGGCGTCGCCGGAGCCGACGTTGATCGGCAGGCCGCCATGAAGGGCCGGCGCCCGGGCGACGAAGAGCAGACAAGAGAGGGAAAGCAGGAAGGGGATTCGGGCACGCCAGGTTTCGATCACTGGCCACCTCCCGATCCAGGGCCGCACCGTGGCGGGCAGGGGCCGAGATCGCGGGGCTTGCACGCGGGGTCGCCCGGCGCGGGGAAGGACACCGTGACGTCCCGTGTGACGGCGGGGTTGGTGCAGTTTCGCAGCTGGATGGTATAGGTGTGTGACGATCCGTCACAACTTGCCCCAACGGTCGGCAACCAGACGCCGCTCTCGAAGATGGCCGGCATGTCGTAGATGTCCGCGCCATCCTCCATGAGACGGAGACGGACGTTGTGGTCGTCAACGGGCCATTGCCCGCCGCTCGCGCACCCCGCACCGAGACAGCTGTCGTTCCCGGTAACCATGCAGTAGGCGTCCGCGAAGTCGTACTCGACCTGGAACTGGATCCCAGCGCCGCCGCTGGCGGTCTGCGAGATGGACCAGGTCACGTTGCCCAGGACGGGCAGCTTCGCGCACCACTTCAGAGAGCCGTTGCAGGCCCCGAAGCAAGGCGAAGGCTGGTCCTCGCTTCTGCTGCTGCGCTCGGCGCGCCGGACCTGCGTGATCGAATCGCGGTATCCCGAATAACGGGAGCAGGAATAGCAGCCCTCCTTGTCGCCGTAGGCGTTCTGGTCACAGGGGTATTGCGCCAGCGGAGGGGTTGCCTGGTGGGGCATCGGGTAGACGGCGGCCGCTGTCGTGGAGAAGAGGAGGGGTGTCGTCAGGATGCAGAGCGCCAGGGTCATCACGAGGCGGGCGAGGACGCCCCTCGGAGCGTGGTCGGCCTTGCCGCTGCGAGCGCCGTTTCGGAGACAGGGGTGTGGATGCACCGGTGACCTCCTCGAAGAGGCTTGCATACCGGTCTGGGATGGGCAGGTCACGGTTGATCCGCGCCGATCCGAGGATGCTGCCTTCCGGACGCGGTCAACGCTCACGAAGTGGTCGCGTAGCACACACGCCGAAGGGACCCTCGGCTCGGAAAACTCGTCAGGCCGGGTCTGGCGGTCGGTCCGGGCGGCGGTCCACGGGTCGGGGAGCTCGGCGCTCGTGGTACCCGCAGAAACGGGCGGCTCGACGCGCGTGTCGGCATTCGCGCTCCCCTCTCACGGGAAGTGCAGCCGTCTCTCCTTATCCCACGGAGGAGCGGCGGCGTTACTCGGGGAGGCTCCGACAACCCCGCGGGCCGAGAACGGAGGATCTTCCGGCCGCGTCTCGCAGCAACGTGGCGGTGGAATTCGGGAAGACCGCCGCCCGGTCCTCCCTACCTCCGGCTGCCGACGGTGGCTCGGAGGAGCCTCAGGCGGGCGTCCAGCTCCTCGGGGGTCATGTGGGCGTACTTGGACGGGAGGAGGCGCCGGCTGGAGGCCTCGAAGACGGCCAGGAGCTCCATGTACTCCAGGAGCTCCACGTCGCGGCTCGGGAAGTAGTCGGCGGCGGCCTTCACGAAGTGCTCGGAGAGGACCGGGGCGTCCCCCCCGGCCTCGCGGGCAGCGTCGTCGTTGGCCAGGAGGACGACCGCCTCCACGTCGGCGTTGCTGTACCCGACGAGCTTCGTCGAGAAGCCCTCGCGGATCGTGGCGAGGTCGACGTCCGTCTTGATCCGGTTCTTCCTCACGAGGGCCCTCGCGACCGCCTCGACCTCCTCGGGCGACTGCGAGTAGAGGAACGGGATCTTCCGGTCGAGCCGCCCGGCGCGCTTCAGGTCGACGTCCAGCTTGTCGGGGCGGTTCGTCATGACGAGGAAGAGGATCCGGCCCCGGTTGGAGGTGTCGGACATGAACTCCTTGATCCGCGCGATGACGCGG
>RHKY01000090.1 GCA_008363385.1 Acidobacteriota bacterium | reverse complement strand
AGCTTTCCCGGGATCGAGCCGGTGAAGCAGGCAATTGTCGTCATCCGGCGGCGTGTCGCGTCCCGGCGATCCACCGATTCCCGGTGCTCGGATCGGAGGCCCTCCTGTCGGTGCCCGGGGTCCGGGCAGCCGATCCCGCCGAGCTCGTGGTCGCCAGCCTGCGGCCTCATGCTGTCGCCGCCGTCAGGTAGCGCAAGGAGAGCATCCGTTTCACGTTGTGCGCCAGGGCGTACAGCAGGGCGACGGCCCGGACCTTCTCGATCCCGCGCACCAGCACTCGGACGAGCCCCCGATTGCGGGCCTGGGCGTTGACACACTCCGCCGTCGAGGCCCGGTCCTTGTAGATCCGCTTCGCCCGCACCGTCCTCATCCGCTTCCGCCACTCCGCGATCACCGGCGAGTCCGTCGCCTTCGGCCGATGCGGGTCGATTCCGGGGTCCCTCGGCTTCGGCACCGGCGCGTAGACCCTCGTCCGGCCGGCCACAGCCTCCAGGTCCGCATGGGCCGTGTATCCCCCGTCCACCAGCGTCTCCGCCGGGACGACCTCGTAGCGCTCCTGTAGCTGGTCGATCATCGGCTCGATCCGCCCCTGGTCGTTGCCCTGGTTCGTGACCTCCACGCCCACGATGATCTGGCTCTTCGTGTCCGTCGCCAGCTGGACGTTGTAGGCCGGCCGCCAGCCCCCGTCCCCCATCTTCATCACCCGGGCCTGCGGATCCGACGTCGAGGCCCTCACGGCTCCCTTGTCCTTCTTCTTCGACTTCTCCTTCTCCAGCTCCCGCGCCCTCTCCAGCGCCTTCTTCACCCTCCCGGCTCTCTCCCGCGCCGCCCTTTCCCGCGCCGCCTGCTCGCGTCGCGTCCCCGCCCCCGGATCCTCCTCCAGCTCCCGACGCAGCTCCCGCACCTGCTCCTTGGCCTGCTTCAGACACTCCCGCAGCGTCCTCTTCCTCCGAAACGACGACGCCCCCGCGCTCGCTCGCACCTTCATCCCGTCCTGCGCCACCCGCTTCAGCTGCACCAGCCCCTCGTTCATCAGCGAGGCCACGCTCTGCGTCAGCAGCTCGTCCAGCGTCTCCCCGTGCCGCACCCGGAAATCCGCCAGCGTGTGGTAGTTCACCCCCACGCCCCCGCAGATCCACTGGTAGACCAGATGCTCCTTGCTCAGCCGGTCCAGCGCCCGCGCGCTCCCCACTCCCTCGATCGTCCCGTACAGCCACAGCGCCAGCAGAATCCTCCGGTCAATCGCCGGCCGTCCCGCCCGCCCCTCCAGCGCCCCCATCCCCTCGTACAGCCCCGAGAGGTCCACCCCTTCCACGAAGGCCCACACCGCCCGCACCGGGTGATCCGCCGGCACCGCTCCCTCGCCCTTCACGCCCTGTCCATTCGGCATGCCTCAATCTGGGCACGCCGCTCTCCAATTTCAACCCCGGGGACGGGATTTCTTCACGGGCTCTCAGCCCTCGACGAGGAGGACCAGGAGGTCGTTGACGTTCGTCCCGGTGGGGCCCGTCCGCATCAGCGCGCCGACCCGGTCGAGGAGCGGGTAGGAGTCGTTGGCGTCGAGCGCGGCGAGCGGGTCGAGGCCGGCCTCGCGCGCCCGCCGCGCGGTCTCCCCGTCGACGATCGCGCCGGCCGCGTCGGTGGGGCCGTCGGTCCCGTCGGTGGCGAGCGCCATCAGGGTGACGCCGGGAACCCCCTCCAGGGCGAGCGCCGAGGCGAGCGCCAGCTCCTGGTTGCGGCCCCCCTTCCCCCGGCCGCGGACCGTGACCGTCGTCTCGCCCCCCCAGACGAGGCAGGCCGGGGGCGGGACCGGGTCGCCGTGGGCCTTCACGCCGCGGGCGAGCGCGGCGGCGACGCGGGCCACCTCGCGTGCCTCTCCCTCCACGAACGTGGTCAGCAGGAGCGCCCTCCAGCCGAGCCTCTCGGCCTCCGCCGCGGCCGCCTCGGCGGCCAGGCGGTTGGAGGCGACGAGCCGGGTGACCACCCGCTCGAAGACCGGGTCCCCCGGCTTCGGCGTCTCCGGGACGAAACCGGCGCACCCCCGCTCGAACCGCTCCCGCACAGCGGGGGGGACCCTCTCGATCACCCCGCGCCGCGCGAGGACCGCGCGGGCCTCGGCGAACGTCGTCGGGTCCGGGACGGCGGGGCCCGAGGCGATGACGTCGAGCGGGTCGCCGACCACGTCCGAGAGGACGAGGACGAGGACCGAGGCCGGGGCCGCGCGCCGCGCGAGCTGCCCGCCGGAGAGCCGGGAGAGGTGCTTGCGGACGGCGTTCAGCTCCTCGATGGGGGCGCCGGAGCGCAGGAGCAGGCCGGTCGTCGCCGCCACGTCGGCCAGCGTCAGGCCGTCGGCCGGCGCGGGAAGGAGCGCGGAGGCTCCTCCCGAGAGGCAGAGAACGACGAGGTCGTCCTCGTGCCCGCCGTCGAGGAGGTCGAGCAGGGCGGCGGCGCCGGCGAGGCCTGCCTCGTCGGGCACGGGGTGGCCCGCCTCCACGACGCGGAGGGAGTCAGGCAACGCGGCTCCGGCCGCGTGGCCGTGCTTGGTCACGACGATCCCGGCGGAGGGGCCGGGAGACAGGGCCTCGGACGCGGCATGAGCCATCGGGACCGCGGCCTTCCCGGCCGACGCGAGCGTGACGCGTCTGCAGGAAGCGAGGTCCCAGGAGCGTCCGGCCAAAAGGAGGCGGCCGCCGTCGCGCGTGAGACCACGCCTCACGGCCGCGGCCGGGTCGACGGCCGAGAGCGCCGCCACGCGGATCGAGTCGAGGTCCCGCCTCGCGTCCATCGTCTCCTCCCTCCCTCCCCGCTCGCTCCGTCGGGGGGCCATGTCAGGGAACGTCAGGTTGTCAGCGGCCCCGGCCCGCCGCTCCCCGCGGGGACCGACGTGACGTGGACGTCCCGCTGCGGGAACGGGATCGTGACGCCGTACTGGCGGAAGGCCGCGTCGATGGCGAAGTTCAGCCGGCTGCGCAGGCGGAAGTGACCCCTCGGGTCCTCGGTCCAGACGAGCAGCTCGAAGAGGAGCGCCGAGTCCCCGAACGCTGTGAAGAAGACCATCGGCTCGGGTTCCGCCAGGACGGCGGCGTCCCCGCGCGCCACCTCGAGGAGGAGCCGCGTCACGAGGGCGACGTCCGAGCCGTACGCCACGCCGACCGGCACGTGGATGCGGACCTTCGTCTCGGCGTGCGACCAGTTGATGACCTTTCCGCTGATCAGGTCCGCGTTCGGGATGATCATCTCGATGTTGTCGTTCGTGACGATCGTGGTCGCCCGGAAGCTGACCTCCCGCACGTTGCCCTCGATCCCCTCGACGGTGATCCGGTCTCCCACCTTCACGTGCCGCTCGAAGAGGAGGACGACCCCGGAGACGAAGTTCGAGACGAGGTTCTGCAGGCCGAAGCCGACGCCCACGCTGAGCGCTCCGGCCACGAGGGCCACGCCGGTCAGGTCGACCCTCAGCGTCTGGACGGCCAGGAGGAGGCCCCCCACCCAGACGACGTACTGGGCGAGCCGGCTCAGGCTGTATCGGACCCCCGTCTCGAGCCGGTCGGCGACCCTCCGGTCGAGCAGGACGCGGAGCATCCGGGCCGCGACGGGCGTCAGCGCGAGGAGAAGGAGCGAGACCAGGAGCCGGCCGGCGGTCACGTCGCTGTCGCCGACCCGGAAGAGCGAGGTCTCGAGGAAGCGGTGCCAGCCGGTCACGTCGTCGTCCACCTGGGCGGCGCCGGGAGCGCGCGGCGGGCGGGTCGGTCTCTCGTCACGGTCGCCTCCTTCCCGGGGTGTCCGCGATTGTGGCCCGGGGAGCGCTCGATGGGGCAGGTCCGGAGCTCGGGCGATCCCGACGCCAGGGGGCCGACGAGCCTGCCGGCACGGCTCTCAGGCCGCGCCCGCGAAGCCGGCCTCCGGGGCGTACAGGCAGCCGGACTCCCACATCCAGGCCACGACGCGGTCCGCGACGCCCCCGACGTCGCTGTCGGAGATGTCGAACTCCGCCACCGGCAGGCGCGACCGGGCGGCGAGCGAGCGGAGGAGCTCCTGCTCGGCGACGAACCTCGAGAGGTCGTCGTACTGGGCGGGGTTCGCCGAGACCTTCAGCCGCTCGGCTCGCGCCGTGTCGAACGTGGACGGGGTCCGCGTCAGGAGGGCGACGTGGAAACCGAGGCGGAGGAGCCGCTCCTCGAGCCACGCGAAGTCGACGTCCCGGCCCCGCGCCGCCTTCTGGAAGGCCCGGGTGGAGAGGTGGAAGCGGTCCAGGATCCACGAGGAGTAGGGGAGCAGCTCGAAGAGGCGCGCCCAGGTCGCGTACGCCTCCATGGCCCGCGCCTCCTCCTCGGGCTCGTAGCTGACGAGGCCCCGCCCCCAGGGCTGGTCCGTGAACCCGCACCACTCGGCCGACACGATCGGGGAGTGATACCGGTACTTCCTCGGCCCGACGAAGGCGGGGTGCTCGTTCAGGGCGAAGGCGGTCTCCGTCTTCAGGGTCAGCCGGGTCCCCTCGAGGATCAGGTGGGGGCAGAGCTTCCCGGGCATGGCCGAATCGTACGACGCGCCGCCCCCCGCGCCTTAACATCCCCTCGTGCTCGAAGAGATGGCCGCGCGCGGCGCCGCGATCCTCGCCTCCTCCTTCGACCAGTACCGCCGCTCCTTCCGGGAGATCACGGCCCGCGCCCCGGGCCGCTTCGCACGGTGCGAGTGGCACGCGATGCACGAGGACGCCCTGGAGCGCCTCGGCGTCTACCGGAAGGTGCTCGACGCGGCCGTCGAGGAGCTGCGGCGGCAACTCGCCGAGGACGTCCGGGAGAAGCCGGTCTGGACCGCGATGAAGGAGGCCTTCGTCCCCCGGATCTCCGGGCGCGGCGACGTGGAGCTGGCCGAGACCTTCTTCAGCTCGGCCTCGAGGCGGGTCTTCACGACGGTGGGGGTCGACCCGGCGGTGGAGTTCGTGGCTCCCGAGTCGGTCGCGATGCTCCGGGTCCCCGGGGCGCCCGTCTACGCCTCGTACCGCCCCGAGGGGGAGACGGCCGCGGTCCTCTCGCGGCTCCTCTCGGAGCGGGCGCTCGAGGCGCCGTTCGAGGACCTCGAGCGCGACGCCCGGCTCGCCGCGGGGGCCCTCGAGGCGCGGCTGGGCGGGCCGCTCTCGGCCGCGGAGGCCCTCCACGTGGTCCGCCCCGTCTTCTACCGGAACAAGGGGGCCTACGTCGTCGGCCGGATCCTCCGCGGGGCCGAGGTGGTCCCGCTCGTCTTCGCGCTGACGAACCCCGGGGGGAGGGTCGTCGTCGACGCGGTCCTGACCGAGACGGACGACGTGAGCCAGGTCTTCAGCTTCACCCGCTCGTACTTCCACGTCGACGTCGCCCAGCCGTGGGAGCTGGTCCGGTTCCTCCGGTCGCTCCTGCCGCAGAAGCCCGTCTCGGAGCTCTACATCGCCATCGGCCACAACAAGCACGGCAAGACCGAGCTCTACCGCGACCTCCTCCGGTACCTGGCCACGACGGACGAGCCCTTCGTCCTGGCCCCGGGCGAGGAGGGGATGGTGATGGCGGTCTTCACGATGCCGTCGCTCGACGTCGTCTTCAAGGTCATCAAGGACTCCTTCGGGTACCCCAAGACCTCCAGCCGCGCCGACGTCATGGAGAAGTACCGCCTCGTCTTCCGGCACGACCGGGCCGGCCGGCTCGTGGACGTCCAGGAGTTCGAGCACCTGGAGTTCGACCGACAGCGCTTCGCCGAGAGCCTCCTCGAGCGGCTGCTGAAGACCTCCTCGGAGAGCGTCTCGACCGACGGGGAGCGGGTGGAGATCCGGCACCTCTACACCGAGCGGAGGATCGTCCCGCTGAACCTCTACCTGGCCAGCGCCCCCGAGGCGAAGGCGGTCGAGGCCGTCCTCGAGTTCGGACAGGCGCTGAAGGACCTGGCCGCGACGAACGTCTTCCCGGGGGACCTCCTCCTGAAGAACTTCGGCGTGACCCGGCACGGCCGGGTGGTCTTCTACGACTACGACGAGCTCTGCTCGCTCACCTCCTGCTCGTTCCGCGAGCTGCCCGAGGCCGAGGACGAGAGCGACGAGGGGGGCGAGGCCTGGTTCTACGTCGGCGAGAACGACGTCTTCCCCGAGGAGTTCCCCCGCTTCCTGGGGCTGAGGGGCCCCCTGCGGAAGGCCTTCCTCGACGCCCACGGGGACCTCTTCACCCCCCGGTTCTGGACCGACATGCAGGCGAGGATCCTCGCGGGGGACTTCCCGGACTTCTTCCCGTATCCCCCCTCCCGGCGCCTGCACGCCGGGGCCTGACCGAGACCGGATCGCAACCCTGCCCGGCGCCTCCGGAGTCGTTTACAGGCCCGGGCGGGGCACCTAGAATCGCGCGCCGCAGGAGGTGGCATCCCGATGACGAGCCCGAAGCCGATCGTCCCGCCCGCCGGGGCGAAGATCACCCTCGAGGGGGGCAAGCTCCACGTCCCGGACAACCCGATCCTTCCCTTCATCGAGGGAGACGGCACCGGCCCCGACATCTGGCGCGCCAGCGTCCGCGTCCTGGACGCCGCCGTCGAGAAGGCCTACGGCGGCAAGCGGAAGATCCACTGGATGGAGGTCTACGCCGGGCAGAAGTCGTACGACAGCTTCCAGAGCTGGCTGCCGGACGAGACGGTCGAGGCGTTCCGCGACTACCTCGTCGGGATCAAGGGTCCCTTGACGACCCCGATCGGCGGCGGCATCCGCTCGCTGAACGTGGCCCTCCGCCAGCTCCTCGACCTCTACGTCTGCCTCCGGCCGGTCCGCTGGTTCAAGGGGGTCCCCTCGCCGGTGAAGCGCCCCGAGAAGGTCGACATGGTGATCTTCCGGGAGAACACCGAGGACATCTACGCCGGGATCGAGTTCCAGAGCGGCACCGACGACGCGAAGAAGGTCCTCGAGTTCCTCAAGGAGAGCTTCCCGCAGCAGTACAAGAAGGTCCGCTTCCCGGCCACGACGGGCGTCGGCCTCAAGCCGGTCTCGCAGGACGGGAGCGAGCGCCTCTGCCGCGCCGCGATCCGGTACGCGATCGACAACAAGAGGAAGAGCGTCACGTTCGTCCACAAGGGCAACATCATGAAGTTCACCGAGGGCGCGTTCCGCAACTGGGGCTACGCGCTCGCGGAGCGCGAGTTCGCGGGCGAGACGTACACCTGGGACCAGTGGGAGCGGACGAAGCGCGAGAAGGGCGAGAAGGCCGCCAACGAGGAGCAGAAGGCCGAGCTGGCCAAGGGCAAGGTCCTCGTCAAGGACGCCATCGCCGACATCACGCTCCAGCAGGTCCTCACCCGCCCCGACGAGTTCGACGTCATCGCGACGCTGAACCTGAACGGCGACTACCTCTCCGACGCGCTGGCGGCCCAGGTCGGCGGGATCGGGATCGCCCCCGGCGGCAACATCAACTACACGACGGGGCACGCCGTCTTCGAGGCGACGCACGGCACGGCCCCGAAGTACGCCGACCTGGACAAGGTCAACCCCGGCTCGGTCGTCCTCTCGGGCGAGATGATGCTCCGCTTCCTGGGGTGGACCGAGGCCGCGGACCTCGTCATCAAGGGGATGGACGGGGCCATCAACGCCCGCACGGTCACCTACGACTTCGCCCGCCTGATGGAGGGCGCCACCGAGGTGAAGTGCAGCGAGTTCGGGGACGCCGTCATCAAGCACATGGGCTGAGCAGGCCGAACGCAGCGGTCGCGACGGGGGGCGCGGCGGGCCGGACGGGCCGCCGCGCCCCCTTCGTCTCAGGGGCCCGGCCCCTGCCGGCGAGGCGGCGGAGGCAGGGCGGGTCGAGCGCCCACCGCCGGAGCAGCGCGAGGCCTTCGCGTCGGCGGCACCCGAAGGCAAGGTGTAGATCAAACGGCCTGGATCAAACGCCTACTTGACGATTCCGGAGAACGACCGGTAGATTCCCGCTCCTCGCACTCCGAGGCTGCGGCCCTCATGCCGAACACTCGGTATGTCCGTCGCCTGGCCGGTGAGCGCGGCACCACGCCTTTGCGACAGGGGGCTCCACCGATGCGCGACACCAACCTCCCGACGGCGGACCGACCGACGGCCCGGCTCGTCCTCCGCCTCGCCCGGGCGTGCAGCGCCCCCCTTCTCGCAGCCGCGGGCGTCCTCGGGGCGGCGCTCCTGCCTGCTCCGCAGGCCGACGCCCAGAACGTCAGCTCCGTGGCGCTGTCCCCGGCCTCGGTCGCCGGCGGCGCCGGATCGACCGGTACGGTCACCCTCTCTGCGAACGCGCCGGCCGGCGGGTCCCTCGTGACCCTGGCGTCCAGCAAGGCCCAGGCCGTCGTCCCGGCGAACGTCACGGTCCCGGCCGGGACGAAGGTCGCGACCTTCCCCGTGACGACGACAGCCGTCACCGCGAGTACTTCGGCTTCGATCACCGCGACGCGCGGCACCAGCTCGAAGTCGGCCACGCTGACGATCCTCCCTCTGCTCTCGTCGCTGACGGTCGGCACGGCCAGCGTCGTCGGCGGCGCCGCCGCGCCGACGGGGAAGGTCTCTCTCAACGGTCCTGCCCCTGTCGGGGGCGCAGCGGTCGCGCTCACCAGCTCGTCCACGAGCCGCGCCACCGTCCCGGCGACCGTCGTCGTGGCAGAAGGGGCCACGGTCGCGACGTTCCCGATCACGACGCTGGCGGTCGCCTCCAACGGCTCGACGACGCTGACGGCATCCCACGCCGGCGTCAGCAAGACCGCCTCGCTCCAGGTGACGAAGACGGCGGCCTGCCTCGCGATCGTCCTCGACCGGCCGGGCGCCGCCTCGGGTACGACCGTGGGGGCCACGGTCCGGCTGAACGGGGACGCGCCGGCCGGCGGGGCCACGGTGACCCTCACGAGCTCGAACACCACCGCGGCGACCGTTCCCGCCTCGGTCCTCGTCCCCGCGGGGGCTCGCACCGCGACGTTCGTCGCCACGGCCGGCACGGTCGCCGCCTCGACGAACGTCACCCTGACCGCCGCGATCGGAGGGGTCAGCCGGACCGTCACGCTCCCGGTCACGCCCGCGACGGCGATCCTCTCGGTCTCGCTGAACCCGGCCAGCGTCACTGCCGCGCGCCTCTCGACCGCGACGATCCAGCTGAACGGACCGGCGCCGGCGGGCGGCGCCTCGGTCACCCTGACCTCATCGAGGACGTCCGCCGCCACGGTTCCCGCCTCCACGACGATCCCGGCCGGGAGCCTGACGGGTACCTTCACGGTCACCTCGAAGGTCGTCACGGCGACGACGAGCGCCACCATCTCGGCGGCGTACGCGGGGACGACGAAGACGGCGTCGCTCCAGGTGTCGGCCTCGTCCCTCGCGCTGGGCGTCACGTTCGCGGCCAGCCCGGTCACCGGGGGTGCCGGGACGACGGCGACGATTCGCCTGAACGGTCCCGCACCGGCCGGCGGGGCGGTCGTGACGTTGTTCAGCTCCGCGACCGGCGTCGCGACGGTCCCCTCGACGGTCACGGTCGCTTCGGGCGCCGACTCCGCCACCGCCGCGGTGGCGACCTCCGCGGTCACCTTCGAGTCCGAGGTCGCGATCTGCGCCAGCTACGGCGGCGCCCTGGCGGCCGGCACGCTGGTCGTCGCTCCGGGGGCGCCGCCCGTGACGCTTTCAACGCTGAGCGTGGCGCCGACGTCCGTCGCGAGCGGAGGTTCGGCGACCGGCACGGTCACCCTCACGGGCGCATCGCCGGCCGGGGG
>RHKY01000113.1 GCA_008363385.1 Acidobacteriota bacterium | reverse complement strand
GACTTCGGGCGGAGTTCCCGGAGCGGGGGTTCGCTCACCTGAAACGGACGGGCGGACTCGGCCGGGTCTTCGTTCGGGGCAGACGCGAGGTCACGAAGAGGGTCCAGTCCTACGCCGCGGCGGCGAACCTGAGCGTGATCCTGCATGTGCTGCTCGGGATGGGGACGCCCCGAGGCCTCCAGGGCCGCCTCCGGGAGGCTCTCACGGCCTTTCTCGCCCTCTGTGGCTTCCTGATAACGCGACTCGCGCCTCCCCCGCGCTCAGTCATTGGATATGGCGCCTTCAGAGACCATGACGTCTCGATCGCTCGTATCCGCGCCACGCGGGCCCTCAGACTCCGACGACCGGCTTACGCCACGGGCTGTTAAGTCATGAAGTATCTAGTAGTTATCGAGCCCACCGCTACCGGCTTCTCGGCCTATTCCCCGGATCTCGACGGCTGCGTAGCGACCGGGGCGACTCTCGATGAAGTCCAGCGGAACATCCAAGAGGCCATCGAGTTTCACGTCGAGGGGCTCCGATCTGAAGGGCTCGACGTTCCGCCTCCACGGACCCAGGCTGCCTTCGTCAGCGTCGCTGCGTAAGGCGCCCGCCTAACCTGCCGTTTCGTTAGGCCGCTCTGCGTCTCGAATGGGCGGAGGTTCTAAGTTGATCGATGCAGGCCAGTCGCTTCCCGAGCAGGTCGCCGGACACGAGGCGCGGAACCGCCTCCTCGTTCGGCGGCTTGTCGAAATGGGCGTCGACCCTTCGATCCCGAGGGCAATCGACCTTTTCTTCTTTATGCCCACTCCAGAAGCGGCGCAGGCACTTGCAGCCCGCCTTCAACTTCGGGGCTTCCAATCCGTCGCGATCGACCCACGCGTGCCAGGCAACTCTGACGACTCACGCGATACAAGTCTGACCATTTCCATATTGGAAACCGTGGATGCGGTCACAGATCGTTCCTACATTGCGTTCCTTGTTGAAGCCGCAGCACGGCTTCGGGGTCTACACGATGGCTGGGGCACATCCGTCGCTTGGCAGGGGCCCGACTCCACGAACGACGCGGCCTTCTATGAAGGGCCCGCTGTCAAGTAGGATTTCAGCGGCTCTCGTCGGTAATCGGCTCTCCTTCTTCTAAGAAGGGCTCTCCTCGGTCTTTGACGAACGGGCAGCTTCCTTCCTGATCCTCGGACCAACGGCCTCGGACAACTTTCTATCCGTGTCGGCGGCGCCGATCACCCAGTGCTGTGTACGCGCGTGCGCGTGCAGGGGAAGCTGTTCGGCACCCACCCCATCTAACCCTCGGTCGTCCGTTCCGGTCGACCAGGCGGCGTCCTCCGGCGGGTGCGACCTGTTCGTCTTCACGTCGTCGTTGCTCTGCTTCCGGTTACACCGTCGCGGGCTTGAGGTGCGCTCCCGCGGGCGCCAGGCCCGTCTGGCTGTAGCGCCACAGCGCGATCACCAGCTTCCGCGCCAGCGCCACGATCCCGATCTTCCTCAGCCTTGGCCCGCCCGCGCCGAACCGCTTCATGTACCACCGCGACAGCGCGCTGCGCGGTTGGTATCTCAGCCACGCCCACGCCAGGTCCGCGCTGAGAGCCCGTGAAGAAATCCCGTCCCCGGGGTTGAAATTGGAGAGCGGCGTGCCCAGATTGAGGCATGCCGAATGGACAGGGCGTGAAGGGCGAGG
>RHKY01000112.1 GCA_008363385.1 Acidobacteriota bacterium | reverse complement strand
CCGGGGGCCGACGGGGAGGTTCAACGCGCCGGACCTGCTCTCGGGGAGTGCGGGCGATGCCGAGAGCTGGAATCGGTACACCTACGCCCGCAACAACCCACTCAAGTACGTAGATCCGGATGGAAGGGAGATCTACGCAGCCGTCCAGCACGTTGGGAACATCCCGTTTCGCGGCTCTGCCTACCACGTTGCCATTGTGATAGTCCCAAGGGATCAGAATAGGTGGGCTGGCCACAAGCCCTTCACGATGGGGAATGAGAGGAAGTACGGCACGCTGGGAGCGGGCCCGTCTGGAGTACCGCCATTCCTAGGAAGACTCGAGAGCAATGAGAACCGCAAGCGCGACGCGAATCCCTCTCCGGACGTCAAGGTCGAGTGGGCAGAGGTGGACCTCAAAGGCCGGGACGAGAATGAAGTAATAGAGGATCTCCTGGCAGCCGATAGGGGCTATCAAGACAACCTCAACTATGATCTCTTTCCGAAGCTGGGAACCGACGGCTACAACTCAAACTCCTACGCGTCCGGTCTGCTCCTAGCTGTCGGTGTAATGCCGCCTTTGATGTCTGTCGCCGTGCCCGGGTATGACAAGCCGGTCCCTGCGAGTGCATTCGGTAGCACGTCGCTATCCTCGGAGGAGGACCGACTCCGCGCATTAGGCCTGAAGAAAGGACGCAACGGTATTGAGCCGATTCAGTAGACGCGGGCTTCTCTGCACTGCCCTGACCGGGGTTGTCATTGTCGGCGCGGTGTGGTTCCGGTGGGCGCTCATACCAAACTGGCTCGTCGCCAGAAGGGTCCGGAGCGCTATCGCAGCGACAACGGGGGTTGAGAACGTTCAGCGAGCACTCGAGCGTCGTTACGAAATCCTCGCCAGCGGTCTTTGGGAGAGCCCGAGCTCACCACGTGACTGGGGACCAGTCGCGACGAAAGTCAGTGCCGAGAAGTACATTCATATCTTTGTTGGCGGGTATCGAGTCTTTCCGGTTGACGTCTCTGTGGAAGCGGCTGTCCTGCTGGATGGGCGTGGTCGCGTGGTCCACATTGCTGTCCGCCGAACGCGTCTTACCCTGTGAAGCCGAGAGACGAAAGAGGCACCTCCCAGAGACGTGAGGGTCAGGGCTTAAGCGTAAAGGATACGACGGCCGGGTAGCCCCAGGGATGGTCTGGCGGCGCGTGGTTGACTGGACGGCGTAGCAACTCTCTCGGCGCGTACGACACCTTGCCGGGAAACCCGGCCGCGCCGAGGACAACGGGCCTTCCGGCGCGAGAGCGCCGGGAGGCTCTTCTGTTTCCAGACCGTGGTCGAGGAGCGAGGAGCAGGGACGTTGGACGTTGGGACGAGACCGGGGGCCCGGATCCCCGCCCCCGGCGGCTCCAGAGCGCGGGGCCGAGGAGCGGGACGGGCGCACGGGCACGGCGCGTTCCGGGGGCCCCTCCTCGGACTTCCCTCCGTCACGCGCCGTGCAGCGCCCCGCGGCCGAAGCCGGCTTCGGCCGCGCCGAGCTGACGGGGAAGCCGCTGCGGCTGCGCCTTCGCGGCGGCCCCCGCGCCCCTACGCGTCCCGCCTCCTTCGCGTCCGCTCCGTGCGGCGGGCCGTGCCGCCGATCTGAAGATGCGGCGGCACCGGCGGGGTCGTAAGGCGCGGGCTCGGGCGCTGAAGGCCCTCGCCCGGTCG
>RHKY01000025.1:64885-80813 GCA_008363385.1 Acidobacteriota bacterium | reverse complement strand
TCTGCGTCACCTTCTTGCTCGCAACTCGATGGTACGCAGAGAGTTCAGAACGATGCTTCGCTTTTCAGCGCTCCCCTACTGTGGTTTCCCGGCTGAGCGCGGCCGCCGAACGGGGCCCTCACGCCGGCTCCTCCGAGAAGAGGACCGCCTCCAGCCGGTCGAGGGCGCGCTCCAGGTCGAACTCGCGCACCACCTCGAGGCCCCTCTTCCGGCGCTCCGCCCAGAGGGCGGGGTCGTCCAGGAGGCGCGCCGCCTCGCGAGCGAGCCCCTCCCAGTCGCCCGGCCGGGCCCTCGAGACGGAGTCGGCCGGGAGGAGGTCGAGCGAGGGGATCGCGGTCATCACGACCGGCGTCCCGGAGGCCATCGCCTCGAAGGGGGGGAGACCCAGCCCCTCCTCCGGGTAGGAGCCGTGGATCAGGAGGTCCGACTCCTGGTACGAGCGGGCCATCTCCGCGACGGAGGCCTCGAACGCGTACCGGTCCGCGGGGCAGAGGGCCGTCTCCTCCTCGGTCAGCGGGAGCTGGCTCGCCCGCAGGAGGCGGATCGGCCTCCCCTCCTCCCGGAGGGCCCGCACGGCCTTCAGCGCGACGTCGACCCCCTTGATCGAGAAGCCGAACGGCCCGACGACGAAGACCGTCGGGGGGTCGCGGCGCGCGGTCCGGTCCGGGTCGGGGGGAGCGTAGAGACCGACCTTGATCGCGGGCCCCAGGACGTGGAGGCGCCCGGGGAACCGCCCGCCGAACTGCGCGGCCAGGTTGGACGAGAGGAGGAGCTTGGGGATCGGCTGCTGGTAGGCCTCCTCGATCTCGTCGAGGCGGTGGAAGGTGTTCGGGTAGAGCGCCTCGTACCCCTGGGAGAAGTGGAAGACCTTGCGCGCCTTCCTCGCCCGCACGGTCGGCACGACCGTCGGGAACCAGGTGGCGACGTGGACGTCGGCCTCGGGGATCGTCGTCTCGTCGAACGCCGGGACGACCGTGACCGGGACCCGGACCTCGATCCACGGGTGCCTGGCCTCGCGCGTGACGATCGACACGTCGTGCCCGCGCCGCAGGAGGCCCTCGGCCTGCTCGACGATGTCCTTGACCCCTCCCGAGAGCTGGAGCGTCTCGACGACGTAGACGACCCTCACGGCCGCCTCCAGCCGGAGGCGAAGGCGCCCTTCCCGAACTCCGGGAGGAGCCCCTCGGCCTCGAGCGCCGCGTGAACTGCGGCGACGTCGACCTCGCGGTGCATCGGGATCTCGGGGTTCTCCCCCTCGAGGTCGACCAGGAGCGCGAGGAAGCCGCCCGGCGAAAGCGCCCGGGCCAGCGTCCGCGCGGTCGCCTCGGGGTCGGGGACGTGCTCCAGGACGGCGTCGGAGAAGAGGAGGTCCCACGTCCCCGGAAGGCGCGGCGGCTCCCCCGGCGGGACGAGGAGGACCTCGACGTCGAGCCCGAGCTTCCGGAAGCGCCACGCGGCGAACTCCGCGACGGGCCCCGGGAGGTCCACGTACGTCACCGCGCGCCCCTCCTCGGCCATCGCCTGGCAGAAGACCCCGGTCCCGCCGCCGAACTCCAGGAGGCGCCGTCCCGGGTGGGCGCGGAGGGAGGCGAGGACCCGCGGCTCGAAGCGGTCCAGCTTGGCGAGGACGTCGGCGCGCGACGTGTTCACCCGCAGGAGGTCGAGGGCGTACGTCCGCGAGGCCCCGTAGAAGGCCCGCGCGCGCTCGGCGAATCCCCCGGGCGGGAGGCTCTCCCACTCCTCCCGGACGATCCGCCGGAAGTCGCAGAGGTCGGCCACCAGCTCCTCGAGGGGGCGGCCCGACCACTCGGCGTAGTCGCGCACCACCTCGTGGTGCGGCTCGAAGACGTAGGGCGGGATCGACATCGGCGGGAGTCTAAGGGGCCGGCGCGGGGGGCGAAGCCGGCCGCTCGTCCCACCCGAACGAGACCCGGAAGAGCCCGGTCTTCCAGTCCTCCGTCTCGACCCGGAACGAGAGGTGCGTGTCGGTGTCGTAGACGGCCAGCGCCCGCTCGTCGACGAGGAACGCGTGGACCACGAACTCCCCCTTGGCCAGCGGCAGGGACGGCAGCGTCACGCGCAGGGCGTGACGGCGCCGCCCCCGGAAGGGGCCGACCCCGTCCACCCGCGAGTCGGCGGCGAAGCAGTTCACCTGGTCGCGCGTCGCCACGCCGACGTGGACGTGGAACGGCCGGTCCGGCTCCTCGGTCTCGAACTCCAGCTCGACGACCCAGGGCTCCCCGGGCCGGAACGTCGCCCGCGGCGCGCCGTCGGCCCCCAGGAGACGGACGTTCACGAACCGGCCGTGCGTCCGCCCCTCGGGCGGGGCGGGCTCGGAGGGGACGGCCTCCTCCTTGCGGGCGAGGTAGCGCTCGTACTCCAGGACCACGTCGGCGGCGGGGCCCTCGGCGGCCACCTGCCCCGCCCGCAGCCAGATCGCCCGGTCGCAGAGCGTCGTGACGTAGTAGAGCGCGTGGCTGCAGAAGAGGATCGTCCGCCCGCGCGCCTTCAGGTCGAAGATCCGGTCGACGCACTTCTTCTGGAAGTGCCCGTCCCCGACCGCCAGCGCCTCGTCGAGGACGACCACGTCTGGGAGCACGGCCGTGGCCACCGCGAACGCCAGGCGCATGTTCATCCCGGACGAGTACGTCTTCACCGGGCGGTCAAAGAAGTCGCCCAGCTCCGAGAAGGCCTCGATCTCGGGGAGCGCGTCCTCCACCTCCTGCCGCGACAGGCCGGAGAGGGCCGCCTGCAGGACGGCGTTCCTCCGGCCCGTCACCTCCGGGTGGAACGAGGAGCCGAGCTCGAGGATGGAGGTCATCCGGCCGCTGCGGGAGACGGACCCGGCGGTCGGCTCCGTCGTCCCGCAGAGGATCTTCAGGAGCGTGCTCTTGCCCGACCCGTTCTCGCCCACGAGGCCGACGGCGCTCCCCTTCGGGACGCGCCCGGAGACGTCCCGGAGCGCGTGCACCTCCCCGTGCCGGCGCCGGCCCGTCAGCGCCTCGACGAGGCGGTCCCGGGGGGCGGCGTAGAGCCGGTAGGTCTTCGTGAGCCCGGAGAACGCGAGCGCGTCGTCGTTGGCGGGTGCGGACATCGGCTCTGGCGCGAGGATCTTACGGGAGGCCGGATCCGGCGGCAGGAGAAGAAAAAAGGGGCCCGGGCGGGGGCCCGGGCCGTGTGAGGGGTGAGCCCGAACGAGCTTCGGGCCGGGGAAAACGGAGGTTCAGGGGGTCGGCTGCCCGGCGACGAACGTCGCGTCGCCGGACACCTGGTCGATCACGGTGGCGTAGGCCGCCACCGGGACCGAGCCGCTGACGCCGTCCACGACGACCGTCAGGTTCGAGCGGTCGCCGGGGACGTCGCCGAAGAGGACGTTGTCGTTGAGCTGGAGGATCGGCCGGAACTCGGAGTCGAGCGTCTCGCCGGTCCGCTTCACCTCGCGACCGAAGCTGTCGAGGACGCGGATCGTCACGGTCGTCGCCGCCGAGGGGGCCGAGGAGGCGAGGAGGAGGACGACGTTCGTCCGGTACGAGGCGCCCGACGACATGCCGGGGAGGACGAGCCGCCGGTCGGAGCTCGTCGAGGAGACCCCCGACTCGGGCGTGAACGCGTCGACCTGGAGGCCGACGTTCCCGGTCGGCTGGTCGTTGTACGTCTTGGCCAGGACGAGGAGCGGGTCGCTGGGGCTCGAGTCCGAGGCGCTCGGCGTGACGTCCAGGAAGGCGTCCGTGTAGTTCCCGGTGTCGCCGGTCGGGAGCCGGAGCCAGAAGTCCACGAAGTCCGTCCAGGCCAGCGACTGCCGAGGACCGACCTCGAACCGGTCCGTCTCGGTGCTCCGGCGCCCGCTGTCCCCGACGTACGAGTAGGTGACGTTGACGCTGCGCGTCGCGGCGCCGGGGTTGTAGAGGACGACGTCGCTCCGCCAGACAGTGTTGTTCTTCCCCTGGGCCCGGATGACGCCCGGGAGGCGGTACGTCGGCGAGGGGCGCCGGACCGAGGTCACGACGATCGAGTCCCCGGAGACGTTGTCGATCACGGTCGCGTACGGGAAGACGCCGCTCCCGGAGAGGAGGTTCACGGCGACGGTGAAGTTCTCGAGCGGGGACGTGTAGCCCGCGCCGTTCGGAGGCGCCGCGGAGAGGACGTTGGCGATCTGGGCGATCCGGTACGGGGCCAGGTTCACCTCGACCGGCTGCCCGATCTCCGTCCCGGCCGCGTTGTAGAAGCGGAGCTCGACCCGTGCGGCCTCGTCCTTGAGGTTGGCCAGCGACAGGTTCGTCCGCGACCCCGAGGCCGGCTGGCCGTCGGGTGCCGGGTTCTGCCGGAGGCCAACCAGGACGTTGGACGCGGCGGCGCCCTGGGGCGTCACCCCGCCGGAGACCCTCACCGCCGGCACCGAGAGCCCGAACGTCCCGCCAGCGGAGCCGGAGTTGTACGTCCGGCCGCTGATGACGGGGTTCACCGGCACGTCGTCCCCACGGATCAGGATCCCGCCGTAGCTGCCGCGGTCCTTGTAGAAGAGCCGGTTCAGGACGTTGGCGTAAGTCTTCGACTCCTGCGGCCCCAGCGTGATCGAGAGCCAGACGAGGCCGTCCGGGTCCGGGTCCACCCGGCCGTCCAGGAAGGCCAGGGAGACCTGCATCGCCGCCGTCGCCGAGGGGTTGACGAGCGTGAGGTCCGACTGCCAGAAGGTCCCGCCGTTGCCGTCCGCGTAGGCCATCCCGCCGAGCACCCACTGGAGCGGCTCGGGCGGCGGGAGGATGGTCAGGACCGTCGGGCTGGCGGTCGTCACCGGCTCGACGCCGGCCCGCCCGACCGTCACCTGGACGGAGAACGTGCCGCCGCGGGTGAACGTGTGCTCCACGGGCGAGCCGCTCCCGAGCGGCGTGCCGTCGCCGAAGTCCCAGAGGTACGAGTCGGCGCTGTCGAGCGAGGTGAACTTCACCGCCTTGTTCGGCTGGACGGCGCCGGTGTTGATCGCGGTGTTGTCGGCGTAGCGGACGGTGAAGTTGCCCGTCAGCGGGGCGCCGCTCGAGCCGAGGACGCTGATCCACTGCTGCGCGGTCTTCGTGCCGTTCGTCAGGACGACGCGGAACTGAGCGTCGACCGCGGTGTTGAACGTGTGCTCGGGCTCCGTCTCCACGGAGGTCGTCCCGTCGCCGAAGTTCCAGCTGACCGCCCCCGAGTGGTTGACCGGCTTGAGCTTGAGGCGCTGGCCGCTCGTGGCCTCCAGCATGTTGAACTGGTCCTTCGGCAGGGCCGCCTGGGTGACGGCGTCGACGACCGTGAAGCTCAGCTGCGCCGGCGGCGGCGTCGCGCCGGTGACGTAGACGACGTGGCTCGCGCTGCACGACCCGTAGGAGAGGCTGACCGTGTACGGCTTGCTCCCCGTCCCCGTGTAGTTGTACGTGTAGTTGCACGGGTTCGTGCTGCAGGTGCCGCCGTCTCCGAAGCTCCAGGTCACGCCCGAGGACGGGACGCTGGAGGAAGCTCCCTGGAAGCGAACGGCCTGGCCGCTCGCCACGTCGAAGTAGCCGCCGAACGGGACGATCTGCGTGCCGGACGCCACGTCGTAGAGGTCCCAGTCGAACCCGGTCAGCGTGCAGGACCCGCCCCCGCCGCCCACCGACACGTACGTCGACCGGGAGCCGGTGCGGCTCGCCGTGTCGGTGACCGTGCAGGTCGCGGTGTAGGTCCCGTTCGAGGCGTAGGCGTGCGTCGCCTGCGCGGTCGTCGCCGACCCGCCGTCGCCGAACGTCCAGCGGTAGGACGAGATCGGGTTACTCCCCGGCGACGCGGAGCAGGAGAACGAGACGGTCTGCCCGACCGTCGGGTTGGACGGGCTGGCGGTGGCGCTCGTGACGTTGGGCGGGTTCTGGACGACGGGCTGCGGCGAGACGTTGACCGTCGCCGTGACCGGCGTCCCGTACCCGTTCAGGGTGATCGTCCGCGAGATCTGGACGCCGGTCGCGTTCGTGTAGGTGTTGGGGGCGCCCTGCCCGCTTCCGGTCCCGCCGTCGCCGAAGCTCCAGCTGATCGTCGGGGGGCTCGGGTCCGCCACACCGTTGACGTAGGCGTACGCCAGGATCGAGTCCCCGTGCGAGAGCTCGAAGGGCGGGCAGTTGAACCCCGCCGGGCAGACGTCGTTGCCGCTCCCGAACTTGAGCCAGATGGAGGGGGTCACGTTCGTCACGACGAGCGGCCAGGCCTCCGGCGTCCCCGAGACCGCGTTCGGCTGCCACGTCACCGTCGTCGGCGACGTGCAGTCGGCGCTCGTCCGGTACGAGTAGCGGATCCGGAGCCAGTAGTAGGCCGGGTAGCTCGCGGGCACGGGGGTCGGGATCGACGCCGAGCTGCCGGTCGTCAGCGCCAGGGGCGACCAGCTCGAAGCCGCGCAGCTACCGCCCGGCGAGCCGGTCTCGCAGAGACTGTACTCGAACCCGGCGCAGGGCTGGACGCCTCCCCCGAACTCCGACTGGCTCGTCACCGTGAACGTGGAGAGCGACTTCGTCACCGACGACGGCGCCGTGAAGGCCAGGACCACGTCCGTGACGTTGACCTGCCCGCGGCTCCTCGAGCAGGGACGGCCGCAGTCCTCGCTCACGTAGCCGTTCGGGTAGGGGACGGTGACCCAGTAGTCGTAGGCGCCCTTGCCCGAGAAGGCGTGGTTGCAGACCGCCCCCGTGCAGGAGGTGTCGAGCTCGAGCGGGTTCGCGGTGGACGCGGGGGTGTCCGGGAGCGCGGCGAAGTACCACTTGAAGCCCGTCGCGGCGGGCTTTCCTTCCGAGGCGTCCTCGAGCGCCCTCCCGAGGAGGATCGAGGTGCTCTTCAGCTTGACGCGGGGGACCTTCCAGGCGACGTTGAACCTCTTCAGCCCCGACGTCCCCGCGGCGTTGACCGCGTTCTGGACCTCCAGGGCGAAGGCGAGGGTCTTCGACGTCCCCTCGTCGGCCACCCCGGGCTGCGTGATGTAGTCCGGCCCGCCGAAGTTGGCGTTTCCGAAGACGGACGCCCAGCAGTTCGTCCCGGTCGACGGGTCGACGCCCGAGCTCCCCTGCGGGTCGCAGGGCCCCACGAGCGAGATCGTCGCGGGGGGCGCGTTCCCCGCCGACTGGGAGAGGTCGGGGACCTTCAGGCGGGGGTAGGAGGTGTTCGAGTCGGCGGGGTTGCCGTCGTGAAAGTCGTAGTCGAACCGCCAGTCCGTCAGCGGCTGCTGGGCCGGATTCGGGCTGACCGTCGTCGTGATCTTGAGCTTCTCGCCCAGGAAGACCGCCTCGCCGTCGGAGAGCGGGCAGGTCGTCGTGCCGCCCGGACAGGGGTCCCGCTGGACGACGAGGTTGGCGCTCGCGGGAGAGGCGCTGTTGACGCAGCTCAGCTGCATCGCCCACGCCTTGCTGTAGTTGCCGACGTAGAGGTAGACGCTCGAGCCCTGGCGGTAGCCCGTCATCGCCTGGGCCTTCTCCCACTGGCCCGAGGACGGGTCGAGGATGACCGTCGACGCCAGGTCGGTCGTCCAGTCGCTCGCGGCCAGCGCGAAGAGCTTCAGCCGCGAGGAGGCGTCCTTCTCCCAGAAGAACGCGATCAGGTCGTCGTCGGTGGCGAGGAGCTTCGAGGTGCCGAAGGCCCGGGCGGTGGAGCCGGAGAACGGCGCCGGAGGCACGTACTTGCCGACGAGCGAGAGACCGGTGTCCACCGACGCCCGCGCCAGGACGACGCCGAGCGTCTCCGGGCCGGTTCCGACGCTCCCCTCGACGAAGAGGTGAAGGGAGCCCGTCAGAGGGTGCTCCGCGGCCGACACCGTGTTCAGGGAGGTCCCGGCCGGGAAGCCGAACTCGTCGGCGGTGAAGACGCGGCTCCGGAAGCCGCTCGCGTACGAGCCCACGGTCGGGCCCGGGTTCGTGACGTCGATCAGGACGATCCGGGCTCCCGCGCCGTAGACGAGGTAGTGCTTGCCCCCCGCCTCGACGGCCTGGAGGCTGTGCATGATGCCGGTCGGGGCGATGGACGAGTCGACCAGCTCGCGCGGGATGCTGTCGGTCTGCGTGGCCGCGGCCCCCGTCACCGGGTTGGTGATGTCGGCGACGTGGAGGCCGCTTCGCGGCAGCGAGTACGCCATGATCCGGCCCGACGGCAGCTTGTCCACCGCCAGACCGCCGCCGAACGACGTCCACGTCGGGGTGAACTCCCCGGCGAACGTGAAGCGGTTGTTGTTCGGGGTCATGACGAGGGTGCCGTGCAGGTCGTTGTAGGCCACGAGCATCCGGCTGCCGTCGGGGGCCGCGCCGATGGCGTTCACCGTCGACTGGCCGTCTCCGTGCCGCTCGTAGCCCGGGACCGCGTGGATGTCGTGGAAGTCGAGCTGCACCGGCCGGTCCGGGCTGGAGAGGTCGTAGATGACGTAGCCGTACGTCGCCCGGACCGCCAGGCGGCGCCCGGCCCCGTTCTGGTACAGGTCCAGGTCGTCCGAGCGGCTCTCGAACCCGTTCATCGGCCATCCCGTGACGGCCGGTGGGTCGAAGAAGTTCGGCGTCCCCTGGAGCGTGCACTGCCCAGCGGCCGGCGGTGCCCAGAGGGCCGCCCCGGCAGCGATGGCAAAGGCGGTGACGCCCGTCACCAACGGCGCCCGGAGGCGGACGAAGATCTTGACCATCGGGATCCCCTTTCACCCCATCGAGGATTCGAAGCCCCCGCTTCCGGCGTGCCGAGCGGGCAGAGGCCGGACCGGGGGTGAATGAAAGACCGAACGGATCTTAGGCCAGGCGGCCGCCGACCGCAAGCGCCCCCCGGAAGCCCCCCGGGAACGGCTCTCCCTCCCCGTCACGGTGGGGAGTGACCGGGGACACGTCGACCTCACGCGCACCCACCAAGAAAAAAGGCGGGCGGCCGAAGCCGCCCGCCCCTGGGATCCAGTGCTTGGTCGCCTAGGCGATCAACGCGGGTTGGAGTTCCCGACCTCGACGTAGATGCTCGGCGAGCAGAGGAACTGGTTGTTCAGCAGGGTGGCGCTGTAGCCGACGCTGCTGGCGAGACCAGCGCCGCTGTGCTGGACGCCGACGTACGCCTGGTTGAAGAAGTGCGGGTCGGCGTAGCCGGCCTCGACTCCCTCGTTGGAGTTGAAGAACACGTCCGCCCAGCCGCCCAGGAAGTTGCCCGGGTTGAACTCCTGGTTCGGGGCGACGAGGACGCGCTGCGCCTCGAGGAAGACGTACAGGTCGGCCTGCTCACCGCAGACGCCCGACGGGCAGCCGCCGGACACGACGTTGATCTTCTCGTCGAGGTCGTAGACGAAGGCCGTGAGGCGGTGGTCGAGCGTCCAGTGGCCGTAGCCCTTGGGGCCGCCCTCGTAGGCCCAGTCGCAGAGGTTGATGTCGTCGATGATGTTCGGGTTGTCCCAGAGGTCCGAGCGCCACACGATGGCCCAGGTCTGGAGGGTCGGGGCCGTCGTGGAGTCGAGCAGGTAGCGGAAGCCGTAGCGGTAGCCGAGCGGCTCACGCCCGTCGCCCCAGAACCGGTAGGCGGCCGGGACGAACGGGTTGGCGCCCGCCGACAGGAGCTCGTAGCCCTGGTAGCGGCCGAAGAAGGTCTTGTTGACGACCCAGTTCTCGAGGCGGACGTCGTACTCCATCGGGATCGCGATCTCGCCGGAGATGTTCCCGCCGTTCGGGTTGCGATCGATGAAGAAGATGTCGCCCATGATCGCGTTCGGCGTGTAGGTCGGGCCCCAGCCGGAGGTCGCGATCGCGTCGTTGACGTAGAACTCGGCCTGGTCGGGGAACCAGTTCGTGCAGTAGTTGACGACGTCGAGCGTCATGTAGCCCGAGAAGTCGCCGGCGTAGGAGCCGTCGGTGGGCATGCCGGGGCAGGCCGGGTTGTCGGCGTCGACCGTGTTCGCGCCGGCGGCGTTCATGCCGCTGATGTCACCCGACTCGTCGAGGGAGTCCCACACCTTCGTCCGGAACGCGCCGCTGAACGCCGGGACGTTGTAGATGGAGATGGCGTTGCGGAAGTCCGTCCCGTTGAGGGAGGCGTCGGGGTGCGTGAAGCGGACGTAACGGGTCTGCCCGAAGCCCGGAGCCGTCTTGCAGGCGTCGGTGGCGCCCGGCTTCTGCAGGTTGGCGTTGGAGTTCAGGTTGCCGTTGAGGACGGCGCGCATGTCGATGATGGCGACGTCGAACCCGGTCATCGGGATGTTCCAGTCGAGGACCGTGTGCGAGTACTTGTTCCAGATCGACGCGTGGACGATGACGCCGTTCGAGGAGACGTTCGTGATGGCGACGAGCGTGTTGACGCCGCGATCCGTGGGGATGTCGCCGCCCGTCGAGTCGTTGCGCGACACCTTGAAGTAGGGAACGAGGAGCGTGGCCGCCGGCACGTTGTCGTACGCGCAGGTGACCGCGTAGCCCGTCCCGGCTACCGCCAGGAGCGCCAGGGCGATGAGTACCGAAAACTTCTTCATTTCAACTCCTACCGAATTTCTGGTGTGCTCTGGGATTTCGGCGAAAGATCCTCGGCTGCACTTCCCCGCGATACCGGATCACCTCCCGTGATTTCGTTGAGGCTAGACGTTCCGAGTACTCCGTAATCCCCACGGCTCGCCGTGGGGCGTGCTGCTGTGGACGGGACGATACACCCGGATGCCCCGGGTCTCATCGGGCTCATCTGCGGGAGAGAGTAGGTTCCGTATTCCGGAATGTCAAGGCCCGGGGACGAAAAATATGCCGCAGCCGCATACGCGGGGCGCCCGGCGGAAGGTCACTTCTCCAAGCCGTTGTTCTTGAAGAACTTGAGCCCGCCCGCCCGGGTCGGATCGCCCGTGGCGTACTGATACATGAGGACGATGTCCTTGCGGCCGTCCCCGTCCACGTCCCCGACCCGGACGCAGGTCGAGTGGTTGCTGTAGGCCGGCTGCCGCTCCTCGGCCAGCTCCTCGAACTCGCCGTCCGGCCTCTGGAAGAAGACGCGGAGCCTGTGGGCCACGTCGTCCGCGAAGACGACGTCGTCGAGGCCGTCCCCGTCGAGGTCCCCCGCCGCGATCCCCTGCGACTCGACGCGGACGCCGACGCTCTTCAGCACCCTCTTCCGTTTCCACGTCCCGTCCTCGCGGTAGTAGGCCGAGACGCCGTAGCCCGACGGGTCGGACATGCCCCCCGAAGGCACGGCCTTCACGTAGGTCATGAACGCCGCGGGGTTCCCGCGGTAGACGCCGGCCGCGGTCCCGCTGTGGAACGACCACTTCTCCGCGAAGTCCAGCGGCGCCTTCCGGAAGCTCTTGGCCTCGCGGTCGTACTCCACGACGACGGCCAGGCCGTTCTGATAGCGGCACGACGAGGCGTAGAAGGGCGCGCCGCGGTCGACGGGGCTCGTCACGAGGGCCATCGTGAAGCCGAAGCAGACGGCCTGGAGGCCGTCGTTGCGCTCCACCCAGCGGTCGCCCGCTCCGAAGAAGGCCCGCGCGTCGAATCCGCGGACGGACCCGTCGGGGCGGGGGAGCGTGGCCGCGAGGTCCCCGCCCTGGCGGTCCTGCCGGACCTTGACGGACTCGGGCTCGTCCGACAGCGCCACCACGTCGGGCTTCCCGTCGCCGTCGAGGTCCCCGACGCCGAGGCTCCTGGCGCTCATCCCCGCCACGAAGCCCGGCGCGGCGAGCCGGAACCGCAGCTTCCCCTCGTTGAACGCGATGACCGGGCCCCGCCCGTGCTGGACGAAGACGAGGTCGGGCCGGCGGTCCCCGTTCATGTCGGCGCCCACGACGCCCCCGTACTCCATGCCGATCCCCTCGACGTCCTCGAAGGTCGGGGTGGGGTTCTGCCACGTCTTCCCGGAGAGCTTGAAGACCTGCAGGGTCTTGCCCGAGAGGCGCGGTGGCGTCGTGACGATCTCGAGCCGGCGGTCCCCGTCGACGTCGACCAGGTCGAAGTTCTCGCGCCAGAAGCCGGAGACGGGGAGGCCCTCCGAGAGCTCCTGGAGGCGCAGCTTGCGGGCGGAGGCCGCCGGGGCCACGGCCTCGAGCTCCTCGGTCGGGATCGCCACGATCGGCTTGAGTCCGGGGTCCGGGGTCGGGGACGCCTCGGGCGTCGGGGCCGGAGCCGGGGGCTCCGGCGGGGCCGCGATGTAGTAGTAGTCGGCGTCCTGCTTGACGATCGGGATCCCCTCCCGGTCGGGGATGACGGCGTTGAAGAGACGGCCGAGGGCGTCGTAGAACGGCGCCTCCTTCCGGACCTTCTGCAGGCGCTGCCCCGTCTTCTGGTCGACGACGATTTCGGGCGCGCCGGTCGAGGGCGGCGCCTCGCCCTTCGTCCGCTTCTCGATCTCCTCGAACTTCCGGAGGATCTCCTGCTGGCGGGCGTCGTCGGCCGGCAGGCCGGCGGTCGGCGCGGGGACCGGGGTGGCGGACGGGGCCTGTCCGGCCGCCGGGCCCGGGACGCAGAGCGACAGGGCGGCGAGGACCACGAGGGGGCTGTGCGTGCGAGAGGTCAAGGCTCCTCCTGAGTTCGAGCGGGGGCTGCGGTCCGCTCGGGCCCGCGGGAAGACCGTCGGGGGGGGCGTCAAAGGACGTCGGCGAACGTCTTCCGGCACCTCCGGAAGAACGCCAGACCGGCGCAGGCTAGCACGAGCGCTCCGGCCATCCACGCCAGGAGCTTCGCGAAGGGCGGGGGCGGCAGGCCGAAGAGGGCCGCGCGGAAGAGGGCGACGAGGTCCGCCAGCGGGTTCGCCGCGAACACGGGCGCCATGGACGCCGGGACGAGGGACGCCGGATAGAGGATCGGCGTCACGTAGAAGGCGATCATGAGGATCGGGCCGAGGATCTGGGCGAGGTCCCGGAACAGCACGTTCAGCGCCGCTAAAGCAAGGACCGGGCCAGCAAGCAGCAGTACTTCCAGGAGGAATGCCGCCGACAGGAGCCCGAGGTGCGGGACGTGGCCCCGGAAGAGCAGCAGGTAGCTCCCCAGCACCGCGATCGAGACGGCCTGGAGGACCAGGGCGGCGACGACGCTGGAGGCGACCAGGATTTCCGGGGGGAACGGCAGCTTGCGGACGAGGTGGGACTGGTCCGTGACCGCCGACGCCCCCCGGACGACGGCGTCGTTGAACCCGATCCAGGGGAGGAGCCCGCCCAGGAGGAAATCGACGTAGCCTCCCGGGAATCCCTCGGGCGGCTGGATCCTGAGGATGACGGCGAAGACGAAGCCGTAGAGGGCGCAGAGGATCAGGGGGTTGAGCAGGCCCCAGAGGAGACCGCCGGCGCTCCCGGCATACCGGGCGGTCAAGTCCCTTCGGACGAGCTCCGTGAGCAGGAAGGGAAGCCGTTTCAACGTCTTCGGGGTCGCTTTCGGGGATCGCGCCTTGACAGCCGTCCCGGGCGTCCTATGTTATAACCGGATACTGCCGTGAGCGCCGTGCCACGACCCGCCCAGATCCTGCTCGTCGGACAGAAGATCCGGCAGATCAGGAAGAGCCGTCACCTGACCCAGTCGGACCTGGCAGGGCGGATCGGCGTGACGCAGTCCGACCTCTCGCGGATGGAGAACGGCGAGTACAAGGTCGGCCTCGACACTCTCTTCAAGATCCTGCAGGTCTTCGAGATGTCGATGAGCGGGTTCTTCGAGGAGCCGGCCTCCGCCCCCGCACCGGCGGAGTCCGAGGAGAGCCGGGCGAGCGAGGTGGACCGTCGCCGCGAGCGCCTCGTCTCGGACTGGGCCTCGCTCTCGGAGGACGGCCAGGCCGAGGTGCTGGAGTTCGTCGCGTTCAAGAGGATGCAGGAGACGCGTCGCCCGCGCTGGAAGGAGGAGGCCGAGGCGGCCGACCCCTGCCAGCGTTCGGCCGACGGGGAGGAGCCCGCAGATGCCTGACGTCCGTCCTCCAGGGGACGTGCTTCGGGACCAGGCCCGGCGGGAGGCCGAGGCGGCGCGCGAGCGCGCCTTCGCGGCACTGACCTCGGGCGACCTGGACACGTCCCTGGTCGCGTACGACGAGTCCCTCTCCTGTGCGCGGCGGACGGGCGACGACGCGTTCGTCGACTGGATCTACGCCTGCCGCGCCGCCGCCGTGGCGGAGGCCTCCCCGGCCGGCGACGAGCTGGTCGAGCTGAAGCGGATCCTCCTCCGGGGCCGGGACGCGCAGACGGCCTTCCGCGCCGCCTACACCGCCGCGCGCGTCTACGAGCTGCGGCGCGACTACCGCAAGGCCCTCTTCTACAACCGGATCGCCCGGCAGCACGCCGACGAGCTCGAGGACGGGCTCCTCGCGGTGGGCTGCGCGAACCAGGGCGCGACGCTCCTCGTCGTCGACAGCCGCTTCGACGAGGCCGCGGAGGCCTACCGCCGCGCCCTCGAGCTGGCGGGCACCGAGCCCAGGGTCCCGGAGCTGTACCGCGCGCTCCTGAAGGACAACCTGGGCTACTGCCTGATCGCCTCGGACCGGGTCCCCGACGGCCTTTCGCTCGTCCACGAGGCGCTCGGGACGATCGAGGGCCTCGGCGCCCGGTCGCAGACGGTCTTCCCGCTCCTCGACCTCTGCTTCGGCTACCTGAAGGCGAACCGGTTCGAGGAGGCCCGCTACTTCGGCGAGGAGGGCCTCGACCGGTGCGCCGGCTGCAACGACCCCACGGTCGAGAAGAACCTCCTCTACCTCCTCGGCGAAGCGTGCCACCTCTCCGGTGACGCCTCGGCGGCCGAGGGCTACTTCGACCGCCTCGCCTCCCTCTACCCCGAATTCCGGAACCTCCGGGCGTACCTCGACGTCTTCGACTTCCGGAACGTCATCAACTTGAGGTCGTGAGATGAAGGCCGCTCTCAGGCATCGAAGGCTCCTCCCGATCGTGGCCGCCGGCGTGGTGGCGGGGCTCCTGGCCTGGGCCGGCCCCGCGAGCGCCGCGACCGCGGTGCTGACGAAGGCGGGAACCCTCTACGAGGTCTCCCGGGGAGTCCTCTCCGACGTCGACCCGTCGACGGACGGGACCGCCGCGGGGCGGACGCCCCTCCTCCTCCTCCGGACGACCGAGTCCGGCGGACAGCCGGCCGTGGAGATGGTCCAGGGGACGGGTGACGCCAGCTACGAGGGGACGGAGTCGATCGAGTTCGACGCGTCCACGGGGACCGTCTTCGTCGTCTACACGAAGTTCCAGGGCCTCATGTCGGACGTCCACGTCGCCGTGCGGCGGGAGGGCCGCTGGGAAGAGGAGAACATCTTCCCGAACGTCGGCCTCTACCTCTCGCTGAACCCCCGGGCCCTGGTCACCCGCCAGAGCTTCACCGACTTCGACGGCGAAGGCGGAACGGTCGTCAAGAAGCGCTCGATCCTCCACGTCGTCTGGTGGGAGGAGTCCGGCGTCTCCCAGGCCCGCTACGCCGCCATCTTCGTCGAGGACGGCGTCCTCCGGCTCTCGGAGGTCGTCGCCCACAACCTCAACGAGCTCGCGGGGTCGACCGTGCCGGCCCCGGGGTTCGTCGACCTCCCGCTCTCGTCCTACACCTTCCCCGTCCTCCAGCGCGACCCGACGACGAACGGCGGCGTCCTCGTCTCGTTCGCGAACCTGGCGAACCTGACGCAGACGGTCCTCCAGATCACCTTCCCGGACGACATGACGAAGATCGCCGCGCCCGGCGCCACCGAGGGGACGCCGGAGGCCTACGCCCGCGCCCACCTGCCCATCGGGCGCGAGGAGGGCCGCGGCCGGATCCCGAAGCAGGTCGACGTGAACGGCGACACCGAGGTCGGCGGCGTCATCGCCCGCGGCGGGGAGTCGACTCTCTTCTTCTGGAAGGACGGCGAGAAGGTCCGCGTCATCGGCACCGACGCCGAGGAGACGGCCAGCCCGATCAACGTCCCCCTGCGGCCGGACTTCGGCTACGACCGCGCGGTGGCGGTCGTCAAGGAGATGGCAGAGCAGTAGTGGATCGGGGGAACCCGGGACCGTCCGGGTTCCCCC
>RHKY01000025.1:0-64877 GCA_008363385.1 Acidobacteriota bacterium | reverse complement strand
CGCGCCGCTGACGCGGCTCCCCCTCCGCGACGGATCGGCGGGCCCGCTCACGCGGGCCTGCTCCGTTTTCGGTGGATCGGGGGAACCCGGGTCCGGCTGGGCTCGGCGGGGTTGGGGCCCCGCCGAGGCGCGCCGCTGACGCGGCTCCCCCTCCGCGACGGATCGGCGGGCCCGCTCACGCGGGCCTGCTCCGTTTTCGGCGGATCGGGGGAACCCGGGTCCGGCTGGGCTCGGCGGGGCTCAGGCGCCGGTGGGGAGGGAGGCGCGGGGGTTGGCGACGTAGAGGCGCGCGAGGGGCTCGACGAGCCTCCGCCCCTCCTCGGAGACGACGTCGGGGGGGACGACGACGACGCGGTAGAAGTGGTCGCCGGTCGTGCGCGTGCGGGGGTTCTCGATGCCGCGCCCCTTCAGCCGGAAGCGCTGGCCCGGCGACGTGCCGGCGGGGATCCGCGCCCGCACCGGTCCCCGGATCGTCGGGACGTCGATCTCGGCGCCCAGGTAGGCCTCCGGCACCGTCACGGGGACGTCCGCCAGGATGTCGTCGCCCTCGCGCCGGAAATAGGGGTGAGGCTCGACGGTCAGGACGAGGTAGAGGTCCCCCTCCTCGGTCCGGCCCTTTCCCGGGACGCGGATCTTGGCTCCGGTGTCCACGCCGGCCGGGATCCTCACGGTCAGGCGCTCGCTCGCGGATGTCGAGCCCGAGCCGCGGCAGGAGGCGCAGCGGGACCGGCCGGAGACGCCCGTCCCCGAGCAGCGGGAGCAGCGGCGCGGCACCTGGACCTTCAGCGTGGCCGTCCCGCCGAGCGCCGCGTCCCGGAACGGCACCGTCAGCTCGGCCGTCGCGTCCTCGTCCTCCTCGGCGGCGCCGCCGAACGGCGAGCCCCCGGAGAAGAGGTCCGAGAAGAGGTCGCCGAAGCCGCCGCCCCAGCGGAACGTCGTCCCCCGGCCCGCGCCGGCGAAAGGCCCGCCTCCGAAAGGCCCGCCCGCGCCGGGCGAGGCCGCCGCCTCGGGCCGCACGGGACCGGTGTCGCCGGTGCGGTCGTAGTAGCGGCGGCGCTCGGGGTCCTTCAGCACCTCGTACGCGGCGGCGATCTCCTGGAAGCGGCTCTGCGCCGAGGTGTCGCCCGGGTTCACGTCCGGGTGGTGGCGGCGCGCGAGGCGCCTGTAGGCTCTCTTGATCTCGGCCTCGGAGGCGGTCCGCGGGACGCCGAGGACCTCGTAGAGGTCGCGCATGGCGCGAAAAAGATACCCGATCCGGCCAGCGAAGGCCCGGGTAAGATGGCCGCAGACGACGCGCGGAGGTGAGCCGGTGAAGATCCTCCAGCACCGCGAGGTGCTCTCGCTCGTCCTGGCCGGGGGGATGGGGGAGCGGCTCTTCCCGCTGACGAAGGACCGGGCCAAGCCCGCGGTCCCTTTCGGCGGCCGCTACCGGATCATCGACTTCGTCCTCAACAACCTGATCAACTCCGGGTTCACCAAGGTCAAGGTCCTCACGCAGTTCAAGTCGAACTCGCTGATCGAGCACATCGTCAGGACCTGGCGCCTCACCTCGGACATCGGGCAGTTCGTAGACCCGGTGCCCGCGCAGATGCGCCGGGGGCCGCACTGGTTCCGGGGGACCGCCGACGCCGTCTACCAGAACCTCGACCTGATCTTCGACGAGCGGCCCGAGCACGTGGTGGTCTTCGGCGGCGACCACGTCTACCTCATGGACGTCAGCCCGATGCTCGCCGCCCACGAGGAGTCGGGCTGGGACCTGACGATCGCGGCGGTGCCGGTCCCCGTCGAGGAGGCCACGCGGTTCGGCGTCCTCGAGGTGGGCCCCGACGGGCGCGTCCTCGGCTTCGAGGAGAAGCCGCGCGAGCCCCGCGAGATGCCCGACCTCCCCGGCTTCGCGCTGGCGTCGATGGGCAACTACATCTTCCGCTCGAAGGTCCTCATCGAGGCCCTCGAGAACGACGCCCTGCAGGACACGTCCCACGACTTCGGCCGGACGATCGTCCCCGGGGTCCTCGCGGGAGGCGCCCGGGTCGGCGCGTACGACTTCTCGAAGAACCGCGTCCCCGGAGAGGACGAGCCGGCGAGCTACTGGCGCGACGTCGGCACGGTCGACTCGTACTGGGAAGCCACGATGGACCTCATCTCGGTCACGCCGCCGTTGAACCTCTACAACCCGCGGTGGCCGATCAAGAGCCACTCGCCGCAGCTCCCGCCCGCCAAGTTCGTCTTCGCCGACGCCGCGTCGCAGCGCGTCGGCCTCGCCACGGACTCGATGGTCGCTGCGGGCTGCGTCATCTCGGGCGGCAACATCCACCGCTCGATCCTCTTCCCGAGGGTGAGGGTCAACTCCTACGCCCACATCGAGGAGTGCGTCCTGATGGACGGCGTCGACGTCGGCCGGTACGTCCGGCTCCGGCGAGTCATCGTGGACAAGGGAGTGCGGCTCCCGGCGAAGGTCGAGATCGGCTTCGACCCCGAGGCGGACTGCCGCCGTTTCCACGTCTCCGAGGGGGGCGTCGTCGTCATCCCGAAGGGCACGGTCCTCTCGGGCTGAGGCCGGGGCGCCGGTCCGAAGGCGAATCCCTCTTGATTCCGCCGCCCGTCAGCCGTATAAAGTTCGAAGCTTCGTCGGCATCGCCGAACTTTATATGGACGAGATCGACCGCCAGATCCTCGACATCCTCCAGCGCGACGGAAAGACCTCCCAGGCGCGCATAGCGGAGGCCGTGGGCCTGACGACGCCGTCGGTCAACGAGCGGATCAAGAAGCTCGAGACGCGGGGTTTCATCCGGCGCTTCGCGGCGCTGCTCGACCCGCTGGCGGTCGGGATGCCGCTCGTCGCCTACGTCGACGTCGGGCTGGAGCACCCGCGGTTCGAGCGGGCGTTCCTGGACGAGATCGAGACCCTCCTGGAGGTCCAGGAGTGCCACACGATCTCCGGCGAGTTCGGATACCGGCTCAAGGTCCGGGCCCGGGACCTCTCGCACTTCGAGCTCCTCCTCCGCGAGCGGATCCAGGCGGCCCGGGGCGTCGCCCGCACCCGCGTCGACCTCTCCATCTCCGTCAAGAAGGAGTCGAGCCTCCTCCCCGTCGCCTGAGCCCGGCCCCCCTCGGTCTCAGAGCGCTCTCCTTCGAAGGCCGCGGTGCCGAAATGAGTCAGCCTGCGATCCCAAAGAGGACGGGGGCCCCAGGAGCGCGAGGCCGCCCGACACGGAGAAGAGCTGACCTGCCGGGACTTATCCTGTGGTTCGGGTAGGGCAATCCGGTCGGCACGCCTGTTGCGTATAGAGGAGCAGGAGATCGCAAAGGCATTCGTGAGAATGAACTCGATCTTCAGTCCCGTCCCTGAAGAACCCGTCCTCCTCCTGGAGGGCGGGCCCACCACCAACAGACCTTCCTAGAACCACCCTCCAGAACCCAGGACCCACCGCCGCTAGCCCCGCTCGGCCGCCCGGTCGAGCGGGGTCCCACCGTTTCATGGGGGTCCCGCGTCAGGAGAGGTCCCCCGCGCAGCCCGGCGGCTCGCCGGTCCCCCGGCCGCTCGGCCGGTCCGCGACGGCGGACCCGCCTTCCCGCAGCGGAGTGGGAGCCGCGCCAGCGGCGAGGGAGAACCCGGGCGGTCCCGGGTTCTCCCTGTTCACCTCAGAACCGGTACGCCAGGCTCGCCCCGATCGAAATGGGCGTCCGCTCGACGTCGGCGGCGATCCACCGGATCCTCCCCTCGACGCGGACGTCGAAGTTCCTCATCACGCGGACGACCATCAGGAGGCCGCCGGTCAGCCCGAAGGCGTCCTCCTTCTCGTCGACCACCACCTGCTCCCCTTCCGGCGAGCACGGGTCGAGCCGGTAGCCGCCGATCCCGCCGAAGAAGCCCCCTTCCCACCACTCCTCGCGGAAGAGGTACGAGGCGGTGACCTCGGCGGCGTTCACGCGGACCTCCGGGGAGCCTTCGACCGTCCCGGGGAGCTCGAGCCGCGCGTACCGTATCTGCAGGTACGTGCCGGGCTCGATCCAGAGCTCGGCGAAGGCGTGCAGCTCGCTCGACTCCAGGGTTCCGGAGGGCTTCCCCTCGTTACCGACGTCGTCGACGAGCGCGCCGCCGACGCCGACGCCCCAGCTCTGGGCGAGGGCGGGGGTGGAGGCGCCCGCGATCGCGAGCGCCAGCAGGGCCGCGAGGAACGCGAGCGGGCGAGGGCCGGGCTTGCGGGGGTTCATCGCGAGGGAGGATAGGGGGACGTCGAGCGGAGCGTCAACGCGCACGTCCCCGATACGCACGCCGGCTCCGTCCCGTCTATGGCCCTCCGTTTTGCCCCTAGAATCGCCTCCGTGGACGCTGGGGTGGGCGGGGGTGCCGGCGCGCGGCGGTCTCTGCTGGGCCGGCTTTGCGCCCTCGCGCTCCGGGGAGCGGTCCCGTCGGTCTGCGCGGTCTGCTCGGCGCCGCGACGGGACGCCGGCGGCGGCGGCGTCTGCGGCCGCTGCTGGGCCGAGGCGCTCCGGTGGGACGCGGCGCGCTCGTGCGCGCGCTGCGGCCTGCCCGACCCGGGCCGAGAGTGCCCCGACTGCAGGCGCTGGCCCGGCGGCCCCCCGGACGGCGCCCCCCGGCTTCCGGGCCGGACGGTGGCCTGGGGGCTCTACGCCGGGAGCCTCCGCGGCATCCTGAGGGCCTACAAGCTGGGCGCGCAGGACCTGATCGCGGCGCCGCTGGCCCGGCGGCTGGCGGGTGCCGCGGTGGAGGCGGGCCTGGACCGGCAGGTCGACCTCGTGGTGGCCGTCCCGTCCACCCGCTCGCGGAACCGCCGGCGGGGCTTCGACCCCGCTCCGCTGCTGGCCGACGAGCTGTCCAGGCACCTCCGCAGGCCGCGCCGAACCGCGCTCCGGCGCCGGCGCGACGGGCCTCCGCAGTCCGCCCTCGGCGCGGCCGAGCGGGCGGCGAACGCCGCCGGCGTCTTCTCGGCCCGGGGCGTCGCCGGGCGGAGGGTCCTCCTGGTGGACGACATCCTGACGACCGGCGCCACCGTCGCGAGCGCCACGGGGGCGCTCCTCCTGGCCGGCGCCGCCTCCGTCGACGCCCTCGTCGCAGCTCGAACCCCGGACTCCGGGGCCCACGCCCCGGCGGAGGCCTGATGCCCTCGCTCTTCGACCGCCTCGTCGTCACCGCCCTCCCGTTCGTCCCCCGCCCCGTCGTCCGCCGCGTCGCCTCGCGCTACGTGGCCGGCGAGACGCTCGAGGACGCCCTCGCCGCCGTGCGCGCCCTCTCGGAGGAAGGGGCGATGTCGACGCTCGACGTGCTCGGGGAGAGCGTCTCCCGCAAGGAGCAGACCCTCGCCACGCGGGACGAGTACCTGCGCGTCCTCGACGCGATCGCCGCCTCGAAGCTCCCGGCGAACGTCTCCGTCAAGCCGACGGCGATCGGGCTGGCGATCGACCCCGCCCTCGCCCTCGAGAACTGCCGGGCCATCTGCTCCCGCGCCGCCGGGCACGGGATCTTCGTCCGCCTCGACATGGAGGACAGCCCCTTCACGACCGCCACGCTGGACCTGGCCGTGGCGCTGAAGGCGGAGTTCCCCGGCGTGGGGGTCGTCGTCCAGGCGTACCTCCGGAGGACGCTCGCCGACCTGGACCGCCTCGTGGCGGTCTCGATGAACGTCCGCGTCTGCAAGGGGATCTACGTGGAGCCGCGCGCCCTGGCCTACAAGGACCGGGCGGCCGTCGTCTCCAACTTCGCGGCCCTCGTCGAGAAGCTGCTGGCCGCGGGGTGCTACGTCGGCATCGCCACGCACGACGACGCCTGCGTCCAGAGGTGCCTGGCCGTCGTCGACCGGCTCCGGCTGCGCCCCGACGCGTACGAGTTCCAGATGCTCCTCGGCGTCGACCCGGAGCTCCGGAAGGTCCTCCTCTCCGCCGGCCACCGCCTCCGCGTCTACGTCCCCTACGGCCGCGACTGGCACGCCTACTCGATGCGCCGCCTCAAGGAGAACCCCGCCATCGCCGGCCACGTCGCCCGGGGCCTGCTGGGCCTCCCGCCCTCGGTGTGACCCCCCCGGGGCGCCCCCGCCCCGGTTTTGCGTTGACGCCGCCCGAGGCGCGGACGGATGATTACCGTGGCGTTTTCCTGCTCCGCCCTGTGGGGGGTCCCATGAAGAGGACTTACAGACTCCTCCACCCCGCTCTGGCCGGAGGCCTCCTGGCCTCGATCGCTGCGTGGAGCGTCGTCGCCGCCCCCGCGCCCTCCACCCCCCGGCCGTCGGTCTCGGCCCCGCCGCTGGCCGGCGTCCTGCGGTCCCTGGGCCAGCCCGTCCTCGGCGCCTCCATCCTCGTCCGCTCCCTCTCGGGCGGTCTGTCCGGCGCGTTCCGGGCGCTGAAGACGGACCGCGAAGGGGTCTTCGTCTGGCCGGGCGCCCAGGAGGGCGTCTACGCCGTCGTCGCCCTCGTCCCCGGCTTCCGGCCCGCCGTGGCACGGGTGGAGCACCGGGCCGGCCAGGCGGGGCCCACGTTCGTCGCCCTGGAGCTCGAGCCGGACCCGAACGTCGTCCCCGGCGAGCCGGCCGCGGATCCCTGGGTGGCCCGCGCCGCCACGCCGGGCGACCCGCTCCGGGAGGTCGAGCCCGTGGCGCTCGCCGATGCCGCGCCGCCGCCGGTGCGGCCTCTCTCGAAGTCCGACGTGACGGCGATCCTCCGGCCCCTCCACGCCGACGTCGCCTCCGTGGCGGGCGTGGACGCCGCGGGCCCCGTCCTCTCGCGGACCTCGCTCGACCTCTCGGGGCACTTCGGCGAGGGCCTGCGCTGGGGGCTCGAGGGGACCTACTCGCAGGTCTCGGCCGAGGGCGGTCCGGGCTCGGGCGACGTCTCCGAGATCGCCGTCGAGGTCGGCGGCTCGGCGATGAGCCCCGTCCGCGGGGCCGACGCCGCGAGCAGCCTCCGGCTGGCCTCGCGCCAGCAGAGCCTCGAGACGGCGCCCGACGTGGACGAGACGCGCTTGACGGCGCACAGCCTCGAGTGGTCCATGCCGACGGGCTCGCAGGCCGAGGCCGGGGTCTCGGCGCGGTACGTGACCCAGGCGAACCTCGTCGCCCGCGGCGTCGCCGCCGACCTCTTCGCCCGCACCGCCAACGCCCTCGAGGTCCGGGCCCGCTACCGCGCCGACTTCTCCGAGGGCCGCGGGGTCCGGTTCAACGTCTCCTATCGCGCCGACACCGTGCCGAACGGGGCCGGGATGCCCGCAGCCGCCGACGTCCGAGAGACCCGCATCGGCGGGGCGGCGACCTTCCGGGTGGCCGACGGCCTCTCGGTCGAGGGGGGCGTCGTCGGCGACTCCTCCGACCTCAGCCGGGGCCTCACCCCGGAGGTCCGGCTCTCCTGGGAGCCCGTCTCGGGAGCCGTCCTCTGGATGGCGGCGGCGCAGCGGTTCGCCACCGAGCTGGTCTCGGCGGCCGCGGCGCTCAGCGGGTCCGGGACGAGCGAAGCGGAGCTCTCCCGGCTCTGCCGGTCGGCGTACAGGCTGGGGTTCCGGATGGACTCGGGCAGGTCCGACGGCGTCTGGATCGAGCTCTCGCGGCTGGAGCTGGGCAGCTCCTACCGGTTCCTCATCGACCCCGACTACCTGGACAGGATCGACTCGGTCTACTTCTTCCCCGGGGACGTCCTCACCGAGGCGTCCACGGGCGCCACGATGGCGATCGGGAAGAACCTCTCGGCGAGGCTCTCGGCGAGGGTGGGACGCGTGGACGGGACCGGGTCGCCGGGCACGCCTGCCAACGAGGGAGTGTTCGGACAGGGCGAGGCGTTCGTCCGAGTGAACCCCTCCGGGACCGAGGTGGGGCTCGGGTACCGTCTCGTCGCCCAGAGCCTCGTCCGCGCGGCGGTCGAGTCGAGGAACGAGATCGAGGCCGTGGAGCTCTCCGCTTCGCAGAGGGTCCCGATCCCGCTCCTCCGGTCGATCGGCTCGGACCTCCGGCTCCTCGTGGCGCTCGAGTTCGGTCAGCGCCAGGACGGCACGTCGGAGCTCGTGAGCAACCGGCGGCTCTCGGGCGGCCTGGGTGTGAGCTTCTGAATCGGGGAGGCCCCCGCGGCGCCTCCAGGCGCCGCTGGAGGTGGGCTCCCAGATCCACGAGCGTTCCCTTCTGACACACTCGCGAATCCGGAGTCTTGGAGATCGTTACCGGCGCCCGGAGAACCGTCCCCGGACGGGTCGAATGCCGCAAGCTAAGTTGTTTTGCTTCAGTCACTCACGGAATTCAAGAAACCGGACTCATGGCATCGTCCTTGCCTCGGAGGAGGTGCCATGCCCTCTGCGACCCGCGACTGGCCGAGGATCGCGCGGCCGCTCTGCGGGTTCGTGCTGCTCCTGTCGCTGGCGCCGCTCTTCGTCGGCGCGGCGCGGAAGTTCGCCACGTTCGGCCGCGCGGACGTCCTCCTTTCGGCCGAGGAGGCCGGGTATCGGGTCCTGTCGGTGGGCTCCTCCGCCCGGGACTCGCGTCTCCTGCCCGGGGACCTCGTCGTCCTCCTCGACGGCGGCCCGGCCCTGGAGGTCCGCACCCCCTCGCGCCGGCTCGCTGCCTCGCCGGCGGACCTGACGCTCCTCCGCGACGGCCGGCTGGTCTCGGTCCGCTCCGGGGCCGTCCCCGCCCCGTGGGACCTCCGCTGGGTCGTCCTCCTCGTCGTCGGCCTCGGCTCCCTCGTGGCGGCGGCGATGGCGGCCTGGGCCGCGCCGCGCGCGGCACGGCCCGGGGCGAACTTCCTCTTCGCCGGCTTCGGCCTCTGCCTGGCCCTCCTCCTCGCCCTGACGCCTTCGCCCCCGGTGGACGGGTTCTTCCGGGCTGCGACCCTCCTCGAGGAGGCTGCCCGCGCCCTCGGCCCCGCGTTCCTCCTCGCCTTCGTCTTCACGTTCCCCCGCCCCGCGCGGCGGGTCCGCCCCTGGCTCTTCTTCGTCCCCGCCGCGCTCCTCCTCGCCGAGTCGGCCCGCGTCTACCTCCTCCCCGGCCTCGTCGCGGACGCCCCGTCCGCCGTCCGCCGCCTCGACGTGGCGGAGGCCCTCTGGATCGGGGCGTCGTTCCTCCTCGCCGCGGGGCGGGTCGTCACCCTCTCGCGCCGGACCACCGACCTCCTGACGGAGAAGCAGGTCCGCTTCCTCGTCCTCGGCACGGCCGTCGGCCTCTCGCCGGTCGCGGTCTTCGGCCTCCTCCCGTTCGCCTTCGGCACCTCGCTCCCGGTCCTGACGACGCTCTCGCTGGTCCCGCTCCTCCTCGTGCCGGCGGCGTTCCTGGCCGCGCTCCTGCGGTACCGCCTCTGGGACGTCGAGGTGCTGGGCCGCGAGGCGGCGGCCACGATCGGCGCCGGCGCGCTCGGGGCGGCGCTCTTCGCCGGGGCCCAGCTCCTCTCCCGGCAGCCGCTGCTGACGGCCCTCCCCTACGCGGGGGCGCTCGTCGAGACCGCCGCCGGGCTGGCGATCGCCGTCTCCGTCGTCCCCGTCCGCCGGGGGCTCTCGGGGGCGCTCTCGCGGCTGCAGCACGGCGACCGGACTGCCGAGCGCGAGGCGCTCCTCGGCGTGGCCCGGGAGCTCCTGTCCCCGCGGCGCACGAGCGAGATCGGAGCGCTCCTGTCCGAGCGGGTCACGAGAGGGCTCGGCCTCTCCCCGGCGGTCCTCCTCCCGGTGGAGGGAGAGCTCGTCGACGCCTCGGCGGTCGACGGCGGGCCGCCGCTCCCCCTCTCGGAGCTGCCCGCCACCGTGGCCCGGCGGCCGTCCCGCCTCTCGCGCCACCTCCTCGCCGCTGCGCCCTCTCCGGCGGTGGCGCGGCTGCGGCAGGCCGGCTTCCGGACGCTGGCGCCCCTGGCCGTCTCCGGGCGGCTTCTGGCTCTCTTCGCCGTCGGCGACCGGGACGGGCGGATCCCGCCCTCCGGCGAGGACGTCGAGCTCCTGGAGTCGGTCCTGGCCCCGGCGGCCCTCGCGCTCGACCACGCGCGGCTCTACGCCGAGCTGGAACGCGAGGCCGAGCGGTACCGCCGCCTGAAGGAGTTCCACGAGGACGTGGTGGAGGGCTCGGCGGCGGCCATCGCGGTGACGGACGCCACCGGCCGCCTGACCAGCGTCAACCCCGCCCTCTGCCGGCTCCTCGGCGCGCGCGAGGAGGACCTGCTCGGCCGCCCGGCGGCCGAGGTCCTGCCCCGGGAGATCCCGGCCGAGATCGGGTCCGCCCGCGTCACGGTCCCGCTGGACGGGTCCGAGCGGGTGCTGGACGTGGCCGTCTCGGCGTTCCCGGGGGCCGGCGAGGGCTCGGCCTCCCGGGTCACCGTCCTGCAGGACTCCACGGAGGTCGCGCGGCTCGAGAAGGCGCTGGCCGAGCGCGAGCGCCTGACGGCGCTCTCGGCCCTCTCGGCCGGGGTCGCCCACGAGGTCAACACGCCGCTGACCGGGGTGGCCAGCTTCGCGCGGCTGCTCCTCGACGACACGCCCCGCGAGGACCCCCGCCGCCCGCTCCTGGAGAAGATCGAGCAGCACGCCTTCCGGGCCTCTCGCCTCATCGGGAGCCTCCTCGACCTGGCCCGCGGCCGTCCCCGCGACCTCTTGCCGGTGGAGCCCGCGGAGCTGGCGCGCGAGGCCGTCCGGTCGCTCCAGGAGGAGGCGGCCCTGCGCGGCGTCCGCCTCTCGGTCGACCTGCCCGAGCGGCTGCCGCGGGTCGCCGGGCACGCCGACGCCCTGGTCCAGGTCCTGGTCAACCTCGTCAAGAACGGCGTCGAGGCCGCCGCCGCGGCCCGGCCCGGCGCCGGGTCCGTCCGCCTCGGGCTGAGGGCCGCCGGGGAGCGCGTCCTCTTCGACGTCGTGGACGACGGCGCCGGCCTCTCGGCCGAGGAGCGCGCGCGGGTCTTCGCGCCCTTCTACTCGACGAAGACCGACCGGGGCGGCGTCGGCCTCGGCCTGGCCATCGCGAGCGATATCATCCGCTCGCACGGCGGAACCCTGACGGTCGACTCCGAGCCCGGGGCGGGCTCGCGGTTCACGGTCTCCCTGCCGGCGCTCGCATGACGGTCCTCATCATCGACGACGAGCCGGTCATCCGGGAGGTCCTCCGGGCCGTCCTCGGCAAGGCGGGCTACGCGACCCTCGAGGCCGCGACCGCCGGCGAGGGGCTCGCGTTCCTGGCCTCCCACGGCGTCGACCTCGTGCTCCTGGACCTGATGCTCCCCGACCGGCCGGGGCTCGAGGTCCTCGCCGAGATCCGCGCCAGGAGCCCCGAGGTCCCCGTCGTCGTCGTCACGGCCTACTCCTCGGTGGAGAGCGCCATCGCGGCCATGCGGGACGGGGCCTACCACTACGTCCCGAAGCCGTTCCGCAACGAGGAGATCCTCCACGTCGTCCGCGAGGCCCTCGAGAAGCGGCGGCTGGTCTCGGAGAACCGGGCGCTGAGGGCCCAGCTGGAGGAGGCCGACGGCTTCGCCGGGCTCGTCGGCCGCTCCCCCGCGATGGAGCGGGTCTTCGAGACGGTCCGCCAGGCCGCCCCCGCCCGCTCCACGGTCCTGATCGTGGGCGAGAGCGGCACGGGCAAGGAGCTCGTCGCCAAGGCCCTCCACAAGCTCTCGGCGCGCCGGTCGGGGCCGTTCGTCACGGTCCACTCCGGCTCGCTGCCGTCGGACCTCCTGGAGTCCAACCTCTTCGGCCACCTCCGCGGCTCCTTCACCGGCGCGGTGGCGGACAAGAAGGGCCTCTTCAAGGTCGCCGACGGCGGGACGATCTTCTTCGACGAGATCGGGACCGTCCCCGTCGAGACGCAGGCCAAGCTCCTGCGCGTCCTGCAGGAGAAGGAGTTCCTCCCCGTCGGGGCCGTCGAGCCTCAGCACGCCGACGTCCGGGTCGTGGCGGCCACGAACGCCGACCTGGCGAAGATGGTGGCCGAGGGGCGCTTCCGCGAGGACCTCTACTACCGGCTCTGCGTCATCACGATCCACCTCCCTCCGCTCCGGGACCGCCGGGACGACGTCCCCCTCCTCGTCGACGCCCTCGTGGCCCGGGCCGCCCGCGAGAACGGCAAGCCGATCCCGTCGGTGACGCCGGCCGCCATGAAGGCCCTCATCGACCACGACTGGCCGGGGAACGTCCGCGAGCTGGAGAACGTCCTGGAGCGGGCGCTGGTCCTGGGGAACGGGGTCCTGGACCTGCCGCAGCTCCCCGACGCGGTCCGCCGCTCGGTCCCGCGCCCGGCGGCGCTCCCGGCCGAGGGGGTCGCCTTCAAGGACGCGGTGGCCTCCTACGAGCGCTCGCTCCTGTCGGCCGCCCTCTCCCGCGCGGGCGGGGTCCAGAAGCGGGCCGCCGAGCTCCTGCAGCTCAAGCCGACGACGCTGAACGAGATGCTCAAGCGCCACGGGATGCTCTCGCGGGACACGCGGGAGGAGGCCCCGGAGGCCGCGCCCGCCCGGCTAGAGAAGCCCGCGTGAGACGGCTCGCCTCCCCTCTCGCCGCCCCTCTCCTCCTCGCCGCCGCCGTCCTGGCGTCCCCGCCCGGGGCGGGCGAGGACCTCGACCCCGTCTTCGCGCCCGGGGCCGCCGCCTCCGGGCTGGAGCTCCCGGCCGGGATGCGCGAGGCCGCCGTGCCGCTCCCGTCGGCCGTCCTCGGGCACCGGGTCGGCGAGAGCTACTCCTCGCCCGAGGAGCTCGCCTCCTACGCGCGGGCGCTGGCCGCCGCCTCGCCGCGGGTGAGGGTCGAGGTCTACGGGAGGACCCCGGAGGGGCGCGACCTCCTCCTCGTCACCGTGACGTCGCCCGAGAACCACGAGCGGATGCCCGGGCTCCGCGCGGAGCTGAAGGCCCTCACGGAGGGCGCCGCGCCGCGCGCCCCTTCCTCCGCCGGGCCCGGCGAAACGCCCGTGGTCGTCTGGGTCGCCTGCGGCGTCCACGGCGACGAGCCGTCCGGCAGCGAGGCGGGAGCGGCCCTCCTCTACTGGCTCGCGGCCTCCAAGGAGCCGTACGTCGCCCGCCTCCTCGCCGAGACGGTGGTCGTCCTCGACCCGTGCGTGAACCCCGACGGGCGGGCGCGCCACGTCGCCTGGTGGCGCTCCGTCGCGGGCCCCGTCCCCGACCCCGACCCGCACGGGATCGAGAACGACCCGCTCTGGCCGGAGGGGCGGACCAACCACGACGGCTTCGACCTGAACCGCGACTGGACCTGGGCCACGCAGCCGGAGACGCGGGCCCGCATCGCCGCCGTCCTCGCCACCCCGCCGCAGGTCTACGTCGACCTCCACGAGATGGACGCCGAGTCGAGCTACTTCTTCCCGCCCGCGGCCGAGCCGGTCCACCCGCGCCTCCCCGCCGAGACGCGGAAGTGGCTGGACCGGTTCGGCCGGGGGAACGCGCGCGCCTTCGACGCGAGGGGCTGGAGCTACTTCGTCGGCGAGGTCTTCGACCTCTTCTACCCCGGCTACGGCGACTCGTGGCCCGCCTTCCACGGGGCGGTCGGGATGACGTACGAGGCCGCCGGCCCGCCGGGGATCGCCTATCGCAGGCGCGACGGGAGCCTCCTGACGCTCCGGGACCGCGCCCTGCGCCACTTCACCGCGCTGCGCGCCACGCTGGAGACGGCCCGCGAGGGCCGTCGGGAGCTCCTCGCGGACTTCGCGGCGCACTTCCGCTCCGCCGCCAGGGACGGCAAGAGGCTCTTCCTCGTCCCGGCCGACCAGGACCCGGCGCGGGTCCGGCACCTGGCGGAGCTCCTCGCGCTCCAGGGGATCCGCGTCGAGCGGACCCGGACGCCCCTGAAGGGCCTCCGTCCGTCCGGGCGGGAGGTCCCCGCGGGCTCCCTCCTCGTCGACGCCGCGCAGCCCCTCGGCCGCCTCGTCGAGGCCCTCCTCGAGCCGTCGAACCCGCTCCCGGCGACCTTCGTCGAGGCCGAGCGCGGCCGGTTCCTCCGCGAGGAGCCCGACCGGTTCTTCGACGTGACGGCCTGGAGCCTCCCGATCGCCAGCGGCCTCGAAGCGCTCTCGACCGCGGACCGGGCCCGCTTGGACGGCGTCCGCGAGCCGTGGGTGACGGCCGCGCCGAAGGCGCCCGCCCCCGAGGGCTCCTCGTACGGGTGGCTCTTCCCCGGGGAGAGCTCCGCCAGCCGCTCCGCCGCGGGACGCCTCCTCTCCGCCGGGGTGTCCGTCTTCGTCGGAGCCGAGGCGGCCACGGTGAAGGGGCGGCCGTTCCCGCCGGGCACGTTCCTCGTCCGGCGCGAGGGGAACGGCCCCGGCGTCGAGGCCCGGGTCGCGAGGGCGGCCGAGGAGGCGCGGGCCGAGGCGGTCCCCGTCGCCTCGGCCTGGACCGACGCGGGCCCGTCGCTGGGGTCGGACACCTTCCGGCCGCTGAAGCCCCCGCGCGTGGTCGTCCTGACCGGCGACGGGGCCGACGTCCGGTCCGTCGGGGCGCTCCGCCTCGCCCTGCGCGAGGGGCTCGGCGTCTCGCCCGCCACGAGGCGCGCCTCGTCGCTGGCCGACGGCGACCTCGAGGGCGTCACGGCGATCGTCGTCCCGCAGGCCGGCGGCCCGTTCACCCGGGAGCTCCTCCGGGAGGAGGCGGCCGAGGCGCTCCGGCGGTGGGTGGAGGGGGGCGGCGTCGTCGTCGGCGTCCGGGAAGGGGCGGAGATCCTCCGGACCAAGCCGCTCGCGCTCTCGGAGGTGAAGCGCTGGGAGGCCCCGAAGCCCGAGGGCACGGAAGCCCAGAGACCGGTGCCGGAGGCGTCCGCCGCCGCGGCGCGGACGGCGCCGGCCCCCGCCCGGGAGACCCCGGCGCCGCCGGCTCCGGACGGGGCCGCGGAGGACGAGGAGCTCCTCCGCGACCTGGACCGGCGGCCGCTCTCCCTGCCCGGGGCGGCGCTGAAGGCCAAGGCCTTCCCGGAGCACCCGCTCCTCTGGGGGACGGGCCGCACGCCGGACTTCCTCGTGGTCGACGGGCGCCCCCCGAAGCGGCTTCCGGAGGCCTCCTCCAACGTCGTCTCGGTCGTCGCGCGGGACCCGCTGGCGGCCGGCTTCGCCTGGCGCGAGGCGCTGGACCGCTGGGCGGGCGCGCCGCTCGTGCAGGTGGAGAGCGTCGGCAAGGGGCGGGTGGTCTCCTTCGCGGCCGACCCCGTCTTCCGCGGGGCGTGGCTCGGCACCCAGGCCGTCTTCCTGAACGCCGTCCTCCTCCTCCCCCAGCCGTAGCTCCCGGTTTTCCCGGGAGCAGGACCCCTATCTCGTCCTTCGGAGGACGACCAGCGTCCGGTCGTCGGCGAAGGGCTTGCCCGCGACGAAGCGGTTGAGCTCCTCGGCGACGCTCTCGCCCAGGTCCTTCAACGGGAGGAAACGGCCCGGGACGACGACCTGCTGCAGCCGCTCCATGCCGAACTCCTCGTCGGCCGGGTTCGTCGCCTCCGTCACGCCGTCGCTGTAGAGGACGATCAGGTCGCCCGGCGACAGCTTCAGGGCGTCGCTGCCGTACCGGCGGCCGGGGAGGATCCCGAGCGGGGTGCCGTGCGCCTCCAGCTGCTCGACCGCGCCCCCGGAGCGGACGAGGAGGCCCGGGTTGTGCCCGGCGTTCGTGTAGAGCACCTCGCCGCTCTCGGGCTCGTAGTGGGCCGCGAAGAACGTGACGAACTTCTCCGGCCCGATGCGCCGGACCAGCCAGTCGTTCAGCCGCTCGCAGATCCGCTCGGGGGGGAAGCCCTCGCTCGCCCACGCCTGGAAGGCGGCCTGCACCGAGGCGGCCAGGAGCGACGCCGCGGTCCCCTTGCCGGAGACGTCCGCCACGACGACGTCGGTCGTCCCGTCGGGCCGCTCGAAGTAGTCGAAGTAGTCCCCCGCCACGAAGCGCGCCGGGATCGTCCGTCCCCAGAGGGCGGTGTGCGGCAGGTCGGGCGGCGCCTGCGGCAGGAGCTTCTGCTGGACGCTCCAGGCCAGCTCCATCTCGCGCTCCATCCGCCGCGTCGCCTCCCCTTTCTCCAGGCTCTGGATCTTGATCGCCGCCGCGTTGGCGACCGACGTGACGAGCCGGAGGTCCTCCTCGACGAAGCTCTTCTTGCCGAGGCGGGCCTCGAGGTAGACGAGGCCGATCACCTCCTCCTCGACGAAGAGCGGGGCGGCCAGGCAGGAGGTGACGCCCTGCAGGCGGATCGAGTCGGAGGCCGAGAGGCGCTGGTCGGTCTGCGTGTCGATCATCAGGACGCCGTTGCGCTCCTCGCGGACGGCCCGGACGATCGTCCGCGAGAGGCGGATGTCGGACGGGTCGATCCCCTCGGCGAACCGCGTCCGCTCGACCCGGAAGGCCCCCCCCTCGTCCCAGAGGACGACCAGCGCCCGGTCGGGCTGCAACGTCGCGAAGAGCTTCCCCAGGACGAGGTCGAGGAGCTCCCCGGGCTCGAGGTCCCGGAGGAGGTCGATGGAGACCTCGTTGAGGATCCTCAGGGAGGAGGCCAGGCGCGAGAGCTCCTCGGCGCCCATCGTGGGCGCGAGCACGGCCTGGCTCTGTAGGCGGAGCAGGTCGCGCGAGGAGCGGAAGAGCGTGTTCTCGACGGCGGCCTCGCGCTCGACCTCCTCCACGACGACGCGGCTCGCCGTCTCCACCCCCACCTCGATCGAGGTCTCCCCCAGGACGACCCTGTCCCCGGGCGACAGGAGGACCGGGTCGGTGACGCGCGTCCCGTTGACCATCGTCCCGTTGCGCGACTCCAGGTCGGTCACGACCGGCCCGTCCTCCGTCACGTCGATGCGGGCGTGCGTGCGCGAGAGCGTCCGGTCGGCGAGCGGCAGGTCCGCGCTCGACGACCGGCCGAGCGTCGTGGAGGCCCTCTCCAGGCGGACCCGCTGGACGGGCTCCCCCGGGACCCGGACGGTCAGGACGAACACGCCGGGCAGTCTAGCGTGCGGACGGGCGGGCGGGCGGCTTCGGGGAACGTGCTAGACTTCGAGGTTCGCGCCCTGGCTCACGCACGCGGCTGGGGGCCGAGGACCCGATGAAGGAAAAGATCCACCCCGCCTACCACGAAGTCACCGTCCACTGCTCCTGCGGGAACAGCTGGAAGACCCGGAGCACGGCCAAGGAGCTCAGGCTCGAGATCTGCTCGGATTGCCACCCCTTCTTCACGGGCAAGGCGAAGCTGATCGACACCGCGGGCCGCGTCGAGCGGTTCCAGAAGCGGTACGCCGGGCGCAAGGCCGCCGCCCCGGTCTGACCCCCTCGCCCCGTCCCGGCTCCGGCGCCGGGGCGGGCGCCCCCGAGGGCCCTCCCCCCATGTTCGAGAAGCTCGACGAGATCGAGAAGCGCTACGCCGAGCTGGAGGCGCGCCGCGACAGCCCCGACGTCGCCGGGGACCACGTCGAGTACGTGAAGGTGGCCCGCGCGATGAAGGAGATCGCGCCGGTCGTCGAGAAGGTCCGCGAGCGGCGCCGGGTCGACTCCGAGCTCTCGGGCGCGCGGGAGCTCCTCGAGACGCTCCCAGCGGACGACGAGCTGCGCGCCATGGCCGAGTCGGAGGCCGAGGGCCTCCTGGCCCGGATGGCCGCCCTCGAGGAGGAGCTGAGGGTCCTCCTCCTCCCGAGGGACCCGAACGACGCCAGGAACGTCGTCCTGGAGATCCGCGCCGGGACCGGCGGCGAGGAGGCCTCGCTCTTCGCCGAGGAGCTCTTCCGGATGTACGTCCGCTACGCCGAGGGGCGCTCCTGGCGCGTCGAGGTGATCGACCGGAGCGACGCGGGCGGGCGGGGCGGGGTCAAGGAGATCCAGGCCATCGTCGAGGGCGAGGGGGCCTTCGCCCGGCTGAAGTACGAGGGGGGCGTCCACCGCGTCCAGCGCGTCCCCGCCACCGAGTCCCAGGGCCGCATCCACACCTCCGCGGCCACCGTCGCCGTCCTGCCGGAGGCCGAGGAGGTGGACGTCGAGGTGAACGAGAAGGACCTCCGCGTCGACACCTTCTGCGCCTCGGGACCGGGGGGGCAGGGCGTGAACACGACCTACTCGGCGGTGAGGATCACCCACGTCCCGACGAACACCGTCGTCCAGTGCCAGGACGAGCGGTCGCAGATCAAGAACAAGGCCAAGGCGATGCGCGTTCTCCGGGCCCGGCTCTTCGAGGTCGAGCGCGAGCGGCGCGACGCCGCCTACGCGGCCGACCGGAAGAAGATGGTCGGCAGCGGGGACCGCTCCGAGAAGATCCGGACGTACAACTTCCCCCAGTCGCGCGTGACGGACCACCGGATCGGCTTCACGTCCCACCGCCTCCCGGAGATCCTGGACGGGCGGCTCGACGAGCTGATCGACCCGCTCGTCGCCCACTTCCAGGCCGAGAAGCTCCGCGAGGAGCTGGCCAAGGCCTGAGGGTCTCGCGGGGAGTCACCTCCGGTCGAGGAGGTAGGCGGGGCCGGCCTCGCCCATCATCAGCCCGGTCACCTCGTAGCCCCGGTCGAAGAGCGTCCGGGCCACCTTCCCGAAGGCCTTCCGCGCGCGGAGGCTGCCGGCGGGGTCGGTCCGGTAGATCCCCGGGGCGCCCGCGGGGAACGGGAGCGCCACGCGGGGAGCGTCGGGGATCGAGAGCGGGCGCGCCACGGGGACCTGGTCGTCCTCCGGGGCGTGGGTGGGGAGCGCCTCGCCCCGGGCGGCCAGCTCCACGATCGGGTCGTCCAGGCGCCAGGTGACCTCGAACCGGTCGGTCGGCAGCCCCCCGTAGATCCCCCCGAGCGGGCCGTAGAGGTTCGGGACCAGCCCGCGGACGGTGGCGCGCAGCCGCCCGACGTTCAGCCGCGCGTTGCGCAGGAGGAACGGGTCGTACGTCCACGTCACGAGGCGGATCCGCCGCTCGAGGCACCAGGAGCGCTGGAAGAACTTCAGCCGCGCCGAGATGCCGAGCCCCTGGAGGGACGGCTGGACGGCGAGGAGGTGGGAGTGCTGCGCGGGCTGGCCCAGGTTGACGCGCGGGATGGAGTGGACGAAGGCGACGAGCTGCTTCCTGGCGAAGGCGCCCGCCGTCAGCCCGCCGGCGCGCGTGGCGGCCACGAGGTCCGCCGCGGGCGGCACCGCCCGGTCGGAGAACCGCCAGGCGGCCTTCGAGATCTCCTCGGTCGCCCGGAACTCCTCGGGCGTCCGCAGCTCGCGGATCACGATCGACTCCTTGCTCATTCCTCCACCCCCTCGAGCAGCGCCGAGACCAGGGCCGAGCGGCGCGGCAGGTCCGAGAGCTCCACGTGCTCGAAGGCGGCGTGCGCCCCGCCGCCTGCGGGCCCCAGGCCGTCGAGCGTCGGGACGCCCGCGGCCGCGGTCAGGTTCCCGTCCGAGGCGCCCCCCACCCGGACCGCCGGCAGGGGGAAGCCGATCGCCTCGGCCAGGGAGGCCGCCTGCTGGTACAGCTCCAGCGAGGCCGAGGTCGGCTCCATCGCGGGCCGGGAGAGGCCCCCCTCCGCGGTGACGCGCACGCGCCCGTCCGCCGGGCGGTAGGCCGCGAGCGTCGCCGCCAGCCGCTCGGCCTCGGCGGAGGTCCACGCCCGGAAGTCGACGACCAGCTCCGCCTCGGCCGGGACGACGTTGGGGCGCGACCCCGCGTGCGCCCGGGAGGGCACGACGGTAGTGCCGCCCGGGGCGTCCGCCAGCGCGTCGGCGAAGACCGCGTACCGCGCCAGCTCCAGGAGGGCGGAGGCCCCCTTCTCCGGCTCCAGGCCGGCGTGCGCGGCCACTCCCTCGAAACGCACGCGGAGGGTCCCGACCGCCTTGCGGGCGATCTTGGCGGCCCCCCCCTCCCCCGAAGGCTCCAGGACGAGGCACCGGCCCCGCTCCTTGGCCTCGGCGAGCGTCGCCGGCGCGGAGGCCTGGCTCCCGACCTCCTCGTCCGGGACGAGCAGGAGCGAGACCCCGCCCCGCGGAAGCACCTCTCCTCGCGAGACGGCCGCCAGGACGTGCGCGGCGACCACGATGCCGGCCTTCATGTCGAAGACGCCCGGGCCGTGCGCCACGCCCCCGGCCGCCGAGAAGGGCCAGGAGGCGATCGTCCCGGCCGGCCAGACCGTGTCCAGGTGCCCGAGCAGGAGCGTCCCGGGGCCGTCCGGGCCCCAACGGGCCAGGAGGGCGTCGCCGCGCCCCTCGCACGGGAGCGTGAAGACCGCCACGCCGGGCAGGTCCAGCAGGGAGGCGAGGAAGGACGCCAGGGCCGACACCCGCGACGGGTCGTCCGACGGGCTCTCGCAGCGCACCAGCTCGGACAGGAGGTCGACCGCCTCGGCCTGGTGTCCCGTATAGAGCCCGGCCAGCTGCCGGGCCCGGCCCTCTCCGCTCACGGCGCCACCTCCTCCCGGGACAGCGTGAACCGGTCCAGGACCCGAGGCCTCACGTCGACCCCGATCCCGGGCCCCGGCGGGACCGGCATCAGCCCGTCCACGGCCTCGAGCGGCGGCTCGACGAGGTCCTCGTCGAAGTACCGCGAGGAGGAGGCCGTGTCCCCGGGCTTCGTGAAGCCGGGCAGCGAGGCGAGCGCGACGTTGTGGGCCCGCCCGACGCCCGACTCCAGCATCCCGCCGCACCAGAGGGGGAGGCCAGCGCCGGCCGACAGGGCGTGGATCCTGAGCGCCTCGACGAAGCCGCCGACGCGGCCCGCCTTCACGTTCACGACCTTCCCCGCGCCGAGGGCCAGGAGGAGCCGCACGTCCGCCTCGGACCGGATCGACTCGTCCAGGCAGACCGGGGTCGAGATCCGGCGGGAGAGCTCGGCGTGGTCGAGGAGGTCCTCGTGGTGGAGCGGCTGCTCCAGGTAGTCGAGGCGGAAGGCGTCGAGGCGCGCCAGGTGCGGGGCGTCCTCGAGCCGGTAGGCGGCGTTGGCGTCCGCCGTCAGGACGATTCCCGGGAAGGCCTCGCGGACGGCCGCGAGCCGCTCCACGTCGGCGCCGGGCTCGATCTTCAGCTTGATCCGGCGATACCCCTGCCCGACGTGGCGTGCGACGTCCTCGACGGCCTCGCGGACGGTCGGGCGGATCCCGAGCGAGACGCCGACCTCCACGGCGTCCCGCGTCCCCCCCAGGTACCGCGAGAGGGAGACGCCCGCCGCCCGGGCGAACAGGTCGTGGAGGGCCATGTCGACGGCAGCCCTGGCCATCCGGTGGCCCCGGACGCGGGCGGCGACCGGCTCGAAGTCGCCCGGGCTCTCGAGGTCGCGCCCGAGGAGCCAGGGCAGGAGCCAGCGGCGGAGCGCCTCCGTGGCGGTCCCCACGGTCTCGGGCGAGTAGAACGGCTCGTCCTCGGCCACGCACTCGCCCCACCCGGTGAGCCCCCCGGCCGAGAGCTCCAGGAGGAGGAACCGCTTCGCCCGCGTCTGCCCGAAGGACGTCCGGAAGACGAACTTCAGCGGCATCTCCACGACCCGCAGGACGGCGCGCTCGACCCGCATCGAGAGCATCTTCGCACCGCCGGGCCGCCGCGAGCGGTCGGGCGAGGAAAGGCTTTTGTCAGGGAGCCCCAGGTGTGGTCAAATCGAGAGTTCGTCGCAATGCCGGGCCCGCCGGGCCCTCCCTCCCCCGCCCTCTCGAGCCGAACGGAGACGATGGAGAACCTCGCCCGAACCTACTCCCGCGCCGTGGCCGTCTGCGTCTTCCTCCTGCTGATCGCGGGGGCCCTGGTCACGTCGACGGACTCGGGCCTGGCGGTGCCGGACTGGCCCCTGTCGTACGGCAAGCTGATGCCGCCGATGGTCGGGGGGATCCTCTTCGAGCACGGGCACCGGCTCGTGGCCGCGGCCGTCTCCACGCTCGTCGGGCTGCAGGTGGCGGTCCTGTTCCTCTCCCGCGCCGACCGCCGGCTGAAGACGCTCTCGCTCCTGGCCTTCGGCGCCATCCTCCTGCAGGCCCTCCTGGGCGGCCTCACGGTCCTCCTCCTCCTCCCCCCGGCCGTCTCCTCGGCCCACGCGGGGCTGGCCCAGGTCGTCTTCGCCCTGACCGCCACGATCGCCCTCCTGGCGTCCCGTCCGCGAGCCGAGGCTCCGGCGGTCCCCGGGGAGCTCGGCCCCCTCGTCCGGACCGCGTACCGGCGGACGGTGGCCGCGGCGGCGATGGTCTACGTCCAGATCCTCCTGGGCGCCGTCGTCCGGCACACGGGGGCGGGCCTCGCCATCCCCGACTTCCCCCTCTCCTTCGGCCGCCTCTTCCCCACGCTTCCGCAGCTCGCCGCGCCCGGGGTCCACGTCCAGCTCTCCCACCGGGTCGGGGCGGTCCTCGTCACGGTCCTGGTCCTGAGGGCCGCCGTCGCCCTCTGGAGGCTGTCGCCGCTCTCGCCCGGGTTCCGGACCGCCTCGGCGCTCTGGACCGGCCTGGTGGCCACGCAGGTGGGCCTGGGGGCCCTCTCGGTCTGGTCCGAGAAGGCCGTCCCCGCCACGACCGCCCACCTGGCCGTCGGGGCCCTCTGCTGGGTCACGGGCGTCCTGACCGCCGTGACGCTGGCGCCTCTCGCCCGGGCCGCGGGCGGCGCGCCGGGCCTGGCCGCCGGCGGCGAGCCCCCCTCCCGCGCCCGCGACCTCCTCGAGCTGACGAAGCCCCGCATCACGGTCTTCGTCGTCCTGACCGCGTTCGTCGGCTTCGCGGTCGGGCACGCGGGGCCGCTGGCGAGCCTCGACGTCGCGCTCCTCCTCCACCTCCTGTCGGGGACGGCGCTCGTCTCCTCGGGGACCAACGCCTTCAACCAGCTGGTCGAGATCGACCTCGACCGGCGGATGGCCCGGACGGCCGGACGCCCGCTCCCCTCGGGGCGGCTCCCGGCCCGGCTGGCGTTCCTGGCCGCCTCGGCCCTCTCGGTGGCCGGGCTCGTGGAGCTCTGGCTCTTCACCAACCCGGTCACGACGCTCCTGGCCTTCGTCACGCTGACGAGCTACGTCTTCGCCTACACGCCGCTGAAGACGCGCTCGCCGCTCTCGCTCCTCGTCGGGGCCGTCCCGGGCGCGCTCCCTCCGCTCGGCGGCTACACGGCGGCCGCCGGGGCCGTCGGAGCGCCGGGGCTCGTCCTCTTCGGCCTCGTCTTCCTCTGGCAGCTGCCCCACTTCCTGGCGATCGGCTGGCGCCACCGGCGGGACTACGGCGAGGCCGGGTTCCGCGTCCTCTCCGTCCTCGACCCGACCGGCCGCCGCTCCGGGAGGCAGGCGCTCCTCTACACCGCCGCGCTCCTCCCGGTCAGCCTCGCCCCGACGCTCGTGGGGAGCGCGGGGCTCGTCTACGGCGCCGCGGCGGCCGTCCTGACCGTCCTCTTCCTCGGCACCGCCGTCCGGTTCGCCCGGCAGCCCACCGACGCCGCCGCCCTGAGGCTCTTCCTCGCCTCGATCGGCTGGCTCCCCGTCGTCCTGGTCCTCCTCCTCCTCGACCGCAGCGTCGGGTAGTCTCCGCCGAGGAGCCCACGTGGCGGACCCTTCGACCTCACCCGCGGTCGTCGTCGAGGACCTCTCCCGCCGGTTCGGCGAGCGGCTGGCGCTGCAGTCCGTCGACTTCGCGGTCGGGCCGGGCGAGGTCTTCGCCCTCCTCGGCCCCAACGGCGGGGGGAAGACGACCCTCTTCCGGATCCTGGCGACCCTCCTCCCTCCCAGCTCCGGCGCCTTCCGCGTCCTGGGCCTCGACCCCGGACGCGACCGCCGGGAGGTGCGGCGCCTCCTGGGCGTCGTCTTCCAGTCCCCCGCGCTCGACCGGTCGCTGACCGTCCGCGAGAACCTCGATTTCCAGGGCGCCCTCTTCGGGATGCCGCGCTCGCTCTCGCGGGAGCGGGGCGAGGGGCTCCTCTCCCGCCTCGGCCTCCTCGAGAGGGCCGGCGAGAGGGTCGCCACGCTCTCGGGCGGCCTGGCCCGCCGCGTGGAGATCGCCAAGGCGCTCCTGCCCCGGCCGCCGGTCCTCCTCCTCGACGAGCCGTCGACAGGGCTCGACCCGCTGGCCCGGCGCGAGCTGAGGCGGCTCCTCTCCGACCTCGTCCGGGAGAACGGGACGACGGTCCTCCTGACGACGCACCTCTTCGAGGAGGCCGACGCCGCCGACCGGATCGGGATCCTGGACCGCGGCCGCCTGGTGGCCACCGGTGCGCCGGCCGACCTGAAGGCGGCCGTCGGGGGGGACGTCGTCACCGTGGCGACCGGCGGCCCCGAGGAGGCCGCCGCGCTCGCGCGGGAGGTCGTGGCCCGCTTCGGCGACTCGGCCGGGGCCGTCTCGCCGCTCGGCGCCACCGTCCGCGTCGAGCGGCCGGACGGGCACGCCTTCGTGCCGCCGCTCGTCCAGGCGTTCCCGGGGCGCTTCGCGTCGGTGACGCTCTCGGCCCCCTCGCTCGAGGACGTCTTCGTCGACTGCACCGGGCACGCGTTCGACGAGGAGGCGGCGTGAGAGGCGCGCTGGCGCTCGCGCGGCGGGAGGTGGTCCGCTTCCTCCGCCAGCCGAGCCGGGTCGTCGGCGCCGTGGCGCCGCCGCTCCTGGCCTGGCTCGTCATCGGCTCGGGGTTCGGGCGCTCGCTCTCGCTCGGCCCCGCGGCCGGGGCCGGGTCGAGCTTCCTCGCCTACTTCTTCCCGGGGACGGTCGTCCTCGTCGTCCTGTTCGCCGCGATCTTCTCGACGATCTCCGTCATCGAGGACCGGCGCGAGGGGTTCCTGCAGGGGGTCCTCGCCTCGCCGCTCCCGGCCTCCTCCCTGGTCTTCGGCAAGGTGGCCGGCGGGACGTTCCTGGCCCTCGCCCAGGGGCTCCTCCTCTTCACCCTCGTCCCCTTCCTCGGCGTCCCCCTCCGCCCCGCGGACCTCGCCCTGGCCGCGGGGGTCCTGACGCTCCTCTCGCTCGCGCTGACCGGCCTCGGCTTCGCCATCGCCTGGTCGCTCGACTCCACGCAGGGGTTCCACTCGGTCATGAACCTCTTCCTCGTCCCGATGTGGCTCCTGTCGGGCGCCTTCTTCCCCCTCGACGGAGCGCCGGCGTGGCTTCGGGCCGTGATGGCGGCCAACCCGCTGACGTACGGCGTCGCGGCCCTGAGGCGCGCCCTGGACCCGGCGTCGGCGGCGGGCCTCCCCTCCTTCGCCCTCTCGCTCTTCGTGACCGCCGGCTTCGCCCTGGCGACGGCGGCGCTATCCTCGTTCGTGGTGTCCCGCTTCCCGTCGGGCCCCGGCCCCGGCCGGGACCGAACCTCCGGCCGGGAGCGAGCCGCCGTACCGCGATGAGCGACTCCGCACTCCCTCCGCCCCCTCCCCTCCCCGCCCGCCGCCCCCGCCGCTTCCCGGTCGGCCCCGCGATCCTCGCCGCCTGCCTGGCGGTCGTCCTCGCCGGGACCGTCCTCCTCTGGCGGTCGATGCAGGAGGCCTTCGAGCGCTCCCGGCCCGTGGCCGAGGAGCTGCCGCGCCTGGGCGCGGTCCCGCCCTTCGACCTCGTCTCCGAGCAGGGGACCGGCGTGGGGCTGGGCGACCTCCGGGGCAAGGTCTGGGTCGCCGACTTCGTCTTCACGAGCTGCCCCTCGATCTGCCCGGCGATGACGCAGCGGATGAAGGAGCTGAACGCCGAGCTGTCGGACCTCCCCTCGGTCCGATTCGTCTCGTTCTCCGTCGACCCGGCGCGCGACACGGTCGAGGTCCTCGCGGCGTACGCCAAGGAGCACGGGGCCGACCCCGCCCGCTGGAGCTTCCTGCGCGGCGAGGAGGCCGCGATCCGGACCCTCTCCCGCGACGGGTTCAAGCTGCCCGTGGAGGACGCCGAGCCGGGGAGCGAGATGCCGATCCTCCACTCGCCCCGCTTCGTCCTCGTGGACGGCGCCGGGGAGATCCGCGGGTACTACGACAGCGGCGACCCGGCGGCGATGAAGCGGCTCGCCTTCGACGCGCGGGTCCTCTCCGGCGGAGGGGGGACGGCCCGGTGACCGTCCGGGACCTCCCGACGCTGAACGCGCTCCTGAACGGGGCGAGCGCCGTCCTCCTCCTCGCCGGCTGGCGGCTGATCCGGTCGGGGAAGCGGCAGGCGCACCGGCGCGTCATGACGGCGGCCGTCGCGACGTCGGCCCTCTTCCTGACGTCGTACCTCGTCTACCACGCCCAGGTGGGGTCGGTCCGCTACCAGGGCACCGGGGCCGTGCGGGCCGTCTACCTCGGGATCCTCCTGACGCACACGGTCCTGGCCGCGGTCGCCGCGCCGATGGCCGTGGGCGCCTTCGTCCTCGCCCTCCGGGGACGCTTCGAGACGCACCGCAAGCTGGCCCGGGTCACGCTCCCCGTCTGGCTGTACGTCTCGGTCACGGGGGTCGTGATCTACCTGATGCTCTACGTCTTCCCGAAGGCGCCGTAGCCGCGCGCCTCAGCCGCGCGACCGCGGGACGAAGCGGCGCAGGAGCGCGTCGACCGCCGAGAGCGTCACGGGCTTGGGGACGAACTCGTTGAACCCCTCCAGCTGCGCCCGCTCCTTGTCGAAGTCGCTCGTGAAGGCCGTCACCGCCACGAGCGGGAGGTCCTCCCCGCCCGGGAGCGCCCGGAGGCGCCGGAAGACCTCGTAACCGTCCATGTCCGGGATCCCGAGGTCCAGGAGGCCGATGTCGAACCGCGACCGGCTCGCCGCCTCGATCGCCTCGCCCCCCGTCGGGAAGGCGACCACGTCGGCGCCGCGGCTCCTGAGCATGTGCGAGATGAGGGACCGGTTCTCGTCGTCGTCCTCGACGAGGAGGACCCTCGGCCGCCCGGCCGCCGCGACGGTCTCCGCCACGTGGCCGCGGACGTCGCGAGACGTCCGCTCGATCGTCTCGGCGGCCGCCTCCCGAGCCGCCGTCACGGCCTTCTTCGCGGCGTCCAGCTCCGCCACCAGGCGGCGCCGGCCGGGTGCCGAGAGGAGCGCGACGTCGGCCCCGCCGCCCGCCCTCCTCCGGGCCACCGCCACGACGGGAAGCGTGGCCCCGGACGGGCCGGGGAGCTCCACCGCCTCCTCCTCCGCTGGGGGCTCCGGGCCTTCGCCCGTGGCCAGCGCTCCGAGCCGCTCGGCCAGGCCCCGCGGCAGGAGGCCCGCCTCCGCGACCGGGAGCCCCGGGAGGAGCTCCCGCCTCCTCCCGGCCCAGCGGGCCAGCTCCGGCGAGACCGAGCCGATCCGCCCGTCGCGCCCGACGTGGAGGAGCCCCGCCGGGGCGTTCTCCAGGAGGTCGACGCACCGCCCGTCCGGGCCGGGCGCTCGCGCGTCGAGCGCCACGAGGAGGACCTCGCCTCCGCGACCGCGCGCCAGGAGCCCCACCCCCTCGAACGTCTCGCCCGCGGCGGAGCGGAAGCGCCGCCCGCGGGGCGGGACCGCCCGCCCGCTCTCGGAGACCGAGGCCAGCTCGGCCCTGAGCCCGGAGAGCTCCTCGGGGGCGAAGAGCGCTCCGGCGTCCGTCCCGCGCGCCGCCGTCCGGTCCAGCCCGAAGAGGCGCGAGGCGGCCGGGTTCCACGCGTCCACCCTGCCGGCGGCGTCGAGGGAGACGAGGGCCAGCCCCTCGATCGCGGGGAGCCCCGCCCGCGCCCGCTCCTCCCGCCCCAGGACCAGCGCGGCCACGAGGAGGACCGCGGCCGCGCCGGCGGCGACGGCCTCCACGTCGACCCCCGCGACCTCGATCCCGGGCGCCACGAGGAGCAGCGCGAAGGCCAGCGCCGAAAGGACCGCCGCCGCCGCCGTCAGGAAGCTCTGCCGCGCCACGCCACGGCATCTTAGCCACGCGACGCCGCCCGGGGGTGGCAACATCGCCTCGTGACCCGCCGGGACCCCACCTGGGCCGAGGCGCTCGCCGAGGCCCGACGAAGGCTCCCTCCGCCCCTCCACCCCTCCTTCGAGGCCGAGGAGCTCCTCGCGCGGGCCACTGGCCGGCCGCGCTCCTGGTTCCAGGCCCGCAGGCTCGAGCCGGCCCCCGCCCAGGAGGTGGCCCGGTTCGACGCCCTCGTCGCCCGCCGCCAGGCCGGGGAGCCGCTCCAGTACCTCCTCGGCGAGTGGGAGTTCCTGGGCCGGACCTTCCGCGTCGACCCGAGGGCGCTGATCCCCCGCCACGAGACCGAGGGGATCGTCGAGGCGGCGCGCGAGGCCGCCCCCGGAGCGAGCTGGGTCCTGGACGCCGGGACCGGGAGCGGGATCCTGGCCGTGACGCTCGCCCTCGAGCGGCCGCCGGCGCGCGTGGTCGCCCTCGACCGGTCGGCCGCCGCGCTCGCCCTGACGCGCGAGAACGCGCGCCTCCACGGCGTCCTCGACCGGGTCCTCCCGGCGGCCTCCGACTGGGTCTCGGCCCTGTCGGCCTCGCGCGGGCGCCCCTTCGAGCTCGTCGTCGCCAACCCGCCGTACGTCCCCCTGGCCGACGCCCCGCACGTCGAGAAGACCGTCTCCGACCACGAGCCGGGGCTCGCGCTCTGGGGGGGCGACGACGGGCTCGACCCGCTCCGGCACCTCGTCCGCGTCCTGCCTCCCCTCATGGCCCCGGGCGCCCCCTTCGTCTTCGAGATCGGCTACGGGCAGGCCCGCGGGGCGAGCGAGGCGGTGGACGGCTCGGCCCTCAGGCTCGAGGGGATCCGCCTCGACACGGCCGGGATCCCCCGCGTCGGCACGGCGCGGCGGTAGACTTCGCGCGCCTTGGACGCCTTCCTCATCCAGGGGCCCGCCCGGCTCTCCGGCTCCGTCCGGGTCGGCGGGGCCAAGAACGCCGCCCTCCCCTGCATCGCCGCCGCCCTCCTCACGCCCGAGCCGGTGACGCTCCTCGACCTCCCGCCGGTCGCCGACGTCCGGACGATGAAGAAGCTCCTGTCGGGGATGGGGGTCCTCGTCGAGGGCGAGGCGCCGGGGCCGGTGACGCTCACCGCGGGCTCGCTCGCGTCCACCGAGGCCCCGTACGACCTCGTCCGGACGATGCGGGCCTCGATCCTCGTCCTGGGGCCGCTCCTGTCGCGCTTCGGCGAGGCCTGGGTCTCGCTCCCGGGGGGCTGCGCCATCGGCGTCCGCCCCGTCGACCTCCACGTCAAGGCGCTCGAGGAGATGGGGGCGCGCGTGGCGGTGGAGAAGGGGTACATCCACGCCCACGTCTCCCGCGTCGGCTCGCTGGGCGGCAGGCTCCGGGGGGCCGAGATCCGCTTCCCGATCCCCACCGTCACCGGGACGGAGAACGTGATGCTCGCCGCCGCGCTGGCCCGCGGCGTCACGAGGATCGAGAACGCCGCCTGCGAGCCCGAGGTCGTCGACCTGGCCGACCTGCTCCGGTCGATGGGCGCCTCGGTCACCGGGGACGGGACGCCCGAGGTCGTCGTCACCGGCGTCGAGTCGCTCCGCGGGACGCGCGAGCGGGGGCACGCCGTCGTTCCCGACCGGATCGAGGCGGGGACCTACCTGGCGGCCGGCGCGATCACGCGCGGGGCCGTCACCGTCGAGAACGCGCGGCCCGAGCACCTCGCCGCCTTCCTCTCCTTCCTGCGCGCCGCGGGCACCGCCGTGGAGCCGGCCGCGACCGGCCTCTCCACCGTCCCGTCGGGCGAGCTCCGCTCCGTGGACGTGACGACGGCCCCCTTCCCCGGCTTCCCGACGGACCTGCAGGCGCAGGCCATGGCGCTGATGACGCAGGCGCGCGGCACCTCGCGGATCGCCGAGACGATCTTCGAGAACCGCTTCCTCCACGCCGTGGAGCTGGCCCGCCTCGGGGCCGACGTGGCCGTCGAGGGGCGCAGCGCGGTCGTGAAGGGCCCCGCGCGGCTGCAGGGGGCGCCGGTCACCGCCTCGGACCTGAGGGCCTCGGCCGCCCTCGTCCTGGCCGGCCTCGTCGCCGAGGGGGAGACGCTCGTGAGGAGGATCTACCACCTCGACCGCGGCTACGCCCGGATGGAGGAGAAGCTCTCGGCGCTCGGGGCGAAGGTCACGCGCCTTCCCGGATAATCCGCGCGTGACCGCCGCCGACACCTCCTCCTGCGTCTTCTGCCGGATCGTGAGGAAGGAGGTCCCGGCGAGGATCGTCCACGAGGACGACCTCGTCGTCGCCTTCCACGACGTCGCGCCGAAGTCCCCGACGCACATCCTCGTCATCCCGCGCCAGCACCTCCCCGGCCTGTCGCACAGCCGGACCGGGGACGAGCCGCTCCTCGGCCACCTCTACGTCACCGCGGCCCGCCTGGCGCGCGAGATGGACATCGCGAGCTACCGGACCGTCACGAACGACGGGGCCGACGCCGGGCAGAGCGTCTTCCACCTCCACGTCCACCTGATGGCGGGGCGCCGGTTCGGTTGGCCGCCCGGCTGAGGACGGCGGCGCTCGCCGTCCTGCTCGTCCCGGCCTGGCTCGGTGCCGCCCCGCAGCCCCCCGTCCCGGCGGGGACGGCGCCGCCCGCCGCCCCGGAGGCCCCGGCTCCGCCCGAGGCCTCCGCGGAGTCCCTGGAGGCCTCCCTCGCCCCCGCCGCGCGGCGCGGGAGCTGGGCCGAGGTCCTGTCTCTCCTCGTCAGGCTCCAGCGCGCGTACCCGTCCCGGTACCTCGACGGCGGGTGGGAGTACCTGACCTGCCGGGCGCTCTCGGGCCTGGGCCGCGACGCCGAGGCCCTCCCGCGACTGGAGAGGCTCGTCGCCTCGCGGGACCTCCTCGAGGTCCCCGCCCGCCTCCTGGCCGCGCGGATGCGCTTCGCGCGCGGCGAGGCGCCGGCCGGCCTCGACCTCCTCCTCCCCGTCCTGCAGCGGCGCGAGGGGGCGGTGGCCCGGAGGGCCGTGAGGATCGCGCTGGACGCTCTGGAGCTGCGCCTCCACCCGGAGACGCTCGCGCGCCTCGCCGCCGCGCGCCCGGCGCTCGCCCAGCGGGAGAGCCGGCGGCTTTCGGCCCTCCAGGCCGGGGCGCTCGAGGCCGAAGGGGACGCGGGAGGGGCCGCCGCGCTCCGCCGGTCCCTCCTCTCCGAGGCGCGCCGCGACGACGCCGCGGCCGTCCTCCTGGCCCGCGAGCTCGAGGGCCGGACGCCCGCCGAGGTCCCCGACGACCTCCTGCCGCTCCTCCTTCAGACGGCCCGCGCGCAGCGGGACCTGGAGCTGGCCGAGCGGCTCTCGCGCGAGGCGGTCCAGAGGGCCGGGCCCGACCCGCGGACGCCCGGAGCGCTCGGGGCGAGGTTCGACCACGCGCGCCTGCTGGGCTCCCGCGGCCGCTTCGCCGAGGCCGCCGAGGGGTTCCGGGAGGTCCTGGCCCAAGCGCCCGCGCCCGCGCCCCCGGGGAAAGGCCCGGCCGACACGGCGCCGGGGACCGCCGGGTTCCTCGCCCGCGTCCGGTTCAACCTCGGCCTCGTCCTGGAGAAGCTGGGAGACCTCGACGCGGCGGCCCGCGAGCTCTCGCGCGTGGCGGGCGAGGGGCGCGGCCCCTCCTCGCTCGCCACGCTCCAGCTGGCCCGCCTGGAGATCCGGCGCGGGCGGCTGGACGCGGCCGAGAGGCTCCTCCTCGGCAAAGGGCCGGCGAGCGAGCGGGTCGAGGGGACGCTCCTCCTCCTCGTGAGGCGCGCCGAGGCCGGCGACGGCCGGGGCGCCGCCCGGGCGCTCCAGCGCCTGGAGTCGGCCGCCCGGGCCCGGAGGCTCCCCGAGCCGTGGCGGAGCGAGCTCCCCTTCTGGCAGGGGCGCGTGGCCGAGGCGCGCGGGGACGTGCCGGCGGCGCTCTCGGCCTACGCCAGGGTCCTCGGGAGGCCGGACCTCGTGGCCGCCTCGGAGCTTTCGCGCGAGCGCTTCCTCGCCCTCCCGGAGCGCCCGCGCGAGGCGTTCCTCTCCGGGGCCCTCCGGGACGGCGAGGCGCTCCTCCGCGCGGGGAAGCTGGCCGGGGCGCGCGCGGCGCTCCTCCCCGCGGCCGCGGCGGGGGACCCGCGCGGGCGGGAGGCGCTCCTTTCGGCCTACCGGGCCTCCTCTCCCCACGCCGACGTCCTCCTCGTCCCCGACCTCTCCGAGGACGCGATGGCCGGCCTCTGCGGCGACGCCGCCGCGTGCCGGCTCCTCCGGATGGGGCTTCCCGAGGACGCCGAGCCGATCGTCCGCGACGCCCGCAACCTCCGCTCGCTCCACGGCTGCGTCATCGCGTCCCGGCTGGCCGAGATGGCCGACGCGGGCCCCGCCGCGCTGGAGGCCGCCGAGGCGCTCGCCGCCCGGCTGCCGCGCGACTTCCTCGTCGAGCTGGCCCCGCCGGCCGTCCGGCGGGCCCTCTCGCCCCGCCCCTTCGACGCCCTCGTCTCGGCCGCGGCGGCCGACACGGGCGTCCCCCCCGACCTCCTCTACGCCGTCATGCGGCAGGAGAGCCGGTTCGACCGCGAGGCGGTCTCCCCGGCCGCGGCGCGGGGCCTGATGCAGCTGACGCTCCCCGCCGCCAGCGACGCCGCGCGGCAGCTGAACGAGGAGCCGCCCGCCTACTCGGACCTCTACGACCCCGCCCGGTCGATCCGGCTCGGCGCCACGACGCTCGCCTCGCTCCTCCTCCGGTTCGAGGGGGACGCCCCGTCGGCCGTCTCCGGCTACAACGCGGGCGCCGGCCAGACGGTCCTCTGGCGGGGCGAGGCCCGCTCGGCGGCCGAGGCGCTCCTCGGCTCGATCAGCTACGTCGAGACCCGGACGTACTTCCGGCGCGTCCTCTTCAACCGCGCCCTCTACCGGCTCTCGGGCGAGGCGCCGGGGGCCTCCGCCGCCTCTGGCCGGGGCCTGCGGTAGACGAGCACCCGCGTCCTGGCCCGCAGCTCGTTCGTCCACCGCTCGATCTCCGCGTTCAGCTTCCGCTCGCGCAGGACCGCGCGGACCTGGTCCTGGACCTCCGAGAGGGGCGGCAGCTCGGCGAGCCCCGTCGCCTCGGACTCGACGCGGAAGGCGCCGTGGTAGAAGGACGACAGCTCCGCGTCCGACACCTTCACGAGGGGCAGGAGCCTCTCGCGGGCGTACTCCTCGAGCGCGAGCCCCCGCCGGACCCAGCCCGTCACCTCGAGCTGGGTCACGCCGGCCCGCGCCAGGACCTCCTCGAAGGGCGCTCCCCGCTCGCGCTCGACGCGCTCGGCGATCTGGCGGACGCGGAACTCCACCTCGGCGGTCTCGGGCTCGAACCCGGCCGTCTTCCGGAGCTCGCCCTCGCGCAGGAGGGCGACGATCCGTTCCTCCTGGACCCGCTCGCGGTAGGCGTCGTCCCCCTCCCCCTCGCGCCGCGGCAGGACGCCGACGTCCACGTGGGCGTCCACCTCGCTCTCCAGGAGGATGTCGTCGCCCACCACGGCCGCGATCCGGTCCAGGACGACGGCCCCGGGCGGCTGGGGCGCCGCCGGGGCGGCCTGGAGGAGGATCGAGACGAGGAGCGCGAGGGCCACGACGGGCCGATCTTACGGGCCGCGGCCGCTGCTACGATCCCCTCCGTGCCGGAAAACCCGGGCGCCGGGGGGCGCCTCCTCGTGGTCGCCACCCCCATCGGGAACCTCGACGACCTCTCCCCGCGCGCCCGCGAGGCGCTGGCGACGGCCTCGGCCGTCTACTGCGAGGACACGCGGCGGACGGGGAACCTCTTCGCCCGGCACGGCCTGACGGCGCCCCGCCTCTCCTGCCACGAGCACAACGAGCGGAGGCGCGTCGAGGAGGTGCTCGAGCGCCTCGCCCGCGGCGAGACGGTCGCCCTCGTCTCCGACGCCGGGACGCCCGTCGTCTCCGACCCGGGCGAGCGGGTCGTGGCGGCGGCCGCCGGGGCCGGTCACCGCGTCGAGGCGATCCCCGGCCCCTCAGCCGTCATGGCGATCCTCTCCGTCGCCGGCTTCCCGGCGGTGCCGTTCACGTTCCTCGGCTTCCCGCCGTCGCGCCGGGGCGAGCGCTCGCGCTGGTACGCCTCCCACGCCGCCCTGCCCGGGACGCTCGTCCTGTTCGAGTCCCCCTTCCGCGTCGTCGAGTCGCTCCGCGAGATGGCCGCGGCCTGGGGGGACCCGCGGGTCGTCCTCGGGCGCGAGCTGACGAAGCTCCACGAGGAGGTCCTCCGGGGCGCGGCCTCCGAGGTGGCCTCCCTCCTCGGCGCCCGCCCCGGGGTCAAGGGGGAGATCGTCGTCGCCGTGGCGCCGAGGACGAGCGCGGAGGCCGCCCCCTGAGCGCTCCCCTCGTCGAGGTGAGGGACCTCGTCAAGACCTTCCGGGTCGCCAGGAAGGAGCCCGGCCTGGCCGGGGCGCTGAAGGGGCTCTTCTCGCGCGAGGAGGTCCCGATCACCGCGGTCGACCGCGTCTCCTTCGCCCTCGACCGCGGGGAGATGGTCGGCTACATCGGCCCGAACGGGGCCGGGAAGTCGACGACCATCAAGATGCTCACCGGCATCCTGACGCCCACGTCGGGGGAGGCGGTCGTGGCCGGGAGCGTCCCGTGGCGGGACCGCAGGACGTACACGCGGACCATCGGCGTCGTCTTCGGGCAGAGGACGCAGCTCTGGTGGGACATCGCCGTCGTCGAGAGCTTCCGCCTCCTGCGCGAGATCTACGGCGTCTCCGAGGCCGACTACGCGGCGCGGATGAAGCGCTTCGACGAGCTCCTCGAGGTGGGGCGGTACCTGAACCAGCCGGTCAGGAAGCTCTCGCTCGGCGAGCGGATGCGCTGCGACCTGGCCGCCTCGCTCCTGCACGCCCCGCCGCTCCTCTTCCTCGACGAGCCGACGATCGGCCTCGACGTCGTCGCCAAGGCCAACGTCCGCTCCTTCCTGGCCGAGGTGAACCGGACGCAGGAGACGACCGTCATCCTGACGACGCACGACCTGGACGACATCGAGGAGCTCTGCCGCCGCGTCGTCCTGATCGACCACGGCCAGGTCCTCTACGACGGCACCCTCCAGGGCCTGAGGGACCGGTGGCTCCCCGAGGCGCGGATCCGCTTCGACCTGCGCGACTCGGCGGTGGCGGCGAGCGCCGGGCTCTCCTTCGACGGCGTCGTCGCCGAGAGGGTCTCTCCGAACCGCTTCCAGATCGTCGTCGACAAGAAGCGGACGAGCCCGGCCGACGTCATCCGCGAGGTCGTCAACCGCTACCCCGTCCTGGACCTCTCCGTCTCCGAGCCCGACATCGAGGAGGTCGTCGCCAGGATCTACCGCGAGAGCGCCCGGGAACGCCCCGCGCCCTCCGACGCCGCGGGCGCCTCCGTCCCCGAGCGCCGCGGGAGCTCGATCCGGCGGGGGTGAGCGTGGACGCCGTGACCGGGGCCGCGCGAGCCGCCGCCCCGTACCTCGCCTTCGCCAGGACCTCGTTCCTGAACCTCCTCGCCTACCGGGCGCGCTACTTCGTCGGCATCCTGACCTACTTCTTCAACGTCACCGTCTGGTACTACATCTGGCGCGCGCTGTTCGACCAGGCCGGTCCCGGCGCGCGCCTGGGCGGCTTCACCTTCCCCGAGATGGTCACGTACGTGGCGACGGGCTGGGCGCTCCGGGCCTTCTGGTTCAACGAGGTGGACCGCGACATCGCCAGCCAGGTGCAGGAGGGGCGCCTGGCCATGGCGCTGATCAAGCCGGTCGACTTCCAGGCGATGACGCTCTCGCAGGCGCTCGGCGAGAGCGCCTTCCGGGCGGTCCTCTTCGCCACGCCGATCGCCCTCGTCCTCCTCGCGGTCTACCCGGTCAGCCTCCCCGCCTCGCCGCTGGCGGGGCTCCTCTACCTCGCCTCCGGGCTCCTCTCGGCGCTCCTCGTCGGGGCCATCAACTTCTGCGTCGGCCTCGTCGCCATCCGGACGAAGTCGATCCTGGGGTTCCTCCGCGCCAAGTACCTCGTCCTCGAGCTCCTCTCGGGGCTCCTCATCCCGCCCACGCTCTTCCCCGAGGCCGTCCGGCCGGTCCTCGACTGGCTGCCGTTCCCGCACATGAGCTACACGCCGGGGCGGGTCTACCTCGGCCTCGTCTCGGGCGGCGCGGCGCTGCGCGTCCTGGCCCTGCAGGCCGCCTGGGTCGTCGCCCTCCTCCTCCTCGGCCGCCTCCTCTGGCGGGCCACCGCCCGCCACGTCGAGGTCCAGGGGGGCTGAGGTGCGGCGGCTCGCCTTCCACCTCCGCCTCCTCGCCCTCTACTTCGCCCAGTACGCGAAGGCGCGCCTGACCTACCGGGCCGACTTCGCCACGGCCGTCTTCGCCTCCTTCGCCGGGACGGCGGCCTCGTTCGCCGTCGTCCTCCTCCTCTTCTCCCGCTTCCCGCACCTCTCCGGCTGGAGCTTCCCCGAGATCGTCTTCCTCTACGGCTTCTCGCTCCTGCCGTACGGCCTCTTCAACGTCCTCTCGCTGAACCTCTACGAGTTCGCCGACCGGTACCTGACCGAGGGGCGCTTCGACCGGATCCTGCTGCGGCCCGTCTCGCCCCTCTTCCAGGTCCTCTTCGAGTCGTTCCGGCTGGAGTCGCTCCAGGAGGTCGTCACCGGGACGGTCGCCGTCGCCTGGGCGCTCCGGAGGCTCCCGGACCCCGACCCGCTCGGCCTCCTCCTGCTCCCGGTCTGGGCCGTCCTCGGCGCCGCGATCTACCTGTCGATCTTCGCGTGCCTCACCGCGGCCAGCTTCTGGATCGAGGACCGGGTGGGCCTGGCGCCCCCGGTCTTCAACCTGATGGCCTTCGGGCGCTACCCGATCACGATCTACGACCTGAAGGTGCGGGTCTTCATCTCCACGGTCGTCCCGTTCGCCTTCGCCTCGTTCTACCCGACGGCGCTGGCGCTCCGGCGCGCCGAGTTCGTCCCGCTCTTCTGGGCGGTCCCGCTCGTGGCGGCGGTCACCGGCGCCCTGGCGGTCTCGCTCTGGCGCGCCGGCATCCGGCGCTACGGGTCCACCGGCAGCTGAGGGCGGGACCTCCCCGCCCGCGCCGGGATGGACAGCCCTACTCCGGCTCTCCCAAGGAGAGCCGCGGCTCCGACAGGAGCCGAGCGTCGAGCGTCTTCCAGCGGACGTCGGGCTGGGAGGCGAAGGCGTGGAGGTAGATCGCCACGTCGCGCGCCGGGTAGGCGGCGAAGAGGGCCTCGATCGCCGCGTCGAGCTTCTCCGGCTCGGGCTCGGGGATCTCCCCCTCGACGGAGACGTGCGGGCCGTCGTGCGGGACCCCGAGCGACTCGAGGAACGCCGCGATCATCTCGGCCTTCCCCTGCAGGAGCGCCGCGGAGACGACGAAGAGCGAGAGGTCGGCCGACTGCCGGTCCCGGAGCGTCCGCCTCACGTAGGCCTTCCGGGTCTCCTCGCCGAGCTTGGCGAACCGGGTCAGCGGTATCTTCTGGAACGTCAGGACCCCGCCCGCGATCTTGTCGGGGATCTCCTCGTCCTCGCACGCGGCGAGGACGACGGCGTCCAGCTCGTCGTTCGAAAGCCTTCTGAAGATCTCGTACGCTCTCATGGCGAGGGCGGAGGATACCTCGACGTGGGAGAATGAAGGGCTTTGATCGTCCTCCACGGTGGGTATCTCCTCTCCCTCTCCGACGCGGCCTCCTCCGGGTTCCACCTCTGGGCCGAAGGGGCCTTCGACGCGACCGCCCCGCGCCCCCTCCACCCTCGCGCCCTCCCCGGCCCCGCCCTCGACGCGCTCCTGCGCTCCGGGGCGGGCTCGCTCTTCGGCGCCTCGCTCCTCGCCCGCTCCCGCGTGAGGCGCGTCGCCCTGGCCGTCCCCGCCGGGCGCAACCGCCCGGTCCCGTCGGTGGCAGCCCTCAGGGACGGGGACGACTACGCCACGGCCGGCGCGATCTCGCTCCGGACGTTCGAGCTGGACGCCCTCTTCCCGCCCCCCTCGCGCGTCCTGGACCTCCTCGTCCACCTCCCCGAGGCGCTCCCGGCCGAGCCGGGGGGCCTGTCGGCCGGCGACGACCTCGAGTACTGGATCGAGGTCGCCCGCTGGGCCTTCGACCTGCTCCTGAGGCGCCGGGTCCTTCCGACGATCGACGAGGGGCGCGGGCGCTGGCACCCCGTCCTCTTCGACCCCTCGGAGAAGGAGCGGCTGGCGGCCTTCGCCTCGGCGATGCCCCCCGCGGGGAGGACCGTCGCCCTCCCCGGCGAGGCCGCGCCCGGCGAGCCGCTCTTCCCGCCCGCCGAGGCGGTCCTGCGCGCCGCGCTGGACGACCTCGTCGACGCGGCGGCGCGCGAGCTGATCCGCGACGTCGTCCCGGCCGAGAGGCGGCGCGGCGGCGCCTCGCCCGAGACGCAGTTCCTCGCGGCCCTCACCCTCCCGCGCGACTCCCGCGAGGGGGACGCGGAGCCCCGCTGGCCCGCCCCGCTCGTCGAGCGGATCACGTCGTGGAGCCTCACGCTCCTCGAGCCGCACCCCGAGGGGGACCTGCGCCTGGGCCTCACGCTCGCGCCCCCCGCCGCCGAGGGCGCCCCGTGGCGGCTCGCTTTCCACCTCGAGGACGTCGAGGACCCGACGCTGAGGCTCCCGGCGGCCGAGATCTGGGGCTCCGCCGAGCCGGCGCTGAAGCGCTTCGGGCGGCGCTTCCAGAACCCGCAGGAGGTCCTCCTCGCCCGGCTGGGGACCGCCGCCGCCCTCTCCCCCCCCGTGGCGCGCAGCCTCGACGAGCGGCACCCCGATGGGGCCGACCTCTCGCTCCCGGAGGCGCACCGGTTCCTCACCGCCGAGGCCAAGTCGCTGGCCGACGCGGGCGTGAAGGTCCTCCTCCCGGGCCAGGGGAGGGCCGTCCGGCCGACCGTGAGGCTCACGGTCCGCGAGAGCTCCTGGAAGGCCGGCTCGGCCGTCACCCGCTTCGGCCTGTCGACCCTCGTCGACTTCGACTGGCGGATCGCCGTCGGCGACGTCCTCCTCGCCCCGGAGGAGTTCGAGGAGCTGGCCGAGCGGAAGGTCCCGCTCGTGAAGGTGCGCGGCGAGTGGGTCGTCCTCGACGCCGAGAGCGTCCAGCGGACTCTCCAGCTCCTCGACCGCAGGCCGGGAGGGCACACGACGCTCGCCGACCTCCTCCGGCTCTCCGGCGGGCTGGACGCCCCCGAGGAGGCCGACCTGATCGAGTCCGTCGAGGGCGAGGGGTGGCTGGCCGACTTCCTCGACCCGTACGCCGCGCGGGAGGCCGTCGCGCGCTTCGCGCCCCCCGCCTCGCTCGCGGGCACCCTCCGGCCCTACCAGGTCCGGGGCGTGGCCTGGCTCCGGTTCCTCTCCTCGCGCGGCCTCGGCTCCTGCCTGGCCGACGACATGGGCCTGGGGAAGACCGTCCAGTTCCTCGCCACGCTCCTGTCGGCGCGGGAGGCGGGAGAGCCGTTCCGCCCCTCCCTCCTCGTCTGCCCCACGTCGGTGGCGGAGAACTGGCGGCGCGAGGCCGAGCGGTTCGCCCCCGGCCTGCGCGTGGCCGTCCACCACGGCCCCGACCGGGTCAGCGGCGAGGCCTTCGCCGAGCTCCTCTCCGCGGTCGACCTCCTCGTCACCACGTACCCGCTGGCCCACCGCGACCGGGCGCTCCTCTCGCGCGTGACGTGGGAGTACCTGGCCCTCGACGAGGCGCAGAACGTCAAGAACCCCGCCACCGCGCAGTCCCGCGCCGTCCGCTCCTTCACGGCCCGGAGGCGCGCCGCGCTGACCGGGACGCCGATGGAGAACCGCCTCTCCGAGCTGAAGGCGATCCTGGACTTTCTCAACCCCGGCCTCCTCGGCTCCGAGGAGCGCTTCCGCAAGGAGTTCTCGGTCCCGATCGAGCGCCACCGCGACGCGCTGGCGGCCGAGCGGCTCCGCCGCGTGACCGCCCCGTTCCTCCTCCGGCGGCTGAAGACCGACCCCTCGATCGAGCCCGACCTCCCGGAGAAGATCGAGACGAAGGAGATGGTCGGCCTCTCGCGCGAGCAGGCCTCCCTCTACCGCGCCACGACGCGCTCGCTCCTCGAGGGGATCGGCCGGGCGAAGGGCCCCGGGCGGCGGGCCAAGGTCCTCGTCCTCCTCCTGCGCCTGAAGCAGATCTGCAACCACCCGACGCTCTTCCTGGCCGACGGGAGCCGGCTGGACGGCCGCTCGGCCAAGCTGACGCGCCTCCTCGAGATGCTCGAGGAGACCTCCGCCGAGAGGAGGCCCTCCCTCCTCTTCACGCAGTTCGCGGAGATGGGGCACCTCCTCGTCGGGGCGATCCGGGAGCGGTTCGGGTCGGAGGTCCTCTTCCTCCACGGCGGCGTGCCGCGCAAGGCCCGCGACGAGATGGTGAGGCGGTTCCAGGAGGACGAGGACCCGCCCCTCTTCTTCGTCCTCTCGCTCAAGGCGGGCGGCAGCGGGCTGAACCTCACGCGCGCCTCGCACGTCTTCCACTTCGACCGGTGGTGGAACCCCGCGGTCGAGGACCAGGCCACCGACCGGGTCTTCCGGATCGGCCAGACGCGGCACGTCCAGGTCCACAAGTTCGTCTGCCGCGGGACCCTCGAGGAGCGGATCGACCAGATGATCGACGAGAAGAAGGACCTCGCGCGGTCGATCGTCGGCGCCGGCGAGAGCTGGATCGCCGGCCTCTCCGACCGCGAGCTGCAGGACCTGGTCACCCTCTCGCGCGACGCCGTGGACGACCCGGAGGGGCGGCGATGACCCGCAGGAAGCGCCTCCCGGGGAGCGACGCGGCCCCGACGGGCTTCGCGGCGGGCTGGCTCTCGGCCCTCCGCTCGCTGGGGTTCGCGGTCCCCGAAGGGCGCTCGGCCAGGGTGGGGTCCCTCGAGTTCGACCTCGCGGGGGCGCGGGCGGACGTGAGGACCGCCGACGGAGCCTCGCACGCGCCCCGCCTCGCCCTCCGCCACCTCCCCGAGCGGGTCTTCGAGTCCGCCGCCAGGACCCTCGCCGGGAAGGCGCGCTTCGCCGCGGGGCTCCTCGCGGGCCGCGTCCCGGCCGGGATCGAGGCGGTCTTCGCCGCGGCCGGCGGCGAGCTCCTTCCCCGCTCGGGCGACGAGCTCGTCCACGCCTGCACGTGCGAGGAGAAGGACCCCTTCTGCAGCCACCTGGCCGCCCTCCACGCCCTCGTGGCCGAGCGGCTGGAGCGGGACCCCTTCCTCCTGATCCTCCTCCGGGGGATGGAGCGGGACGGCTTCCTCGCCCTGATGCGCCGCTACCGGGCGCCGAAGCCCCCGCGCTCGGGCGTCCTCGAGGCGCCCGGCCCGATCCCGCTCCCGGCCCTGCGCGTCGTCCCGAAGGAGCCGCTCCCCGAGGTGCGGCCGGAGGCCTTCTTCAAGCCCTCGCGCCCCGTGGCGGCCCTCCGCGGCGGGTACGTCCCGCCGGAGGCGCCGGAGGCGCTCCTGGCCCGCCTGGGCCCCTCCCCGCTCGCGGACCCGGAGGCCGTGGCCTTCCTCGCCGAGCTCCACCGCGCGATCGGCCTCGGAGCCAAGGAACGCCTCTCGGAGTGGGAGTGGCAGAGGGTCCTGAGGTCCCGCCCCCGTACCTGAAGCGAATCCGTTCGCTGGGGAGGGGGTAGGGGGGAACCCGGTGTCCGGCGGCGCGCAGCGCCGCGGGGGTTCCCCCCGAGCTTGTCAGCTTCCCCCTATTCAGCCGTCACCGGCTTGACGACCTTGATCTTCGGCGTCGTGCTGCTGGAGGGGCGCGGGAGGACGACGAGCGCGAAGATCGCGAGCATCAGGCCGACGATCACGACGGACGTCACCCGCTCCACGCGGCGCATCCGTTCCAGTCGTCTGGGATCCATCTTCGGCCTCCGAACCGCCAGGATTCATATCACGGGGATTGCTTTTGCTGCAAGCGTCACCGCGCCTCACCTTGCCTCGCCCGCCCGGCGGTCGAACCCCCACCAGGCCACGGCGGCGGCCACGACGAGGATCAGCACGGCCCCCTCGATCATCCAGGGCGAAACGCCCGATTCGAGCAGATCGGCGCCCCTGCGGACCAGGACGACGAGGGCCCCGGCGAGGAGGTAGGCCCGCGGGTCGTCGGCCAGGAAGACCGCGGCCCCCACGACGAAGGCCGCGGCGGGGAGGAGGGCGGCCAGGAACGGGAGGCTCATCTCCGGCAGCGAGCGCGGGCCGAGCGGCACCAGGATCCCGGCGGCGGCCACGAGGGCGACGGCCTTCGCCGGGACGCTCGCCAGGATCCCCCGCGTCAGGAGCGTCCAGAGGGCCGCCAGCGCCCCCAGGAGGAGCGCGGCCTGAAGCCCCGCCGTCAGGACGGTGACCGACGCCAGGAGCGTGTCGATCCCCGCCGGGGCGGGAAGCGGGTCGGCGCCCGCCCAGAGCGGCCAGGCGGCCGAGAGGTTCCCCGAGAGGCTGCGCCCCACGAAGACCAGCAGGGCCACCGCCGCGGCCGCCGCCAGGCTCCGCCGCCCGTCGGCCGCCCCGCGGCGGAACGCCACGAGGAGGTCCGGCCTCACCGACAGGACGAGGCCAGTCCCCACCAGCATCAGCCCGTAGACGAGGACCAGCCGCACCAGGAGCCCCACGCTCATCGTCACCGCGAACGTCGTCAGCGAGAGGAAGGACGGGTCGACGGCCCGGAGGACGAGCGGGGCCGTCACCACGGCCTCGAGCAGGAACGGCAGCATCAGCCACGCCGACAGGCGCGCCGCCCGCTTCCAGGGGACCCTCCCCGCCCGGGCCGAGCGGACCACCTCGACGACGAGGAGGCCGATCAGCGTCCCGATCCCGATCACCTTCCAGCCGGTCGCCGCGTACGTCGAGGGGCGCCACGGCTCCCGGGCGCGCGCCCACTCCTCCGGCACCTTCAGCCCCGTCGCCACGAGGACGGGGCGGTCCCCCGCCACCTCCACGGTCACGCGGCGGCGGGCCTCTCCCGCGGCGTCGTCGGGCGACTCGAAGACCACCCGGTGGTCCTTCCGCGCCTTGCGGGACTCCGCCTTCGCCGAGACGACGTTCAGGCGCGAGGGGTCGAGCCCAGCGCCGGAGACGGCCTTCTTCGCCACCGTGAGCGCCGCCGCGTCGTCGAGCGACGCCCCGGCCTCCTCCTCGGGGAGCGTCTGCCGGTAGCCGACCACCTTCCCGCTCCGCCCGTCCACGACGACCCACCACCCGCGCCTCTCGCCGAACCTCACGTAGCGCACCTGCCAGACCGGGCCGGGGAGCACCTCCGTCGACCACCGGTCGAGGAGGGGCATCCCCCCCTTCTCCAGCAGCCAGCGCGCGGCGTCCTCCGACCAGTCGTACGGGATCAGGCCCGCCCCCGTGTCCGAGGCGTCGGTCAGGGCCGGGAGCGCCGCCTGGTGGTACGCCGCCGAGACGTACGACCGCGGGCTCTCGCCCCGGGAGGCGAGGAACGCGTCGGCCGCCCTCGTCGCCGCCGCGCGCGAGAGGGCCAGCCGGGCCTTGACGCCCGGGTCGTGCCGCGGCAGGAGGAGGAACGACAGGACGATCCCCGCCGCCCCGACGGCGGCCGCCACGGCCAGGGGCTTCAGCGGCAGGAGCCGCGCCGGCGAGAACGTCTCCGGGACCGGCTCGGCGACCCGCTCGGGCTTCGGCGCCGACCCGACCGCGGCGTTCGTCAGCTCCTCGTCGGAGGTGAAGCCGCCCCGCGAAAGGTACAGGACCACCGCCGCCACCAGCGGCAGCAGGAGGGCCCCCGCCGCCAGCGCCCCCGAAACGACGAAGTAGGCGTTCGACGAGCGGACGAGGATCAGCGACGTGTAGACCGCGTCCACCGTGAAGTGCCAGACGAGGAGCGGGAAGAGGTCCGCCTTCAGCATCACCACGCCGACGATCACGCCGGCGATCCCCACCTCCACGCCCCGGATGAAGAACGGCTGGTTCGGGTAGGCCGCGTGCGCGAAGCCCCAGATCGCCGCCTGCGCCACGACCGCCACGCCCACCGGGACCACCTTCGAGAAGAGCGGGATCGAGAGCATCCGCGACGCGAACTCCTCGGTCGTGGCGGGGAGGAATCCCATCAGGAGGACCGCCAGCCACGGGAACGAAGTCCCGAGCAGGTTCGAGTAGGGCACGTCGGCCGGCGCCCAGGCGCCCATCCTCTCGGCGCCGAGGTAGAAGAGGACCTGGTAGGCGAAGAAGAACGCCGTCAGCGCGTACCCCAGGAGCAGCCCGCGGAAGAAGCGCCGCGACCCGACCCCCCGCCGCGAGAAGATCCGCCCGAGGGCGACCTTCCCCGGGTAGGCCTCGCGGTAGAGCGGCTCGCCCGCGGCCACCAGGAGGACGAGGATCACGCCGACGAGGACCGCCCCGCCGAAGTCGGCCAGGAGCGCCTTGGCCACAGTCCCGCCCCACCCCTCGGCCGTGTCGTACCCGTAGAGCCGGATCGGCAGCTCGTTCAGGGCGCTTCCGAACTGCAGCAGCGTCCCGATCCCGCCGAAGGCGATCGCCCAGCGCCACTTCACGTCCCGCCGCCGCGCCCGCTCGACGAAGACGACGACCGCCGCCACGGCCGTCAGGAAGAGCCCGAACGTGGCCACGGCGCCGGCCGCCTCGTTCTTCGACCGGAGGATCCGGTACTCCTCGGACCACTTCTCCGGCACCTTCAGGAAGACCGTCGAGCGGCCGACGCGGTCCCCCTGCACCTCCACGAGCCACCGGAGCGCCCCGTCGCCGAACCGCACCGTGGCCGACTCCCAGACGAACGTCCGGTCCACGCGCCCCGGCCGCGTCGTGGAGGTCGCCTCGATCGGGACCGCCTCGGCGGGGTTGGCGGGGTCCACGCCGCGCATCTGCCGGACGGCCTCCTCGGCCAGCCGCTGCGCCTCGGCGTCGCCCGGGTCGGGGGCGGCGTCCTTCTCCGGCAGGATCCGCCGCCAGGCGATCAGCTCCCCCGTCGGCGCGACGTAGGCGACGTACTCCAGCCGGTCGAGCGGCTTGACGAACCGCACCGCCCACCGCCAGACCGGGACCGTCTTGCCGAAGAGAGGGTTGGCCTTCGAGAGGCCCAGCGTCCGCTCGAGGTAGACCTTGGCCTCGTCGTCGTGGTCGAAGACGACCAGCTCGCGGAAACCCTTCACGTCGAAGCCGCGGGCCGACAGCTCCCGCGCGGCGATCGCCCTGGCCTCCTCGCGCGTCACCTTGAAGTCGATCGAGGCCTCGGGGAACGCCTTCGGGAACCCCCACAGCCCGATCGCCCCGCCGGCCACCAGGACCGCCAGGCAGACGGCCAGGAACCTCCGGTCGGCAGGCGAGAAGCGGCTCGGGGAAGGAGGAGCGTTCGGGTCGGCGCTCGTCATCGGCGCCATCTTACGGTCCCGCGGGCGCCGGCGCGGGACGCCGCTCGGCGCCCGTCAGGCGGCCCGGGAGGCGAGACGGCGCGAGACCGTGGCGAAGAGGCGGGGCGTCGTCCGGCTCGCCAGCGCGGCGAGGACCGCGGCCGCCCGGCGGACGGGGCCGCTGCCCGGCCTGCCGGCCGGGCACCCCCCCGCCCGCCGCACGGAGGTCACCCTCCCGAGGAGAAGCTCCTCGCCGACGGGCGGGTCCGGCGTGTTGAGGGCGTCCCCCTTCGTGACGATCCGCCGGCCGCCTCCAGCCAGGCGGGAGGCCGAGACGACACGGTGGAGGACGGGCGGGCGGCCGGGCGCCTGCGCGAGGACGACGTCCCCGAGCGCCGCCACCCCCGGGGCGCACGGCTCGAGCGTCACCTCGTCGTCGTCGACGATCCAGGGCGCCATGCTGCGGCCGGTGACCCGCAGCCGGACCGCGAGCCCCTCGGCGAGGAGCTCGCGGACCAGCGGGTGGACCCGGCCCGCCCCGCGGGCCGCCGGATCGGGCACCCTACGGCGTCGCCGGCAGCGTCCCGACCGGCTCGCCGAGGAGGTTGAACTGGTAGCGCATGAACGCCGGGACGGCCGCGGCCTCCGGCGCCCCGAAGGAGTCGAGGACCAGGTCGCCCAGGAGCCGCACGCCGCGGACGAACGCGTTCCGGAAGAGGGCCTTGTTCAGGACCACCCCGGGCTCGTTCTCCGACAGGCCGGAGGCCGCCCAGGTCGCGTGGGCGCCGCCGGTCGTCTTCAGGACCAGCTTCTCCGAGAGCGACGGGAACCCCGGCACGCCGAAGTTCCCGACCGCGCAGGTCGTCCCGACGAAGAGGAACGGCGTCGTGGCGTTGGCCAGCGACGGCACGTCCGAGCTCTGGAACAGGCTCTCCGATGCCAGGCGGTCGAACCCGCCGTGGCCGATGTAGTTGAAGACGCTGACGCCGAGCGCCGCGGACGTCAGGATCGCCTGCTTCCCCTGCGCCGCGGTGTAGGTCGTCAGGTAGACCTTGTCCACCTGCTGGCCGACGGGGACCAGCTGCGCGACGGCGTCGCTGTCCGCCGGGAAGCTCCCCGCCAGGTCCGGGTTGTCGGCGGTCATCAGCACCCGCGCCGGGCTCGACATTCCGGCGGCGAGCTGCGCCTTGGCGAGGTAGTCGTCGAGCTCCTGCGAGGTGAGGACGGGGAGCCTCCCGACCGCCACCTCCGGCAGGCCGTCGTCCCCGTCGAGGTCTCCGATCCGCACGTCCGAGACCGCCAGGCCGTACGGTGTGGCGGCCATCAGCGTCGGGACCAGGTCGTCCCCGAAGCCGCGGAAGTCCTGGGGGTCGTACGTCCCGCGGCCGACGAGCGTGACGTCGCGGGGAGCCAGGCTCCAGCTCTGCCGCGCGTACCGCAGGAGCTCGCGGATGGCGTGCGGCGAGGGGACCCCGTCGCCGAGCTCGTCGTAGACGTCCTCGACGTCGACGACCTTCGTCTCCCAGCCCTGGGTCGCCCGGAAGGCCGCGAGCGACTCGGCGGCGGCCAGGAGCGAGGCCGGAGCCACGAGGAGGTAGTCCGCCCGGTTGCCCGTGTCCGAGAGGCCCGTCGGCTCCCAGGCCACGATCCGGTCCGGGGCGCGGAGCCGGTCGGTCGCCAGGGCGAGGTAGGTCCGGTCCGTGGCGCCCGGCGCCGCGGCGAACCGCGCCGAGTAGGTGCCGAGCCGGAGCGAGTAGACCTTCGCGGGCACGATGCCGTTGTCGGGCGCGCCCGGGGTCACGTCGAGGACGAGGATGTTCCCGCTCCGGAAGCCGCTCACGCCGACGGTCGCACCCGCCGGCGCCGTGAACCAGAGCTCGTTGCCGCTGGCCTGGTACCTGCGCTCGTACGACAGGTCGAAGGAGTCGAGGTAGACGACGCTGTAGGCCACGCCCGCGTCGAGGAGGCCCGTCAGGGTGAGCGTGTTGTCCCCCTCCACGACGGAAGTGGCGGGGACCGGGATCGTCATCTCGTGCGGCGCGGTCCCGTCCCAGCGGGCCTCGGCCACCGTCACGCCGTTCCACGCGACGAGGACGTGGTGGTCGAGGGCCGCCGCCGTGTCGGTCCCGCCGTGCAGGCGGACCTTCAGCGACGAAAGGCCCGTCCCGGACACCCCGGCGGCGCGGACCGTGAAGGTCTTCGTCCCGAGGGTGGGAGACCCGGCGAAGACGTAGTCCCAGCACCAGAAGTCGCCCTCCGGGTCCGAGAAGACCGCCGGGAGCGCCCACTGGTTCACCTCGCGGTGGACCGTCTCCGGGAAGGTGGCCGGCACGGCCCCGCCGGTCGTGACGGGGAGCGTCCCCAGGAGCGTCCCGTCGCCCGGGGCGAGCCAGGTGACGACGTCGGCCGAGTAGACGCTGTCCGAGGCCGGCGCCAGGAAGGTGAGCCCGCTCTCGGAGGCGAGGTACGGGACCGCGGCGCCGCCGCGCGTCAGCGCGAACCTCCCCTTGACGATCATCCCCGAGGCCGTCACCTGGTCCAGGTTCATCAGCTTGGCGATCTCGTCGACCGTGACGAAGTAGAGCCCGCGCTCCCGCGTCGTGATCTTCAGCGCCGGCCCCGTCCGCGCGGCCTTGACGACCTCGGCGGCCGCCTTCTCCTTCTTCAGGACGGCGAGCCGGGCGAGGTCGGCCTGCTGCACCTCCGCGGCCGCGCGGGTGAAGCCCGTGGGCCCGGGGTCCGGCGCGGCGTCCTGGAGGACGGGCACCGTGTACGGCCCGTGCTCGCGGGCCTCACCGCGCACGTCCCGCTCCACCAGCTTGTACGTCACGGTCCCCGACTTCGGGGCCGAGCCGTCGAGGACCCGGTAGGAGCCCCCCTGCGGGTGGACGAGGAGGCCGGGGAGGAGAGCCTTGTTGACCGGGGCGTACTCCTTGCCGTCCCCGGAGAGCCGGAGCAGCTCGAACCCGGCGGTGCCGGCCTCGAGAGACGTCCGCCACTCCACGACGACCCCGTCGCGCGAGGCGTACGCCGAGAGGGACGCCACCGAGGCGTACGTCGGCGCGGGCGGGCGGTAGCCGAACCGGATGCCCGTCGCGTCGGTCGAGGTGAGGTCCACCGCCTCGCGGTAGTTCACCGAGGAGGTGACCCCCTCCGTGTTCTCGTACGTCGGGACGAGGTTCGTCAGGACCCCGTAGAAGTCGGTCAGGACGACGGTGTAGCGTGCGGGCGGCAGGCCCTGGAACGTGTAGTTCCCGCTCGCGTCGGTCGTCAGCGTCGACACGAGCGCGTCGGAGCCGTTCACGATGCCGTCGCCGTTGACGTCGGTGTAGAGCCTCACCTCCACGCCCTGGTACCCGGTCTCGCCGCCGTCGATCACGCCGTCGGCGTCGGCGTCGCGCCAGACGCTCCCCGAGACGGACCGCTGCGTGTCGGCCCGGAACCCGAAGTCGACGTCGTCGACGAACCCGCCCCCCGAGAGCGGCGCCGGGTTCTGGATCCCGGCCGTGCCGGGGTCGCTGTCGGCGTCGATGCCCGTCCCGGTGTGCGTGAACCCGGAAGGGGGGGTCGGGACGCTGACGATGTAGCTCCCGTTGGGCAGGCCCGAGAAGAGGTACTGCCCGTTGGCGTCGGTCGTCACCGTGGCGACCACGGCGTCGGCGCCGTCGACCACCCCGTTGCCGTTCCCGTCGTTGTAGAGGTTCACGACGACGCCCGCGAGCCCCGGCTCGCCCGCGTCCTGGACGTTGTCGCCGTCCAGGTCGTTCCAGATCCGGTCGCCGATCGCGCGCACGGGCCGGTAGCCGTAGCTTGGCGTCGCGCCGGTACCCGTCCGGTCCACGCTCGACGTCACGATCTGCTCGAGCCGCTCGTGGGCCGTGGCGTACGTGGACGTCCCGATCATGTCCAGGAGGAGCCCGGCGTTGTCCGTCACGCGGACCGTGTAGTCGGCGGGGTTCGAGAGCGTCCCGCCCGTCAGGCCGCTGAACGCGAACGTCCCGTCGGGGCCCGTCGTCGTCGTCGCGATGACGTTCCCGCTCCCGTCGAGGAGGTCGACCGTCACGCCGCCGATCCCGTTCTCCCCGGTGTCGAACGCGCCGAAGTTGGCCAGGTCGAGCCAGACGCGGTCCCGGATCGAGTAGGTCGTCGCCGTCGCGTTGAACCCGAAGTCGGCCGTGAGGTACGTGCTCCCGGCCGAGACGCCCTGGAACCGGCTGACCGTCCCGTTCGTCGAGAGGTAGCCGGAGGGCGTCGCGGCCGAGACGAAGTACGTCTCGACGCCGGTCGCGCTGGCGCCGGTGAAGAGGTAGCTCCCGTCGGGGTCCGTCGTCGTCGTCGCGACGAGCGTGTCGACACCCGGGTCGAGGAAGCCGTCCCCGTTGGCGTCCCGATAGAGGCTCATCGCGACCCCGCCCAGGCCGATCTCCCCCGTGTCCTGGACGCCGTCCCCGTCCGCGTCCACCCAGACGCGGTCGCCGAAGGCGGCCGTGGTGGCCCCGGTCCGGTAGCCGATGTCGCCCTGCGTGTAGGTCTGCCCGTCGACGAGGTCGAACGGCGTCGTCCGGTTCGCCGGCTGGCCCGTCGGGAACGTCTGGACGAGGCCGGGCGGGAGGCCCGACGCCGCCTCGACGTAGTACCCCGTCCCGGGCTCGACGCCCGTGAAGAGGTACCGCCCGTTCCCGTCGGTCATGGCCGTGGCCACCGGCGTCCCGAACCGGTCCTTGAGGACCACCTCGACGTTGGCGAACCCCGACTCGCCCACGTCCTGCGCGCCGTCGCCGTCCACGTCGAACCAGAGCCGCCCGCCGGCGCTGGCGCTCCCGGCCGTCGGGTTCTCCACAGGGTCGGTGCGCGTCGCCGTGATCTGGATCGGCAGCTGAACGGTCGTCGTCGCCGCGACGTTCGTCACCTCGGTCTGCCCCGTCGGGAACGGGTCGTTCACGGTGACGTCGAAGGTCGCGGTCAGGCTCTGCCCGGCCGCGAGCGCGTAGAGCCGGGACGACGAGAGGAGGTTGGGGGCGGCGGCGGCCGTCACGCTCTGGTCGTAGGTGATGGAGAGGTCGTCGACGAAGAAGTACTGGCCCGCGGTGGCATAGTCGGCGCCGGCCGGGAAGGCGAACCGGATCTCCGTCAGGTTCGCGGGGCTGGCCAGCGGGATGGCGTAGCTCGCCGTGCCCGACACGTCGTCCGTGAAGGTCCCCAGCGTCGTCCATCCCCCGCTCCCGCCCGTCCGGGATTGCACCGTGATGTCGTCGGCGGCGCCGAGCGTCCCGGACGTCCTGTAGTCGAACGTCAGGGTCGCCTGCGTCGCGCCGGTGCTGGTCAGGTCCAGGCTGCGCGAGACGGAGGGCGTGCCCCCGGTCACGGTGAGCGTGACGTTGTCGGCCCAGAAGCGTTCGTTGGTGTAGGTGTCGGTGTAGGCGGTGGCGCTGAGGACCGCGAAGCGAACCTCGAGGCTGGTCGTCGTGCTCGGGAAACTCGGGACCGTGATGGTGCGCGGGCTGGCGCAGACGCCGGCCGTGTAGGTCTCCAGAGTCGTGAACCCGCCGGTGCCGTTGAGCCGGTACTGGACCACCGAGTTGTCGCCCGCCTCGGCGCCGAGGCTCCCGCAGGTGAAGTAGAGCGTGGCCTGCGTCGCGCCAACGTTCGTCAGGTTGATGCCACGCGTCACCGACTGAGTCGTCACAGCGTTGTCGTTGTTGAGCCTGAGCTGGTTCCCGGCCACGCGGATGCCGCCAGCGGCCGCATCCTGCGCGCCGCCGTAAGAGTCGCTCTCCACCCAGGGCCCGTTCCAGGCGGCCGTGCCGTTGGTCCCGGCAAAGGAGCCGTTCGTGTCGAAGTTGTCCTGCGCCACGAGGACGTTCCCGAGGCGGAGCTCGCCTCCGCTCACCTGGATCTTTCCCGTCGAGGCGGACGCGTCGTCGGCCGCCTCTGTCCAGCTACCCGTCCAGCTGCGAGTCCCCACGTTCAGGTTGTAGGCTGCGCTCGCAAAGGCGTCCGCGACGCTCGACCGGCTCAGGGTCGCCGAGCCGCTCGCCGTCAGCCCCACGGGAATCGGGTCGTAGAGGGTGACGCCGGTCTGCGTGGGGCTCGCGGCCGGGTTCGTCACCGTGACCGTGTACGTGAACGTGTCACCCGGGAAGAGCGGGTTCGCGGCGTTCGAGCTCTTCGTGATCTGGAAGGCCCCCGAGACGACGTAGGCGAAGTTCGTGGCGCTGAAGGTCTGCGTGATGCCGCCGACGGTGCGCGTGCCGGTCGCCGTGACGCGGTTCTGGCTGAGCGTCCCGGGGGTCGAGGCGGGGGCGACCGCCGTGAACGAGACGACGATCCGCTGGTTCGGGGCCATCCCGCCCGGGAAGAGGGAGGTCGGCCAGGTCAGCGTCTGGCCGCTGATCGTCGGGTTGGCGGCCGACCCGGAGATCGTACTCAGGTCCGGGAGCGTGATCGTGGCGCTGTCGGTCTGGAACGACCAGCCTGCCGGGAGGTCGTCGACGATCGTCACCGTGTTGAGGGCGTATTTCCGGGTCTCGGCCGTCAGCGTGAACGTGGTCGTCGAGCCGGCCGCGGTCCCCACCACCGAAGGGTTCGCCGACTTGTCGACGCCGAGGACGATGTCGATGTAGTCGGTTCCCGGGATCGCCACGTACCCGAGGTCGAGCGACGGCGTCGTCGTCCCCGCGTTCGTCGGGTGCTCCCCGTAGGCCATCGTGAAGAGGCCCGTCGCCCAGATTCGCGCCCCAGTGAGGTTCCCGTCGTTCGGGTCGTAGATGTACTGGGTCTGGAGTCGGTTCAGCGTGTACGTCTGGACCGGGTTCGGGGGGGTGTTGTTGAAGTCCACGAAGACGGTCGTGTTGTCCTGGGCGGGGGTCAGGAAGACCCCGTCGTCGTCGTAGGTGGTCGCCCCTCCGACAGGGAGGGAGCCGGGCGCCCACCCCATGTAGTGCTCGCGGTAGAGGAGCGTCGACGGGAGGAGGCTGTAGCCCCACTCGTACGTGTTGTTCCCCGAGTCGCCGAAGCCGACCCCCCAGAACTCCGCGGGCGCGCTGAAGTAGAGGCCGGATCCGACCGGCACCGCGCCGACCAGCTGCCGGTACGACCCCGTCTGCCCCGGGGTCAGCGTGAAGGAGCCCGATCCCGTCCTGGACTGCCAGCTGACCGTCAGGTTCGTGCTCTGCGGGTTGTAGAGGTAGTAGTCGGTCTGCCGGCCGGCCGTCGTGCTCTGGTCGAACGGGGCGTAGTAGTCGCTCGTCCAGTAGCCGCGGGGGAAGGCGCTCAGGCCGCGCGCCGTGTAGCCGGAGTTGACTCGTCCCGTCACGAACTTGACCTGGAGCGTCTCGTTCCCCTGGACGATGGTCCGGGAGTTGAGGCTTCCCGTCGTCTGGCTGCACGTGCCGGTCGGGCACGCGCTGACGCGGTCGAGGAGGAAGTTCTGGCCCGCCTGCAAGGTCACCGTGTTCGTGTCTCCGGGGTCCGTCCTGTCCCCGTCCCCGTTCTGGTTCAGGACGTCCCACGTCCCGTTTCCGTCCAGGTCGACCTGGAACGTCGTGTTGTCCCTCGTCGCCTGGATGATGGCGAAGACGCGCTGGAAGCCGAGGAAGTTCGTCGGGTCCGCCGCGTAGAGGTTCTCGCCGAAGGGGAGCTCGTACGTGGTGAGCTGCGGCTTGACCGGGTAGACCTCCCAGGCCGAGGCCTGGTCGCCCGCCCACCGGCCCTCCAGCCCGGAGGCCCGCGTGACTGTCACCGCGCCGCCCGCGATGTAGATCCTGTCGCGCCCGTCGTAGTAGGCGTTCGCGGAGTTTCGCGGCGTGGGGATGTTCGCCGACTCGAAGACCCGGAGCGACCCGGCGTTGGCGAGCGAGACCGAGCACGTGGCGGCGGACGTGAGGACGCCCGTCGTGACCTGGCAGGCCGCCGGGCTGCCGGGGTTGTTCGGGTCGAAGTCGTACCCGTTCTCCCAGTGGTCGACGTAGATCGTGGTGTTCGGCGCCCAGGCCGTCACCACGATCACGGAGCGCATGGTCGTGCCCCCGCCGGCGTCGAGGACGTTGAAGATCGTCGCCATGTTGTCTTCGTTCGCCGGGACGAAGTACTCGCTGTACCCTGCCGACCCCTGGCCGAGGGCCGAAGGCGAGGCCGCGAGGAGGAGGCAGGCCGCCACCGCCCCGAACCACCGGAAGGGAACCGACTTGCGCTCTGTCATGGCGCGCCTCCGCACGTAGGAATGTAGGTCCGCGAGGGGCCGCTCGCAACGCCGACCGCCCCGCGGTCGAGGAAGGCCTCGAGCGCCTCGACGGCGCCCGGCTCGGGCCGGAAGGTGAAGACGCCCGCCGGAACCCCCCGGACCACCGCGTCGCACGCGGCGAGGCCCGCGTCCCGGGCCTCGGGGTCGTACCAGGGGAGGGAGACGGTCGGGAGGAGGCGCGCCAGGGCCTCGCGGCGCGAGATCGGCCGCACCTCGTTCCGGTCCCCCTTCACCAGGAAGAGGAGGCCGTGCAGCGGGGCCGACTCGCTCCTCGCCACGGCCTCCTCGCCGTGCCAGGGGGTCCCGTGCATCGCGGCCCCGTCCGGGCCGTCGGTCCGCAGGATCACCCGGTCGTCGCTGACGGCCACGAACCCGGGCCGGCTCGCCGCGAGCCGCGTCACGGTGCTCTTCCCCGCGCCGGAGACGCCCGCCAGGACGAGGCCCCGGCCGCCGGCGATCACGCCCGCCGAGTGGACGATCAGCCCGCGGCTCCCCAGCTCGTACATCGTCAGGACCTGGTCGAGCGGATAGCGGAAGTGGCAGTCGACCGCGCGTCTCCCGTCCCGCTCGGTGACCGTTCCCGGCGAGCAGGAAAGCCGGACCTCACGAGCCCCCGGCCGGAAACGGGCCTCGTAGAGCGGCTCGGACATCAGGACGGTCTGGAAGACGACGGAGCGCTCCCCGTCGTGGCGCAGGACGCGCCAGGAGCCCGCGTCGAAGATCGGCTCGCCCGTGGGCGGCTCGAGGGGACCCACCTCGATCCCGACGCGTATCGCGCCGCCCTCTCCGGCCTCCGGGGCGGCCTCGACGAACGGCCCGTAGCAGGCAGGAACGTCGAGCGAAATGGGGGTTTCGTTCGATTCGAGCAGGAACCCTTCTCCCCCCACCCTGTAGAGAAGGCGGGGGGAGAGGAGCCTGGCCATGCGGCTCTCCGCGCGAGGCCTCTAGGACCCGACCTCGACGCAGAAGTTCGTCGAGCCGCACGTGACCATCTGCCCCGTGTTGGCGCCCGAGGCGGTCTTGCACCCGACGGCCAGGACCTCGTCGGCCTTCAGCTCGATGGCCTCGACCCGGGGCTTCTCGTAGGGCTGCTTCGGCTTCCGGTCGCTCTCGTGCTCTGTCATCTTCGGCTCTTTCAGTGGGCCGGGAGGCGCACCGCGCCCGGCGCGAGGTAGCCGTGGCGCTCCTCGCCCAGCCTGCAGACGTACTCCGACTTCCGTTCGGGGCTCCCGGTCTCCATGGCGAACTGCGCGGGGCAGATTCCGCAGATGAAACGCCGCTCGCAGGTGTGGCACTCGTACCCGGGCGGGGCCGGCTGGTCGAGGAAGCGCGCGACGGGGCCGCCCCACCCCTCGGCGAACCTCCCGCGCGTCAGGTCGAACCCGTCCGAGGTCACCATCATGCACGCGAAGAGGTGCCCGCGCGCGTCGACGTGGAAGTTCGTCCGGCCCGCCGTGCAGGAGTAGACGGACTCGCCCGGCGGGAGGTGCCTCTTCTTCCCGTAGTAGTCCCCCGCGCGGCGGCGGTACGCCTCGTCCTGCATCTCGATGGCGACCGCCTCGGCGGGCGGGACCCGGTGCTCGAGCGGCGCCGTGTCCCCGTCGCGGCAGGGGAAGAGCGACGGGTCGAGCCGGAACGAAGCGCCGCGCGCCTCGGCCATCCGGCGCATCTCGGCGATCTCGTCGCGCGTCTCCGCCATCAGCATCGTCTTCAGGCCGACCTTCACGCCGGCCGAAAGGAGCGCGTCGACGCCCTCCAGGCACCGCCGGTACGAGCCCGGGACCCCGGTCACCGTCTCGTACGTCTCCCGGGTGGCGCCGTAGAGGGAGACCTCGACGAGCCGGGGCGGCAGCTCGTCGAAGAGCTCGAGGACCGGCCGCGTCACGCGCGTGGCGTTCGTGAAGACGGTGACGAGGATCCCGCTCGTGGCCGCCCGCTCGTACACCGCCCCGAAGTCGGGGCGCTGCATCGGCTCGCCGCCCGTGATCAGGAGGTTCAGGCAGCCGGCTTCGGCCACCTGGTCGACGACGTCCAGCCAGAACGCCGTGTCCCGGTCCCCGGCGCCCCCCGCCGTCCCCAGGCGCTCGTCGCCCAGGTAGCAGTGGAAGCACCGGAGGTTGCAGCGGTGCGTCAGCGCGAACGAGCCGCTGACGGGGATCCTCTCCAGGACGGCCCGCCGCATCAGGTCGGCCAGCCGGCGCGAGGGAGCGGACGCGGGAAGCGCGGCTTGGGCCACGTCAGGCCTTCCTCTCCAGGAGACGGGCCTGGCCCAGGCTCTCGACGAACTCGGCGAGGTCGGCACGCGCTTCCTCCCGGGAGACGTCGAACTTCTCCAGGACCGCGTCGAGGACCGCGTCGAGCGGCGTCGCGCCGTCCAGGCGCCGCCAGATCTCGGCGCCGACCGCGTTGAGGGCGAAGAGGACGTCGAGGTTCGCGACGCCCTTGCGGACCGGGACGAGGAGCGACTCGCCGGCGACCTCGCGCAGGACGACTCCCTCGGCGCGGCCGAATACAGCCGCCCCGTCGAGATCGCGAGCCTGCTGCTCGGCCGTCTCGGTCATGTGTCCACCGCCCCTTCGGGTTCACGGGGTCCCCATGGCCCCATGACCCCATCGGAGCATCGCTCAAATCGAGCGGCTCGCACAATAGGCCCGGTGTACCCCTCGGCGAATCCGTGATCCGGATCACGGTCCCCGGCGGCTCGCGTTTCCTGCGTTCGTCCGGTCGAACACGCGCTCAGCGGCCGGCGGTAACCTCCCGGCGTGTCGAAGGCCGGTGCCCCGCGCGCCCCCACGCCGATCGCACCGCGGCCGGCCGGGCTGGAGGTCACGCCGGAGGTCGCGTGGGTCCTCGACCGCGCCTTCGGCCCCGTTGGAGCGCCCCCGGGGGAGCCGTTCGACGCGAAGGAGGCCGTCGGCCTCGCCACGCGGCTCGGCGTCGTCTCGCGGATCGCCGACCGGTGGGGACCGATCCGGCTGGTCGGGGACCTGGGAGCGGAGGCCGCCGGAGACGCCACGGCGGCCTACCGGTGCGAGGCCGTCGCGGCGACCCGCCTCCTGGCGCTCGCGCGCCTCGTCTGCCGCGTCGCGGCGCGGGAGGGGATCCGCGCGGTCCCCCTCAAGTTCGCCGCTCTCTGCCTCTCGGGAGCGGCCTCGCCCGCCTCACGCCCGGCGGCCGACGTGGACGTCCTCGTCGCCGACGAGGACGCCTCGCGCCTCGTGGCGGCGCTCGCGGCCGACGGGTTCCTCGTCTCGGACGGGCCGGCCTACGCCCACCAGCACCCGCCGCTCCTCCACCCCCGAGGCGGCATGCTGGAGCTGCACCGGACGATCCCCGGCGTCCGCCTCTCTCCCGGGACGGGCGAGGCGCGGCTGGAGGACGTCGTCCGCGAGGGGCTCGTCCGGGAGGTTGCCGGCGAGCCCGGAGGCGAGGCGTCCCTCGTCCCCGTCCCGGCCCTCCTGGCGGCCCACGCGCTCGCGCACGGGATCTACCAGCACGGCCTTGAGCCCTCGGCCTACCCGCCGCTGAGGATGCTGGCCGACCTCCAGGACCTGGCCCGCTCGGCGGCAGCGGAGGCGGAGGCCGACCTCCCCGCCGCGGACGAGGTCCTCGCCGCCGCGCTCCGCCTCGTCGCCGCGGAGGTCGCCGCGGAAGACGCCCGCGCGGCCTGGGCGCTCCCCGGCCGCCTCGCCCGCGAGGGAGGGCGAGCCGTCCTGACGGACGCGGAGTCGCCCGAGGCCCGCCTCCTCGGCCACTTCCTCCGGGGAGCCCTAGACCCGGAGTACGCCCGCTCTCTCAAGCTCCGGTCGATCTCCACGCTCCCGTCGGACCGCCGCGGGCCGCTCGGCCTCCTCCGGCAGGCGTGGGACGCCGTCGCGCTGGAACCCGCCCAGACTCGCAAGCTCTACGGGGCCAAGACGCGAACGGCGCACATCGCGGCGCTGGCCCTCCGCCCCTTCCACCTCGCCGCCAAGCTCGTCCGCTACACCCTCGCCGCGGCCCGCCAGTCGCGGAGGGAGAGGTAGGGGGATCCTCCTCGCGCGTCGCCAGGGACAGCCCTCCGTCCGGATTCCGGATCCGTCACGCCGCCGGGCGGCTCTCCTCGGCGTAGTCGTAGAGCGCTTCCGGTGCAATGTCGGCGCCGTTCGGCCAAGAAACGGTCCACCCATCGACGATGAAGCGCCTGAAGTACTCCGGGTCCTTCAGCGGCTCGAAGACCGGGCCCTTGAGCCACCGGGTGAAGTCGATCGCCTTCCGGGTGCCGTCGCTGAAGGTGACGAGAAGGCGGTGGTCTCCCAGGTGCTCGGCAGAGGTCACAGTCGGCGTCCGGTTCACTTTCGCTTCCCTCACTGCAAGGGCTCGATGTACTCGGTCGCGAGGCGGCGGTCGAGGTCGGTCAGGAAGGACTCGGCGTCGCGGCGGGCCTCTTCCAGAGACACCTCGTAGGCCGCGGCGACGTCCTCGGCGATCCGGTCGAGGTCGCGCTCGCCCTGGCGCAGCCGCTCCAGGATCCTCCGGCCGACGTCGCTCACCACGACGGCCTCGAGCGTGGCGCGGTCGACGAGGACGGCGGAGCCGTCCGCGAGGGGCGTCAGCTCGAAGCCGCCGCCGAGCCGGCGCAGCGCGTCGCGCTGGTCCTCTGCCATTGCCCTGGTCCCGCCGTGCCGCCCGCGGGCGGCCGGGGCCTCACAGGTCGATGCCGACCCCGATCAGCCCCTGCAGGTCGCGCGTCTTCCAGTTGCTCTCGTCGGTCGTGATGTTCTTCAGCCCGTAGAGGTAGCGCCCCTCGAGACGGAGCCACGTCGTGCTGCCGAGCTGGACGTCGAACCCGAGGCCGCCGAGGAGCGAGAGGTTCCAGCCGTGGAACTGCTCGTCGACGTCGAACTCCTCCTCGATCCCGTCGGAGGTGTTGTTCGACTTGGCGTCGACCGCGATACTGGAAACGACGCCCCCCGTCAGGAAGAAACGGAACTTCCGCGACCCGAACCGGGCCCGGATCGTCCACGGGATGTCGACGTACGACACCTCGTACGACGCGTCGATCGGAGCGCGCCCCTCGCCCTCCCACATCACGTCGGTGTTCCGCTGCACCCAGAGGACGTCCACCTGCGACGTGAAGACGTTGCTCAGCCTGCCTTCCAGGCCGAGGCCCGCCACGATCCCCGTCCCGGCCGAGCTCTCGGCCGTGTAGTTCTTCAGGCCCACGTCCGTGTTCGGGTTTGCCTGGTTCACCCCGCCCTGGACGAACAGGACGAGGCCCTCGGCGGCGGCGGGGAGGGAGAAGAGGCCCACCAGGGCCAGGGCGAGGGCTCCGGCGCGAAGTCTCATCGTTCCCTACTTCTGGCTCGGGCGGTAAGGCGAGAGGGGCTGCTTCGGGTCGTCGTCCTTGTCGATGATGATCGTCCCGCCGACGACGGCCGCGGCCCCGGCGGCGATCCAGACGCCGGGGGGGATGACCGCCATGACGGCCGCGCACTCGTCGTGCGGCTTCAGGACGCCCTCGACCGTGATCTTGCTGATGATCCCCTCGCACTTGAACCCCTCGGGGATCGGGTCCTGGTCGTCGGCGGTCAGGCCGATGACGAGGTTGTTCGCGTAGATCTCCTCGGTCTCGGTCAGCTTCATGTCGCAGCCGGAGTCGACCTCGACGAGCATCTTGTCCGTCTCGTTCCTGTCGTCCCGGACGTCGACCGCCATGATCCGGTACTCGACCTCGTCGGTCTCGGCCTTCGGGATCGGCAGGATCGCGAAGTACTGGTTCCCCGGGCCCTTCCGGGCCTCCACGTACCGCTCCGTCTGGTACTTCGTCGAGCGGAAGTAGACGCGCACCGCGGTGACCATCGAGGGCGAGGTCACGTCCATGACGACCCTCGAGTTGTCCCGCGGGATGCAGGCGAGCTTCTGGTGGCTGATCGTCGGCGTGGCAGCCCGCAGCGCGCCAGCCGGCAAGGTAAGCGCCGGCAGCAGGATCGCGGCTGCGATGCGTCGTCCTCTCAATCTCGCCTCCTTCGCGAAAAGCCCACGGTACTTTAGTTTCCCGGGGAGGTCCCGTCAAGGAAGCGCCCGGAAGGCTCCCGGGCCCGGGCCTCGCGGCTCAGGGCGTGCCCAGGATCCGCTTCGTGTAGTAGTCGACGAACGGGCTCGGGTTGATCTTCGGGCGGGCGCGCCGGATCAGGGTCCGGGCCTCCTCGACCTTCCCCGCCTCGAAGAGGCCGACGGCCGCGTAGAACATCTGCGGCTCCTCCCCGTCGGCAAACGGCTCCAGGTACGGCACCTGCGCGGCGGCCAGGCTCCAGTCCTTCGTGAAGTAGGCCACCTCCAGGATCGTCCGGCGCAGCTCCCGGTCGGTCGAGCCGGAGCGGGCCAGAGGCAGGAGGCGCTTGCGGGCCTCGTCGGCCCGCCCTTCCGACACGAGCTTCCGGGCCTCGGCGACCACGCCGGCCATCGCGGCCGGGGAGGGCCCGCCGGCCGCGGGGGGCGGAGCGGAGGTCGTGGGGGTCGACGCGGCTGCTGTCTCGCCCGTCTGGGGCCGCGGCGGGGCGGCCCGCTCGGGAGGCGCGGCGGGCGGCGGGCCCGGGCTCGGGGGGACACCCGCCGCCGTCTGGGACGGCTCCCCGGCGGGCGCCGGCGCCTCGGCCGGCAGGCGCTTCTTGGCCGCGGCCACGTCCGGCCTCTCCTGCAGGTCCGCCGGCACCTTCGCCAGCGACTCCCGGGCCCCGGTCCAGTCCTTGGCCCGGGCCAGGCAGACGAAGAGGTCGGCCTGGAGCGCCGGCGTCTCGGCCAGCGTCTTCTCGGGGAGGAGCTTCAGGTCGGCGAGCGCCAGGTCCCAGTCGCTCCGGGCGAAGTGCGCCCGGGCCCTCACGACCCGCGCCTCGGTCTCCTCCTCGTCGAGCTCTAGGGTCTTCGACGCCCACCGGATCGCCGCCTTCTCGTCCCCCGTCTCGAGGTACGACTTCGAAAGCTCCAGCGTCCAGACGGTGGAGGCCGGCTCCTCCTTCGCCTTCTGCTCCAGCGCGGCCACGCGGCTGGCGGCGGGGAGCTTGGCGATCTTCTGGGCGTCCGTCTCGACGAGCCGGGCCAGCGACGGGACGAGGCTGAGCGTCCTCGGCAGGACCCGCTCGGCGAGGAGCCCCTCGAACTCCTTCTTCGCCTCGGCCGGGGCGTCCAGCTTCGCGTACCCCGGGAAGCGCCTCTCCACGTCGACGAAGCGGTTCAGCGTCTCGGTCAGCTCGGCCGTCCGCTTCGCCCGCGACTGGGAGAGAGCCAGGTAGAACAGGGCCCGCGTGAGCGTCGGCGGGTTCTCCAGGAGGCCGAAGCTCGCCACGCGCAGCTCGTCGGCCGCCTGGGCCCAGAGCTGGTTCGTGTAAGCTTCTTCGCCAGCCCTCAGCCGGGTGACGTAGAAGTCGTCGGGAGGCGCGGCCGAGAGGGCCGTCGCGGCGAGGACGAGGGACAGGGTCACGGTTCGGTGAAGCTTCTTCATGAGTCCAGGGCCACTGCGGCGCGCGCGTTCCGGTGGGACCGCTCCGACCCGCTGTCTCTTCCGGCCTTCGCCCTCCTGCTCGTCACGGTCGCCGTCGCCCCCTTCCCGTGGGGCCGCGTCGTCTCCGGCGACACTCTCGTCCTCGAGCTGCTGTCGTTCTCGACGGCAGCGCTCGCGGCGCTCACCCGAGGATACAGGGTGCCGCTCGGCCGGGCCTGGGTCCCGATGGCGGCCCTCGCGGCCCTGGCCCTCCTCGGCTTCCTCCAGGCCGCGCCGCTCCCCGAGGGGCTCCTCTCGCGCGTGGCGCCCGAGAGCGCGCGCGCCTGGCGCGACGCCAACGCGGTCCTCGCCGCCCACGGGCGAGACGCCCAGCCCTTCCGGGTCTCGCTGGCCCCGGCCGAGACGCGAGCCACCGCCCTCCTCGGCCTCTCCTACGTCGCCCTCTTCTTCGCCGCGGCCCGCGTGGCGGCCTCGCGCCACAGGCGGCGGGTCTTCGTGGCCGTCCTCCTCGGGACGGCCTTCGCCGCGATCGCGACGGCCGTCACGCGGGGCGAGGGGCTGGAGCGGATCCGCGACCCGTTCGTCAACCCGAACCACCTCGCGGGCTACCTGCAGGTGGCGCTGGCGGTCGCCTTCGGCCTGCAGTGGAGCCAGCTGCGGAAGGCCGACCGCGGAGCCGAGGGGTGGCTGGCGCGCCTGGAGGGGATCACCCGCTCGATCCTGCCGATCGGGGCGACCGTCCTCCTCTGGGGCGCCGTCGCCGCCGCGCTCGCCCTCACCCGCTCCCGCGGCGGGATCCTGGGCGCCGTCGCCGCGACCCTCGTCCTGATGGGGCTCACGGTCCTCCACCGGCGGCAGAGCCGGGCCCTCGCGCGGGGAGGGCGCGCCGCGCACGCGGGGACGGCCGCGGGCCTCGTCCTGGCCGTCGCCCTCTCGGCCGCCTTCGCCGCCTCCACGACGGGCAAGGGTCCGTTCCTGAGGTTCCTCGCCGCCGACCCGAACGACATCGGGAGCGACGGGCGCGTCGTCGTCTGGACCCACTCGCTCGCGGCGTGGCGGCTCCACCCGGTCCTCGGCTCGGGCCTGGGGACCTTCCGCGAGGCGTTCCGGCAGGTCCAGCCACGCGGCTTCACGGGCCTCGTCGACCAGGCCCACAGCGAGTCGCTGCAGCTCCTCGTCACCTCCGGCCTCGTCGGGTTCCTGCTGGGGGGGGTCGCCCTCCTCTCGGGCGTCCAGCTCCTGGCGCGCCGCTTCTTCGCGCAGCGGCACCACGAGGAGGGGGCGGTCGCCCTGGCCGGCCTCGGAGCGCTCGTGGCGCTCCTCGTTCACGGCCTCGTCGAGTTCAACTTCTCGATCCCGGCCATCCCGGCCACGCTCGCCGCGCTCCTCGGCGCCGCCTGGGCCGCGTCGGGCTGGTCGCCCCGGACCCCGGTGCTCGTCGCCGTCACCCAGCCCTCGGAGGCCCGCGCCTCCGGGCCGGCCAGCGTCGCGATCGAGAAGGACCGGCGGCCGGAGAGGCCCGACAGCGGCACGGCCAGCGTCGTCTCGCCGCTGACGAGCGTCGTCCCGATCCGCCCGCCGTCCCAGCCGTAGGCGTCCCGGAGCGCAATGCGCGGCGAGGCGAGGAAGTGAACGCCTCGAGGGCTGTTCGGTATCATCTCGCCCATGGTCATCTCCACCGGAACGGTCCGCCACGGGGCCATCGAGATCCCACCGGGTCAGCTCCCCGAGGGAGCAGTGGTCACGATCCTCGCACCCGAGGGCGACGAGACCTTCGAACTGGCTCCCGACGACGAGGCGAGGCTCGTTGACGCGCTCCGTGAAGTCCACCACTCTGACTGACGTTCGTCGCGTTCATCTCGCCCGCGTCCGCTACTACCTCTATTACAGAGTCTCGCCGACCGGTGACCGCATCGAGGTCCTCGCGTTCTGGCATACCAGCCGGGGCTCCACCCCGGAGCTGCCGACGCGGTGAGATCCGTGCCGCGCAGCCATGGGCGTAAGCCCGTCCCTGCGTTCTCGTCGGAGGACGAGGAGCGCGCCTTCTGGGCCGCACACGACTCCACCGAGTACGTGGACTGGAAGAGCGGCCGGCGGCGCGCCTTCCCGAACCTCCGCCGTGGGAAAGGTGGCGGGCGACGGGACGTCGGGAGATCGTCGACTACCACTAGCAGGTGACCGCGATGCCCAAGCACGCTCCCGTCCACCCCGGAGAGATCCTCTTGGCCGAGTTCCTCGAGCCGAACGGCCTGAGTCAGTACCGCCTCCGCGACCTCCGCGTCCCGCCGCGCCGGGTCAACGAGATCGTGCTGGGGAAGCGAGGGATCACCGCGGACACCGCCCTGCGCCTCTCGCGGTACTTCGGAACCACGGAGCGGTTCTGGCTGAACCTACAGGTGCGGTACGAGCTCGAGACCGAGAAGGACCGCACCGGGTCCCGCATCGCCCGCGAGGTTCCCGTCCTCTCGAAGGCCATCTGAGACGGCGGTGCCCGCGATCCCGGCCATGCGGCCAGGGCCGGCTCACAGGGTCGGCGGCGCCGCCTGGGCCGCCTCGGGCTGGTCGCCGCGGACCCCGGTGCTCGTCGTCGGCCAGCCCTCCGAGGCCCGCGCCTCGGGGCCGGCGAACGTGGAGCCAGGGGACCCTCCAGGGGAGGCCCGCGCTAGTATCAGGTCGTGACAGATACGGCCCGCCACGTGATCGAGTCGTTCGAAGCCCTCCCGGAGACCGAGAAGCGTGAGGTCATCGCGGTCCTCCTCCGCCAAGCCCTGCAGGCCCCCTACGAATCGCCCGGCGACGACGAGCTCACCCACGCGGCTGATCAGGTCTTCCTCGAGCTCGATGAACGCGAGAGGAGCTCTTGAAGCCCCCTGCCCGGGGGGAAGTCTGGCTCGTCGACCTGGGGCTGGCGGCGAAGACTCGGCCGGCAGTTGTGATCAGCGTCCCCGCGGCGGATGAAGACCGTGCGCTCGCGACCCTCGTGCCTCACACGACGACCATGCGGGCTTCTCGCTTCGAGGTCGACGTACCCGTTCCGTTCCTGAAGCCAGGCGCTTTCGACGCCCAGGGAATCGTAACGATTCCCCTTGTCCGGCTCATTCGCCCCCTCGGCCGCCTCTCGCCGGCACAGCTCGCCTCCGTCGAGCGTGCCGTACTGCGCTGGCTCGGCTTCGAAGCCCCGGCCCCATGACCCGGAGTCGACGCTCGGCGAGCTGAGGCCCTTGGGAGCCGGCCGTTCGGGCCTACGGCGTCGGCGCCGCCTGGTCCGCCTCGGGGTCGCCCCGGACCCCGGTGCTCGTCGTCACCCAGCCCTCGGAGGCCCGCGCCTCCGGGCCGGCCAGCGAGATACGAGGGGACCCTTCCGCTCGGGGCGACTCTAGCGAGTCGAGAGGGTCTTTGCCACGACGTGCGGTGCCGCCGCGGCGACGCGAAGGAGCGCCTGAGCCGGGCCTTCGGGACGGCGCCTACCCTGTTCCCAGTTCTGGAGCGTGGAGACGCTCACCCCGATCATGAGTGCGAACTGAGACTGCGACTTGCCGAGCCGAGTTCGGATGGCCTTGACGTCGGTCGGGGTGAACCGGAACTCTCGAGAAGGCTTGGCCTCACCGCGCCGTATGCGACCGGCCTCCCGAACGCTCTCGATCAGTGCATCGAAATGGGCTTTCTTCATGACAGCTCCTGTTCCGCGATGCGTCGCAACAGACGCAGCTGAAGACGAGAGAGGTCGTCGCGCTCGCTCTTCGGGTAGGCGTAGAGCATGAAGAAGACCTCAGGCTGTGGTTCCCAGAAGTAGATCACGCGCAAACCGCCCCGTTTACCCCGGCCGGGTACGTGCCATCTGAGCTTGCGGATCCCGCCGCCTCCCGGAATGAGGACGCCGAGATGAGGGCGTGAGATGAGGGCGGCTTGGAGAGCGGCATAGTCGTCGTCTGATATGAGATCCGCGATGGCGTCCGTGAAGATCCGAGTCTCGAGGAAGCGCACACCAGCATTATCCGCCAATGGCGTATAGGGCGCAAGCCGGGCGGGAGCAGCCGAACAGGTTCTCGTGAGGTGACCGCGATGCCCAAGCACGCTCCCGTCCACCCCGGAGAGATCCTCCTGGCCGAGTTCCTCGAGCCGAACGGCCTGAGTCAGTACCGCCTCGCCCGCGACCTCCGCGTCCCGCCGCGCCGGGTCAACGAGATCGTGCTGGGGAAGC